>CAZJOM010000015.1:2279-61372 GCA_964547645.1 uncultured Flavobacteriaceae bacterium
GTCGCCATCACCGCGAACTTCTTGTTCTCCTGCGCCGGCTACTACCGCTACAGCGCGGGCTACACGCCGGAGTTCAAAGGCCGCGAGAACTTCAAAGGTCAGATCATCCACCCGCAGCACTGGCCGGAAGACCTGAACTACGCCGGCAAACGCGTCGTCATCATCGGCTCCGGCGCGACCGCGGTGACGTTGCTTCCGAACATGGCAAAGACCGCAGCCCACGTGACGATGCTGCAGCGCTCGCCCACCTACTATGTCTCGATGCCAGAGAAGGATTGGCTCGCGAACACGCTGCGCAAGTTTCTGCCGGCGAGTTGGGCTTACATGATCCCGCGCTGGCGCAACATTGTGCTGCAGCGCTTCTTCTTTGGCCTCGCGCGCAAGAAGCCGCAACAAACGGCCGAGCGCCTGATCAAAGGCGTGGCCGACCTTCTCCCTGAAAACTACGACGTAAAAACCCATTTCACGCCGAGCTACAATCCCTGGGATCAGCGCCTCTGCCTCGTGCCCGACGCCGACATGTTCAACGCGATCAAGGACGGCAGGGCGAGCGTCGTCACCGACCACATCGACGCGTTCACCGCGAAGGGCATCAAACTCAAAAGCGGCAAGGAACTCGAAGCCGACATCATCGTGACCGCAACCGGCTTGCATGTGCAGATGCTGGGTGGCGCGCAAATCGTGGTCGACGGCGCGCCCGTCGATCCGGGCAAGACGTTCGCCTACAAAGGCATGATGCTGTCGAACGTTCCGAACTTGGCGTTTGTCTTCGGCTACACCAACGCCAGCTGGACGCTACGCGCCGACCTCGTCTGCGAATGGGTGACGCGCGTCCTGAACAAGATGGACGAAAAAGAAACCCCCATCGTCACCGCCCGCCCGGCAGATCCGGCAATGAAGGCGGACCCGATGCTGGACTTCTCAAGCGGCTACGTCCAACGCGCCCTCACAGTCACACCCAAACAAGGCCCAGAGGCCCCCTGGCGCCAAAACCAAAACTACTTCACCGACATCAAAGAAATGCGTCAAGCACCGATCGAAGACGGCGTTCTGCAGTTCGCGAAGGCGGGTGCAGTAGGAAAGCCGACGTTGGCAAGGGCGGCGGAGTAGTTGGCCTCAGCGGCATCACTTCTTCTTTCGTCGCGTCAGCAACGCTGACCAATGCACGCCTTCAACCCGGCCATTCCCCCAGAACAAGGTCATCGTCTGCGTCGGCACGTTGAAGGGTGACGCCAGTAGCATCGCGCGATTGCCGTACCCCAGCATTCGTTCGTCCATCTTGGTCGCAACTCTCGGGTCAGCTTCATTCAACGTGTGAATAATTCCTCGTCCGACACGTTCACACTTCATTTTGAACGCAGCAACAACGTCTTCGTCCAGTCCGGCTAGGCACCCATCAAAAGCAAATGGGATATCCTTGTCGCTAAGCAACGCAAAGAACGACGCATCAAACTTTAGTTGCTTTGCAACTGCTTGAATTGTGCTGATTCCCTCACCCCACGCTGCCGAAAAAACAAATCCAAGCTTCGCACGTTGGAGGTGAAGCCGAATATCGTCATCAAACATCTCACGCTGTTCGCCGAGATCCTTTCGCAATTCTTTTAAACCAAATGCGGCTGCCAGCATGTCCTGGCCCTGACCGCCCGACCCGATAAAATCATCAACAAATATCAGTGGCGAGTTACGGAATTTCTTAACTGCTTCGTCCACCGTGCAGCAGGCCTGAATGTGCGACCCAATAACGTCAGCAGCAAAATACGCCTGCACTGAGCCGCTATCACGCGCGTTTCCAAACGGAACAACCACCGCCCCACGGAATGCAGGATTCTTGTCGATGAAGGTGGTGAGTGACTTCACCGCTTCGTTCCGGCCGATGAAGCGAAACTTGCTCAAGAGACGCAATGCGCAGTCGACATCGTCGTCCGTATCGAATTGTCGGAGCCAGTTTATCACGCGCTCCTTTGGCACACTTGAATAACCGTCTTCGTTGGGAAGATTGGGATCGCTGTATTTCGCCAAACGTTCCGAGAATTCTGCGACAGACTTTTCGACATCTGCCCTGGTCAACCGACCAGGCATCGGGCGAATGTCGAAGGGCGCTGAGCGGTAGTATCCAGCTTGATGCAACACCCGTTTCAACCCCTCGATTCGTCCTGGCTGACGCTTGCTTGCCTCCATGGCTGCCTTTGGCAGGCACAGACCATGTGTCTCTCGGGAGAGTTTCTCAATGGCAACATAGACCGCGTCAGCAGTGCTAGCCGGCGAAAACACAAATCCAATGGGTTGGTCTGACATATAGGCATCGGCCCACGCTGCGCGATTGACCGTATACTCCCGAAATTGCACTGGCCGCCCGGTGGATGGCAGGAGATATGCTCTCGCAATTTGCGCGCTCCCCGGGATCGGACCCAGAGAATGGATCAAAATCGTTGCTTCCAACACTACCCGAGTGGGCACATTTTTCGGATCGACGACCTTGAGTATCTTCTCCACCTCTTCGATGAGAGCCTGACGAAACTCCTCACGTTTGTCAGGATGTTCTATTCGCTCTCGAAAATCCGTCAACGCATTCTTCTGCGTTTGGTCCTGTTCGATTTGATCCGCTGGATACCTCCGCTGAACCTCAAAGGCCTTTACGAGAAGCCTCCGGGCCCGAATGTCTTTGATGATCTCTGCCGCGCACTCGAGCCTAGCTCGGATATCAGGCGTAACATCGCTAGGCTCCAAACCAAGTGCAATTCGTAGCCCCTCAGAGTTGAGCGCCAAGAAACCGCCGTCGTCATAAGTGTAAGCAAGCTTGAGTATCTCTCCAGCCGAAACGATCTTCCCAAGCGTGACCAGGGCAGCACCCAGCATTTGCTCCAGCGCGACCACCTTCGAATGCCGATAGATCTTCGCGTAGAGCAAAACTCTTGCCAGGTGAAGCTCATCGAGCATGGCAACACCCGACCACTTTATCCCAAACAAACAATAGGGCCCGTCGATCTTATCAACATTGCGAGCGATGTCGGCAGGCAAATCGCGTGCATCTAACTCACGAATAGAGATCTTCTGCACCAGCCTCGAAATGTCGAGCACGGAGGGTGTTCCAGCAAGGCGCGCGTCACGAACGTAATAGTCCAACTTGTCAGCGTCGAAGGGTCCCGAGATAATTTCATGAAGTAGAGGCAAGCGATCATCGATCTTTTGGCCAACGATAGCCCTCGCGACACCATCAACAACCGCGTCCAGATTGTCCAATCGATTCGAGGACAGCTGAATCCCATTGTGCTTGTCGAGAAGCACGCCGAGTAGCTCCTTCATTGAGCGCGAACGAGCAATTAAGTATGCAAATATCTCGGACAACCTTCGGTCTTCTATGCGGTGGACCCGAGAAAATTCCGAGGACAACGACCCCAGCCCACGGAGTGTTTCAAACGCCTTTTCACTTACATGCGAGAATGCGGCGTGGCCAACATCATGCAGCAACGCGCAGAGACGCAACAACTGCACCTTGCCTGGGTCAATCAGCTGCTGGTGCCCTTTCTGCGTGCCTAATGCATTGAGGGCTTGTATCAACCTCTGCACTTGATGCAACACGCCGAGTGTATGCTCAAAGCGCGTGTGACCCGCGCCAGGATAAACCCAATGAACTACGCCCAGTTGTCGGATGTATCTTAATCGTTGAAGAAGCGGGGAATCGAGAATAGCCACTTCGAGGGGCGTGAGGCCAATCGTTCCCCAAAGCGCATCATTCACTTCCTTACGACGGACACCCGCATCGCTAATCCTCAAGGCCGCCACATAGTCGTCAAGGTGCGCGGCCGCGAAATCTTCCGCTAGAAGCTGCAAGTCCGAAAGGGCAAAAGAGGCACTCTGTTGGGCACGCATCCCAAGACAAGCAGTTAGCCGAGTTTCGCGAAATACCTCTCGACTATGTCACTAAAAAAAGCAGGCGGCAACGGGTTACGAGACAGGTATTGCTTTGCTCGCTCTGTATTGAGCTTGATATCAAACGTATGAAAAGTCGGATTGTTGAGTGCGATCAACTCTTTCTCTTTTGCAGCCAAAAGAGTGTCGCGCAAACACACCGAGTCGCCATGCATCGGATCGACAAAAAACGTGAAATTTGGCGCCACTCCAAGCTCATCTTCGTTCGCGAGAAGAGCCTCAAACGCCTTCTGAAAACACTCATCCAGTTCGGTTTCGGCCAGCACGAAGTGACGCCGATCTTGCAGCGCCAGTGTCGCGATGACACCCGCAACAAATTGGTCAGACGTCAAAGTTTGACGCATCGATCCCTAACCCCGAAGCAGCGATCAGCCCTCAACGAAAGAAATACGTCAACGATTAAGGTCTGTCTAATGGGCAACAGAATTAATCCGGAGGTTGTGCGCTCCCGTCATCAACACCTGGTGAGCATTGGAGGCGATCCGGTCAAAAACCGGGCAAATCTGAGTCAACATTTGGAGCGCGGCAGGGAGTCACACCATTCGATTTGCCACTTCCAGACGCCTCTTGCAGTTCGGTGGACCACAACACCAGGGTGCGCAACTTCAATCTGCCGCCTGAAACACCACAATCGTGATCAGCGGCGACTGCGCGGACCCCTTTCGACAAGAAACTCGCGAAGTCGCATGAGGTCTGCCATCGCCTCCAGCGAAAGCGCGATCCTCACAGTTTGCGGGGCTTCGGCATCGGAAGTTCGCGCGCGCTGCCCCAACTGCGCATCCAATCGCGCACCTCGTCCCACGGCACGCCTTTGCCGGTGCGCTCGAACGCCTCCGTGCGGCGCGCATCTTCCGCAACCACGGCGGGCGACCACGGGCCTCGCCCCGCCTTGCGCAATTTCTCAAGCGGCTTCGGCAGTTGCGCGGTTTCGCCGGTGAGTTCGGCCAAAAGCTCCGCCACGCTAAGGCAATGCTCCTCCGCCATCGCGTCAAGCCGCTTGGCGGTCTTAACGTCCACTTCGATGCTACGCAGCTTCTTGTTCACGAGGTCAGAACTCGCTGCAAATCAACGCCGCGCCTACGCGCCCTCCTCGTCATCCAACTCAATTTCCGTCACCGTAAGCCCCTTCTCCGTCTGCTCCACCCGCACGCGCACGTGCTGCCCCTGTTTGAGCTCCCGTATCCCGCTGCGGCGCAGCGTGTCCATGTGCAGGAATATGTCTTCGCTGCCCTCGAGCAGCGTCACGAAGCCGAAGCCTTTCGGCCGGCTGAACCACTTGCACACGGCATCTTCGAAGGGCGAATGGCTCGCTTCAAAGCCCCACGGACCGGTCCAGGCACCGTCGCCAAAAAGCTTGCCGGGCGGCGCAACGATGATCCGCCCACCCCGATCGGGAACAATTTGAATGCTGCCGCCGCTCTGCCAAGGCGGCATCACAGGGGGCACGGATATCAAAGGCACGTCCGGCGCCAGCACCGCATGGACCCGCCTCACCTGCAGCCCTCTGATCTTCCGAAAAATATCACAATCGACGACCGCGCTGGTCGCCAGCCCCTCGACTCCGATGGCGGCAAGCGCGTCGCGATGCAACAACACGTCGCCCGCGATCTCCTTCGCGCCGATGAAGCCAAAGCCCTTGACCTGGTCATACCACAGCACGCGCCCGGTGATGCGTTGCTCGTCCGGCTCGGCTGGCGGCGCCGGTAGCGACTTGTCGCTCCGTGTCGCGGCCCCCGGGTGCGGCCCCTTGCCCGCGATTTCATAGATCTGCGCGGCGATCAGCCGACCGCGCTCGAGCGTCAACTCGAACGTCAGCGCCACTCCCTCGTCGATGGCGTAAAGCCCAAACGGCTTCAGAGTGTCGCGCGTGAACGCCGCTTGCGCGCCGCTGTCCGCCACGACGCATCCCGTTCCCGCCGTCCGGTCGAACGACTTCACCTTGCCAAATGTACGCATGGCAACACCTCAACGCGTTACTGAACAGACGCGAAGTAGACGGCAAAGGCGCTGCAACGTTCAACCGTGCGCGCATGCGTGCGCGGTCAAGAATTGTTTCAATCGCAAATGCGAACGCCACCATGATCTTGCGCAAGAATTTCGCGGCCTGCGACTGCAGTATCGCACCTGTGCCAAGGCACCTTTGTCGAATAGAGTAAGCGCCTGCCCTCCACGTTCTCCAACCCTTTCGGCCCATCATGACCCGCTTGCGCCTCCATACCGAACGACATTTGGTCAGCCGTATCGGCTGGTTGCGCGCGGCCGTGCTGGGCGCAAATGACGGCATCGTCTCGACCGCCAGTCTGATCGTGGGTGTGGCCGCGGCGGCGGCGACGCAAAGCGACGTGTTGATTGCAGGCATCGCGGGCCTCGTCGCCGGCGCGATGTCGATGGCGGCGGGCGAGTACGTATCGGTCAGCTCGCAGTCCGACACCGAACAAGCCGACCTCGCGCGCGAACGGGCGGAACTGGCTGAGAACCCGGAATTCGAGCGCGACGAACTCGCCCAGATCTACACGGCCCGCGGCGTCGAGCCGGCGCTGGCGCGGCAGGTCGCCGAACAGCTGATGGCCAAAGGCGCGCTGGCAGCGCACGCGCGCGACGAACTCGGCATTTCCGACATGACCGTCGCCCGCCCGATCCAAGCCGCGCTGACCTCCGCAGCCACGTTCTCTGTCGGCGCCGCCATGCCGCTGCTCATGGTCGTCGTATCGCCGGTCAACTTGCTGGTGCCATTGGTTTCGGTGGCGTCGCTTGCCTTCCTGGCGCTTTTGGGTGCGATCGGCGCCAAAGCCGGTGGCGCCGTCGTCTGGCGCGCCACGGCCCGCGTTACGTTCTGGGGCGCACTCGCCATGGCGTTGACCGCCGGTATCGGAAGGCTCTTCGGCACCGTCGTCTAGGGCCGCCGGCTCGTGTACCACAGTAGCAGAAGGACGGCGGAGAAACACGATGGCTTGGAAAAAGGGGCGTGGCGCGCTTGGAACGTTGAAACCGTTGCTCGGGCGCTGGGTGAGTGAGCCGTCCGGACGCACGGACAAGGCAAGCGCGATCAAGTGCACGCGCGAATTCACGGCCTTCGGCGACAAGACGATGCAGCTCGACGCACGCTGGGCGATGGGCAAAGGCCGCGAGTACCGCGAAGTCGCGTTCTATCGCGCCGGCGCCGACGGCAAGCTCGGCTTCGCCTCGTTCACGAACGACGGCAAGAGCTCGGTGGGCACGCTCAGCGACGGACGCGACATCCATTCCGAAGCCATCGCATTCGAGGCCAAGATGCCTGCCGGTCTCGCGCGTATGGCCTACTGGCCCACCGACGACGGCGATGGCATCCACTTCGCCGTCGAAAGCAAAACGAAAAAAGGCTGGCGACGCTTCTTCCTGCACACCTATCGGCGCGCGTAAGCGCCGCGCGAAGTAGGAGCCGGCAGCCTGGCTGCCGACGGCCCCAGGAAGTTTGAAGCCCCCGTCATCCCAAAAACATTGCCTTAATCCCCTTGCGGAACGCCTCCACGCCGACCGCAAGCCTTTGCGCGTACGTCGCCTTCGCGTCTTCGCCGGCGACGAAGGTGACGCGCTCGCTCTCGTCTGTTGCCGCCTCAAACACCGTCACTGCGATCTGCTCCGCGCTGGAGCCGCCTTTGCGGCGCTCCGGGTCCATGAACGCGGCCATCACTTTGGAGAGCGCGCCCGCATAGGCTTGGTGCGGCGTGAATACGAGCGAGCGGCTCGCGAAATCGGTCGCGATCCCGCCGGGCGCCACCGTCTTCACCCGAATGCCGAGCGGCGCAAGCTCGTAGGCCAAGCTTTCGCTCCACCCCTCAAGCCCCCATTTCGTCGCGTGATAGACCGAGTTGAACGGAAACGTGACCAGCCCGCCGATCGACGTCGTCGTGACGATGGTCCCGTGGCCTCGTTCGCGCATCGACGGCAAAAACGCTTTCGTCACCCGCATCACGCCCAAGAGATTGGTGTCGAGTTCGTCGACCAGCTGAGCATCGCTCGCCGCCTCGAATGCTCCAGCAAGCCCATAGCCGGCATTGTTGAAGAGCACATCGACCGGCCCCATCGCGAGCGCCTTGGCGGCAGCCTCTTCGATCTGTGCCGGCTTCGTTACGTCGAGCGGCAGCAACGTGATCCCGGCGACTTTGCCAAGCTCGCTCTCCTTCGCCGGATTGCGCATCGTGGCAATCACCTTCCACCCCCGCGAAGCGAACAGCAACGCCGACGCCCGGCCAAGCCCGGTGGAACTGCCGGTGATGAAAATGGTTTTGCTCATGGGGGGTGCTCCAGTTGAGACGGTGAGGACGCGACTAATCACGAATTCCCCGCCGAGGCGAGATCACTTTCTTTCTTCCTGGGACCGCGGGCATCCCTGCCCGCCCTTCTTCCTTTTCGATGCAGCAAGAAAGGGCGGGCAAGGATGCCCGCGGTCCCAGGGAGAAAGAAACACTTCCCCCCTCCGCGAGCACACCCTACGCTGCAACGCCACGTGCACGAGGACCCGCCCATGTACCGCATCGCCGTCGCCGCGCTCCTCGTCTTTGCCGCGCACCCCGCGCTTGCCGCTGACGCCGCATTTCGCGCGGCTTGGTACCAGGTCGAGATCTTTCCGGAGGTAAAATACAGCGACGAAGCTTACGACCATGAAAAGGAATGCGAACTCGACCTGGTGCCGTCGCACGACATGCTCGTCGTGTGCGCCCACCTGACGAAGGCCGCCGGCGCGCTCGACGCCGCCATCGCAGCCTTCGGCGGCATGATCAAGAAGCAGCCGAAAGCTGCCGTGCTGATCATGCAGCGCGGCAATCTCTACAAGGAAAAGGGCGACACCACGCGCGCCATCGCCGACTACACGCGCGCGGTGAAGCTTCAGCCTGACGACTTTTGGGCCTACGCGCTGCGCGCCACGGTGTATGAGCAAATCGGCAAGCGAGACAAAGCCATCGCCGACTACCGCGCCGCCATCGCGCGCAATCCCAGCGCCGACATGCGCAAACAAATGCAAGACTCACTGAAGAAACTGGGCGCGGAGCCTTGAGCGTCGCGCCCGCGCCGTAGGAAGACTTAGGCCGCAAGCCCGCGCGCGACCAGCGCTTGCCGATAGTTCTCAAACCGGCTTTGCAGATCGCTTGCTTCAGCGGCGCTGATCGCGCCCCGGCGTTGCACCAGGTCTCGTTCCACCTGCGCCGCCATGGAGGAGAGTGCCGACGCCCCCGCCATCGCGCTCGCACTCTTGAGCGAATGCGCGAGGCGAAGTGCTTCCGCGGCCGCCGTGGCATCGCCGGCGATTTGGCCCAACCGGGCAAGCTTTTCGGCCGCGTCGGCAAGATACGTGTCGATCAACACCGCAAGCGTCTCTTCGCCTGAATCCGCCCGGAACCGTTCGATCGTCGTCCAATCGAGCGCGGGCTGCTCGACGTTCGGCTCTTCGGATCCATCCGGAGTGGCGTGAAAACCGCCCTGCCCTTTGACCGCCTCGCCAAGCGCCAGCAGTAAGTCCTCGGTCCGAAACGGTTTGCTCACATGCGCGGTCATGCCCGCCGCGCGGCACTCTTCTATGTCGTGGGTGAAGGCGTTCGCGGTCAACGCCACGATCGGCAGGAGGGCCACCTCGCCTGCAAGGCCACGGATCGCCCGTGTCGCCGACAAACCGTCCATCTCCGGCATATGAACGTCCATCAACGCCACGTCGTATGATTTCCGCCGCACCGCGTCGATCGCCTCAAGCCCGTTACCGACGAAGTCGGGCACGATTCCGAATTTGGCCAACACCGATTTCACGACCAGTTGGTTCGTCGCGTTGTCTTCCGCGACCAGCAAGCGCAACGGCCGTCCCAGCGATGAAATCGCCACGAGCGCGGCGTCGATGCGCGTATCGTCGATCTCTTGCCGCGACTTCTCGACCTCTTCGGCCGACACAACCGAGACCGGAAGTTGGAACCAGAATGTCGAGCCAACGCCGACCGTGCTCTCGACGCCGATCTTGCCCCCCATCCGTTCCGCGAGCTTCTTCGAAATCGCAAGCCCGAGGCCCGTTCCCCCAAAGCGTCGGGACATCGACGCGTCCGTCTGACTGAAGCTCTGGAACAACCGACCCAAGCGTTCGGCGGGAATGCCGATCCCCGTATCGGTGACAGCGACCCGCAGCACAGCGTCGTTGCCATTCATCTCGATCGGCTCGACCTTGAGCGTTACCGACCCGCGTTCGGTGAACTTGACCGCATTGCCGAGCAAGTTGAGAACGATCTGTCGGATACGGCCGGGATCTGCGCTCACGAACTGCGGCACCCCGGCGCCGAACACCAGGCCGAGATCGATTGCTTTGGCGTTGGCGCGCGGGGCCACGATTTCCTTCGCGTAAGACATCAGATCGCGCACGTCGAACGCCACGCGCTCGAATTCCATCGCCTGCGCTTCGAGCTTCGAGAAATCGAGCACGTCGTTGATGATGCCGAGAAGATTTTCCGCGGATTCTCTAATCGTCGCGGCGTTGCGCCGTTGCTCCGCCGACAGCGGCGAGTCGAGAAGTACGCCCGTCATGCCCAAGACGCCGTTCATGGGCGTGCGAATCTCGTGGCTCATCATCGCCAGAAATTCCGACTTCGCTCTGTTGGCGGCCTCGGCCGCATCGCGGGCGGCGGCAAGCGTCCTCTCGGCCTCCTTGCGCGCCGTTACGTCGATCGACATGCCTTCCATGATTGTCGGCCGGCCGTTGGCGTCGAACGCAGTGATGCGCCCTGCTTCAAGCACCCACTTGACCTGTCCGTCAGCCAGCGTAATCCGAAACTCGATTTCGTAGGGCTGCTTCGTGCGCAGCGCCGCATCGAGCACCCCGTTGTAGCGCTCGCGATCGTCAGGGTGCATTAGCTGCAGCCCGACGGGAGATTTGCCGATCAACTCGGCGGCGTCGATCCCGATGTGCTTTCTGATGCCCGGGCTATAGTATTCCATGATCGTCGGCGGGCCGAGCCGCGTGCGGAACAGCACCCCTTCGATGTTCGACGCAAGACTGCTCAGCAATGCCTCCCGCTGGCCAAGCGCCCGGTTCGCCGTCTCCGCAGCGTCACGCGCTTCAACCGCTTGAGCTTGCGCCAACCGGAGGCCGTCCTCATTGACGAGGGTTTCGACCGTGATCTTCCAGATCGAATGCGAATAGGCCGCCACGATGCCCACATAGGCCGCGACCAGCCCGGTCAACAGCAGGCTTATCGGCCACGCTTCGTTCACGAGAATGGTGCTGATCAAAATTGCCGAATAGGTGCAGATCATCGCGCCGGCAACACGCGGCCTGGGCGCGCCTTGCGCACCGGCACCGGCAATCCCGGCCGCCAACAGCGCATAGATCAGCGCATTGTTGAGCCGATTGTCCGTCACGAAGAAGAACCAGCCGACACTGCCGAGCGCAAACGCAAAGGCGGCCATGCTTGCAACAAGCGCGCTCTCCCAAAACGCAAATCGCCTTTCGCGCGCGGGGTCGCTCAAGAAGCGTCTTGCAACCATGATCGAAAGCGCCGTGATGCCGGCCGTCGCCACGGTCCACGACAGAACGGCAATCGGCTCGCACCACAACAGCATCGTGGCGCCAACGCCCAGGACGGTCGGCGGCAACGTGAGGATGTTGGGCCGCAGCCACGTTGCGCAGATTTCCAACTGACGCAGCGCCAACGACCGGGGTGGCGCGCCAGTCTGCGTATCCGTCGAAAGGGTGGTCATGGGTAGTCGCGGACTCGCTAGCACGGCCGAACCGACGCCCGGACCGCTCCCAATTTGACCGAATTCCTTGAACTTTCTCTTGCCGCCACCTTATCCGCGGTCGCGCGGCATGTACTGACTGCCAAATATGGCAACGCGACGCCACATTTTATCGCGCAGCCGCTCGTTGCGTGATCATTCCGCCAAGCCACGCGCAGGGCAGTGCCGTCGCCACCAGCGCAAGCGGATACCACATAGGCCCGAGGTTCATATTCATCGTCGCGAAAAAGCCGAGCCCGCTCAACACCGTGCCGATCGCGCCCAACGTCAGCGCATGCATCATCGGACGCGCAGGCGAGAGCCACGCCGTTAGCGCACACCCCAAGACCGAGAACGCACAGCGATAACCGAGCGCGAGCGCGTTCAGTTCCGGCGCGAACATCGGCTGCCCCTCCGGTGGAAACACCCCGGTCGCATGCATCACCGCATCGGTGCCGACATGCGTTGCGAAGATGAAGACCAACCCAGCCAGCACCGCCAGAACACTCTTGATCATCGAGCAAACCCGCCTACTTCACACCCTCGCGCAGAATAACCGCGATCGCGTCTTCGCCGTCCGGCGAGTGGATCCAGCTCTCGGCGGCCGCTTGCGTATCGAACTGCAGTGCCACGCGGTGCGGCCGCACGCGGTCCGGCACGGGGACCAGCACCTCGAACGTACCTTCGAACCGCGCGTCCTTGGTCATCTGTGCAAATGGCGGGTTCAGTCCGCCTTTCTTCTTCTTCATGGGGGAAGGAGCCTTCGTTGTTGGCGCCGCTCCTAGCCTGTTGCTGCCGCCAGCGCAAACCGACAAAAGGCAAAGGGCGCCGCGCGGCAAGATTTCGCGGCCAAATCCGCGCCTTTTCCGCGTTCAGCCGCGGTTCATGCCGGAGCGGTTAAACCGCCGCGCAAGAGAAGGAGAAGTCTCATGTCGAAACTCGTTTCAGCAATCTGCGCCGCCCTGATGCTGGTGCTCGTTGCCACCGGAGCGGCCACAGCCGGTGATCGCGGTGGCGCCTTCAACGCCACCTATATGCCGGGCGCGTCCCCGCGCGACGCGCTGTTCCAGCAAGTCAATTCCAAGCCCTGCTGCTACAACAGCGGCGAGTATTTCCAGACGACGCCATCGACCTGCCGGAAGTACGGCGGCCAGGTTGCGCCGTTCGAGTACTGCCAACGTTCCTACTATCAGCCCTGGAACAACGGCGGCCAAAACTACAGCTATGGCGACAAGCCTTGTTGCTACAACGACGGCCGCTTCTATCACTCGAGTGCCAAAAACTGCAGCAAGTTCGGCGGCCGAGTGGTCGCGTTCGACTACTGCCGCCGCAACTACAACCAACCGTGGGGCGACGGCTACAACGATAGCTATGGCTACAATTACAATCAGGGTTTCGGCAACAGCAAGCCGTGCTGCTACAACAACGGCCAGTACTTCCACAGCACGCCCTCGACCTGCCGGAAGTACGGCGGCTACACCGTCCCGTACGAATACTGCACCCCTCGCCGCTGGTAACAGCAACCCATGACGCCGAGCGCCGGGCGAGCAGTTACAGCTCGCCCGGCACAGTGCATTTAGCACCAGTTGTTGTGCCAATTGGCCAAGGAAATCTTGGGGGTTCTCTACGCCCGCCGTAGTTCGCGGAACGAAATCAGCCGTCGCCGCGTTTCGTCCCAGAGCGCCAACCGCACGCAGGAAAAACTCTGCCACAGCGTCAACCGGCCAACCTCGTTCAGTTCCGGATGATCTTTCAAGACCCGGCGCAAACGATAAAACGGAATCCGGCTCGACAGATGGTGCACGTGATGCACGCCGATATTGGCCGTGATCCAGCGCAACGGTGCCGGCAAATCGTAATGCGATGAACCCGCCAGCGCCGCATGTTGCATGTCCCAATCGTCCGCACCCGCCCACACCGTGCCTTCGAACTGATGCTGCACGAAGAACAGCCACACCCCGATTGAAGAGGCCAGCAACAAGATCGGAATCTGGATCATGAGGAATTCGCTGACGCCGACCAGATACATCATGCCGACGACCGCGAGCGCGATCGCTGCATTGTTTGCCATCGCCGACGCCCACGGCCGCCACCCGGAAGTCATCAACCCGATCGGCAACCGGTTCGCGATGAAGAACACGTAAGCCGGCCCAATCACGAACAGGGTGATCGGATGCCGGTAAAGCCGATAGCGCAACCGCTCGTACCAAGGCGAGGCAAGATACTCCCCCACCGTCATCGTCTCGATATCGCCAAGGCCACGCCGGTCCAGATTGCCCGACGTCGCGTGATGCATGTTGTGCGTTCGCCGCCAGACATCGAACGGCGTCAACGTCAGCACGCCGCAAACACGACCGACCCAAGCGTTCGCCGCCGGCTGCTTGAAGAATGCGCCATGACCGCAATCGTGCAGGATCAAGAAAAGCCGGACCAGGAATCCGGCAGCCGGAATAGCGAGCGGCAACGCCAGCCAATAGCTGACCCCCAGCGCAAACCACATTAGGACCCAGAGCGCCACAAACGGCCCCGCCGTCACGGCGATCTCGACAATGCTGCGCGGCACGCTCGGCTCACGATAGCGGGTCAGGATTTGCGCCCAAGTGCGGGCATCGCGCGGCGCAGCCGCAACAGGTACCAAGGTCTCGTCCGACAACGCGCAAAACTCCGGGAACACCCTCCACAGGTGACAGGATTCGTGCATCCCGCCTAGTCCGCGAAAGTGTCAGTCGGGCCACAATCGCCCCGTTTCGGCGCGGTGTCAGGCCGGCAGAAGGATGTGCACGCACGAGCCCCCGCCATGGCTCTCGATCCGCAACTCCGCCCCAATCGACGCCGCGCGTTTCTTCATATTGGCAAGCCCGCGCCCAAGCCCGCTGAGCGCTGCCGCTGGAAAGCCGGGCCCGTCGTCGCGCAACGAGATTTCGATCTTCGCCGGATCCCGCACGCTGCGCGCGATGCCGAAGATCAACCGCTTGGGCTTGGCATGCCGAATGGCGTTGCTCAACGCCTCCTGCAAGATCCGGTAGATTTGCAGCACGGTCGTCGGGCCAACGGACTGCGTCTCGCCGATCTCGTCCATCTGCCACACCACCTCGATGCCCGCCGCCGCACACTTCGGCTCGATCCGGCCGCGGAAGGTCCCCAGCGCCGTCTCCAACGACCCCGGCACCCCGTCGAGCGAATCCACGACCAGATAGAGGTCGTCGATCGCCGCCTGCAACCCGCCGATCAGTGTCTCGCCCTTCGCTTCGCCGGCCCGCGCCTGGATCATGAGGCCCAGCAGTTGCGAGCCGATCCCGTCATGCACGTCGCGCATGATGCGCCCGCGCTCATCCGCCAGCGCCCGCTCGCGATCCTGCGCACGCAACAGCGCGTGGTTCACTTCGATCTCATGCGTCGCCGCTTCGACCTTGCGCGATAGCGCCTCGTTGTTCAGCGCCGCCTGCCGGTAGACGCCGATGCCGTGACGCGCGAGACCGAGCGCGATGAACGCGATGATCGCAAGCGCGCCCAACTGTGTGAACCCCTCGCCCTGAACCGCCACGACCGCCGAAAGTCCGGGAACCGTTGTCGTCTGCGTCGCGAACGTCGCGACACCCATCACCAAGCCCACGCTCGCCATCGTTATCTCGGCCCACGCCGACCTGGGCGCCGCCCAAAAGTAACCGGTCAAGCGCCAACCCATGAAAGTGATCGCACCACACTCTGCTGCCAATTCGACCCACGAGGCCGCGACGTTCGCATCACTGCACGGCAACGACGCATAGAATGCCCCAATCAAGAGAAATGCGCCGGCCCCTGCCCCAAGGAGCCATCGCCGAAAAACAAGCGGCCCACTCGTCCATTCGTTCACGAAGGCCGCGCACGAAATCCAAATCCCCGTCACGCAAATCATGAAATAGAGGTCGCGATACATCTGCGGCCACGCCACGTTGACCCACAGCGTATGAAGTTCGCGCAACAAGAACAGAGCCAGTGTCAGCGCAATCGTTAGCGTCAGCGCCGGATTGCGAACGAGCGAGGCAAGCGCCAACGAGAACAACAGTACGATCGCCGCCGCCAACGCCGCGACCTCGGCGCCGTCGTGAATAATCGTGTACGAATGTTGGAACGCGGGCTCAAGCCGCTCGGCCGGTCCAAAGTAAACTTCCCGCAACACGGTCTGTGTCGCGTTGCGCGCACTCAAGATGTCGACCGTATTCGTGCCCGCAACCAGCAGCGCCGGTAGCAGTCGGACGAGTCGCGGGTGGAACCCATGCAGGGTCGATCGTTCGCCGAGAAGGCCTGGCGCTGGCGCCGCGAGCTTACCGTTCACGTAGACCGCATAGTTGTCGCGCACGCGTCGCGTAAACAACGCCAAGTTCGCTTTGGCAGGATCAAGCACTGTAACCGACATCCGCGCGACACCGAACGGGCCGCCGTGCCGGAACGGTTCAACCATCGGCTCGAATCGAGCATCCGCCAGCAACGCGATGTCCGGGCGAGGCAACGTCGCAGATTGGAACCGCTCGACGCGCAGGTCGGCGATCCCTGGCGATGTCACATCGACCCAACAGATCAATGCCCAGCTGATCGCAACACCGAGGAAGAGTGCTGCCGGCTTCTCCCAGCCCGAATACGGCCAACGGTTCATGCCTTAGCTCTGCAGATCGATCAGACCGCTCTGCATCGCCTCAAACACGGCTTGGCTTCGCGAATTCACGGAAAGCTTGCGGTAGATTGCCTTAACATGATCGGCGACCGTGTGATGCGAGATGCGTTGACGCTGCGCGACCTCCTTGTAGGAAAATCCGCGCGCCAAATCCGCGAGCACCTCGGCCTCCTTTTCGGTGAGCGGTCCCGTCGCTGTCGGCGAAGCCGCCGGCGCATTGCTACGGACCCGCGCCAATATATGACCAGCAACCGCCGGACTGATCGGGGCCCCGCCGGCCAACACATCGCGGATCGCCCGCTCCGTCTCGTGCAGGCCGCCGCCTTTCAGCAGATAACCGTCGGCGCCCGCCTCGATCGCCTGCACAACGTTGCGCACGTCCCCAAAGACGCTGATGACCATGATCTTCAGATCGCCGGACGCCGCGCGCGCCCGCCGGATCAAGCTCAAACCGCTGCCGTCCGGTAACGCAAGATCGACCAGCAGCAGATCGCACTCCTCATCGATCAACCGGCCACCCTCGCCCAGCGTCGCAACCGCGCCGAGCAGCTCCAGCCCATTAGCGTGTTCCACGATGTCGACGAGATGCCCGCGCAAAACGGGGTCATCTTCGACGATGGCGACACGAACGGCTGGTTTGTCTTGAGTGCGCATCTTCCCAAAATTCTCGCGCGAACTCGTCACGGGCGCGGTAACGGCATTCATGGAAGAAGGGAGCGCTCCCAGCAAGCGGTGCCACCGCCGCCTTGCCATGCCAAGCGCCCGGCTGTGATCGAAGTCACCGACGTCAACCATCCCCCATGTCCATGGGATGGCAAAGGCAACGCCGCGAACCTCGCGCTGAGTCGGCCTGCTGTGTGACCTGAGTCACGCCGTCCACCGTTTTGGCGCTTGCTCCCATATCCGCGGGATGTTGGCAACGCAACGCGTCCGCCACCGTGATTCCCGAGCAGTGCGTCGTGTGTCGGCGCGCACCAACGGGGGTAAGTATGCGTTCTATCATTTCAGTTCTCAAATCCGGGTCTCTCTTAGCCGTCACCGCCGCGGTCGCCTGCGCCAGCCCCGCCGTCGCGCGCGATCCGGCGGTCTCGGCAACAAATCTCAAAGTCACCGCTGTCGGTGGTTCGACAGATGGCGAAGGTTCATGGGCTGGTGTCGCGGGCTTGACCGCACCGCTCAGCCCGACGTGGGGCGTGCAAGGTGAGGCGGGCATCTTCGGCGTCGACGGCGACACCGCCTACGGCGTGGCAGGTCACGCGTTCAAGCGCGACCCCGACAGTTATCTTGCAGGGCTGTTCCTCGCCTACGCCAGCGAAGATGAGTTCGATCTCGATGCAACCCGCATTGGCGCGGAAGCCGAATTCTACCTCGGCCAAGTCACGCTCTTGCTCAAAGGCGGCTATCAATTCTCCGACATCATCGACGACACAGCGTTCGGCGAAGCCGAACTACTGTGGTACACGAGCGACAATTTTGTGCTGAGCGGCGGCGTCAGCTTTGACGAGAACGCAGCGCTTGGTCATGCCGGTGCAGAGTGGCTGCTCGCTGGCGCGGACTTGCCGGGCTTGGCCCTGCGCGCCGACGTCTATGTCGGCGACAACGACTACGACAGCGTCATGGGCGGCATCACTTACTACTTCGGCACTGACGCCAGCTTGAAGGATCGCCATCGCCGCCAAGATCCCGACAGCGCGCTCTTCGACATCTTCCAAACGGTCGAGCGCGAACGAGCCGGTCAATGCCCGCCAGTTCAACAGATACAAGCCTTCAAAGCGGGACCCTCGAACAGCGGCGCATGCGCCCCCCGCCACCGCCACCAACCTAGTCGGAACCGTCGAACTGCAACGCGTGCAATCCACCTCACCCTCTAGCGGATAAGCACCCGGATAGACGACGCAGATATCCAGTTGCATTCGACCAACTGAGCATCAGCCCGCTCCACGGCGCGCTGATGCTCTTTTCTTTTGGGGTTAGCGCCACGCTTGAGTGCGAGCCGCCTTCTGCGTAGGGATGGCGGCACAATGAGCCTCCTCCCCATCGAAGCCGCCCTGCCGGACCTAAAGCGCGCCCTGAGCAGCGCCCGCGCCGCGGTGCTCGAAGCGCCGCCTGGCGCTGGCAAGACCACTATGGTCCCGCTCGCGCTGCTCGACGAACCGTGGGTTCATGGCAAGAAAATTCTGATGCTCGAACCCCGCCGCGTCGCCGCCCGCGCCGCCGCCGCGCGCATGGCAGACCTGCTGGGTGAGAAAGTTGGCGACACCGTCGGCTACCGCGTCCGCCTCGACAGCAAAGTCGGCCCCAAGACCCGCATTGAAGTTCTGACCGAGGGCCTACTCACCCGCCGCCTGCAGAGCGATCCGGAGCTAAAGGGCGTGGCGCTGGTCATCTTCGACGAATTCCACGAGCGCAGCCTGAACGCCGACTTGGGTCTTGCGCTGACGCTCGACATTCAGAGCGCGCTCAACGAAGACCTGAAGATCCTTGTTATGTCCGCAACGCTCGATGGAGCGCGCGTGGCCAAACTCATCGACGGCCCCGTCGTGCGTTCTGAAGGGCGCCTTTTCCCGATTGACACGCGTTATGCCCCACCACCGGCCAATACGCGAATCGAGCAACACACGGCAAACGTGATCCTCCGCGCGCTCGACGAAACCGAAGGCGGCATCTTGGCCTTCCTCCCCGGCGAAGGTGAAATCCGCACCGTCGAACGCCTGCTCGGCAACGAAGATTTGCGTGGCGCGAAGCTTTCCCCACTCTACGGCGCGCTCCCGCCGGAGGTTCAGGACGCGGCCATTCGCCCGCTGGCCGGTACACGAAAGATCGTCCTCGCCACCGCCATCGCCGAAACCAGCCTCACCATCGAGGACGTAAGCGTCGTCGTCGACAGCGGCCAACAGCGCTTGGCGCGCTACGACCCGGCAAGCGGTATGACCCGTCTGGTCACGAACCGCCTCTCGCTTGCTTCCGCCGACCAGCGCCGGGGTCGTTCCGGTCGCGTGGCGCCCGGCACTTGCTATCGTCTTTGGGAGGAGAACGAAACACGCGCGCTCTTGCCGTTCACGCCGCCGGAAATCTTAACCAGCGACCTTGCCCCCTTCGCGCTCGACCTTGCGAACTGGGGTGTGCGCGACGCGAGCGCACTGAGACTCCTCGACGCGCCACCGCCCGGCACGTTCGCGGAAGCGCAGGAACTGCTGCGCGATCTCGATGCACTCGACGCCGACAACCGGATCACCGCCCACGGCCGCGCAATGCTAACATTCGGCGCCCACCCACGCCTCGCCCACATGATGCTGCGCGCAAAGGAGCTCGATCTGGGAGCCAGCGCCACAGCACTCGCGGCGATCTTGAACGAACGCGACGTCATCCGCCTCGATCGCACTGCGCGCGATGCCGACTTGCGCCTGCGCCTCGAAGCGTTGGAGCGCGGTGCGGCCAACGCCGATCGCGGTGCGCTCGCCCGCGCGCGCGATCAAGCCCGCCTCTGGCGCCGTGCGCTCGACGTCGAAGACGAACACATCGCCAGCAACGCCGCCGGCCGCCTCACGGCGCTGGCCTACCCCGACCGCATCGCCAAGCGCCGCGGCCCCGGAAGCTTTCGCCTCGCCAACGGGCGCGGTGCAGCGATTCCCGAAACCGACGCGCTGGCGGCACACGACTATTTGGCAATCGCGGCACTCGACGGGGCAGGAGCAAACGCGAAAATTCATCACGCCGCCCCGCTAACCCTCGCAGACATCGAAGACCTGTTCGCCGCTCGCATCGAGACCCGCGCCGTCTGCGAATGGTCGAGCCGAGACCGGGCTGTCATCGCCCGGGAAGAAGAACGCCTGCACGCGCTCACCCTCGTCGAACGTCCGCTGAAGAAACCCGACACGGCCAAAATGGCGGCCGCCGTTCTCACAGGCATCCGCGAACTCGGCCTCGGCGCACTGCCGTGGACACCGGAGTTGGAGTCGTTCCGCGCTCGCGCCGCCTTCGCCCGAAAACTCGAACCCGATGCGGGTTGGCCCGATCTCACGGACGAGGCGCTTTTGCGCGATCTCGAAACTTGGCTGCAGCCGTTCCTGAGCGCCGTCACCCGCGCCAACGACTTCCCCCGGATCGATCTCTCGAGCGCACTTCACGCCCTCTTCGACTGGGAGAAGAAAAAACGCCTGGACACACTCGTGCCCACGCACATCGAGGTTCCCTCAGGCTCGCGCATCGCCATCGACTACAGCACCGACGCCCCCGTGCTCGCCGTCCGCCTGCAAGAAATGTTTGGCCTCGCCGATACGCCGACAGTGGGCAACGGCCGCGTCCCGCTAACCCTACACTTACTCTCACCGGCACGCCGCCCCGTGCAGGTCACGCGCGATCTCAAAAGTTTCTGGAAAACCGGCTACCCCGAAGTCAAGCGCGACCTCAAAGGCCGCTACCCCAAACACCACTGGCCCGAGGACCCCTGGACCGCAACACCGACAGCCCGGGCAAAGCCGAGAGGAACTTAGGAGTGAGACCGATCAAAACGCGCATGCGTTATCTAGTACCTCAAAGGTAAGTTCGTAGCTTTTGGCGAACACGCCGGGGACATGATAGCGTTCGTCATCTGGCCACTCACAGGATCCCCAATGAGACGCATTCTGCTTGCACTTGTCGTCCTCCTCGTCGCCGGCATCGGCGCACTCGCCTGGACATTCACCGCCAGCGATCTTCCGGTACCCGAACTCGTGCCGGTCGCCGCACCCGCACCGATGACGACGCAAGGCGTCACACTAAAAGCGATCCTCGGCGGCAAAATGCTCTCCCGCGCCGGCCTTGCCTTTCGCGGCGGCAGTTTGAGCGAAGAACGCGTGTTCAACATGGGCGGCATTCTGATCCAGCACCCGAAGGGGACGCTCCTGTTCGATACGGGGTTCGGCAAGAATGTCGACGAGCACTTCAAGACGACGCCATGGCTCATGCAAAACACCGCACGCTACGTGAAGGAACCGACCGTCGCCGAGCAACTCAAAGCGCTGAACCTCGTCCCGAACGGCATCGTGCTCACGCACGCACACTGGGATCACGTCAGCGGCCTTGAGGATCTGCCCAACATCCCCGTGTTCGTTACCAAAGCTGAACTCGACTTCGTCAACAGCGGCGATCCGGCAACGCTGCTAGCCCGAAAGATTGGCACCATCGCCTACAACGTCTACGGCTTCCCCGATGGTCCCTACATGGGCTTCGACAAGAGCTTCGACCTCTACGCCGACGGCAGCGTCGTTGTCGTTCCGGCGCCGGGCCACACGCCAGGCTCCGTCTTCATCTTCATCACGACATCGGACGCCAAGCGCTACCTCCTGATCGGTGACACCGCCTGGCAGAGTGAAGGCTTCGAGCGCCCCGCCGAGAAGCCATGGCTCGCGCGCAACCTCGTCGATAACGACGCCGCAGAGGTCCGCGGCCTGCTGGTCCGCATGCATCAACTGAAGGCGCAGTTCCCGGACTTGACGATCGTGCCCGCCCACGACCGCCGCATCTGGGAAACGCTGCCGCAGCTCACGGCTGCATCGCCTCCGCAATAAGATCGTCGCTCGCCTCGGCCAGCAACGCCTCGCTGGCGTCCGAACCAACCGGCACCTTGCCGATGTCGAGCAGCGCCGGCACTGCGAGCGGCGACACGCGATCGAGCTTCTTCAAGACGATGCGCCCTTTGATGCGCTTGAGCAGCGCACCGAGCCGCGCGATGTCGAGCGCCCCCGTCGCCGCGTCGTCATAGGCCGCTCGCAAGAGAATGTGATCCGGCTCATGACTGCGCAACACGTCGTAAATCAGATCGGATGAGAACGTCACCTGCCGTCCCGTTCGCTCCTCACGCGGATTGCGTCGCTCGATCAGCCCCGCAATCACCGCGCACGTCCGAAAGCTACGCTTCAGCAACGCCGACTCCGCCAACCAAGCATCCAGGTCGTCGCCCATCATGTCTTCATCGAAGAGCTTGTTCATATCGAGCGAAGAGAGCTTGCCCAACGCCCAAATCGCCAGCGAATACTCGCTGGCGACAAAGCCCAGCGGCTTCATTCCCATCCGCTCCAGCCGCCGCGTCAGTAACATCCCAAGCGATTGGTGACACAAACGTCCGTCGAACGGATAGCAAACCAGAAAGTGCCGCGGCCCACGCGGAAACGTCTCGACCAGCATCTCGTTCGCTTTCGGCAGCACCGATCGCAGACGCTGGATGGCAAGCCACTCCTTCACCTGATCCGGCAGGAACTGCCACCGCTTCGGATCGGCAATCATCTCGCGCACCCGCTGCGCCAAGAACGTCGACAACGGAAACTTGCCACCCTCGAACGAGGGGATCTTCGGATTGCCCGGCGGCCCAGGCGTTACGATCGCTTCGGTCTCGACAATGCCTTCGAAGCGCAAGATCTGCCCCGCGAACAGAAACGTATCACCCGGCGACAGTTGTTGCAGGAACCACTCCTCGACCTGGCCAAGGATACGCCCCGCATAAGTCGCGCGCGGACCGCGATAGTGACGCACGACGCGCACTTTCAGCATTGGCGTCTCGACGATCGTGCCGCAGTTCAGCCGATAGCGCTGCGCCACCTGCGGGCTCGCCACGCGCCACAGCCCTTCCACCGTCTGCTTCAGCTTCGCGTAACGCTCATATGCCCGCAGCGCGTACCCGCCGGTCGCCACATAGTCGAGCGTCCGGTCGAAGTCCGCCCGCGTCAGAGCCGCATAAGGCGACGCCGTGATCACCTCCGAATAGAGCGCATCGGCGTCGAACGGTGCTGCAACCGCCATCCCCAACACATGCTGCGCCAACACATCGAGCGCGCCGGCCCGCGGCTTCTCGCCATCAAGCTCGCCGTGCAGCAACGCATCACGTGCCGCCTCGCACTCAAGCACTTCAAAGCGATTGGCCGGCACCAGCAGCGCTCGGCTTGGCTCGTTCATGCGGTGGTTGGAACGTCCGATGCGCTGCGCAATGCGGCTTGCCCCCTTGGGCGCCCCCACATTGATCACGAGATCGACCGCGCCCCAATCGATGCCGAGATCGAGCGTCGACGTACAAACGACAGCGCGCAGCGTTCCCTTCGCCATCGCCGCTTCAACCTTGCGCCGCTGCTCCGGCGCCAGCGACCCGTGATGCAGCGCGATCGGCAAGTTCTCGCTGTTGATCGCCCAGAGTTCCTGAAACAGAAACTCTGCCTGCATGCGCGTGTTGACGAAGACGAGCGCCGTCTTCGCCGTCCGGATCGCCGACAGAATTTCGCCGAACGCGTGCCGGGCCAAGTGCCCCGCCCACGGCACATCTTCCGCCGACGCCAAGATGGAAAGATCCGGTACCGCGCCTGGCGCGCCGCGCACCACCCGCGCCGCACGCACCTCCCCGGGCACCTGAGGCACCAAATAGCGCGCGAGCAGCTCCGGATCGTCGACGGTCGCCGATAGCCCGACGCGCCGATGCCCCGGCGCCAGCACCGACAACCGCGCCAAATCCAGTGACAGCAAATCCCCGCGCTTCGAAGGCGCCAGCGCGTGCAACTCGTCCAGCACCACGCAGCGCAAGTCGCCGAACATCGCGGGCGCCTCGCGCGTCGCCAATAGCAGCGCCAACTGCTCCGGTGTCGTCAGCAGTATGTCCGGTGGTGATATCTTCTGCCGCTGCCGCCGGTGCGCGGACGTATCGCCCGTGCGCGTCTCCAGCCGGATCTTGAGTCCCATCTCTTTGACCGGCATCTCAAGATTGCGCGCAATGTCGACCGCCAGCGCCTTCAATGGCGAAAGATAGAGCGTGTGAATCCCCCGCGGCCGCATCGCGGCTTTCGCTTTCAACCGCGCAATGATGGGATTGCCGTCGTCATGAGCCCCTCGCCCGCGCCTGTCCGCCGAAGCCTTGGCGAAGGCGGACGCGGTGGGGGGAGGCGGCATCGACAGCTCAATCAAACTCGGCAGAAATCCCGCGAGCGTTTTGCCGCCACCCGTCGGCGCCGCGAGCAACACGCTCTCCCCCGCCCGCGCCGCCTCGATCAGCGCCAATTGAAACGGTCGGGGACTCCACCCGCGCGACGAAAACCATGCGGCGAAGGCCGGCGGCAACGCCGTCTCGTTCGCCGCCTCCGCAATCACACCGGCGATCCGGGGACCAGCATTGGGACCCGCTTGCGATAAGCCGCGTAGGCCTCTGAGCCCAACTCCGCGCTCAAGAAGCGCTCCTCAAGCCGAGCCTTGAGGAAAATGCCGACGGCAACGGCGAAAAGCCCAATCACTGCCAACAACCGCCCGCTAACAGCGGTAAGCGCTATCGTGCTGAGCAAAAGCCCCGCGTAGATCGGATGCCGTACGAAACCGTAAGGCCCTGTGTCGATAATCGTGTGATCTTCCTTGCGCGTGATCGAACTCGACCACAGCGTGCCAAGATGAAGCCGCGCCCACCACGCAAACGCAAACCCGCCAAGCGCGAGCAACACCGCGATCCACCCCGCCACCCACGGAAAATCCCAGAGCTGCGTGAAGAGGAACGACAATACCGCCGCACTGATGCCGGGTTCGGGCGAATAGTCCTGTGACTGCCCAAGCGACGCGAACACCATCGCGAACCCAAGCCCTTGCAAAAGCCTGTACGGATACTCGCTCCGCCGCGCTGGTGTCTTGACGGTTGTTTTCGCCCAACTGGCCGCCGCCAACCACGACGCCAGCCAAACAAACCATACAAAAACGATAGCGTATTTCGGTTCCATCAATTCAGCCCTTGCCCATCCCGCGCGGCGTGCCGGTATATAGCATCGCCGGCACAAAACAGATGGGACCGAACGTCATGCAATTCATCTCCTCCCCCGAAGTCAAAGCTGCCAAACTGCCCTTCAGCGCGGCCGTCCGCGTCGGCGACATCCTCTACCTTTCCGGCTGCCTTGGAAACGTACCCGGCAAGATGGAACTCGTCCCCGGCGGGATGGAGGCCGAAGCCCGTCAGACGATGGAAAACATCCGCACTGTGCTGGCGCAAAATGGTCTCACCTTCGATCATATCTTCAAGGCGACGGTCATGATGGCCGACATGTCGAAATGGGGCGACTTCAATAAGGTCTACGTGACCTACTTCAAACCCGACCGCATGCCCGCCCGCTCTGCCTTCGGCGCCGGCGCCTTGGCCCTGGGCGCACAGGTGGAGGTCGAAGTCATGGCCTACGCCGGTAAGTGACGCGCGCCGCCGACATTCTGAAGCTGACGCCAGCGGGTCTCTATTGTGAGGCCGGCGACTTTCACATCGATCCGCTGCGCAAGACGCCACGCGCCGTGATCACGCACGGCCACTCCGACCACGCCCGCGCCGGGCACACGGCCGTGCTCGCGACCAAGGAGACGCTCGCCGTCATGGCCGCGCGCTACGGCGACAAGTTCGCGGCCGAACCTCAAGCCGCCCGCCTCGGCGAAACCATCACGCTCGGCGATGCGAGGGTGACGCTGAAGCCCGCCGGCCATGTCATTGGCTCCGCCCAGATCGTGATCGAGGTGAGGGGCAAACGCGTCGTCGTCTCCGGCGACTACAAGCGCGCCCGCGATCCGACCTGCCCGCCGTTCGAGCCGGTGCCTTGCGATCTCTTCATCACCGAGGCGACGTTTGGCCTCCCCGTCTTCCGCCATCCGCCGGCAGATCGCGAGGTGGACAAACTTCTCCATTCGCTCAAACTCTTTCCCGATCGCCCGCACATGATCGGCGCCTATTCACTCGGCAAAGCTCAGCGCCTGATCGCAGTGCTACGCGAAGCCAGCCACGACGCGCCGATCTACGTGGACGCCGCAACCGAACGCCTCTGCGCGATCTACGCCGCCCACGGCATTCCGCTTGGCGAGTTGCGCAAGCTTGACGGAGCGCCCGCAGCCGCATTGAACGGCAGCATCGTCATCGGCCCGACGAGCAACCTTCCCGACGGCACGAACGATCCCATCACCGCCTACGCCAGCGGATGGATGCGGACCCGCAAACGCGCGCGCCAAGCGAACGTCGACCTTCCGCTTATCATCTCCGACCATGCCGACTGGCACGAACTCACAACGACGATCGACGAGATCGCGCCCGGCGAACTCTGGATCACGCACGGCGAAGAAGCGGCCCTGATGCACTGGGCCAAAGCAAAGGGGCTGCGCGCCCGCCCGCTCTCTATTGCCGGTTACGGGGACGAGGAAAGGGAGACCGATCCCTCGTGAATCGCTTTGCCGCCTTGATCGCGCAGCTGGAAACGCTGGCCGACGCGGCCATGAAGACCGCGCTCGTCGATGACTATCTCGAACACACTCCCGAACCTGACCGCTCGCTCGCCGCGGACATTCTTGCGAAGAAGCTGAAACCGCGCCCAATCAAACTCGCGCTCATTCGCGGCCTTGCTGCCGAACGGATCGACCCGGTGTTGTACGCACTCGCCGAAGCCTATGTCGGCGACGCCGGCGAAACGATAGCCCTACTCTGGCCCCCGGCACGGCGCGCCAACCGCGATCCAACCTTATGCGAAATCGTCGAAGCGCTTTCGACGCTCGGCCGCAGCGAACTCCCCAAACGCATCGAAGCCTGGCTCGACGCCTGCGATGAAACCGGCCGCTGGACGTTGATCAAGTTTCTGACCGGCACATTGCGCATCGACAGCACGACGAATGAAGAGGCCGAACCTCCCGACCATCAGAGCGAACTCTTCCGAGCACCTAAGAAGGACACATCCGGCACGATCAACGCCATCCTTCTCTACGCCGAACGAACGAACGCCCGCGCGCGCTTATCGCCCTTGCGCTGCACCATCGGCGTCTGGACCGGCGATGTTCTGCTGCCCATCGGACAAGTAGACGTGGCGCTCGGACCGGACGCCGACGCGATCGAGCGCTACATCGCCGCAAACACCACTGCCCGCTTCGGCCCGGTCCGCGAAGTCCGCCGCGACCGCGAACGCGCGCTCGTGTTGGAAGTCGCCTTTACCGCGATCGCACGTACCTCGCGCCGCAAAGCAGGGCTCGTCCTCCGCGCCGCACGCCTCACGCGCGTCCGAGAGGACGCGACACCCACCGATGCCGCCGTACTCGACGCGCTGGCAACCCGAGCGCTGCCCGGCTAAGACAGGGCCATGCCCATGCTTCGCGTCTACATCGCCCAATCGCTCGACGGATACATCGCCAAGCCCGACGGCGGCATCGATTGGCTGCGCCCGTTCGACGATGTCGACTACGGCTACGCATCGTTCATGCGCGAGATCGGCACGATCGTCATGGGGCGCAAGTCCTATGAGATGGCGCGCTCGTTCGGCGACTGGCCCTACCCGCCGGCCGTGCGTACGCTGGTCATCACGTCGACCCCACTCGACGACGCCCCGCCCAGCGTCACCCGCGTCGGCGCTGACATCCCGCGCCTCGTCACTGCCTTGCGCGCCGCAGGCGACAAGGACACCTGGATCATGGGCGGTGCCATGACGATCAACGGATTTCTCAACGCCAACGCCGTCGAGCGCATCGACCTGTTTACCCTGCCGGTATTGCTGGGCGGTGGGATTCGCCTGTTCGAAGGAGAGCGCGCCGAAACCGGGCTACGCCTTCTGAGTTCTCAAATCTACGACAAGGGTCTAGCCCGCCTTTCTTATGGGCGCGCATAGTTGGCTCCCGATTGCGGAGGCGACCACCATGCGACTGATATTGGCTTTCACCATTTGCCTTGCGGCAAGCACGGCGCTAGCTCACACCACCAAAGACCTCTTGTTTCGGTGCTCTCAGGATGCCGCCGCCTGCGCGGCCCAGATCAAGGACGTTCGGCATCGGATGGAGTTCCCACTTGCTGGACGACCGGTGACAAAGGTCTGCCTGCCGGACGACATCGGCGACGACGAACTCGTTCGCGCGGTGACCGCCTGGCTCGACGAGCAAGGTTCACGCTACGATAACCGCGAAGACGACGAGAGCATTGCCGCAGCGCTTGGAGCCCTTTATTCGTGCACAGGAGTGAAGGGCACCTGAAGGAGACTAAGCGATGACCATGTTCCGCGCCGACCTGTTCAAAGGCAAACGCATCCTCGTCACCGGCGGGGGCACAGGCCTCGGCAAGGAAATGGCGGACGAGTACGCGAAGCTCGGCGCGGAAGTTTACATCTGCGGCCGCCGCGGCCCCGTCGTCCAGGAAACCGCCGCCGAACTCTCGAAAGCGAACAACACCCGCGTCACCGGCCTCGAATGCGACATCCGCGTCGCCGATGCCGTCGACGACATGATGACCCGCATCTTCAACGAAGGCCCGCTCGACGGCCTCGTCAACAACGCTGCGGGCAACTTCATCTCGCGGACGAAAGACCTCTCGCCGAACGGCTTTAACGCTATCGCCAACATCGTCTTCCACGGCACGTTTTACGTCACGCTCGCCGCGGGCAAGCGTTGGATCGAGCAGAAGAAGAAAGCGAACGTCATATCGATCCTGACCACTTGGGTCTGGAACGGCGGCCCCTTCACCGTTCCCTCCGCCATGTCGAAGGCGGGCCTGAACATCATGACGAAGTCGCTCGCCGTCGAATGGGCGCCCCACGGCATTCGCCTGAACGCGATCGCCCCCGGCCCCTTCCCGACCAAGGGCGCGTGGGAACGCTTGAACCCGGGCTCCATGCGCTCCGGCACCATGGGCAGCGAATCCGACGGCAGCGCCAGTGGCAACCCGATGGGCCGCGTCGGTCAGATGCAGGAACTGCGCAATCTCGCGACGTTCTTGATGTCCGACGGTTGCGACTACCTCACTGGCGAAACGATCGCGATCGACGGCGGCGCGTTCCTAGCAGGTGGCGGAAACTTCTCGCAACTCTCCAAACTCGGCGACAGCGAGTGGGAAAACATCCGCAACATGATCAAGGGCGCCAATGAGAAAGACCGCGCCAAACGCACGGTCTAAAACATCACGACCGCTTTACCGATGACTTGCCGCTCAAACAGCGCGCGAAACCCTGATGCGGCCTCTTTCAAAGGCACCGTCAAACCCACATAGGGTTTGATCTTGCCATCGCGTGCCAGCGTCTCGACCGCCTCGATATTCTCGCGCCCGCGTTCTGGAAACTGGCGCCCATACTCGCCCGCGCGCACGCCAACGATGGAGAACCCCTTGATCAGCGGCATGTTCACACTGACCGTCGGAATCCGCCCGCTGGTGAAACCGATAATCAGCAACCGCCCATCGAAAGCGATACAGCGCACGCTCTCGTCGAACACATCTCCGCCGACCGGATCGTAGATCACATCCGCGCCGCGCCCATCGGTGAGCCGCTTCACCTCGTCGCGAAAACCGCTGCGATAGTTGATCGCGTGGTTCACCCCGCGCCCCTTCAACACCGCAAGCTTTTCATCCGTACCGGCCGTCGCGATCACCGTCGCGCCGAGCAAGAGTCCGAGATCGACCGCCGCCATCCCTACACCACCGGCAGCGCCATGAACCAAAAGCGTCTCGCCCCGCTGCAACGCCCCGCGCCGCACCAGTGCAACATAGGCCGTGAGCCAAGCCGCCGGATAACTCGCAGCCTCCGCCCAACTCATCGCCGCCGCCTTTGGCCGCAACGCCGCGGCTGGTGCGTTCACTTCTTCGGCCAGCATCCCGAACCGCGACGCAACGACAACGGCGTCGCCGACCTTCACGTTTGAAACGCCTTCACCCACCGCAACGACGTCGCCTGCCCCCTCCATCCCCGGCGTGAACGGCAGCGGCGGCTTCAACTGATACTTGCCCTGCGTCATCAGCAGGTCGGGAAAGTTCAGCGACGCAGCCCGCATGCGCACCCGCGCCTCTCCAAACGCCGGCGGCGGCAAATCGCGCGCCTCGATTCGCAAAGTCGAGAAATCGTCAGCCAGCGCGGGACACACCAACGCGCGGATCATGCGATCGCCCGCCGTAGATCCTCGATGATCTCGATCAGCGCTAACTTGGCCGCCGGCACCGCGCCACTCATTGCCGTAAACGCGTGGCTCAAATGATCGTAACAGCGATAGATCACGGGCACGCCAGCAACCTTCAGCGCCTCCGCATAGTCGCGCCCTTGATCCACCAGCGGATCGAACCCCGCCGTGTAGATCAACGCCGGCGGCAGCCCGCTCAAGTCGTTGCATAACCCCGGCGACGCTTTCAAATCCTTTGCCGCTTCTTCCGGCGCCGTAAAATAGTGATCGCGAAAATAATCCATGACCGGCGTGGTCAGCGGATAGGCATCGCCGAACGACTTCATCGACGCAGTATCCGACAGCCAATCGACGGCCGGATAGATCAGCATCTGCAACACCGGCGGCTTCTCGTTCGACCGCTTCAGCTCCTGCGCGATCACCGCCGACAGATACCCGCCCGCCGAATCCCCCCCAACTGCAACGCGTGCGGGATTGCCGCCAAGCGTCCTGGCATTCTCGCGGACCCACCGGAACGCCGCCAACGCATCGTCAACCGCCGCCGGAAACTTGTGCTCCGGCGCCAACCGGTAGTCGACAGAAATCACCAAACACCCGGCGCGCAACGCAATGAGCGAACAGAACACATGGCACGTCTCGAGATCGCCGATCACGCAACCGCCCATGTGGAAATAGACCAGCGTTGGCACCAAACGATTCGGCAGCCGCGGCTTGTAGGCCCGCGCCCGCATGGTGTTGTCGTTCGGCCCCGGAATATGAAAGTCCTCGATATCGACATCGTGTGCCGGTTCGCCATCCAGCAGCGCGAGGCCCTCCGCTGCCGCCTTCCGCGCCTCCGCAGGCGACAGTGTCGCCATCGATGGCTGGCGCTTAGCCATCGCGCTCAGAAACTGCAGCCGGGCATCGAGCGTTCGCCCTTCAATCGTCACAGGCCTGCCGCCCGACAGTGCGACGAGCCAGCTGCCGGGAAGGCTTAACAGTGTGCGGACCAGAAGTTTTCGCATCGCCCGCAAAATGCGGGACGTGGCTACTCTGTCAAGCCATTTGGGTGACACGGCCACCCGTGTTAACCTCTTGATCCTCGCTATTGAAGGACTCCATGCCCATGGCGCATCAACACGACCTCGTCGTACGTGGCGGTACCATCATCGACGGCACCGGCGGCGAACCATTTGAAGGTGATGTCGCACTCTCGAATGGCCGCATCGCAGCCGTCGGCCGCGTCGCCGGCACCGGCCGCGAAGAGATCGAAGCGAAGGGCAAGATCGTCACCCCGGGCTTCGTCGACATCCACACCCACTACGACGGCCAAGCAACCTGGGACGAGCGTTTGACGCCGTCCGCCTGGCACGGCGTGACGACAGCCGTTATGGGCAATTGCGGTGTCGGCTTTGCGCCCTGCCGCCCCGGCGATCACGACATGCTCGTGCGCCTGATGGAAGGCGTCGAAGACATTCCCGGTGCCGTTTTGACCGAGGGCTTAAAGTGGAACTGGGAAACCTTCCCCGAGTTCCTCAACGCCCTCGAAGCGCGTCCGCACGACATCGACTTCGCGACACAAGTCCCGCACGGCGCGCTGCGCGTCTATGTGATGGGTGAACGCGGCGCCGACCGTGAACCCGCCACCCCAGCGGAAATTGCAGAAATGGGCCGCATCGCCAAAGGCGCGATCGAAGCCGGCGCCCTCGGCTTCTCGACCTCGCGCACGCTCAACCACCGAACCAGCGACGGCAAGCCGACGCCCACACTAACCGCTGCCGAAGACGAACTCCTCGGCATCGCAATGGGCCTCAAAGCAGCCAACCGTGGCGTCCTCCAAGTCGTCTCCGACTTCATGGACCCGGCTCAAGAACTCTCGATGCTGCGGCGCCTCGTTGTCGAATCCGGCCGGCCGCTCTCCTTCTCGCTCGCCCAAAGCGACCGCGGTCCCGACGCCTGGAAGATGCTGCTGCAATTCCTCGATCAGTGCGCGGCCGACAGTCTGCCGGTCAAAGCGCAAGTCTGCGGCCGCCCGGTGGGCCTCCTGCTCGGGCTCTCGCTGACGCTGAACCCGTTCTCCGCTCACGAAAGCTACAAGAAGATCGCCGACCTCCCCTTCGCCGAGCGCTTGGCGATCATGCGCACACCAGAGATGCGCGCCGCCTTGCTCGCCGAACAACCCGCGACCGACAACCCATTCGTCAAAGCGGTCTTGCGCAACTTCGCCAAGATGTTCCCGCTCGCCGATCCGCCGAACTACGAGCCCACGCCGGAGATGAGCTTAGGCGCGCAAGCGACCCGCACCAACAAGACCGCGGAAGAACTCGCCTACGACTGGCTCCTTCAAGACAACGGCCGCGCGCTCATCCTCTTCCCTTTCCTGAACTACGCGAACGACAGCCTCGAACCGTCGCTGGCGATGATGCGCCACGCGAGCACGATCTTAGGCCTCGGCGACGGCGGCGCGCATGTCGGCATGATCTGCGACGGCAGCTTCCCGACCTCAATGCTCACTCACTGGACGCGCGACCGCACGCGCGGCGAAAAGCTCCCCATCGAATGGGTAATCAAAGCGCAGTGCCGCGACACCGCCGCCGCCGTCGGCCTAAACGACCGAGGCCTGCTGAAGGCAGGCTACAAAGGGGACCTCAACGTCATCGACCATGCCAAGCTGACGCTGCATCGCCCAACCGTCGCCTACGACCTCCCCGCTGGCGGCCGCCGCCTGGTCCAATACGCCGACGGCTATGAAGCAACCGTCGTCTCCGGCCAAATCACCTACCGGAACGGGAAGCCCACCAAAGCGCTCCCGGGTAAGCTGATCCGCGGCGCTCAGTCGCTCTGATCCGATCACGAGAATGCGAAGCCGCCCCACCTCAGGGGCGGTTTTGTTTTGGCCCCGCGCGGTCTATCACTCGCACCACCACAACACGAGTGACACCATGCTCCGCACCTTGACCTGCGCGCTCTTCGCCGCTGCGGCCTTCACCGCGTTCGCCGCCGGCATCGAACAAGACGCGATCGACAAGTCGGTCGCCCCAGGCGACGACTTCTGGGCTTACGCGAATGGCACCTGGGTGAAGTCCCACCCGATCCCCGCCGACCGCAGTTCCTACGGCTCTGCCGCAATTCTGGGTGAAGAGACGAGCAGGCGCGTAGCGGACCTCATCCAGGATGCGGCCAAGAACGCGAAGCCCGGCTCCGAAGCGCAGAAGGTCGGCGACTTCTATGCCAGCTTCATGGACGAAGCCGGCATCGAAGCGAAGGGCGTCGCTCCGCTACAGCCGATGTTCGCGAAAATTGCGGCTATCACGGATCGCACCGCTCTCGCCCGCTACCTCGGCGATCACTTGCGCGCCGACATCGACATCCTGAACTCGACCGACCTCGACACCGACAACCTGTTTGGCATCTGGGTTTCGCCGTCGTTCCAAGATCCCACGCGCTACTACGCATTCCTGTTTCAGGGCGGCATCGGCATGCCCGACCGCGAGTATTATTTGTCGGACAGCGACGCGATGAAAAAGGCGCGCACCGCCTACGTCGCCTACATCGCCGCCCAGTTGAAGAACGCCGGCATCGCGAATGCCGAGGCAAGAGCCTCGCGCATCATGGCGTTCGAAACCAAGGTCGCCCAAAGCCACTCAAGCCGCACCGAGAGCGATGACATTCAAAAGGGCAACAATCCTTGGAACGCCGCGGACTTTGCCGCGAAAGCACCGGGGCTCGATTGGAACACCTATTTTGCCGCTGCCGGCCTCGGCAAGGAAAAGACGTTTGTCGTCTGGCAGCCCAGCGCCGTCAAAGGCGGCGCGGCCCTGGCAGCGAGCGAGACGCTAGACGACTGGAAGGACTATCTGACCTTCCGTGTTATCGATCACTACGCGGCGGTCCTGCCCAAAGCCTTCGCCGACCAGTCGTTCGCGTTCTACGGCACCACCTTGCAAGGTACGCCGAAGCAGCGAGACCGCTGGAAGCGCGCGATCGATGCCACAAACGGCTCCCTGGGGGAGGCGGTCGGAAAGCTTTATGTGGGCAAGTACTTCCCCGCCTCCGCCAAGAAGCAACTGAACGAGATGGTCGCCAACATCGTGAGCGCCTTCCGCAAGCGCATCGACGCGCTCGCCTGGATGTCGCCAACGACGAAAGCCGAGGCCAAGCGCAAGCTCGGCACCCTCACCGTCGGCATCGCCTATCCCGACCGCTGGCGCGACTATTCGGGATACAAAGTCGTACGCGGCGACGCTGTCGGCAATCTCGAACGTTCGGAAGCCTTCGACTACAACTTCCGCCGTGCACGCCTCGGCAAACCGCTCGACCGCCACGAATGGGTCATGGTTCCTCAGATCGTGAACGCGGTGAACCTGCCGATTCCGAATGCACTGAATTTCCCGGCCGGCATCCTGCAGCCGCCGTTCTACGATCCGAACGCCTCCGCCGCTGTAAACTACGGCAGCATCGGCGCCACGATCGGGCACGAAATTAGCCACTCCTTCGACGACATCGGCGCGCAGTTCGACGCGCAAGGACACCTGCGCAACTGGTGGACCGACGCCGACCTGAAGCAATTCAAAGCTGCAGGCGAAGCGCTCGCCAAGCAATTCGACGGCTACAAGCCCTTCCCCGATCTCGGCGTGAACGGCGCACAAACGCTGGGCGAAAACATTGCCGATCTGGCCGGTCTCGCCGCCTCATACGACGCCTACCGCGCGTCGTCGGGCGGTAAGGAGGGCCCCGCCGCCGACGGCCTCACCGGTGACCAACAATTCTTCCTCGCCTACGCACAAAGTTGGCGCACCTATATGCGCCCCGAAGCGTTGCGTCAGCGCCTGATCAACGACGGTCACGCCCCCGCCCAGTATCGCGCCCTTATCGTGCGTAATCTGGACGCCTGGTACACGGCCTTCCCGATCAAGGAGACGGACAAACTCTATCTGGCGCCAAAGGATCGCGTCCGCGTCTGGTAGCGGCTCACTTCGCCCGTCTGCGCCTCGGCAGCGTCTGCACGCCGCCGAGGAACAGCGCCGTGGCAAACTTGGCGGCGTCATCGGCACCAAGATCGTCGCGCGCAATCATGTGATTGGCGACCTCGAACGCCACACCTACGATCGCCGCCATCAGCAAGTCGGGATCCACATCGGGCATAACCCCGTTCCCGATTGCCGCCTCAAGGTCCAAGCGCAACTCGTCGAAGCCCGCGATCACCTCCGGTGTATCGATGCGCACCCGCTGCATTTCCGGATTGCGGCGCATCGTGGCGAACGTCGTGTGATCGTTCTTCACGAAGTCGAAGAACGTGCGGAACGAGCCGGAGATGAACTCCTCGAACGTCCGCGCCCGAATGCGCTCTGCGCGAAGCCGGGGCCGCACGCGCAGCGCCGTCTCATCCTGCAGCGCCTGAAAGACCTCTTCCTTCGACTTGAAGTAGTTGTAGAACGTCCCCGACGCGAGCTCGGTTGCGCGGATGATGTCGCGCACCGTCGTGGCGCCATAGCCCAACTCGGCAAACACGCGTCGCGCCGCATCGATGATCGCCTGCCGATTGCTCGCCTTCGTTTCTTCGCGTTTGCCGCGGTTTGGTTCGACGCTCATGCCGCCACCGTTGCCTTCGGCGAAGGCCGGATTACCCGCGGCTCCACCGGCAGTACGAACCCTTGCGCCGCCGCGCGCTTGCGCCCCTTCACCAACTCCTTGCGCAAGTCATAGGTGTACTCCGCGCAGTTGATCTGGATCGTATGCCGTGGCGTCGAAACGTAGCGCGACTTCGCCCGTTCATGCATCTCCACCCGCTCCGCATTCATCAGATCGACCGGCGGCAACGCATAATGGCCCGTGAAGTAATGCGCCGCGAACTTCGCCTGCTCCTCTGCAATCGGCATCATCGCGCAGAGCGGTTGCACCAATCCGACAAAGAATAGGTTCGTAAAGCGCGGATCGACTATTCGCTTCCACAGCGCAATGTCGTTCCCTGGCGCCGAAATAAACCCCTCGTCGAAGAACGGAAACGTGATGCGGTAGCCCGTGCACCAAATGATCACATCGATGTCTTCGACGGTACCGTCCGTGAACGACACCTGCCGTCCTATCAGCTCCCGCACGTTCGGCTTCGGCGTCACGTCGCCTGACCCAACCCGGATATAGAGCTCCTGACTGATCGCCGGATGCGTGGAGAACAGCTGATGATCCGGCGGCGCCAAACCATACTGCTCCGGCCGCCCAACGGTCGCCATCAACCGCTGCTCGGCCAACCAGCGCCGAAGCGCGCCCGGCAAATTGCGTTGCAGCCAGGTCGGATCTTGCGCCGGATGAATGGCTTGCGCGTCCAAAACCTCGCCGCCGGTATACTTCGGAATGACCCAATAGCCGCGCCGCTGCGACAAGAACAAGTTCTTCGCAACGCCCTTGCGCCCCAGCTCGCAGGCTATGTCGAGCGCCGAATTGCCGAACCCGACCACCAGCACGTTCTTGTCGCGGCAGTCGATCGGATCGGTTGGGTCGATGTAAGCGTGCGAATGAATCTGTGGCCCATCAAATGCACCCGGAAATGCGGGCTCCGGCAGCCGCGGATCCCAATGATGGCCGTTTGCGACGATCAGCGCGTCGTAGAGCCGTTGCTCGCCGCTCTCAAGCGCAATCCACCAGAGCCCATCGCTGGTCAGCTCCGCCCGCTTCACACCGGCGTTGAATAGGATGCGGTCGCGAATCCCGAAATGATCGACGTACGAATCGAAATAGGCCGCGATCTGCGCGTGATGCGGATAATCCGGAAAGTCGCGCGGCAGCGGAAAGTCGGAATACGCCATCTTATCGCGCGACGTATTGATGTGCAGCGAGCGATAGGCCGCCGACATGCCGTTCGGGTTCTTGAACGACCAGTTCCCGCCGATGCGATCGGACTTTTCCAGACAGTCGAACGGAATCCCGAAGTCGGTGAACACTTTAGCGACGGCGATCCCGCTCGACCCCGCCCCGATAATGCAGGTCTTCGGCAGTCGCGGGTCGGCCGCGCGCGGCGTGACAGGCATATGACCCCAAGTTCTTGTTCAGCCCACGGAGCACTTTAGCGATTGGTGACGCCGCGTCAACTTTTCGCTCGAGAAGCGAGCCGAGATCCTTAACGCCTCAAAACCGCACCACGAACAGCTTCCGCGTGGTCTCAACCACCTCCCATGTGCCCTCAAAGCCTGGCTGGAGCACGAACGTGTCGCCCGCTTGAACCCGTTGCGGCGCTTCACCGTCGCGCGCGACAAGGCTTACCCCGGAAAGGATCGAGCAGTACTCCCACTCGTCATAGACGATCCGCCACTTGCCCGGCGTCGACTCCCAGACGCCGGCGAACAGCTTCCCGTCCGCGCTCTCCTCAAACGTCCACGTCCGAAACCGCGGCGCCCCGGCGATCAAGCGGTCAGGCTTCGGCGCCCCCATTTCGAAAGGGGCAGCCTCCAGGTCATTCAACGGAAAGCATATGAAGGTCACGGCACTCGCTCGATCTTCAGGATCGCGTTCGTGAGATCGGCGGCGATGTAAATCGTCCCGTCGCGGGCCGCCGCAACGCCGGTCGGCAGAAACGCGGGGTCCTGACCGGCAGGCGCCGGCAGCCCGATCGCGAGACCGGTAGCCACCACTTGAACGGCGCCGCTGCTCGGATCGACCGACACAACGCGCTTCGCACCCACCTCCGCCACGATGAGCTTTCCGTCCGGCGTCATGTCGATGCCTTCTGGACCCGAAAGATTCGATGCCACGACCGTCTTTGCCCCGCTCGTCAGGTCGACGCGTGTGATCTTGCCGTCGCTCGAGGTCACGTAGCCGTTGCCACCATCGACCACCACCGCAACTGGCGCGTTGAAGCCGGACGCAATCACGGTGCGCGCTTCGCCCTTCATATCGCCAAGCGCCAGCAAACTGCCGCTCCCCGCTTCAAGCACCAGAATGCGGCCGTCTGCCGCTTCGGCCCCATCCATTGGCACCTTGAACTCATGCAGCAACGCGACCGTCGTGCCTGACGCACGATCGAGAATCTGCACGCTATTCGAAGATGTCCCCGCAAGCACGATGTGCTTCGGCCCTATGCCGACGCCCGTCGGGTAAGCCAGCGCATCGCCAAACATCCGCAGCTTAGTCGTCACAGCACCGCTCTTCGTATCGACCTGCCGGTAGGTGAACACGTCCGCCAAATGCAGCCGTCCATCGCCGTCATGCGCGATCGCCAAGTCTGCCGCGGCCGCAATCTTTCCCTTTATCACCGGCGTGACCGTACCGGTCGCCGCATCTACGCGATATACAGCGTTGTCGGCCATGTTCGTAACGTAGATGCGATCCTGAGTGTCGAGCGCCAAATTGTCGAGCGCCGGATCGAGCGTCGCGACCTTGGTTTTGCTCCGCTTCCTCACATCGATCCGATAGAGCGCGCCCTCCGCAGTATCGATCGCCCACAGCCGGCCCTTCGAGTCGAAATTCGCCGCCGCTGGCACTTTCAATCCATCTACGATGACGTCGACTTTGCCGGTTCGCGGATCGACCCTCGCGATCTGCCCCTTGAACCACAGCGGTCCATAGATACACCCGTCGCGACCGACCTCGAACCCATTCAGCCCGCCAAGCTTCTCGGAAATCTTGCGCGGTGCCGTCTTTCCGCTGACATCGGCCTCGTAGAGGGCGTCGCCCAAAAACACCTGCGTGAAATAAAGCCGCCCATCCTTCGCAAACGCCAGCGAGTTCGCACCGGGCAGCCCCTTCGCCACTTCGACCAGCGGACCGCCGGGCTTCTGCACAAAAACCTTGCCGGTCAAAAAGCCGGTCCACGCCATCGTGCCGTCTGGCGCAAACGCGATATCATCCGCCATCCCATCCGGCGGCCCGATCAATTCGGACGTTGCACCCGTCTCGGGGTCGACCTGATAGATTGCCTGCCCCACCACACTGCCCACGAGCAGCTTGCCGTTCGGCGCCGCGGCGATTCCATGAATGCCATGAAACGCTGACGGCCCCACGAGTTCCGTCACCTTGTAAGTCGGTTCCGGAACGCTGGCGCATCCAGCCAAAAGCAAGGCAATCGCACCGACCTTGAAAGCGTGTCCCACCATCGTCGTCTCCCTTAGGCGGCCCTTGTGGCCATTGTTGTCTTCACTCGTGCCCGGCCACGCGCCATCTCGCGCTTCAGTTCCGCGCAATAGAGGTCGAAGTTGACCTGCTGCGTATGCCGGCGTGATTTGTAATGCCGGCCGATGTCCCGCGCCTCGTCGCGCCGGATCGTTTCTTCCATCTCGGCCGCCGATGGCAACGCAACCTCCCCCGCCAGCACCGCCGACACCCACTTCGCCTGTTGTTCGGCGAAGTTCACCAGCGTCGGGAGCGGCTGCGCCAGCCCCATAAAGAAGAGGTTCGGCACCCCCGGCTTCCAAATCCGCTTGAACAGCGCCACATGATTGTCGACGACTTCGATCACGGATTTGTCGAGGAACGGGAACGAGATGTTGTACCCGGTCGCATAAACGATCGCGTCGATTGGCTCGACCGACCCATCGGTAAACTTCACCTTGTCGCCCAAAAGCTCGGCGATGTTCGGCTTCACGGCAATGTCACCGCAACCGACACGCGTCAGAAACTCGCCCGAAACAGAGGGATGCGCGTCAGCCGGATGATGCTCCGGCTCTGGCAGGCCATAGTCCTTCATATGCCCGACCGCCTTAACGATCATCCGCTTGACCAGCGCGCGCAGCAAGAAGCGCGGCATCCAGCCAGGCATCACGCCTTTGTCAGGCACCTGCCCGTTGATGTACTTCGGAAAGATCCAAACGCCGCGCCGCGCGGCAACGAACAACTTCTTCGCGATCGGCCGCTGCGAGAGCTCGGAAGCAATGTCCATCGCGCTATTGCCCATGCCGACGACGAGCACGTTCTTACCGCGCATATCCACCGGATCGAACGGATCGATGTATTTGTGGCTGTGAAAGCTTGCGCCCTCGAAGTGGCCCGGGAACGACGGGATGTTCTCATCCCAGTGATGCCCGTTCGCAACCGCGAGTGCATCGTAGGTCCGCGTCTCACCTTTCGACAGAGTCACCCGCCAACGCTTGTCGCTCATCAACTCGGCGTGGCGAACTTCGGTATTGAATGTAATCCGCTCGCGCAGCTTGAACCGATCGACATAGGCGCTGAAATATTCCAGCACCTGCGAATGATGCGGGTAATCCGGATAGTGATCGGGGATCGGCAAATCCTCGAACTGCATCCGGTACTTCGACGTGTCGATGTGCAGCGACTGGTAGCAAGCCGAACGCCCGTTCCGGTTCTTGAACGCCCAATTACCGCCGATCTGATCCGACATCTCAAAGCAATCGAACGGGATACCGCGGTCGGCGAGCGCCTTGGCCGTGGTGAAGCCGGAGCAGCCCGCCCCGATGATGCAAACCTTTGGCAACATGCTGAAAACTCAAGGATAGCGAATAACGGATCGCTCATGAGCCCACGCCCAATCCGTTACGTCAAGCCTCGCCGCCATTGACAGCCGAAGCCCCCTCGGCATCCATTCCGCCCATGAGCGATTTGCCCGAACACAAAGCTGGCTTCATCTTGGCCGGCGTCCCCCACGCCGATGCGTTGCAATTGATGGTGCTCGAACTCAAGGCTGGCGAGACCACCTGTAAGGTGCCCTACGCCGAACACCTGATCGGCAATCCTGATACGCGCGTGATCCACGGCGGCGTCATCACCGCGCTGCTCGACAACACTTGCGGCATCGCAGTCGGATCGATGACGCGCCTGCAAGGTCAGATCGCGACGCTCGACCTACGTATTGATTACATGAAACCGGCCACGCCCGGCGAAGACATCTTGGCGTTTGCCGAGTGCTACAAGGTAACGAAGAACATCGCCTTCGCCCGCGGCGTCGCCTACCACACCGACAAGAACGACCCGATCGCGACCTGCGCCGCCGCCTTTATGCTGGGCACCAAGAACCAACGCGGCGCAAATGTCGTGCCAAGCGGAGGCAAGTGATGGAAGTCATTCGCCGCGCCATCGCCGAAGGACGCAGACCCGATCTCCAAGCGCTCGTCGACGCCATTCCATATTGCAAGTTCTTGGGGATCGAAGTCGACCGCAAAGGCACCGAGCTCACAACGATCCTCCGCTTCGACAGAAAGCTGATCGGCAATCCCGTTCTGCCTGCATTGCACGGCGGCGTCGTCGGCGCCTTCCTTGAAGTGACCGCCGTCATCCAACTGATGCTTGAGGTCGAGAGCGAAGAACTCCCAAAACCCGTCGACATCGGCATCGACTATCTACGCTCCGGCAAGCCGGTCGACACTTACGCCCGCGCGATCGTGACGAAGCAGGGCCGCCGCGTCTGCAACGTTCGCGCCGAAGCCTGGCAGGACGAACACACGCGCCCGATTGCTGCACTGCACGGTCATTTTCTGATCAAGCCGCGCGACGTGGATCGCGGCTGAAATCCAAGTAATCCCGCTCGCGCAGACTTGAATGCGAATGCGAACCGGTCGCGACGCCGTAGCTTGCGCACACCCGCCACGAGCGTAGAATTAGAGCTGACATCGTGTTTCTCAGTTAGTTGCGTTCATTCCCGTTTCGTTGAACTCACGAGGAGAAACTGTCATGCGTCCTGCTTATCGAGATTGGATTGCGTGGTCGCTGCTCGCCGGCATGGCCGTCGTCGGCGCCACCGAGTACTACGTTCAAAAGACCACGGGCATGTCCGCGCCCACCTACGTCTACAAGATGGTCGTCACCGCTGAGCGTCCTTCTCACTGAAATTTGCGCGCGACGGCGCGGTCCGGATTTGTGTCCCCGCGTCGTCGCCGCCTTCTCTGTGACAAACATTTCACAGGCATGCGACTAAGTAGCCGATGCTGTGTCGTTACAGAACCGCCATTCCGTTCAGCGATTGTGACGAGCGCTTCACAATGAAAAGCGCATGACATGCAACGTGCGCATGCCAGTCATGAGTGATGAAACCTTCATTTGAATTCACACTCTCTCGGCCATACCTACGCGCCACGCTAGATGATGGACTTTGAGGAGAGACCGCAATGAAATCGAGCAACTGGGAAGATTGGGCCATGGGCCTTTCGTTTGCGGCCGCCGCCGCTTTGGCAGTGTTTGTCGTGCAATCGGTCACGCCAAGTTTCGCGACCGCCGCGGTCGCCGCCGAGCAACCGGCCTATGTCATGACGATCACTGCAAAGCGCCTGCCGGCCGAATGCAAAGGCTTGGCTGGCAAAGTGGTGCCAGCGAACTGCGCGGCTTTGTTCGGCGCTGAGACGGTCGAAGTCCGCGCGAACTAAGACCGTTCTGAGCCTTGTTAAAACGCGAAGAGCGCGAACCATACGGTTTCGCGCTCTTTCCTTTTGCGGGCACTGCCCCGCTACGCTTCCGGTTCTTCCAGCACGACGCCATAGCCCCACAAGCGGCGGATGTGCTTGATGACGGCATCCTTGTTGTTCTGCGCCAAGGGAATGCCGCGGTGGCGGTTGTGGCGCAGCGTCAATGTCCGGTCGCCGGCCAGGTTGGCGCCAACCACCTGAATGTCCGGCTGATGTGTGGCAAGGTCGTAGAGCCGCGCCAATGACGTGCGCAGCTTGCGATAGCCAAGCTCGTTGTGGATCGCTGAGACCGTGTAGACCGGGTCTTCCGTCTTATCGCGCACCGCAAAAAGCTTGAGATCTCGCATCACCTTCGGGCTCAAGAACTGCTGAATGAAGCTCTCGTCGCGATAGTTGGCCCACGCGTGCTTCAGCACGTCGCGCCAGTCGCCCTTGCCGGCCAGTTGCGGGAACCAATCGCGATCCTCCGCGGTCGGCTGCTCCGACATGCGCTTGATATCCGACATCATCGCAAAGCCGAGCGCGTAAGGATTGATCCCGTAATAGCGCGAGTCGTCGAATCCCGGCTGCATCACCACGCTCGAATGCGAGTGCAGAAACTCCAAGATCGAGCCTTCCGTGATCTGCCCGCGGTCATAGAGCGCGTTCATGATGTAGTGGTGCACGAACGTGGCACAGCCCTCGTTCATGACCTTTGTCTGCATCTGCGGATAGAAATATTGCGCCACGTTGCGCACGATCCGCAAAATCTCGCGCTGCCAGTTCTTCAACACCGGCGAATGTTTCTCGAGGAAGTAGATCAGGTTCTCTTCCGGCAAGTTCATCGCCGCATGCAACCCGACCGTCTCGTCCTCATCGACGGAGGCGAGGTCCGCACTCATATCGCGCGCCGAACCCGGCAACGTCCGCCAGATATCGTTGAAGCTCTCTTCTTCGTACTGCCGGCGCTTGCGCAAACGCTCTTCCATGGCGGCCTTCGACGGCCGCGGCGGCCGGCGATAGCGGAACACGCCCTGCTCCATGATCGCATGCGCCGAGTCGAGCACCTGCTCGACCTGATCGAAGCCGTACTTCTCCTCGCACGCCGCCACATATTTCTTCGAGAACGCCAGATAGTCGAGGATCGCCTCCGCGTTCGTCCACTGCCGGAACAGATAGTTGTTCTTGAAGAAGTGATTGTGCCCGAAACACGCGTGCGCCATGACGAGCGCCTGCATCGTCATAGTGTTCTCTTCCATCAGATAGGCGATGCACGGGTTCGAGTTAATGACGATCTCATAGGCCAGCGCTTGCCAGCCCTTCTGATACATCGTCTCTTCGCGCGCAAAAATCTTCCCAAACGACCAATGATGGTACATCAGCGGCATGCCGTGCGCCGAATAGGCGTCCAGCATCTGCTCGGAGGCGATGATCTCGATCTGGTTCGGATAGACGTCGAGCTTGAGGTCGTTCAACCCGATGTCCTCGATCGCCGAGAACACACGCTTCAACAGCGCAAAGTCCCACTCGCCGCCGGTGAAAAGAGGTTCGCTCATGCCGCCGCCTTATTCGGCGTTCGCTCGCCCAGCATCAGGGCCAGCAACGCTTTGAGAAGGTCAATATGCTCGAACTTGCGCCGCGATAGAATATGGTTCGTCGCGACCTGCCCGTGACCGAGCCCACGCAAACGCACGAAGCGCGCGCCGGGCAATATCGTCGAATTCAGCGGCACCAACCCGTCGTTGAGAAGCCCCAACTGATCCATCCAGCGCCCAGTCGGCCAAGACGGCAGCAGCGAAACTTCTCGCGGGCTCGGGTTAGAAACGCTGCCGACGCACATGATCGGCACCTGCGCCGTCAGTTGTGCAACCCGCGTCGCATGATCGTCCATGTACGCCGCACGCCGATCGGTGCGCAGATCTGCCACCACAGCCGGATCGGCACCCAACAGCTTCAACGCCGTCCCGCTGACCCGCCGCGCCCGAATACTGCCGCTGGCCACATCCGCAATTGGCGAACCGAAGAACGGCGGCTGAAACGCCACCCAGCCGTCGACGTAGCGCTGCACGTCGGGATGGGCGATCAGCGCCTGCAGAGTGTCGAGCCCGCCCTTCGAGTGCGTCACGACCCAGGTCGGGCAGTGCTGCCCCCGCAAAATGTCGGCCAAACGCTCGCCATTCCGCTGCACCGTGGCGCCGGTGTCGATATCGGCGACCTCCGCGTCAAAGCCGTTATCGCGCAGCTGCCGCACTTGATAAGTCAAATACTCGACCAGCCGAAGCCGACTCGCCGTCAAGGCAATGCCGCTCAACACCGCCGGCACAAAGAGAATGCGTGACGCACGGATCCGCGGTGCAACCTCGCGAAACGCCTGCTCTACCATCGCCGCATTCAACTTGCCGGCCTCGAAGAATGCTGCCAGCCGGATCGCGTCGTCGGTCGCAACCGGCGTCCGCTTCAGCCGCGCATACGCATCGACCTCCTGCGGGTGGTCGAGCCAGGTGATCAGCCGCCCCCAGACGCTCGCGCCGACGGCATTCACGCCTGCGCCTCCGCACCTTCCTTGGCAAACAGCTCGCGGAAGACCGGAAAAATGTCCTGCGGCTTCGCAATCCGCTTAGTCGCAAAGTTCTTCCAATCCTTGGCGACGGTGCGATAGGCGCGCCAGAGCTCCGCCCCGGACTCCTCGCTCGAGAACACTTCCATCTCGCGTTCGTCCAAAATCTCGATGTAGGCGTAGTACTGACAGATCGGCATCAGATCTTCGTTCAAAAGGTCCACGCAGCGCGACGCATCGCCCGTTTGGGTGTAGCCATCCGACGCCTGCGCCGCATAGATGTTCCACTCGCCGGTGCCATAGCGCTCGTGCACAATGCGTTTCATCTCTTCCAGCGCCGTGGACACGATCGTGCCGCCGGATTGCCGCGAATAGAAGAAGGTGTGCTCATCGACTTCCTGCGCGTCGTGCGTATGGCGGATGAAGACGATATCCAGCCGCTCATACCGCCGCTTCAAGAACAAATGCAGCAGCATGAAGAAGCGCTTCGCGAGGTCCTTCTCCCGCTCGCCCATCGAGCCCGACACGTCCATCAGGCAAAACATCACTGCCTGGCTCGTCGGCACCGGCTCGCGCACGAACGAATTGAAGCGTACGTCGACCGGATCAAGGAACGGCACCCATTTGCGCCGATGCTCCAACCGCTCGATCTCTTCCTCAAGTTCCGCGATCGCGGCGCGATTGTCGGCGTTCGGCGTCGCGCCGCAGCGCAGCTCCGTCACCTTCTGCCGCAGAGCTTCGATTTCTTCTTCCTTCGGCCGGCGCATCGCCAGCCGTCGACCGAACGAATTGCGCATCGTGCGTACGAGATTGATCTGGTTCGGCGATCCCGACGTCGTCATTCCCGCACGCCGCCAGGAATAGACCTTGATCTCCTTCAGCGCCGTCTTGACCAAATTCGGCAGTTCCAGGTCTTCGAAGAACAGGTCCAGAATCTCGTCCTGACTCAACGTGAACGAAAAATCGTCCTCGGACTCGCCGCTGGTCGAGGCATCCTTACCTCGCCCCTGGCCTTCGCCCTGCCGCGGCTTCTTGATCTGATCGCCTTCGATGAAGTCCTTGTTGCCCGGCAGGACGCGCTCGTGCTCGCCGCCCGCCGTCGGGTCGTGACGGAAGCGTGGCTCCTTCGTACTCTTGGTCGGGATCGAGACTTTCTGGTTCTTCGCAAAGTCCGAGACCGTGCGGTCCTTCAACGACTTCTGCACCGCGTCTTTGATTTCGCCGCGCGCACGCCGGATAAAGCGCTGCCGGTTGGCAAGGCTCTTGCCTTTCGGGTTCAGTCGCCGGTCGATGAAGTTCGCCATAAGTGCCGCCGCGAGGGCGCCGGGCCTAACCGGCGCGCGCCGCTTAGCCCGCCTTGTTCACACGCATGTACCACTCGACCAAGCGCCTGACCTGCCGCGCCGTATAGTGGCGCGCCAGCATCCGCTTGACGAACTCGTTGTGCTTGGACTGCGTGTCGGAGTCCTTCTTGGATTCGAACGAAATCACCGGCAACAGATCTTCGACCTGGCTGAACATCCGCTTCTCGATCACGTTGCGGATCTTCTCGTAGGACGTCCACGCCGGGTTCTTGCCGTCGTTCGCCGCCCGATGACGCAGCGCAAACTTCACGACCTCGTTGCGGAAATCCTTCGGGTTCGCGATCCCGGCCGGCTTCTCGATCTTCGAGAGTTCGTTGTCCAGGTTGCCGCGATCCATCATCTGCCCGGTGTCCGGATCCTTGAAGTCCTGATCTTCGATCCACGCATCAGCATAAGCGATGTAGCGGTCGAACAAGTTCTGGCCATACTCGCTATAGGATTCGAGATAGGCCTTCTGGATTTCCTTGCCGATGAACTCCGCATAGCGCGGCGCCAGCTCCGCCTTGATGAACTCCAGATAACGCTTCTCGGTATCCTCACCGTACTGCTCGCGTTTGATCGACTGCTCCAGCACGTACATCAGATGCACCGGATCGGCGGTCACTTCGGTCGTGTCGTAGTTGAACGTCTCCGACAGCACCTTGTAGGCAAAGCGCGTCGAGATACCAGACATGCCTTCGTCGACACCGGCCGCATCCTTATACTCCTGCAGCGTCTTCGCCTTCGGATCCGTATCCTTCAGCTTCTCGCCGTCATAGACGCGCAGCTTGGAGTACAGGTTGGAATTCTCGTGCTCCTTCAACCGCGTCAGCACGCAGAACCGCGCCAACATCTCAAGCGTTTCCGGCGCGCACGGCGAATGGCCGAGTTCGCTGCCCTGGAGAAGCTTCTTGTAGATCGCGACTTCGTCCGTCGCGCGCAGACAGTAAGGCACCGTCACGACGCAGATACGGTCGAGGAACGCTTCGTTGTTCTTGTTCGCCTTGAACTGCGTCCACTCGGACTCGTTCGAGTGCGCCAAAATAATACCCTGGAAGGGGATGGGTCCGAGCGTCTCGGTGCCGATGTAGTTTCCTTCCTGCGTCGCCGTCAGCAGCGGGTGGAGCACCTTGATCGGCGCCTTGAACATTTCAACGAACTCAAGCAAGCCCTGGTTCGCGTGGCACAAGCCGCCCGAGAACGAGTACGCATCGGCATCGTTCTGGCTAAAGCGCTCAAGCTTGCGAATATCGACTTTGCCGGTCAGCGCCGAGATGTCCTGGTTGTTTTCGTCGCCTGGCTCGGTCTTGGCGATCGCGATCTGGCGCAACTTCGACGGCTGCAGCTTCACCACCTCGAACTTCGAGATGTCGCCGTTGAACTCGTCGAGCCGCTTCACCGCCCACGGGCTCATGATCCCGGTCAAACGATGCTTGTCGATGTTGTAGCGATCCTTGAGCAGGTCCGCGAGTTCCGGCGTGCGGAACAGACCCAGCGGCGACTCGAACACCGGGCTCAACGTGTCCCCGGCCTTCAGCACATAGATCGGCTTGACCTCCATCAACTCTTTCAGCCGCTCGGCCAACGATGACTTACCGCCGCCGACCGGTCCGAGCAGGTAGAGAATCTGACGCCGCTCTTCCAAACCCTGCGCCGCGTGCTTGAAGTAGCCCACGATCCGCTCGATCGTATCTTCCATCCCGAAGAAGCCTTCGAACGCACGATATTTCTTGATCGTGCGATTGAAGAACATCCGCGACAGTCTTGAATCGCGTGAGGTATCGATGAACTCCGGCTCGCCGATGGCCGCGATCATGCGCTCCGCCGGCGTCGCGTACATCATCGGATTGTCGCGCGCCGCCAACAGGTAATCGCGCAACGACATCGTTTCGAATTTTTCGCGCGCATAAGCGCGGGAGAATGCGTCGAAGACATCCAAGGAGCTGCTCATGAGTGCACGCCTATCTCGCTGTTACGCTGCCTAGTTCGGCCGTACGGCCATCCAACGTCTGCGGTGGCGTCGAGATGGCAGTTTGGCCAACAACCAGGCCATCCTTACCCATTTTCTAAATAGTGCTGCGATCCCCTAAAGCAATCGTAAACCTCCGCGAACGCCGCACTCCGCAACGGGTTTCGCGCAAGGGTGATTTGCGGATGAATAAGTGTACATGTTCGGCAAGCTCATCCTAGGAATCTCTCGGAAACGCGCCGTCATTGCGATTCGCTGTGATCGTTTGGCCGCAGACGAAGTCGCATTCCCGCCGCATTCCAGGCCGCTTTGCGCCACAGCAAGCATTTTATTCTCACCCCGTCTCGAGGTCACTAGGCCTTGATCGCTTTTTGGGCGCGGCGTGCGCACGAAACCAGCGGACCCCAACGGAGAGAAATGATGCCGGACCAAATTCCTTTTGATTTAGGTCACGTCTTTCGACGTGCCGCCACTGGCGCATTATGCAGCGCAGCCCTACTCGCCGGTGCAGCAACCTTCCCCGCAACCGCCGCGAACGATCCCCTGCGCGGCACCGTACAACTCGACCAGCCGACCGTCCTTGGCGGCGGAAACACTGTCGTTTACGCGGTCGTCAACTTCGAAGGCATCGACGTTGACCCCGGCGTCACGAAAGAACGCCCGCCCCTGAACCTTTCGCTGGTGCTCGATCGCTCCGGCTCGATGGAGGATGAAGGAAAAATCGAATATTTGCGCCGCGCCGCCAAACTCGCCGTCGACCGCTTAGGTCCCAAGGACACGCTTTCCATCGTCGAGTATGACGATCAGATCACCCTAATGTGGCCGGCCCGCCGCGTGAAGAACACCAGCGAGGTCAAACGGATGATCGACGGTCTTCATCCGCGCGGCTCAACAAATCTCACCGGCGGTATGTTGCGTGGCGTCGATGAGGCCAAGCACGCTCTCGATGGCCCGGCCGACGAAGACGGCACGATCACCCGCGTGATCCTGATGTCGGACGGACTTGCCAATACCGGCATCACCGACCGCTCTGAGATCGCGCGCCTCGTGCGCGGCGCCAAGAGCGACGGCATCCGCATCTCTGCCATGGGCCTCGGCCGCGACTACGACGAAGACCTCATGCAGGCCGTCGCCGAGAACGGCGGCGGCCGCTACTACTATATCGAACGGCCTACGCAGATGGCCCGCGTCTTCCAAGAAGAGTTGGGTTCGCTCTTTGAAACCTGCGCCCGCGACGTCGAAATTCGCTTCAGCGGCACCGCGGTCATCCGCAAGGCCGAAGTCGTCGGCTACGACGATGCCACCGGCACCAAGGACACCGAGCGCGGCCTCGACGACGTGTTCGAGGGCGAGAGGCGCTCGGTCCTCCTCCGCCTCGAAGTTGCGACACCGTCCTCCGGACACGTCGACCTCGGCCAAGTCACCGTCAACTACAAGACCGCCAAAGGCGGCGAGGCAAAGTCGTTCAACCAAGCGCTCGCCGTTGACGTAACCAACGACAAGGCCGCCGTTACCCGCGCCCGCAATAAAGACGCCTCTGCACAAGCCGCGCTCGCCGAGAGCGACCGCATCCAGGCCGAGCAGGTCAAACTCGTCCAGGCCGGCAAGCACGACGAAGCCAAGCGCAACATGGCGGCACTCGCCAAGGACTTGGAAGAAAAGAACCGCTCGCTTAACGACGAACGCCTGAAGCGTAAGATCGAAGCCGTGAACGTAGAGAACGAGCAAATGACCCGCGCCGCCGCCTCCCCCGAGGTCCAAAAGGACTACCTGAAGTCCTCCAAGCAGCGCCTTTACCAAGCAAAAGCCGGCAAGCGCGCGGGCTATTCCCTGCAGCTCGGCGACAAAGGCATCGAGGTGGAGCGCCTCCAGGAAGCGCTGAAACAACAAGGCGCTTACAAGGGCCCGATCGACGGCGTCTACGATGAGGACGTGAAGAAAGCGGTCGAGGCCTACCAGCGGTCGAACAAAATGGACGCCGACGGCGTCGCCGGCGCCGCCACCATGGACAAGATGGGCGCCTACTAACCCAGCGGGCCTCAGGCGGGCCTGCCCCACGAAGCCAATTGGCGAAGTGGGGTTGAACTGTAGCGCGAGGGGTGAAATGCTTCACCCCTCGCTTCCTTTTGGGGAACGCCGGCATGGACGAGATCCGCATCGGCATCCGCATGGCGCGGCCGACCGATGCGGCCGATATCGGCCATGTCTACGTTGAGTCCTGGCGCGACACCTACGCGGGGATCTTGCCCGACATTGGCCTGCTCAAAATGTCCAAGACCGAGCAAGCGGCCAGTTGGACACGCCAAATCAAAGCCTCGAACCTGCGCAACCCCATTCTTGTCGCCGCCGACGCGATGTCGAACATCTACGGCTTCGCCAGCGCCGGCCCCTCGCGCGATCGCTCGCTGCCGTTCGAGGGTGAAGTTTACACAATCTACGTCGCCCCCGGCATGACCGGACAGGGCATCGGCTCGGCGTTGTTGCAGTCGATCTTCCGCTTGTTCTCAAAGGGCGGCACCAACGGCATCGTCATCTGGGCGCTCGCCGACAACCCCTCACGCTTCTTCTATGAAGCCATGGGGGGCCAAATCGTCGCCGAACGTCAACACCCGATGTGGGGCAAGACACTTCGCGAGATCGGCTACGGCTGGCCGAAACTCGATCTCGCGCGACCGACCCAACGCGTCGGCCGCAACGCCGAAGAACCGGACCAACCGCTCTAAGCCGTGCTCACTCCGCGCGGAGCGAGCGTGACTGCGCATTCATGATCATGAGCCCCAGCCGATCCGGTAGATACTTCGCAAGCAACGCAATCCCCTTGTTCACGTTGCCGTTGATGTGCACGGGCTTGTTGCGCATGACCGCTTGATAGCCTTCCTCCGCCACAGCCTCCGACGTCATCCACATCATCTTCGGCATCTTGGAGACTTGCTCGCGAATGTTCGCCACATCGTGGAACTCGCTATATGTGAAGCCCGGACAAACCGCCGACACGTTGACGCCCTTAGGCGCCAACTCCATATGCAACGAGCGCGAAAACTGGATCATGAAGCTCTTCGACGCGCCGTAGAGCGTCGATCCCGCCGTTCCAGGAATCATGCCCGCAAGCGACGCAATATTGACAATGTAACCGCGCTTACGCGCCACCATGTCGGGCGCAAGCCGGTGCGCAAGCTCGCACGGTGCCGTCATCAAGACCTGAATGAAATCGCGCTGCGCTTCCCACTTCGTCGAAAGATAATGCCCCGGCACGCCGTAACCCGCGTTGTTGATCAACGCATCGACCCGCAGCCCCTGCGCCTTGATCTGCTCGACCAACCGCGCCGACGCCGCCGGATCGGCGAGATCGGCGGCAATCACATGCGCCTTGATCCGATGCTTCACCTCCAGCGCCGCCGCCACCTCCTTAAGCCGATCCTCGCGCCGCGCCGTCAGAATGAGATTGAACCCATACTTCGCAAAGACATCCGCAAAAGCCTTGCCGATCCCCGCCGATGCCCCGGTCACCAGCGCCGTCATCCGTTCGTCCATCTCGATCTCCTCAAAGATCCTTCGGCCGCATGAAATCCTGAAGCGACCCGGAACCCATCTTCACCTCGCGCCACGCCTTCACCGGCATCGCAATCACCGCCAGCGCGCATGTCGAAAATTTCTCCCGCATCCGCCGGTGCAAACGCTCTTCCTCTTGCGTCGCGGGCGAAGCGCTAAGCCCATTCGCCAATTGCTCAAGCCCGGGATTGTGCCCGATCAGCATCGCGCTCTCGATATCGTCGTTCAGGCCGCGCAGACGCTCGATCAACCGGCGCGGTTCGGCAAGGTAGAGGCTCTCGTCGACTTCGACGTTCACCTTGCTGCCGACGAACGGCCGGATCAAATCGCAGGTCTCCATCGTCCGCCGCGCCGACGAGCAAAGGATCACATCGGGCTTGTACTTCTTGGTCTTGAGGTAGGCCCCCATCTTCGGCGCCGCTTCCCGCCCGCGCTCGTTCAGCGGCCGGTCGTGATCTTTAAGCCCCGCACCCGCCCAGTCAGACTTTGCATGGCGCAGAATGTAGATCGTCTTCATGCCGCCGGTCCCCGTTCGAACGGAAACGCAAGCGCCCACAAGAACCGCGTCGTCTCCGCGCTGCGATAGGATTGAAGGCCGATCGGCATTGTCGTTTGCTCCCGCTCCGCTGCCGCACGATAAGTCCCGAATAGGCGATCCCAAAGCGAAAGATTGAACCCGAAGTTCGAGTTTGCCTCCGCCATCAATGTCGAATGATGTACCCGGTGCATGTCAGGCGTCACGATGACCCGCCGCAACGCCGCGTCGACCGGAAGCGGCAATCGCAAATTCGCGTGCGAAAACATCGACGTCGCGTTGAGCACAATCTCAAAGACAAGCACGCCGGCCGCCGGCACGCCGATCGCCAACACCACTGCGATCTTCCAAACTTGGCTGAGCGCGATCTCGCCGGGGTGAAAGCGTATCGCGGTCGAGGCGTCGATGTCCGGATCCGCATGATGCACCCGGTGCAGACGCCACAATACCGGCACGTGATGCACGACGACGTGCTGGGCATAGATCGCAAGATCGAGCAGCAAAAACCCGATGATCGAAGCGACGGCACCGGACACACCCAAGGCCGGCAACAAGCCCCATCCCCGCCCTTCGGCATAGACCGCCGCCAGCACGCCCAGCGCCGGCACTACAAAGAACGACAGCCGCAACAACAACGTATTGAGCGCGCTCAACCCGAAATTCGCGATCCACCGCATGCGCCCGAACGAAAGCACACGCCGCGGCCATAACGCCTCCGCCACCGCAAGCACCGCGAACACGCCGATAAAGATCGAAAACCGAAGAAGCGCTTCGTCCGCCGCGCTCATATCATCCCGGAATGCGCGTGTGGCGCACCACGGCCGCCTTCTCGAGCGCCGCCGCCGACAGCCGGTCTATCTCGAGCCCCGTGCGCAAACGCTGCAGCACGCGGTTCTCTTCCGGCAGCACCGGCGCCTCCGCCAACGCCACGTCGAGCGCCAGTGCATAGGCAGTCTCGCGCAGCGGCGGCGGCAGCGCCTCGCGCACCAGCCCGATGATCGCATCGAGCCCTTCGCGTTCCTGCAAAATCGCCGCGCACTCGCGCGCGACCGGGATGATCTTGTCGTCCTTAAAGCCCTTGAACGCCGGCAGCAGCCGCACCGAGTCGCCGATCGCGTGCAGCTCCGCATCGCTCATGCGTGCGTCCGCGGCCGAAACCACGACCATCACATAAATCAATGCAGAATGCGGATTGAGTGTTGCCGTCATACGAAACCCGGTCCTTGTCTGTCGCGCGCGAACTTATGGATGCGCGCGAGGGTCGGCAAGCCCAGGCGCATGCAGAAAGTCCTTAACGGTCGCAATGGCTTCGGCAATCCCCACACGTTGCACCTCGACCCCCGGCGGCAGGCCCGACAGCAGCCTGCTCGGTGTGCGCGCATCGAGCAGCACGAACACGCCGCGATCCGATGCCCGCCGGATCAACCGGCCGAACCCCTGCGCTAGTCGCAAGCGTGTCAGCTGATCGTCATAGCCCTTGCCAAACGCCGCCCGGCGCGCCTTGTGCAGAATGTCGGGCCGGGGCCACGGCACTCGCTCGAACACGACCAGCCGCAGCGAGCGCCCCGGCACGTCCACGCCGTCGCGCAGCGCGTCCGTGCCCAACAAACACGAATCCTCGTCCTCGCGGAACAAGTCGACCAGGGACCCCGTGTCGAGCCCATCGACATGCTGCGCATAGAGCGGCACGCCTTGTGCACTCAATGTCCCCGCAATCGAACGATAGGTGTGCCGCAACGACCGGATCGAGGTGAAGAGACCGAGCGCCCCGCCCCCCGCCGCCAGGAAGAGATCGCGATAAGCCCCGGCCATCAAGTCCGCATCGCGGTTCAAATCACGTACGACCAACACCCGCGTCTGCCGTCCATAGTCGAACGGCGAGGCAAATGCCGCGCGCACCGGCGGCGTCACCAAGTGAGCGGCACCCGTGCGGATCTCAGCCGACCGCCAGCCGTCGGCCGCTACTTCTTCTTCCGGCGGCCGATCGCGCAAGGTCGCCGAGGTGATGAACGCACCGTGCGACGGCTCCAACACCTCGGCCGCGAACGCCACGGTTGGGTCGATCGAATGGCGGTAGAAGCCGATATCGGTGTCGCGTCCGTCGAACCGCTCGACACCCAGCCAATCGACATTCCCACCCGGCGGGAGTTCGCCGACCGCCCCAAGCGCCTGGGTCCAATTCGGCAATTGCAACTTCGCGCGCCGCTCGATCCCGCGCAGCGCTGCTTCCGCGCGCATACGATGCTGGCCGATCGGCTCGCCGCCATCCTCGCGCAACAGCGTGCGCAACATGGTGGAAAGGTCGTTGAGCGGCTTCACCAAGGCCTTAAACGCCGCTTGCAGCTCGCGCGCCGCCTCCGCCAATGCCGGTGTCGCGGGCGCCACCTCGCACTCCAAGCCGTACGGCGAACTCACATCCTCCGATCGCGCCCGCACCTGCGCTCGCACGGCGCTCAGAAACTTCTCCATCGCTCCGCGCGGCGCTTCGTTCGCAACCCGGGTCAACCAACCATCGCCAGGCAGCGCCAGCGCCAGTTGCGCGACCTCCTGCAACAGGTCGATGCCTTCGACCTCGCTCTCGAACACCGGCGTCAGCCGCTCGACGAGCCCACGCCCACGCCGCGCACTACGACCCTCTGCGCCGCGCAGCCAACGCCGCAACTCCGCGCCTTCCCATCCTGTTATGTGAACCGCAAAGAAGCTATCCGCCGCATCGAAGATGTGATGCCCCTCGTCGAACACATAGCGCAGCGGCGAGACCGTACGCTCTTCCGGATCGAGATCGACCAGCGCTGCGTTGCGCGCCGCCTCCACCATTGTCAACGCGTGATTGGCGACAACCACACGGCTAGCCCGCGTCTTGCGCACCGTGCGCTCCAAGAAGCAGCGCCGGTAATGCGGACACGCCGCGTAGATGCACTCGCCATGCCGGTCCGTCAGCGCGTTCGCAAAGCCCGGATGCGGCCACGCCCATGCTGGAAAGTCGCCGCCCTGCAGATCGCCGTTCTTCGTCGCCGTCAGCCAGCGCGCGACTAGGCCCAGCGCCACTGTCTCCCGCTCGATCAGCACCGGCAATCGCCCCGACGCCTCTTCGAAATTGAGAAGGCAAACGTAATTCTCGCGCCCCTTGCGAACGGTGACTTTCTCCGCGCGCTCCGCTTCATCGGGATAAACCCGCATCAGCTCCTGCGCGATCTGGCGCTGCAGGTTCTTCGTGTAGGTCGAAATCCAAACGGTCCCGTCGTTCCGCTCCGCCCACAGCGTCGCTGGCGCGAGATACCCCGCGGTCTTGCCCAGCCCAGTGCCCGCTTCCGCCAGCACGATCGACGGCTCACCCTCTTGCGCCCTCGGCCGAAACGCCTGCGCGGCCAGTGCCGCATAATCGGACTGCGTGCGCCGCGACTCAGCTCCCGATCCCACGATCGCACTCAGATGTGCACGGGCCTCCTCCGGCGAAATCGGCATACTTCCCGGTTGCCCGAGCGGCGGCGCATCTTCCCATTCCGGCAGATCGCGCCATACGTCCATGCGCGGCGACGCCTTCGCGCGCCCTTCCGGATCCATGCGTTCCAGCAGCAACGGCGCCCACGCCCAGCGCGACAGCCCCATCGCTGCCGCAACCCGTGCCGCCATCGGCCGGCCCGGCACGTTCGCAGCCTCCTCTAGCAACATCTCCGCCGCCTGACGAAGCACACTCGCCTGCTCCGGCAAGCTCACCGGATGCTCGAGCTTCAGCGCCCGCGCCAACGCCGTCACGCTGGGCGCGATCGGTTGCGCCGGACGCACGAACGCGAACAGTTCCAACACGTCGAAATGCATGGCCCTGGGCTCGGACTTCGCCTGCCCGAGCCGCTGCAGTGTCAACCGCGTATGTGCCGTCAAGTGCGCCACGGCCGACGCGGCGGCCAACGCCTGCTCCACTGACGGCTGCTCGAACCGCCCGTCGCCATGCGCGATCACCGCGCGGCGGAACGTCGCGACAAGCACGGGAAATGCATCAAGTGACGTGAACGAAGCCGATTCCATACGCTCCACTATGCCCCGCCGTTGACGTCGAACCTAGCCGCACATATCCCTGGGACCGCGGGCTTCCAGCCCGCTCATTCAACGTCTCAACAACAAAAAAGGGCGGGCAGGATGCCCGCGCTCCCAGGATGACCTCCCGCCGAGACCTCGCAATGGCCGCCAAGGCCTGGCCCTTCGAAGAAGCGCGCAAGCTGCTTGAGCGCGTGCAACGCGACGAGGCCGCGGGCAAAAAGAAGCCCTATGTCTTGTTCGAGACGGGTTACGGCCCCTCCGGCCTACCGCATATCGGCACCTTCGGCGAAGTCGCGCGCACGACCTGGGTACGCCGCGCATTCCAAGAAATCTCCGACAAGCCGACGCGCCTGATCGCGTTCTCCGACGACATGGACGGCATGCGCAAGGTGCCGGACAACGTCCCGAACCAAGACATGCTGCGCGAGCACATGCAAAAGCCGTTGACCTCGGTCCCCGACCCCTTCGGCACGCACGAAAGCTTCGCCCATCACAACAATGCGATGCTGCGCTCGTTCCTCGACGGCTTCGGCTTCGAATACGAATTCATGTCGGCAACCGACGCCTATAAGTCCGGCAAGTTCGACGCGATGCTGCTGAAAGCGCTCAGCGTCTACGACAAGATCATGGCGATCATGCTGCCCACGCTGGGTGAAGAGCGCCGCAAGACCTACAGCCCCTTCCTGCCGATCTCGCCGAAGAGCGGCCGCGTACTCTACGTGCCGCTGAAGCGTCACGACGCGAACGCCGGCACGATCACCTTTGACGACGAAGACGGCGAAGAGATCACACAAACCGTCACCGGCGGCCGGGCCAAGATGCAGTGGAAGCCCGACTTCGGTATGCGCTGGGCCGCGCTCGGCATCGATTTCGAAATGTTCGGCAAGGACCACCTGCCGAACCAACCGCTCTACGCAAAAATCTGCAAGGCACTCGGCGTCGAACCGCCAGTCAACTTCGTCTACGAACTATTCCTCGACGAAGTCGGCGAGAAGATTTCGAAGTCGAAGGGCAACGGCATCGCCGTCGAGCAATGGCTGACCTATTCGGCGCCGGAGAGCCTCGCGCTCTTTATGTACAACAAGCCGAAGACCGCCAAGCGCCTCTACTTCGACGCGATCCCCAAAGAGGTCGACGACTACGTCGCGCACCTCGACAAGTATCAGAACCAAAACGAAGCCGAGCGTTTGGAGAACCCGGTCTGGCATCTCCATGCCGGCAACCCGCCGCAAGAGCCGTGGCCCGTCTCATTCGCGCTGCTCCTGAACCTCGTCTCGGCGTCTGCTGCGTCGACGCCGGAAATCCTCTGGGGCTTCATCCGCCAGTATGCGCCGCACGCGAACCCAAAGGACAACCCATCCCTCGACCGCCTGGTCGGTTACGCGATCCGCTACTACGAGGACTTCGTGAAGCCGAAGAAGAAGTACCGCGCCCCGACTGATAAAGAACGCGCCGCGATGGAGGACTTGGCCGCCATCTTCGACACCATGCCCGGCGTGACCGACGGCGAGGCCGTTCAATTCCAGGTGTACGAAGTCGGCAAGAAGCACCAATTCGAACCGCTGCGCGACTGGTTCAAAGGCCTCTACGAAGTCCTCTTCGGCCAAGAACAAGGCCCCCGCTTCGGCTCCTTCGCGGCTCTTTACGGTGTGACGAACACCGCCAAACTCATCCGCGAAGGCCTGACTGGCAAGTTTCTGGCCTGACAAGCGGCGCGCGTTCGGCCTAAGCTTGGCCCCATGAAGTGGTTTCGCGTCGCTGCCTTATGGTTGCTCCTCGCCGGCACGGCGCAGGCCGGCATTCCGCCCAAAGCGGAAACGGCCTATCTCGACGGTCGTTTTGTCAGCGCCGCCAACATCGCCGAAGCCGACGGCTCCGCCGAAGCGCTCACGTTCGCCGCCCGAGCACTGATCGCTGACGCGATTATGCGCGACGGCGTCTATTGCGAACCCTGCCTGAGCGTCGCCGAGACAATCGCTCAAAGCGCGATAGATCGCGATCCCAGATACGCCGAAGCGTACGTGCAGCTCGCGATCGCCATGGGCTTTCGCGGCCGCTTCTTGGGTGCCATGGATGCGCAGTCCGAACGCCTACCCGAGAAAGGCCGCCAAGCGATAGACAGGGCGCTCGAACTCAATCCTCTGAGCCCGTGGGCGAAAGCCTCACTCGGCGCCTGGCATTTGGAAATCGTCCACCGCGCTGGCCCCGTCCTCGCCGAAGTCACCTATGGTGCGAGCCGCAGCGAAGGCCTGAAAGCGTTTCGCGAAGCACTCGCCGACGATCCGGGAAACCTGCTTCTCCACTTCCACTTCGCGCTGTCGATTCTGGCGCTCGATGTCGACGAGTTCCGCACTGAAGCGCTACAGGCGCTTGAAGCCGGCTACAAAGATCCGCGCGGCGATGCCTTGACCCTGTTCACGCGCAAGCGCGCCGATGAGCTATTGGCCACTCTCAAAACCGGTAACACCAAAGACGTCGAAATCCTCGTCCGCAAATTTCAGGGCTACCCGTCGAAGCCTTAGCTTCGTGCCCAGACGATCCGCGCCACCCATTCGACGCCCGCGCGCTCCACCACCCGATCCGGCAGCGATGGATTGAGCGACTTCAACTCCACGC
>CAZJOM010000016.1:0-60657 GCA_964547645.1 uncultured Flavobacteriaceae bacterium
AGGCCTTGGACCATGCCGGCGGACCAGATGCCGTGGTCGGGGTCGCCGGCTTCGTAGACGACTTTGCCGCGTTGGCCGGAGACGAGGTGGGCGATGTCTTCGATTTTGGCGCCGCCTTTCTTTTCGATCGCGACGACTTCTTGGCTGACGGCGTTCTTCGCTACGCGCGCGGTGTTGTGCAGCGTGCGGAATATGAGCTCCGTCGCGCGCTCGTCGTTGGCGACCATCTGCTCCTTTACCTTCTGGTGGATCGGGCTTTCGACGGTACACATGAAGCGGGTGCCCATATTGATGCCTTCGGCACCGAGCGAGAGCGCCGCGACCAGGCCGCGGGCGTCGCCGAAGCCGCCGGACGCTATCATCGGGATCTTCACCTTGTCGGCCGCGCAGGGGATCAAGATCAAGCCGGGGATGTCGTCCTCACCCGGGTGGCCGGCGCATTCGAAGCCGTCGATCGAGATTGCATCGACGCCCATGCGCTCGGCTGAGAGCGCGTGGCGGACCGCCGTGCATTTGTGAATGACTTTGATGCCATGCTTCTTGAAATGGTCGACGTGTTCTTGCGGCTTGTAGCCGGCGGTCTCGACGATCTTGATGCCGGACTCGATGATCGCTTGCCGATACTCGGCGTAGGGCGGTGGTTTCAGCGCCGGCAGGATCGTGAGGTTCACGCCGAACGGTTTGTCCGTCATGTCGCGGCAGCGCTTGATCTCTTTGGTCAGATCTTCCGGAGTCGGTTGAGTCAGCGCCGTAATGAAACCGAGCGCGCCAGCGTTGGCGACTGCTGAAACGAGTTGGGCGCGGCCGACCCACTGCATGCCGCCTTGGACGATAGGGTGCTTGACCCCGAACATTTCGGTGAAGCGTGTCTTGAGCATCTGTGTCTCCCAAAGGCCGACTGTGAATGACGAACGGGAGACTGTGACAGGGCGGTCCGGCCGCTTGCAAGAGCGATTACGGGCCTTCGACTTTGATCCCCTTGGCGCGGAGCATGGCGATGACGCTGTCTTGGCCGACGAGGTGGGCGGTGCCGACCACGACGAAGTGGTTCTTGCCGTCCTTCATCATCGCCTCGATTTGCGGCAGCCATTTTTCGTGGCGATCGTGCAAGACGGCTTTGCGCAGCGCCGGGAAGCGGTTCATGTCGGCGTTGAAGGCGCGATCGAGTTTGGCGGTGTCGCCCTTCTTCCAGGCGTCGAGCATGGTGCCGAGCATGTCAGGTGCTTTGGCGACTTCTTCGAGCGTGACGACGAGGAGCTCGATTTGTTGGGCGTTGGTTAGGTCGGCGAAGACTCTAATTTGATCTTCGGCCGTTTCGAGTGCGCCACGCTCCTTGCCGGCGGTCTTTGCCCAAGACCAAAGTTGTGCATCGACGCCGGCCAGTTCTTCTGTGACGGCGGCCGGGTTCATCGGCTTGCCCGGCTTTGTGTTTTGCTTCACCAGCGACAGCGAGGTCAGCGTGATCGCGGCGAGCCAGGGGCGCATGCGGCCGACAATCGCGGGGGTCAGGCCCAGTGACTGCGCGGTGGCGTCAAGCTTCGCGCGATGCTCCGGCGCCAGCATGCGATGCAGGTCTTGGTCGGGCGGCAGGAAGCCGTACTTCATGATGATGCCGCCCATTGTCGTTGGGTTTTTGGCGGCGTCGAGATCAAGTTCGAAGACCAGACGTTGCGCTTGTTGCAAGGCGGCCTCCATCGCTGGGCGGCGCCATTGATAGCCTTCGGGCAGGATATGGATCGAGCCGAAGAAATAGATGTCGCCGCTTGGGCCGTCGATTTTCCAGAGGGCTGGGGTTGGTGCAGTTTCACGGGCGGAGAGCGGGGCTAGCGCCAGGAATGCAGCGAACGCGGTCGTGACAACAAAGGCGGCGGCACTGGCGACCGTTCGAAGCGACATCTTTTCCTCCCAAAGCGGCGGATAGCTTAGCGGTTTGGTGGGTGCCTGTCAGGGTGGCGATTCACGTTTCGCTCAGGCGGGGAATCCGTTACAAGGCGCGCCTTCGTTTGAGACGGTTCGATGAGTGACGTTCAAGAAATTGTCGATCGCACGCCAGCGGAAGCAGCCGCGCGGCGGCGTACGTTTGCGATCATTTCCCATCCCGACGCCGGCAAGACGACGCTGACGGAGCACCTCTTGCTTATGGGCGGCGCGATTCACTTGGCAGGCGAAGTAAGGGCCAAGGGTGACCGGCGGCGCGCGCGATCGGACTGGATGAAGATCGAACAAGAGCGCGGCATCTCGGTGACGACCGCCGTCATGACGTTCGAGTATCAGGGGCAGGTATTCAATCTGTTGGACACGCCGGGCCACGAAGACTTTTCGGAGGACACGTATCGCACGCTGACGGCGGCCGACTCCGCCATTATGGTGATCGACGCCGCGAAGGGCATTGAAAGCCAGACGCGCAAGCTGTTCGAAGTTTGTCGGATGCGCGACATCCCGATCATCACTTACGTCAACAAGATGGATCGCGAGGCGCGCGATCCGTTCTCGCTGATCGACGAGATCGCCGATCAACTGCAGCTGCACGTGACGCCGGCGATGTGGCCCGCGGGGTCGGGCTTGAACTTCCGCGGCGCGATGCATTTTCAGAGCAACAAGTTCCTGCCGTTTGGCCGGGATGCGCAGGCGATCGATCCGGCGCGCTTGGCGGAAGTGCTGCAGCCCGACGAGTTGAAGCACATGAAGGACGAGATGGATTTGGCCCAGGGCGGCTATCCGGCGTTCGACCTGCAAACGTTTCGAGAGGGGCACATCACGCCGGTCTATTTCGGTTCGGCCTTGAAGCACTTCGGCGTGAAGGAATTGATCGAGGGTCTGGGTCAGTGGGCGCCAGCGCCGCGGGCGCAAGCCTCCGTCCAGCGGCCAGTGGAGCCGCACGAGGATAAGGTGGCGGGCTTTGTGTTCAAGGTGCAGGCGAACATGGATCCGAACCACCGCGACCGCGTGGCGTTCATGCGCGTGTGCTCGGGTCACTTCAAGCGCGGGATGAAGTTGAAGCAGTCGGGGACGGGCAAGGTATTGAGCGTGCACAACCCCATCCTGTTCTTCGCTCAATCGCGTGAGACCGTCGATGAGGCATGGCCCGGGGACATTATCGGCATCCCCAATCACGGCGTGCTGCGGGTTGGGGACACGTTGACAGAAGGGGAAGATCTAACCTTCACGGGTATTCCGAACTTTGCGCCGGAAATCATTCGCCGCGTGCGGCTGGCCGACCCGCTAAAGGCCAAGCATTTGCAGCGGGCGTTGGAGTCGCTGGCGGAAGAGGGCGTGACGCAAGTGTTCAAACCACGGATCGGCTCACAGTGGTTCGTAGGCGTCGTCGGGCAGTTGCAGTTGGAAGTGCTCGCCAGCCGGATTGCGGCTGAGTATGGGCTTGAGGTCGCCTTCGAGCAGGGCATGTTCGAGACTGCGCGCTGGGTTGGGTCCGACGACGCGGCGGAGTTGAAGAAGTTCCTCGACGCGCATCAGGGCAACTTGGCGGAAGATCGCGATGGAGCGCCGGTGTTCATGGCGAAGAGCGCTTGGGAATTGCGCTACTCGGCCGACAAGTGGCCGAAGATCAAGTTCACGGCTACGCGCGAACGGCGGCATTGAGGCGTACGCTTTCGCGCACGCCTCAAACTCAACTTCAGAAGATGTAGTGATCGCGAACCGTGCGCAGCGGTTCCGATTTGTTGCGCTGCTGTAGTGACCCGTCCGTGCCGAAGTGCACGCGGAGACCGACACCTATGTGCCAGTAGTCGGCGTCTGCTCCCGTGTCGGGGTCGAGCGAGCCGAAGCCCAGCCCGCCGTAGACGGAGGTATCGTACTCCGGGAAGAGGTACTCGGCTTCGCCAGAAAGCGACCAGTCGTCGAAGTCGGACGTGCTGCCGTCGCCGTCCCAGTTCGATTGCTTCGCTGTGAGGCTGATGCCGAAACGTGGGTCGACGTAGTAGGTGCCGTATGCGCCTAGGTGCCAACCGTCGATGTCGTCGTAACCGCCGTAGCCAAGGAACCCGCCGAGTGTGATGTTCTGGAGGTAGGCTTCGCCGCGCGCGCGGATATCGAAGCCGTCAACGCCGCCCACAGTCTGGTAGCGAAGTTCGCCGCCGAGCAATCCTTCGCTCAGGTCGCGCCAGAAGGCACCAACGCCGAACTTGGTGTTCGAGATGCCGTCGGCGTCGCCGTTGAAAGTGTTCACATCGAAGTTGCCTTGGATGTTCCACTTGTCGGGCAGTGCCCATAGCGCAGAGCCCGTGGCGTGAAACTGACTGAAGTTGCCGTTGTCGAGATCGACATAGTCGAACCCGACGTCGCCGAGGCCGGTTAGGCGGGGACTGGGCCCGTCGGCGAGGGCTGGAACTGCAAGCGCGAAAAGCGCGCCGGCAGCGAGAAGCGAGATGCGTGTCATGGAAGCCTCCGAGGGGGGGACGGTTGAGTCTTCGTTGGGCAGGATGCGCCGTGGAGCCGGCGACGCAACGCTGCGGATCGAAATTGCCGAATCGTAATGTGGGGCTGTTGCGCGGCGGGAGCACGTGGTCCCTGGGGGTCGCAACCTAAGTTTGCGATGTGATCGCTTGCTGTGGGTTATTCGTATACCCACCGTTGAGGAGCGAAAACGATGAACGCGGTTGTTGTTACTGGGGTTTCGACGGGGATCGGTTGGGGAATTACGCGCTCTTTGACGACGAAGGGGTTGCATGTCTTCGGCAGCGTGAGGAAACAGGCTGATGCGGAGAGGCTGCGGCGAGACTTTCCGACGGATTTCACGCCGCTGCTGTTCGATGTAACGGATGAGGCGGCGGTTCGTGCGGGCGCCGATGTTGTGCGTAAGGCGCTGAGCGGTAAGACGCTGGTTGGCCTTGTGAACAATGCGGGCATCGCGACGCCGGGGCCTGTGCTGCATCAGCCGCTGAAGGACTATCGGCAGCAGATCGAGGTGAACTTGATCGGAGCGTTTACGGCGTCGCAGGCGTTTGCGCAGTTGCTCGGTGCGGATCGTTCGTTGAGCGGAGCGCCGGGCCGGATCGTCAACATCACCTCACTTGGGGGCAAGATCGGTTCGCCCTTTCTGGCCGGCTATTGCTCGGCGAAGCATGGGCTTGAGGGTTTGTCCGAGAGTTTGCGGCGCGAGTTGATGTTCTATGGGATCGATGTCGTCATTGTTGGTCCAGGCGCGGTGAAGACGCCGATCTGGGACAAGGCGGAGGCGCAGGATGTTTCAGCCTATGCGGCGACGGACTATGGCCCCGCGATGAAGAAGATGTCGGCGTTCATGGCGCGGGGCGCGACCGATGGGCTGCCGGTGGAGCGCGTTGGCGATCTTGTGCACCGTGTGCTGACGATTTCCAAGCCACGGGTCCGATATGCGCTGGCGCCGGACTTGTTGTTCGATTGGATCGTGCCGCGCGTACTGCCACGGCGGTTGGTAGATCGGCTCTTTGCGCAGCGCTTAGGGCTGACGCGTCAGACGGCGATGCGATAGCGAAACTGCTCGATGTCGGGCGTCGCGAGAAGCGCTTCGAGGATGTCGCCTGCGTGGGCGAGGTAGGCTTCTAGGCGTTCATGCTTGTCGCGGTTGGGTGTGTGCAGTTCGCGCCCGGCAGATTCGGCGAAGGCACGAACGTGATCCGACGCGGCATCGAAGGCTTGTCTGTGAGCGACGTGGAAGCCGCCGCCGCGCGCATATGGTGCAGATGAGGCAAGAAACCTCGTCAACTCCAGCGCGCGGCGCACCTTGAAGACATCGGGCGGTTCCGAGAGGTCGGGCTCGCGTTGACGCCGGACGCTAAAGGTGCCGGGGCGGGTCAGCGGCAAGGCGGCGGCGACGTGGGTTGGAACGATTTCGACGAGTTCGTTGAGTGCGCAGGCCGCGAGTTGGTGGGTGCGGAGCAAGCGCTGACGCCAGTTCGCGGTGCCCTTGCCGCGCAGCTCACGGATGAGGCCGACGCAGGTGCGGACGAAGCGGTCGAGCTTCGGCAGGAGTGTCGTCGGATCGAACGTGTTCGGCTGCACGCCGGCGATATCGAGCGCGATGCCTTCGATGTCGGCGAGCAAGACCTCCGCCGCGGCGTCGAAATCCGGTGTTCCTTCGGCAAGTCGGACGGCTTCCCACGGCTGGTCGAGGCGTGCGAGCACGAGCAACGCGGCGTAAGGCTTCAAGCTCGCCTGCGGACCCGTCAAGGCGGCGCAGGTTTCTCGGATCGTAGCCAGATGTTGGTCTGAGAGCGTGTCGATTCGCTGCGGGAGTTGCGCTTTGAGGCGCGACAACGGTTGGGCGCGGGCAATTAGAAAGCCGATCTCTTCCATGTCATGCACAACATCGTCGCCACCGAGCTTGCGCGCGAGCGCATATCTGGCGGCTTCGGATTCCGCAATCTGCGTGGCGGCTTCGATTGCGCGAAGGACTTCGGCTTGGAGGCGCTCATGGAGGCCTTCCTGCAACCAAACATTTCCCGATAAGATTGCGGAGGAAAGTTGCGCCTCTAAGTCGGGTAAGTCGAGGCGCAATGCATCGTCGCTGAGCCAGCGCCACAGCGTGCGGATGCTGCGACGGGCGATGCGGCCGGGTTGCTTGAAGTCGCGCCGGTCAACCAAGAAGTCTTCAATCGGCTCACAAAAGAGGCGCAGCGCCGTCGGTGTACGCTGCGCCTGTTGCTGTGTAAGCGTTGGACGCAAGCTGTCGAGAATGAGTTCGGTTGGGAACGTGCTCTCGCCGGCGATGCGTTGCTCCTCCGCGTAGGCGGCGAGTTTCAGCGCCTTCTCGGGCGTCAGCTTGGCGAGCAGTCTCGCCAGTTCGTCGCGCGTTGCGGTGGGCGGCATGGCGCGGTGGGTTAGCCGGCCTTGGCAACGGCTTGCGGCGCTTCGGTCGCTTCCTTGCGCACACGCCAGAAGCGCATGACGCGCTGAGCCGCTTCGGCGGGAACGCGATCGTAGAGCGCGATGAGCTCGTTTACGTTCTTTGGTTTGCCGTCTTGGGATTGCTCAAGGAACACGGCGATGGTCGAGAAAGTCGAGCGATCGAAGCGGGTCGCCTTGCAGACGATCGCGACACCCTCGACGTTGCGGGAGGTGAAAATTCGCCGTGACGTTTTCAAATCGATCTCTGAGAGGCGCGCGAATGCGTGAATAAGTTCGACGGTTTGCTCACTTTGCACGAGTTGACAGAGCAATGCCTCGTTCAAGCGCTTGCTGGCCGCCATCTCGCTCACGAACACCATTGCTTTGCGGTCGGCCGCTTTCATTTCGCGGACGCCAGCGGTGAAGTCTTTGGCTGCATCGGCGAAGGCGCGATCTATGACTTCTCGGGGCAGGCTCTCCAGTTTCTGCATGACTTTCGTGCGGAGTTCCGCGGAGACAAACGAGAACATGTCTTGCAACATGTCGGCGGGAAGGTCGGCTCGTGCGACGAGTGGTGCTTGGAGGACAGCGCTGGTTTCGCTGCGTTCGACCACGCGTTGGAACGTGTTGCGGGCGAGCTTGGCGCCGGCATTGGTGACGAGTGCCAGAACGACTTCATCGTGACCGTGTTCGACAATGGCGTCGGAGACGCCTTCGGAGACGTTGGTGCGGCCGGCGATGGCGTGGAGTTTGTCTTGAGACTTGCTGCGCGCGATTGCGATGAGGTCGTCGTCGCTGAGAGCGGTGCTCTTCGCCAGCACGTCCTTCGCGACGCTGAATTCGTCGTTGGCGAGTTGCCTAATCAAGTTCGCAGGCGCTGAGGGTATGTCGGCGAAGCGACTTGCCAGGTCGTTGCGCACTGCCACGTCCATTTGGGTGGCAACCAGGCTCAAGATCGCGCCGAAGTGGTCGCGTTCGATCTCGGTCGGGCGGGTCGGGTCTTCCAGGAACGCGTCAGTGACTTCGCGCAAAAGATCGCGGCGCCTGTCGCTCGATGTCTCCTTGGCGAGATCGATCAACCTGCTTAAGCGTGTGAGATTTTCCGACATAGGCGCCACCGAGCAACGAGTGGGGATGATCGCCGGGGCCGCGTAAATTATTCGGTCAGATTAACTGGTTAAGGAGGTGTTTCCCCTGGCGCGGGACCGCTGATTTCCACGAAGGTGTCAGGGTAGAAACCGTTGAATGCCGTGCGTAGCGAGCACGAATAGGCTCCCAGCTTTTGGAACTCGATCCAGTCGCCGGCGGCCACGTCGTCAGGCAGATCGATCAGATAGTGCAACACATCGAGCGTGTCGCAAGTGGGGCCGAAGGCCTTGAGCGGAACAGTCCTGCCTTTTCGCTCAGCGATGCGCCCGTTCGGTGCGCTGGTATAGGCGGCGAGCGGGTAGCGCACGGGCCAGTTTTTCAGTGCGTACTCGTTGAGGCTGCCATAGATGCCGTCGTTGATGTAAATTGTGTGGTCGCGGCGCAGCGAGATTTGGGTGATCACCGAGAGGCCGTCGGCGCAGAGCGCGCGGCCAGGTTCGCAATAGATGGTGCACGACTTCGGCAGGCGAAGCGCGGCAATGCCTTGGCGGATCGCGGCGAAAAATTCACTCAATGGCGGTACCGTTACGTTCAAGTAGTAGCCGGGAAAGCCGCCGCCGACGTCGAGTGCCGCGAGCTCTATGTCTGCCTGCTTAATTGTCTCGCCGCAACGTTTCAGCGCGGTTTTGAACGAGCTCGGGTGGAGGCACTGCGAGCCGACATGAAACGTCAGGCCGGGCTTGGCGCCTGCGGCCTTGATGTCTTGCAGCAGCATAGCCGCGCCGGAGACGCTGGCGCCGAACTTGCTGGAGAGTTCAAGCAGGGCACCGTCCGCGGGGACGTAGAGGCGGACATAGAGTGTGAGGGTGGCGGCGACGCTCTTATCGTTGGCTGCGCCGGTTTCTTGCAAGATCGTTGTCAGTTCGTCTTCGCTGTCGAGCGCGAAGTCGCGAACGCCGTATTTCCGGAACGCTTCACCGGCGGCCCCGCGGATGCGGACTGGTGCCATGAAGCTGAGCTTGGCGTCGGGGTAGCGGTCGCGCGTGAGTCGGACTTCGGCGAGCGACGCGACGTCGAAGTGTTTGATGCCAGCGCCGTAGATGTGGTCGAGTACGGGTAAGGCGTTGTTCGCCTTTACCGCATACATGGTTTCACCCGGAAAGCCGTCGATGAACATTTGCGCGACGGATTTGAACGCGTCCGGAAAGAGCGCATAGACGGGTAACGTGGGGCGAAGCGTTTCGATCAGAGAGGCGACGGAACGGTAGCGCGACAATGCTTCTGCGTTTCGAGCCGGCACGGCGTGCGCTGAAAATGGCATGGTCTCGACTCGTATTAACCGCAGCTTTGAGGCGCGGTGGATAGTTGATGCGTGCGGCCGGGTCAATTGTGACGGTTCAAAGTCAATTCAATTGTCCGACGCGTAGTTCAGTGTGCTGCAAGACTCGCGCTGTAACGTCCGTCACATGGGGCGCATCGGATCGCGGCACGAGGGGTGCTGCACCGGCGTTGCGCGGGGGGCCCGTTAGTGGAGGCTCAATACCCATGCGATTAGGACTTACATTGACGGTCGTCGTTTGGTTGTGCGTGCTTGGCCTGATTTCGGCCATGCATGGACCTGCAGCGATCATATGGTTCATGCCTCGCCCGAGCGCTGTGCTCACGGGTGCGTTGATCTTCTTTTCCTGCGTTGCGGGGATGCTGATCGTGCACATCCATTTGAGCTATGCGCGAGCGGACGCAAGAGCGTCGCGATTGAGCGAGGCGAATGCGGATCTCGAACTTCTTGTAGAGGAACGCACGCGCTCTCTCTCCGAGAAGGTGATTGAACTCGAGCACGCGCGGCGCGAGGCCGTTGAGGCGAACACGGCAAAGTCGCGCTTTCTTGCCACAATGAGCCACGAACTGCGCACGCCGCTAAATGCGATTATCGGATTCTCCGAGATGATCGAGCGCGAGATGTTCGGGCCTGCCGGCGACAAACGATATGTCGAGTATGCCGGGCACGTTCATCAAAGCGGTGCGCATTTGCTGTCGCTGATCGGCGACATTCTCGACCTTTCGAAGATCGAGGCCGGCAAGATGGAGTTGCATTGCGAGCAGATCGCGGTTTGCGACTTGATCGAGAGCGCGCGCCGGCTTTCGCGCGCCGACGCCTCGCATCAGGTGACGGTGCTCGTGGAAGACGCGCTACCGACGCTGACCGCTGACCGGCGTGCGGTGCTGCAAATGGTCGTCAATCTACTGTCTAACGCGGTGAAGTTCACGCCTAAGGGCGGGGCGATTGCGGCGACGGCGATCGCACGTGCCGATGGCGGGGTGACGCTGGCCGTTCGTGACAGCGGTATCGGCATCGCGAAGACAGACATCCCAAAGGCGCTTGCGGTTTATTCGCAGGTGTCGAATCCGGAGACACGCCGGCACGCCGGCACGGGCCTCGGGTTGCCGATCGTGGCGGCTTTGATGAAGTTGCACGGCGGCTCTCTGGAGTTGGAGAGCGAGGTCGGTATCGGCACGAGCGTTTCGCTGCACTTCCCTGCGGTGCGGTCACTACGCGCGGCGGCTTGAGTGGCGCCTACTCGGCCGCCGCCAAGGCGAACTTGGGCGTGCGTTTATGGCGGAGGTCGAGAACGTTGGCGATGCGGTCGCTCGCCGGTTGATAGAAGACCGTCTGTTCGGCGAGCGCTGCGCGGAAGTCTTCGATCCGGGTGCCGGGGCGAACTTCGAACGCGTCGATGCCGCAGCGACTCATGAACAGCCACTGGTCGCGAAGCACATCGCCAACGGCGCGGATTTCGCCTTTGAAGCCCAGCCGCTGGCGCAATTGGCGGGCCCAGGAATAGCCGCGGCCGTCTTTGAACTTCGGGAACTCGAGTTCGATCAGCGCGAAGTGGTGGATATCGGCGCCGAGTGCTTCGGGCGATTGGTCCGAGGTCAGGCGCACGCCGAGCGGAGCGTTGCGCGTCATCAGCGCCTCTCGGTCCGTTTGGAAGCGCGTCAGCGAGACGACGATCGCGCCTTCAGGGAGCGCTTGCTCGTCGCTCACGTGTGCAAAGGCGTCGTCGACGAAGGTAGCGTTTCTAATGAGCGGCATAGAGTTTCTCCCGGAACGGCTGAATGCCGACGCGGCGGTAGGTGTCCAAGAAGCGTTCGCCGGATTGGCGCAGGTTCAGATAGGTGTCGACGAGCTTTTCGATCGCGTCGGGAACCTCGGCCTCGCCGAAAGATGGACCCAGGATTTCGCCGACCGTTGTGGTTTCGTCGCCTGAGCCGCCCAGCGTGATTTGGTAGAACTCGACGCCCTTCTTATCGACGCCCAGGATGCCGATGTGTCCGACGTGGTGATGGCCGCAAGCATTGATGCAGCCGGAGATTTTCATTTTCAGTTCGCCGATGTTGCGCTGGCGGTCGAGATCGGCAAAGCGCTTCGACACGGCTTGGGCGATGTTGATTGAGCGCGCGTTTGCGAGGTCGCAATAGTCGAGGCCGGGGCAGGCGATGATGTCGGTGATCAACGCGTGGTTCGCGGTTGCGAGTTGCGCTTTGTCGAGCGCTTGCCAGAGGTCGAACAGATCGCGCTGGCGCACGTGGGCGAGCACAAGGTTTTGTTCGTGGCTGACGCGGATTTCATCGAAGCTCAAACGCTCGGCGAGGTCGGCGACCAGGTCCATTTGATCGGCGCTGGCGTCGCCAGGGATGCCGCCGATCGGCTTCAGGGAGATCGTCACGATCGCATAGCCCGGCACCTTGTGTTTGGCGACGTTGGTGTCGTGCCAGTCGGCGAAGGCCTTGGTCTTGCGCTGGGCTGACAGGTCGAGGTCGGTCAGCGTCTCGAACGCAGGTGCGGCGAAGTAGGCGTTGATGCGGTCGACCTCCGCTTGAGGTAGCGCGAGCGCACCGTGTCCTTTCAGTTCGGCGAATTCGGCGGCGACTTGGCGGCGCATCTCGTCGGCGCCGATCTGGTGCACGAGGATTTTGATGCGCGATTTGTAGAGATTGTCGCGACGGCCGTACTGGTTATAGACGCGCATTGTTGCTTCGAGATAGGCGAGCAAGTCGCCGGCGGCGATGCCTTCGCCGATCAGTTTGCCGACCAGCGGGGTGCGGCCTTGGCCACCTCCGACATAGACGTCGAAGGCGAGGACGCCGGCCGCGTCGCGACGAATGATGATGCCGATGTCGTGCACCTTTATTGCGGCGCGGTCTTTGGGGGCTGCGGTTACGGCAATCTTGAACTTGCGCGGCAGGTAGGAGAATTCCGGGTGGAACGTCGACCACTGGCGGATAATCTCGGACCAGACGCGGGGATCGTCGACTTCATCGGCGGCGGCGCCGGCGAAGTGATCGGACGTCACGTTGCGGATGCAGTTGCCGCTGGTTTGGATGGCGTGCATTTCGACGGTCGCGAGATCGGCTAGAATGTCGGGCACGTCGGCGAGCTTCGGCCAGTTGTATTGCAGGTTCTGGCGCGTGGTGAAGTGCGCGTAGCCCTTGTCGTACTTGCGCGCGATGTGGGCGAGCATGCGCAGCTGCTTCGAAGAGAGCGTGCCGTAGGGAATGGCGACGCGCAGCATGTACGCGTGAAGCTGCAGATAGAGCCCGTTCATCAAGCGCAGCGGCTTGAACTCTTCTTCGGTGAGTTCGCCGGAAACGCGACGCGCCACCTGGCCGCGGAATTGGGCCACGCGTTCGTCCACGACCTTCTGGTCGAATTCGTCGTAGCGATACATCAGCGGGCCTGCTTGCCGAGGTCTTGGCGCACGGTTGGACCGGCGGCGCGAATGATCTCGCGCATCTTCACGGGCTTTTGCTGCGGTGTAATGTCGAAGAGGTAGGCGTGCACCACATGGAGGTTGCGCTCCGCCTCTACGCCCTTGGCGAGCGCGGCTTCTCCGTCGGCGGGGGTCGCGAGGATTTGCGCGGCGGTGATGCTTTCGACCCATGCGCCATCGCCAGCGAGGTACACAACCTCACCGTCAAGAAGGCGATTTGCGGTCAGAATTTGGGGCACGGAATTGTTCATCCTGTTTGACTTCAGGATGGGGATTGGTGCCTATTTTGTCAACGATGAGCGTGAAATATAATAAATTACATTTTTTTGTGTTTATTCTGGCGAGCGGGCACTTTCGTGCCAGTTTTTGAGGGCCCAGCGTTCTAGGAATGAGAGGGCGCCGTATATCGTGATGCCAATGGCCGAGAGGATCGCGAGGGCCGCGAACATTTTGGCGATGTGCAGGCGATTGCCTGCTTCGGTGATGGTCCAGGCGAGGCCGTTGCTCCCGCCGAGGCCGGCGGCGAATTCTGCCACTACCGTGCCGATCAGGGCGAGGCCGCCAGCGATCTTCATGCCGGTGAGGAGGTTCGGGAGCGCCGCCGGGAACTGGAGGCGGGTCAGGCGTTGCCAACGCGTGGCGCCGTAAAGGTCGAAAAGTTCGTGCAGTTGTCGATCGGCGGAGCGCAAGCCCAACGTCGTGTTTGCGAGCACGGGGAAGAATGCAACGATCGTAGCCAGGATTAGAACCGCGCGCTCAGCGTTGTCGATGCCGACCCAGATCATGATCAACGGTGCGATCGCGACGATGGGCGTGACCTGCAATGTGACGGCGTACGGGAAGAGGGCGCGTTCGATCGTTCGGCTTTGCGCGAAGATTACCGCCCACAAGACGCCAAAGATGACCGCCAGTGCGAAGGCGATGATCGTGATGCGGACCGTGACCCAGGCGGCTTCGGCGAGCGACGACCATTCTGTGACAAGCGCGGTGGCGATTGCCGACGGTGCGGAGAGTACGAAGGGGGAGACTTCGAAAGCTGCGACCGCCCATTCCCAGAAGGCGATGACAGCAACAGCGACGAGTGTCGGCAAAGCGTAGGCGAGGAGGCGTTCGCTGGTCACGCGGCGTTCTCCGTCTTCAACGCGGCGCGGAGCGCGCGGCAGCGGTCGCCGTAGATGGGCGTCATGCGGAATTCCGGATCGCGCGACCTTGGTTCGGCCATGGCGATGTCGGCGACGATGCGGCCGGGCCGGGGCGACATCACGAGTGCGCGTGACGACAGATAGGCGCTCTCATAGATTGAGTGGGTGACGAAGACGATCGTGAGGCCCTTCGAGGCCCACAGCGTGCGCAGGTCGTCGTTCAGGCGTTCGCGGGTGAGTTCGTCGAGGGCGGCGAAGGGTTCGTCCATGAGGAGGACTGAGGGTTCTGCGGCGAGCGCGCGTGCGATCGAAACGCGCATGCGCATACCGCCGGAGAGTTCGCGCGGATAGACGTTCGCGAACTTCTCCAAGCCGACGAGCGCCAGCGCGTTGGCGGTGCGGGTTTTCATTGCGCTTTCGTCGGTGCCGGTGAGTTCGAGCGGTAGGCGGACGTTCTTTTCGACGGTCGCCCAGGGCATCAGCGCTGCGTCTTGAAAGACAAAGCCGAGCGTCGGGCGTGCGCCGGTCCAGGCGACCGTGCCGCTGTTCGGTTGCGAGAGGCCCGCGATCAGGCGCAGCGCGGTGCTCTTGCCGCAGCCTGAGGGGCCGACGAGCGAGACGAACTCGCCCTGCGCGATCTCGAAGGAGGCGCCGTCGAGGGCGAGCGTCCCGTTTGGGAAGCGTTTCGTGACGTTGTGGAGCGCGAGCAAGTAAGGGACCCACATTCAGTAGACGAAGTGAACTGATGGAATAAGCCTTCCCCCCTTGCGGGGGAAGGTGGATCGCGCCGCAGGCGCGAGACAGATGGGGGGCAACGCGCTTCAGCGCGCGTTCGCGCGGTCCCCCCTTCAGTCGCGCCCTTCGGGCGCGCCAGCTTTCCCGCAAGGGGGAAGCGCTAATTAGTGTGGCGACTTGTTCGGTGCGACGCCGCGGGCCTGGTTCACGAATGCGAGCGTGTAGGCTTTCTTGTAGTCGAGCTTGGCGTCGTAAACTTTGTTCTTCGTCATTAGGTTGAAGAACGCCTTCCAGCGTGCGTCGCTCATCGCGCCGATGCCGAGTTTGGCTGCGTCGCCGCCCATGACCATGCCGCGATCGCGCAGCTGTTTGATCGCTTGGGCGATGATGTCGTCGGTCATCTCGCTGTTGTCTTTCTTGATCAGATCGTTCGCGGGCTTCGGGTCGCCGGTCAAGTAACTTGCCCAGCCGTCGAGCGAGGCTTCGACGAACGCCTTCACGATTGCTGGGCGTTCGCGCACGTCTTTGCCGCGCGCCATGATCAAGTTCGCGTAGCCCATGTAGCCGAAGTCGGCGAGCAGAAAGACCTGCGGTTTGATCTTGCCCTGCGCCTCGATCGTGTAGGGTTCGGAGGTGACGTAGCCTTGTTGAATCGCTTTTGGGTCGGTCAGAAACGGGGCCAGGTTGAACGTGTACTTCCGGATTTGTTTGTCCCTAAAGCCGTACCGGCTCTTCGCCCAGACCCACCAGGTTGAGACGGTCGCATCCGAGAGCAGAATCGGCTTGCCCTTCATGTCGGCGATCGACTTCACGTCCTTGCGCGGGTGGGTGATCAGGACCTGCGGGTCTTTTTGAAAGATGGCCGCGACGGCAACCGCATCGGCGCCGGCTGCCGCCAGGTTCAGCGGTTGAAAGTGGTTGGAAGCCATTGCGAAGTCGACGGCGCCGGCTGCGATCAGCTGCGGGGTGTTCACAGAAGGACCGCCTTGTTTGATCGTGACGTCGAGCCCCGCCTTCTTGTAGAGGCCGGTGGCGAGCGCTTGGTAGAAGCCACCGTGTTCTGCTTGCGCCTTCCAGTCGGTGACGAAGGTGACTTTGGTGAGCGCTGGGGCGGGCTTGTCAGCGGTGTGAGCGGCGCTGGCTAGGAGCACGAGCAGTGCAACGAAGGTAGCGAAACGAGTCAACATGGCGCGGCTCAGATGGTGGTGACGGGTGCCGTCAGACTACCCGATACCGCCGGGCACGGTCACATGGATTCGCACTTGGCGGTGCGGCGTTCGCGGTCGAGGCCCGCTTCGCGGGTGTCGTCGTTGATCAGAGTGCGGAAAAGCACCATGCCGCGGGTTGTGGGTGCGCTGACAATGATCGTTCCCTCCGGTTGCGGGGGGATCGTTTGGCCCAGGCCGATAAGGACAATCGTCGCGGGTTCGCCGTTCGCCTGTTTGTCGTTCAACACGAAGAAGTTATCGGTGTTCGCGGCGTAGAAGGCGACGGACCAATAGGTGTCGTGCGGGGCAGCCGTCGTCACGCGCAGTGGCTTGCGCGAAACGTCGAAGACGCAGGTTGAATAGAGCAGGTCGGGGCTCGGCTTCACGATTGCGCGCGAGGCTGCGGTGGCGCGTTCGCCATGCCGGGCCGTGTTCGAGTCCTTACCGCCCACAATGGCCATCGCGCGCCACATGATGAAGGTCGGGGCATAGGCGACGACCGACCAATGAATGGCGGCGGCGAGGGCCAGCGTGAAGGCGCCCCATTTTAGCCAGCGGAGGATCATGTGCAGACCTCCTTCGTGATCGTGGGTAGCGGCGCGGTCGCCGGGTTATCGCGAATCGAAGCGCCGGGATTGTAGAGGCGCAGCGTGACGTCGAAGCCGTCGGGCGACGTGGCGATCCAGTTGCCTGGCTCCTCAACCGTCGAGAGGCGAATGACGAACGTTCCGTCGGCGGCTCGCACGACGCTGTTTTGGCTGACGGAGTAGCGGTTGGCGGAGTTGTCGATCAGATAGTGGTTGTTGCCGTATAGTGTAATGCTCCACCAGCGTGCGTCCGGATCGCGGCCTTCGATACGGTACGTGCAATTGCCTTCGAGTTTGGCGCCGGCACTGTCTTTGGTTGCCGTGTAATAGATTGTCTCGTCCGTGTTCAAGGCGAGCAGGCCGGTGATCGCGACGTAGGCGCGCGTATAGTTGTCGGCATTAGCGCCGCCCGTGGCGAGGTTCGTAGCCCATGCGCCGTTGACGACGGCGGTGCGACTTCCGGTGGCCACGTTGATGGCGACATACGCGCTGCCGAGGCCCAGCACGATGGCCGCGACCAGTGCGCCAAGCAATCTCAATACGAATCCCACGAGCGGAGCGTTCCCTGCAGTCGGACCTATTCTATTGGCGCTGTTAGCGAGTTCCAGGTGTTAAGCGCAATAGACTTAAGGCCGTCTCAAAATGGCGACGGTTCGTCGGGGTCCGGCTCCGGTTGACGGTAGGGGCCGGGCGGTTCTGCGGGCTGCACGACCGGCGCCGGTCGCGGCTGCGCGTTGGGCCTTGGTTCGCTGCCGGCAACGACCGACCGAGGCGGGGCCGCAGTGGAGAGTTCGCCGGTGTCCTCTCTGTCTTGCGGTTGGGTCGGGTTCGACTGCGGCACGGTGCGCGGCGGAGGCGGCGGATCGTCGCCGCCGAAAAGGCTGTCGAAGAAGTCCTCGATTACGCCGCGGTCGCGGTCCGGGGCGCGGCGTTCGTAGCCGTTCTCATCGCGCTCGACCCAGGGATTGTCTTCGCCGGTAGGCTCGCCTTCGGCGTAGATGTCGCCTTCGCCGATTGTGTCGACACCGGGCAGCGGATGGATCGGAATGTTTTTGTGCGCGGCCAGCATGTAGGCCTTCCAGATGCTGGCCGGGATGCTGCCGCCAACGACCTTGGCCATGGCAGTGTTGTCGTCGTTGCCGACCCAGACGCCCGTGACCACATCAGCCGTGTAGCCGACGAACCATGCATCTCGCCATTCTTGGCTGGTGCCGGTTTTGGCGCCGGCGGGACGCGGGTCGAGATCGGCGCGCTGGCCGGTGCCGGTTTGGATGACTTCGAAGAGCATCTGATTCATTTCTTCGAGCGTCTGTTGGTTCATCACGCGTTGCGGAGGGGGCGCGCGGTACTCGTAGAGCACGGTGCCGTCGGCCGTTTTCACGTCGAGGATCACGTAGGGATCGACCTTGTTGCCGTTGTTCGCAAAGGCGGCGAAGGCTCGCGTCATTTCGTAGACCGTGACTTCGGAGGTGCCGAGCGGGAGCGAACGGTTCGGTTCTAGCGGCGACTCGATGCCCAGGCGCTGCGCCACGCTGATGATGCGACGGCGGCCAACTTCGTCGGCGATGCGCACGGCTACGGTGTTAATCGACTTCGCCAGCGCTTCGCGCAGTGTGATTGGGCCTAAGTAGTTGCCGTCGTAGTTCTCTGGGCTCCAGCCACGATTCTCGTAGGGGGCGTCGTCGCGGATGTCGTCCGGTGTAAGGCCATGCTCGAGTGCCGCGAGATAGACGAACGGTTTGAACGAAGAGCCGGGTTGGCGGCGCGCTTGATAGGCGCGATTGAAGTTCGAAACCGTGTAGTCGCGGCCGCCGACGATGCTGCGGATTGCGCCATTCGGCTCCATCGCGATCATCGCGCCTTGCGTGGCACCCCGCTTGGCGCCGTCTTTTTCCAGGACGGCGGTCAGATTCTTCTGTGCGGCGGTTTGCAGGCGGGTGTCGATCGTCGTGCGGACCACCAGGTCCTTGTTCGGACGGATGTCGAGCTTGGTAAGCTGATCCATGACGTAGTCGGCGAAGTAGTTCGCGCTTTCGACGCCTTCTTTCAGGACGGGCTTTGCGGGGTTGGCTTTCGCCTTGCGGGCCTCTTCTTCGTTGATCTGACCATCCGCAGTGAGCAGATCGATGACCATTGCGGCTCGGGTTTGGGCGACCTTCAAATTGGTGTCGGGCGCATAGCGCGACGGGGCGCGTGTCAGTGCCGCCAGCATCGCCGCTTCGGCGAGCGTGACGTCGCGGACCGACTTGCCGAAATATTCGCGCGCTGCCGCGTCGACGCCATAAGCGCCGGAGCCGAGATAGATGCGGTTCAGATAGAGGGTGAGGATCTCGTCCTTGGAGTAGTGGCGTTCAAGCCAGAACGAGAGGAACATCTCTTCGAACTTGCGCGACCAGGTGCGCTCGGGCTTGAGGAAGGTGTTCTTGGCGAGTTGCTGGGTAATGGTGGAGCCGCCTTGAACGACACCGCCGGAACGCCAGTTGGTAATGAAGGCACGCAGAAGGCCGCGCACATCGATGCCCGAGTGGGAGTAGAAGCGGCGGTCTTCGGTAATGATGAAGGCTGCCGGTAGATAAGGCGGCATCTCGTCAAGCTTCACGCGGTAGCCGAAGGCGGCGCCGCGGGTGGCGAAGATCTTGCCGCTGGGGTCGGTTAGGGTGATCGACGGCGTGCGGTTGATGTCGCCGAGGCGATCGGCGGTCATGGGCAGGTCGGGCTGGTACCAGTAATAGAGCGCGACGAAACAGGCGGAGAAGAAAAGGACGATGCCGCCGAAGCCGGTCGCAAGCCAGAACCACCAAGGCCGCCTGGTGCGTGCCGGTTCTTGCTGCCACGGGTCGGGCGGATCCGGGAGGCTGCCATTCGGTTCGTCGATTGATGACATGTTGGTCTTCGTCCGGTTCGATCCGGCCCCAGTTCAAGCTTTGCGTCTATTCTTTCATTCGGCTTCGCGGTCGGCTAGGCGCCATTGTCACTCACCCGGTGATTGGATGAAATTGAGACCCTCTCACCATTAAGGAACGTTCATGCTCGGCGTCTGTTATTACCCGGAACATTGGCCTGAGAAGATGTGGGCTGATGACGCCAAACGAATGGCGGAATTGGGGCTTCGGTATGTGCGGATCGGCGAGTTCGCCTGGAGTGTGATCGAACCCGACCCTGGCCGTTTCGACTGGGGATGGCTGGATCGTGCGGTCGAGACGTTGGGGAAGGCCGGCCTCAAGATCGTGATGGGGACACCAACGGCCACCCCGCCGAAGTGGTTGATCGACGGGCACCCTGACGTTCTGGCGTTCGACGACAAGGGGCGGCCACGGCGATTCGGGTCTCGGCGACACTATTGTTTCTCAAGTCAGACCTTCCGGGCTGAGAGCCGGCGGATCACGGAGGCGGTCGCTCAGCGCTATGGCAAACACGATGCCGTTGCAGGATGGCAGACGGACAACGAGTACGGGTGCCACGATACGGTTCGATCGTACTCGCCAAATGCTGCGGCAGCGTTTCGGGTGTGGCTCCGGGCGCGCTATGGCGACATCGGCAGACTGAACGAGGCTTGGGGCAATCGCTTCTGGAGCATGGAATATCGCTCGTTTGACGTGATCGATCTGCCAGCGCTGGCAGTCACTGAGCTGAATCCGATTCACCGTCTCGACTTTTATAGGTTCTCATCCGATCAAGTGGCAGCGTTCAACGCCGAGCAGGTGGAGATCATCCGGCGGCATTCGCCGGGGCGGTTCGTCACCCACAATTTCATGGGTGCGTTCGTCGACTTCGATCACTTTAAGGCGAGCGAAACGCTGGACCTCGCCAGTTGGGATTCCTATCCGCTGGGCTTTACCGACAGTTTGCCGATGATGGGGTTCACCGAGGCGGAACGCGTGCGCTACGCCTCGACCGGGCATCCTGACATCTCGGCGTTTCATCACGATCTCTATCGCGGCATCGGGCGCGGGCGGTTCTGGGTGATGGAGCAACAGCCGGGGCCGGTGAACTGGGCGCTGTGGAATCCGAGTCCATCGCCGGGGATGGTTCGCCTTTGGACTTGGGAAGCTTTGGCGCACGGCGCAGAGGTAGTGAGCTTCTTTCGCTGGCGGCAGGCACCGTTCGCGCAGGAACAAATGCATGCCGGACTTAATCGTCCCGACAATGTGCTCGATGTCGGTGGACAAGAGGCGGCGAGCGTCGCGGGCGAGTTGAAGGGTGAGTGGTGGCGCGATGGCATGACGTGCACGTCACCTGTTGCACTCGTGTTCGACTATCAGGCGGCTTGGATACATTCGATTCAGCCGCAGGGGCGTTCGTTCAGCTATTTAGCGCTGGTGTTTACTTGGTACACGGCGCTTAGGCGGCTTGGTGTCGATATCGACATCGTTGCTCCGGGTGCGGACCTTTCGCCGTATCGAGCCGTGTTTGTGCCGAGCTTGCCTCACGTGAATGCGAAGGCTGTTGCGGCGTTTACTTCCTTTAACGGTCACGTCGTGTTTGGGATTCGCACGGGCGCGAAGACGGAGAGTTTTCAGATTCCGGCGAACCTTCCCATTGGACCGTTGCAGTCGTTGATGCCCGTGAAGGTCACGCGGGTCGAAAGTTTACGGCCCGGTGTGACGCGCGATGTGGCTTGGGGAAACAAGCAATACGCTTGCGGAACGTGGTCGGAGCATATCGAGCTGGGTGCAGGCGCTGACGTTCTCGCCAGTTTTGCCAATGGAACGCCAGCTCTCATTCGACAGAACAAGCGCCGCTATGTGGCGGTGTGGCCGACTCGAGAGTTGGCGCTAGACGTCGCGCAGCATGTTTTGAGCGAAGCGGGTGTGGCGACTGTTGCGCTACCTGAAGACATGCGCATGCGGTGTCGTGGCAACGTCATATTCGCTTTCAACTTTGGAAGTGATTCGCTCACCGCGCCCGCGCCTCCGAATGTGCGGTACGTGTTGGGCGGGCAGATGATCGGCGCGCACAACTTGTCCGCATGGACGAAGTGATTCGCATTCATCTATTTCGATTTCTACGCGCGTAGCCAAACGCAATTACAAATCAGAGCGCGCGTTGAATCGATTCGTGGAGAAGATTTTTTCGATTCATTCGATTCAAGCGTTGACCAAAAAACGCATCGCGGTCATAAGCGAATGCAGCGGTGTCAAGTGCATCGCTAGCGATTCTAACGGTACTGATGTTTGACGGGCACATGCTGGCAAACGCGTTCAGTTGGGTCCGCTGCAAAAGAAAATCCGAACGTTTAAGTACGGAGTCACGGGTATGGATTTGTTCGTCGCGGTGGGGATTTTGTTTGGAATGGGGTATCTGGCCGGGTTCGGCCTGCGGTCATTGAGCGTTCACAAAGGCTCGCGGTACCGCCCAATGTCGTCGCTACGCGACTTCGACTATCGCGAGGATCCGGTATGGATGCGTTGATCCTGGCTTTCCTTATTGTTGGCGCTGGATTTCTGACCGGATACTTGGTCCGGGACCGTTCAGCGAAGCGCCGCCGCTTGCTGGAGCGCAAGCTCGGGCTTTGAGCCCGCCGTAAAGTCGGGTTGAGCGGCTGGGAGCATGGCGCCATAGTGCGATCCATGGACCTCGCTCAACCACTACCGTTCAATTTCAAGCTTGCCACGTTGCCGCCGGAAGCCGAGCGCTTGCGTGGCGAGCTGCGTTCGTTCCTGGCCTCGGAAGTTCAGGCCTTTGCGCCCGAGCTTCGCGCGCAGTCATGGAGCGGTTTCAACCCTGAGTTCAGCCGTAAACTCGGCGCGCGCGGCTTCATCGGCCTTACGTGGCCGAAGGTCTATGGCGGGCACGAACGGTCGGCGCTTGAGCGCTACGTGGTTGTCGAGGAGTTGCTGGCGGCCGGCGCGCCTGTTGCGGCGCATTGGGTCGCGGACCGGCAGAGCGGTCCGTTGTTGCTGAAGTTCGGCACAGAGGAACAACGTCGGCGCGTGTTGCCGGGGATCGCGAAGGGCGAAACTTATTTCGCGATCGGCATGAGCGAGCCCGATTCGGGTTCGGACCTGGCCAGCGTGCGGACGCGCGCGGTGCGGACGAACGACGGTTGGCGGGTGCGCGGCACGAAGCTGTGGAGTTCGTGGGCGCACAAGGCGCAATACATGATCGCGCTGTTTCGGACGGGCGAGGGTGCCGATCAGCGGCAGATGGGGCTCACGCAGTTTCTGGTCGATATGTCCAACCCCGGGATCAAAGTGCGACCGATCGCGGACCTCACGGGACACGAACACTTTAACGAAGTTGTGTTTGACGACGCACTGCTGCCGCACGATGCCATCATCGGTGCGGAGGGGCAGGGGTGGGCGCAGGTGACTGCGGAGCTCGCGTACGAGCGCTCGGGGCCGGAGCGGTTTTTATCGAGCATGATGTTGCTGAAGCACTTGGTCGCGGCGGCTGGGCCCAATCCGTCCGAGCGCGTGGCGATTGCGCTTGGGCGATTGACGGCGCGGTTGCATGCGCTGCGGAAGTTGTCGGTGTCGGTGGCCATGCAGTTGCAAGCGGGCGCGAACCCCGCGCTGGAGGCGGCGTTGGTGAAAGACGTCGGCGCGGTGTTCGAGCAAGACATTCCGGAGGTGGCGCACGAACTGTTCGGGCTCGAGCCGTCGGGACACGCCGAGGATGCGATGCTTCGCATTCAGGCGCAGCTAACGCAGGTGGCGCCGTCCTTCTCGTTACGCGGCGGCACGCGTGAGATTTTGCGCGGCATCATCGCGCGCGGCTTGGGGTTGAGGTGAGGCGATGAGCGAGACCGCACAACTCATTCACGACGCCGCGCATCGTCTGTTTGCGCAGCATGTGACCGTCGATCTGCTTCACAAAGTTGAGAGCGGCGCCTTCCCGGATGCGCTTTGGGAAGCGGTTGAAGAGGCTGGGTTCCTGGACACGCTTGCCGACCGTGACAGCGCGCCGGACGAGCGCGCCGCGAATACAGCTGCGTTGCTTCGCGCGGCGGCGCGGCATTTGGCGCCGATGCCGCTGGGCGAGACGATCGTTGTGCGGGCGTGGCTTGCCGCACGAAAAGTGAAGGTGCCGCGAGGGCCGCTGAGTTTCGCTGTTCTCAACGGGCATACGCACACGCATGGCGATCATGCGCATCTCGAAGGGCGCGTGGCACGGGCGCCCTATGCGCGCCATGCTTCGACGTTGTTGGTTGCGGCGATTGGCGGTCACGAAGGTGTGTTGATCGCACCGCGCCGCGGTAAGGCGGCGAACGGCGCCAATGTCGCCAACGAACCACGCGATAGTTTTAGCTTCGGCGACACGGCGGGGGCGACTGTTCCGGGCATCAGCGGTGGCGACTTGATGTGCGCCGGCGCGGCGTTGCGTTCGATGGCCATTGCCGGTGCTCTTGAACGCGTACTGATGCAGACGGTTGAGTATTCACGAACACGTGTTCAGTTCGGAAAGTCGATCGCGAGCTTTCAGGCGATTCAGCAGCAGCTGGCGGTTCTCGCAGGGCACGCGGCGGCAGCAGGAATCGCGGCTGAAGCGGCGATTGGCGATCTCGAATCGCCAGAGCGCCTCGCCAAGTCGGCGGCGGTGGCGAAGATTCGTGCAGGCGATGCGGCTGGCGCCGCGGCGTCGATTGCGCATCAAGTGCATGGCGCGATCGGCATCACAAAGGAGCATTCGCTGCATTTTGCGACGCGGCGGCTGTGGTCCTGGCGGGCGGAGTTCGGCTCGGAGTCCTATTGGGCGGAGCGCCTTGGGCGCGCTGCATGTGAAGCAGGTGCTGAGGCTTATTGGCCCTCAATGACCGCTTGAACAAACGAAACGCCGGGTGTTGCCACCCGGCGTTTGCAGTCACGTTCTATTGAACGTGGTTAGATATAGCGCACATCGAGTACGCGGCCCGAATACGGGTTGATGCGGAGCATGACAGGCCGGCCGCGCTGGTTGTACGCGAAGGCCCGATAGCCCCAACCCCATTGGGCTTGGCGCAAGCCGCGGACGCCATAATAGCCCTGGGCTTCAAGGCGACGGACGAGCCGCCAATAGCTCAACGGTTGATGATTGCGGAATTCGTTGAAGCCTTGTTTGCCCCAGCCGCGTTCCCAACGGTCGAAGTTGCCGTTCTGGCGATCAAAGTCGAAGCGGCGGTTGTCGAACCGGCGGTCGGGCTGGAAGCCTCGGTCATCGTAATTGCCACCCTGGTTCCATTGGCCCTGGCCCTGATAGCCACCGCCATTGTTGTAAGGTTGATTCTGGTAAGCTTGGCCGTTGTTACCCTGATAAGGATAATTGTCGGCCAAAGCAGGTGCGGCGAAGCCCATGACACCTAAGGTCAAAGCGGCTGCAACGGTTGTCACAAGTTTGCGCATTGTATTTAACTCCATTCAAGAGGTGGAACATCCAACCCTTGGACCGCATATTGCGACCGGCAGTCTGAATGTGGTCTGGATGACCCATTCATGCGGGGTTCAGTGAGTCAGACCTATCTGTACGGGCATGCGTAGCGTTCTTCATTCCCTCCTCCTCGTTTCGGCTTTCGTGGCCGGTGTAGCGGTTCCTGCCGCTGCGGCTGCGGATTCGCGCCCGAAGGATGGGTTTGTTTTGGCGCAGGGTTGGGGGCGCGACCACGACCGGGCCCGCGACGGCGTGCGGGCCGGTCAGCTGCTGCCGCTCGAAGTGGTGCTTTCCAATGTTGCGGCACGGTTCCCTGGGCACCACCTTGCTGTCGATGGGCCGTTTCGGCGCGATGGGCGGTGGATTTACCGCATTAAGTGGCTGACCCCGGACGGGCGTGTGCTTATCGTGTTCGCGGATGCCGAGACCGGCCAGGTTCTCGACGTGCGCGGCTGAGCGAAGCTGGAGCGAAATGCGTATTCTTGTCGTCGAAGATGATCCTGACTTGCTGCGTCTCCTTGCGGGGGCGCTCAAGGACCAGGGCTATGTGGTCGATACCGCGAAGGACGGCGAGGAAGGTCATTACCTCGGCGACACCGAACCGTATGACGCGGTGATACTCGATCTGGGTCTGCCCGCGATGGACGGACTCACCGTGCTTGAGAAGTGGCGCAAGGCCGGCAAGACGATGCCGGTCTTGATCCTCACCGCGCGCGATCGCTGGAGCGACAAGGTCGCGGGGCTCGATGCGGGTGCCGACGATTACGTTTCGAAGCCGTTCTATACGGAAGAAGTTCTCGCCCGCGTTCGCACACTGCTGCGCCGCGGGGCTGGGCTCTCGTCGAACGATATCGAGTGCGGGCCGCTGCGCATCGACACGCGCGCCGCGCGGGTGACTGTGCAGGGCAATCCGATCAAGCTGACCTCGCTTGAATATCGGCTGCTCGCCTATCTCGGCCACCACAAAGGCCGCGTCGTTTCGCGCGGCGAGTTGGTCGAGCATCTTTACGATCAAGACTTCGACCGGGATTCAAACACGATCGAAGTCTTTGTCGGACGGCTGCGCAAGAAGCTTGGCGTGAATGTGATCCAAACGATGCGCGGTCTCGGCTATAAGCTCGACGAAGGAGCCGCCGACACCGACGCTGATGCTGCCCACTAACTCCCTCGCCTTTCGGCTGACCGCGATTGCCGCGGTGTGGAGCGTCTTAGGGCTAATCGCGGGCGGCTATGGCTTGTCGACGCTTTTTCGCAATTCCGCCGAGCGCAGCTTTGATACGCGGTTGCTTGCCGACCTTGAAAGCGTGATTGCCGTCGCCGAGCTCGATTGCGCGGGCACGGTTACGATGCCGAGGCCGCTGTTCGCCGAGCGGTTCATGAATCCGTTCTCAGGCTGGTATTGGCAGATCGGCTCGGTCGAGAAGCTAGCGAACCAACGGCCGAAGCAGATGATGCGTTCGCGCTCCTTGTGGGATCAGTCGCTGGGCATCCCGCCGGCAAAGACCTCGGGCGACATTCGTTCGGGCTATGTGGTCGGGCCGAAAAAGCAGAGCCTGCGCTATGTCGAGCGAACGGTTTCTCTGCCCGCGCCGGACGAGGTTGAAGGTGGTCAGCAGTGTCGGGGTGAGTCGAGTTTCAACATCGCGGTCGCCGGCGATCTGAAGGATGTCGACGCCGAGATCGACAGCTTCAACTCGACACTCTTTTGGTCTGTGGCCGTCTTGGCTGCGGGACTGCTCGGCGCGATGATCGTGCAGGTGCGGTTGGGCTTGGCGCCGCTGGATCAGGTTTCGCAGTCGCTGGCGGCGATCCGCGAGGGGCGGGCGGATAAGCTTGAAGGGCCGTTTCCGGCGGAGATTCAGCCGTTGGCCGACGAGCTCAATGCATTGGTCGCGCACAACGAGGAAGTCATCGCGCGGGCGCGAACGCATGTGAGCAACTTGGCGCACTTTCTGAAGACGCCGCTCAGCGTGATCGCGAACGAGGTGCAAGGTGTCGCGACGCCGTTGGCCGAAACCGTGGCGCGGCAGGTGCAGACGATGCGCCGCCAGGTCGATCACTATCTGGCGCGAGCCCGCACCGTGGCGTCGGCAAAGGTCATCGGTGCGCGCACCGAGGCGGCGCCGGTGCTCGCGGATCTGACGCGGGCGCTGTCGAAGATCTACGCTTCGCGCGGCATTCGGATTGAGCGCGAGTGCCCGGAGGGCTTGAGCTTCCGCGGCGATCGTTCCGACTTCGAAGAGATGATAGGCAACCTCATGGACAACGCCTGCAAGTTTGCCGAGGGAGAGGTGACCGTGACTGTGTCGCCAGGGCGCCCCGGACGTTTGCTCGTGGTGGTCGCCGACGACGGTCCGGGTCTGACCGAGGAGCAACAGAAGCGTGTGATCGAGCGCGGCGAGCGTTTGGACGAGACCAAGCCCGGCTCTGGGCTCGGGCTTGGAATTGTCAGGGAGATTGCGTCGCTTTATGGCGGGCAGATGAAGTTGGGCCGCGCGCAAGCCGGCGGGCTGTCGGTCGAGTTGGACCTGCCGGCGGTTCAGACAGCTTAGGCTTCTTCCTTTTTCTTCTTTTTCTTTTTGTCTTTCTTCTTCTTGTCTGCGTCGGCGGTTGGCTCTGCCGTCTCGCGCTCTTTGTCCTTCTTCTTGTCCTTCTCGGGGCCGTGATAGTCGTCGATTCCGCTCAGGATCGCGAAGCAGGCGAGGCGAACCGTGCGTGGGATCTTAACCGGGTCCCCATCGCGCTCGCCTTTCTCGTAATACTGCACCACCCGCCGCTTCAGGCCGAGCGCGTCGGCGGCTTCTTTCTGAGATAAATCCAGGCCTTTACGCCAGCGCTTAAAGTCGTGTCCCTTCATTTGGGCCACCCCACCAACTTGTTGTTTTTTGCAAATGCGTTCCGCACACGGACGATAGCACGGGGTGAGTCAAATTCGCCACGGGGCAAAAAAAGCGCACGATGTGCGTTTCACATACTTGTCACAAAGCGCACAGTGTGCATATTAACCAACAGACGCACTGTGTGCGCGCTCGTTCGGGCCACGTTCCCGGTGTCGGATTTGAGGAGAAACCTCAATGAACCAAGTTTCGGTTTCGGGCCGCAATGTTGCGTACTACGGCTCTTCGCGCCCGCGATATGCGTACCGGGTTACTTTTGGCGGTGCGGTCAGGATCACGACCGACCCGATTGAGGTTGCACGGATTCGTCGCGCCTACCCTAGCGCGCGGGTCGAAATCGTGCCGGTAGCCTAAATCGCTGTAGCGCCTGTCATATTCAGGCGGAACGGCCCGTTGCGGGCGGTCGAGCAAGACCCTAGATTTGCGACTCGGATGGGGGCAGAGGCTGTTTTGGACGGCCTTTGCCTTTTTGAGTCACAGACAAAGGGTAGGCTCCATGCGTGCAGCACTTTTGGCGCTTCTCGTGCCGGCATCGATCGGCTTTGCTTCGTTGGCGGTTGCCGAGAATGTCGGCGAGGCGACACGCATCCAGCGCTACGCCTATCAGACGCCCCCTCAGGCTGGAAAGACACCGATCTACCGTCTTGACCCGGTCGTTCGAAACGCTCGTCTGGAAACTGTGCCGTCTGGTGCACTCGAAGTGACGTTCACCGACGGCAGCCGGCTGACGCTGGGCTCGTCGTCAAATGTCGTGGTCGACAACTACGTGTTCGGTGGTGCGCAGGGTACCAGCGGGCAGACGTTGAAGATGACGCGCGGGTTGTTCCGGTTCGTCTCCGGTTCGATGCCGAAGGATCAGGTGAAGCTGCAGACACCGTCGGTCACGATCGGCATCCGTGGGACGACTGTGAAGCTTAAGGTTGGCGATGACGGTAAGGAAACGGTCTTCTTCGAGCACGGCCAGGGGTACATCGACAACGGCAAGGGTCAGAACGTCCCGATGGGCGAAGGTGACATGGTCAAGATCAACTCAGACGGGACGATCGGCACGCCGGAGAAAACGAACTGGAGCGCGGGCGACGAGTCCGTGGATTTCGGCCTCAATCCGTTCGGACAGAACAACCACGGGCCGGATGGCGGCACCGGCGGCGGCGACGGCGCTGGTTCGTCGGGAGGCGGAAATAACCGGGGTAACTAGGAGATAAGCTCGCGCGTTGCGCGAATCCCCTAAAGGATTTGGCAATGCGCGAAAGAGAGATTGCGTGCCGGGGGGCCGTCAGGTTTGGTTCGCGTTCGAACCGCGTGTGATCCCGGCCCGGCCATAGTGGCGTCAGGGCTTTGCTTTGCAAGATGCAGCTGCCCACCAAAGAACACGAGCTGAAGAAGTTTTTGGCGACCTTGCCGGCGGACAAGGCGGCTAAGCTCGCGGCTGCCGTGGAGACGGGGCGCGTGGCGGGCGAGCGCGCGATGCCCATCGATCTCATTCTTGATGGCTTGCGGCCGACGCTTCGGCGAATCAATGCGCGGCGGGTGCCGACGACGCTCCGGTTGCTGTGCGAGCCGTTCGCCGACTTCCTGGTCGACGATCCGCGGGAGTTCAAGCAACCCGGGCGGATCGCGCGGTCGAGCGTCAAGTCGCTGTGGCGGTGGCTGAAGGATACGTTGCGAGTTGCGCTGGCTGATATGGAGACGCAGGTCTCGCGCGCGGTGCTGTCGCGCGATGTCCGGCTGCAGTCGGAGATCGTGCCGCGGCTGCAAGCCGAGGTGCTGAACTTCGTGCGCGCGGCGCTTGATCGGGCGACGCCGGGTAGTGCGGACCGGCGGGTTTTGGTCAACCGGCTTGGCGGCGAAGACGCGCTGCACGATGTCGAGGAGGCGATGCAGTTGCTCGCCGGTGCCGGCGAACTCTCGCCGTTGCGCGGGTTGCTGCCCCGGCGGATCGATACGCTGACCGAGCAGCACGGGGCTTTCGTGCGCGACATCTACGACCAGATGGCGTCGCGGCAGTCGGAGCTTTGCCCTTATGTCGGATTGCTGGTGCTGGCGCGGCTGAAGCGGCCTTGGGAGGCGCTGCGGCTAGGCGGCATCATCTCGCGGCGCACGAACCAGGCACTGTTCAGTCAGTCCGATATGGGCATCGTCGGCGACGTGCTTCTGGCGGACATGGAGAACTTGGCGCTCGACATCGCGTCGGTTCGCCCGGACACGTTGGACACCGACGTGCTTTTAACCAAACTCGACAGGTTCGTGCAGATGTCAGGTGGACTGGTGCGCGAGATCGGCGGGCGGCGCGATGGCAAGTGGGGCCAGCGGTTGATCAAGATTCGTCAGCTGGCTTCCGATGCGATGGACGCGTTGATCGTTCGGGCGCCGCGGGAGATTATGGCCGCGTTGCCGGTGCAGAAGCTCGGCGCGTTCGGCGGGCGCGGGCCGCGGCGGCCGGACCTGGCGCGCGATCCGGATCCGGCGAAGATCGAACGGGCGATGGTATGGGGGCGGCTGCTGGCGGGGTCGATGCCCTATGCGGGCGGCGGGTCGTTCTACTCCGCGCACAAGGATGCGTTCGAGGAGGTCTCGCAGTATCTGCGCGGCTATGCCGAAAGCATGATGGCGGAACTGCGGACGTTGGAGTTCGACCGGCGGCCGCGCGCGCAGGCTTTTCAAGTGCATGCCGAGGCGCTATCCGACTTGGTGCTCGGCATCGAAGAGACGGACCAAATCAGGCGCAAAGCCGCGTCGATGACGCCACGTTAGATTGCTCCCGAGGCGCGGAGTTCGTCGATCTCCGCTTTGGACAGACCCACGCCCGTCAGGATTTCATCCGTATGCTGGCCGAGCGCCGGCGGCGGTGTGCGCACCGTGCCGGGTTGTTCGGAGAGGACAACGGGCGTTGCCATGATCGTTGCTGGGCGGCTCAACCCTGGCACAGGAATCTCCGTGAGATAGCCGGCGGCGTTGACGTGCGGATCGTCGAGGAGTTGCTGCGGGGCGAGCACGGGGCCGGCGGGAACCTTGGCGCGTTCGAGTTCGGCGAGGGCTTTGGCGACCGTGCGTGTGGCGCACCACTCGGCGGCGCGTTGACTCAAGACCTCGCCATTGTCGCCGCGGGCTTCGTCGGTGGCGAAACGCGGGTCCGTGATCCATTGCTCCTCGCCGATCGCTTTGGCCCAGCGTTTGAACAGCGGGTTGCCGTTCACGAGCACCGTGATCCAGCCGTCCTTGCATTTGAAGATGTCGGAGGGGCCTGCGGTTTGGCCGCGGTTCAACGTGGCGACGCGGTCCTTCTTGATCGCGGCTTGCTCGATCAGCGTTTGGCTCATGTAGGTGACGGCGGTACGGAGTAACGCGCCTTCGACGTGTTGGCCGCGGCCGGTTTGGGTGCGGGCGAAGAGCGCTGACATGGTTCCGAAGGCGGCGAGCGAAGCGGTGCCGAAGTCGACCCAGGAGGCGCTGGCGCGGACGGGTTGCTCCGGCGTCCCGGACATGTAGACGGCACCGGACATAGCCTGCGCGACGCCATCGAAGCCTAAGCGTTCTTCGTACGGGCCGCCGGAGCCAAAGGCGGAGACGGTGGTGAGCACAGTGCGCGGGTTGACGGCGTTGACGCTGGGCCAGTCGAGGCCCAGGCCGCGCAGCGTTTGCGGGGGCAGGTTCACGACCACGACGTCGGCCGTTTTGATCAGCCGCTTGACGACCTCGCGGCCTCTGGGATGCGCGGGGTCGAGGGTGATGCCCTTCTTGTTGCGGTTCATTTGTAGGAACAGCGCGCCGTCGCCGGGGTTGCCGTCGGCGTCGTGTGTCACGGGGATCAGATTGCGATCCTCCGAGCCTTCGCGCTTTTCGATGCGGATGACTTCGGCGCCGAGGTCGGCGAGCAGTGCCGCACAGTAAGGGCCGGCGATGTAGCGGCCGAAGTCGAGAACGCGGATGCCTTCAAGAACAGGTTTCATTGGTGGAACTCGGTTAGCGCGGGACAGCCGGGCGGCAGCAGCCGGCGATGACGTTGAGGCCTGAGATTAAGGCGACGGCGGAATAGGGATAGCGCGTATCGGACATGCCGTCGCTGCAGCTTTCGTTGCGTACGATCAGCGACATCTCGCCGGGCCGCGAGACGCCTTTGAAGTGCCAGACGTCACTGCGGTTCATCGCCTGCTCGGCGCGGGTGAGACGGAACTGCATTCGCCGCTCCGCGAACATCAGGTCGGCTTGCGCGGCGCCGGGGCGTAGGCCGATCGACCAGAACGGTTCAGTGCCTGAGCAATCGAGGAAGGCTGGGACCTGATAGCGGCCGGTGCCATAGCCTAAGAAGCGCGCGTTTACCCAGCCGCGTTTGCGGGCGAACGACACCTCGACCCAGAGACCTGGCGCGCCGCGTCCGGTGAGCGCGACGCCGGTGCCGTCGAAGGGGATCGTTTGGACAACGGGCGCTTGCGGGTTCGGCTGGCTGCGCATGTTCAGCGTGTCGCCGGGGCGAACGCCGTAGACGCTATAGGTCACGTCGGCGAAGGCCGCGCCGGTGGCGATCAAGCTGAAGAGTGCAATGAGCAGGATGCGCATAGGGGTCCCTCAAAATGGCGGTTGCCACAGCCCGTAGGGCCAGCATCGCACACCCGAGAGGGTTTGCACCATCATGTCGCCGAACAGCGGTAGGCGGCAGAATGGGCCCATCACCGCGTCGCGCGCGGCGGCGAGGACGCGACTGTTCGATTGGAAGAACGGTGTCAACCAGCGGGAGCTGAGTTGGTAATAGTTCACGTGTGGGCGACGGGTTTGCTCGTAGAGGAACAACGCGCGGTCGATATCGGGTTCGGCGGCCAACGCCGATGCCAGCGTCCAGGCATCGACGAGAGCCAGGTTCGCGCCCTGGCCGAGTTGCGGGCTGGTGCCGTGCGCAGCATCGCCGATGAAGATGCAGTGGCCGTGACGCCAGCGGCGCATGACAACGTCGCTGTAGCTGGCGAAGGTGAGTTGGTTGGGGTCGGTGATCTGATCGAGCAGTGGCGCGGCTTCGGGCCAGAGGCTGTGCAGTTCGCTCTTCCAGGGCGCGAAGCCGGAAGCGCGCCAACCGTCGTAGGCGTCGCGCGGCAAGCTCCAGAACAGCGCGACATGTTGCGCGTCGCCGTGGCCCGGGACGAGTCCAATGGGGAGCACCCCGACCATGATGCGCGCGCTTTGGACAAGTTGCGACAGCATCCGCGCGAAGGCGCCGCTGGGATCGGCGCAGGTCGTCCAGAGACAGCCCCAGGGATAGATCGGGTCGTAACCGCTCGGTTCGAACGTCTTGCGCAGGAGCGAGCGGGAACCCTCGGCGATCACGACGAGATCGAAGGGGCCGTACTCGTGACCGTGTTCGGCAGCGAGTTGTGGTGCGGTTGGATTGTCGATGTCGATGATCGGCGTGTGCAGGTGGAGCGGGATTGCCTCGTCCCAAACCGCTTTGTGTAGCGCGTCGAAAAGATGGGCGCGGTGAATGCCGAGGCCGCAATAGTCGGTGCGATAGTCGGCATAGGAGAGGTCGAGGACGGTGCGGCCATTGGCGGTCCGGGCGTAGAGACGGTCGACGCGCGCGCCCTTCGGTGCGAGGTCGCGGAATAGGTCGAGGGCGTCCAGGGCGGCTTGGCCGGGAGGCTGAAGCAGGAGACCCGCGCCCACGGGTTTGGCCTCTGGAAACCGTTCGAAAATCTCGACCTCGTGGCCCTGGCGCTTCAAGAACAGCGCCGCCGCCTGACCGCCGATACCGCAGCCGATCACGGCGATTTTCATTCCGTCCCCACACGTTCGTTCTTTTCGCTATACAGGAGGCTTGGCGATTGGACCAGATGGCGGGGCGGCGATGGCTTCGGAAGGTTTCGTACTCGATCAACGCTTGGCGCAGGACACGGCCTGGGTTTGTGACTGGGAGCTCTGTGGCGTTCACCTGATGAACGACCGGCGCTATCCGTGGCTGGTGCTGGTGCCGCGGCGTGTGGGGATGGTGGAAGCGTTCGATCTTAGTGAGCCCGAGCAAGCGTTGCTGTGGCGCGAGGTTGGCTATGCGGGTTCGTGGCTGAAGCAGATGACGGGGTGCCGGAAGGTCAACGTTGGCGCACTTGGCAACATTGTTTCGCAGCTCCATCTGCATGTGGTTGCGCGCAATGAAGGCGATGCGGCTTGGCCCGGGCCGGTGTGGGGACAAGGTGCGGCGCAGCGCTATGATGCGGGCAGTTTGGCGTCGCTGGCCGAGCGCTATGGGATGTTGCTCGGAACTGGCGCGGATTAAGCGCTCGTTAGGAAACGGCGCACTGGCATGGGCTTTGCGAACCTCAAGCCCAAGATGACGCCCAGTTCGATCACCAGCGATACGTTTTTGCGCTCAACCGGTTCGGCGAATGCCGAGGGTGGGGTGCTCTCGGCGTTGCGCCGCGCGGCGACTGAGACGGGCACGGATTTCGGCTATTTGCTGCAGACGGCCATGCGGGAATCCAGCCTAAATCCGGGGGCAAAGGCCTCTTCGTCGTCGGCGACCGGGCTCTTCCAATTCATCGAACAGACCTGGCTTGGGACGGTGCAAAAGCACGGGGCCGAGCACGGGCTAAAGACCTACGCCGATGCCATCCAGGTCGGCAACGATGGCCGCTTCCGGGTTGCCGATCAGTCCATGCGCCAGGAAATTCTTGCCCTGCGTAAGGATCCGGAAACCGCCGCGTTAATGGCTGGTGAAATGACAAGCGAGATGCGCGGGGACATGGAAACCGCGCTGGGGCGGGGGGTGTCGGCGGGGGAACTTTACGTCGCTCATTTTCTGGGTCCGAAAGCTGCGATCAAGTTGATCAAGGCTTCGGAGGCGACGCCAGGAGCTTCCGCCGCCGACATGTTTCCGCAGGCAGCCGCCGCCAACCGCTCGATCTTCTATCGCAACGGTCAGGAGCGTTCTGTCGCCGGGGTCGTTGCCGCACTGAAGGCGAAGCACAGTGACGCGGCCGCGACCAAAGAAGTTATGGTCGCGAAGGCCGAGGTCCCTGCGGACAACGTCGCCTCCAAGGGTTTGCGCGGCAGCTTTGTCGACGTGGCACCGGCTTCGAGCGGCTCGCCGTTCGGCAAGCTTGGCGAGCAGGTGATGGTGATGGCACCACTGATGGTGCAGTTGTTGGCCTCACTCGATCCGACCCCGCACCTGGCCGCTTCGATTTTGGGCGATGAGCCTAAGCTAAGGCGCTCGGAAGACCTGATCTAGTCTTCGGCAGGAGGCCAGGTTTGGCCCCAGTCTGCGTCGCGGGCGGCCCTGTAGGCTGGGCCGGCGCTTTTTCCTATTGAGGTGCGTTGTAGCGCGCCGTTCTCGCAGAGATCCAGATGCACGTGGCCGGGCTTGCGAATCGGTTTGCGGACGATGCGTGCCGACGCCGTATGGACCGGTGGCTTTCGGGTCAGGATCACGAAGCTGAACTTTTCGTCCTCATAGGCGAGAGGGGCGTCTTTGGCGGCGCGGTGCGCGGCGGCACGGGCAACGCGCACAGGCTGGTGGCACCAGTCGTTGGCGCTCATCGGGCAGGTGAGGTTGTGGGTGCAGGGTGCGGCGGCATGGGCGTCCCGCTCTAGCGTGTGCTCGCGCACGCTGCGGACCAGTTCGAAGCCTTTGGGTGTGCCGGGTTCGATGACGATCAAGGCGCTTGCTGTGGCTTGCCAGAGTGAGTCGATTGCGGCCGGTTGCTCGCTTGCTGGAAGTTCGCCTAGCGCATAGCAAGCCACGACAACGTCGTGCGTTGCGGTCTTGGTGCCGAACGTGCCGGGCTGGAACTGCACATCGAGTTTGCTTGCGCGTGCTAGGCGTTCGGCGGTTTGTCGCCAGCCGCTATCGCGTTCAATCAGTGTGTACCGTGTCCCTGCTGGAAGCTGATCCTGTGTGGCGAGCGACGCAGTGCCGGGGCCGGCGCCGATGTCGAGCACCGAGGTGATCGCGCGATTGGGAACGCTGCGTGAGAATTCAAGCCACACGGCGGCTGCCACAGCAAAGGTTGATGGAAACCTAACGGCGAGATAGGCGGCGCGCTCGATCGGGGACAGGGTGCGCGGGATCCCCGATTTGTTGCGGTAAGCCTCGGAAAGCGCTTGCGCGGCGGCGCGCAGGTCTTTGGCCGCGTGCGGTGCAAGCTCGGCGTCGATCGCGCCGGCAAGGGTTTGTGGAAGGCTTGCGATCATAACGGCACCTTAACCAAGCGATACTAGATTTGCTCGTATGTCCGCACGCGACACCAGCGGGAGTTCAGAAGTGCCCGGCCTTCGCTTCTCAGACGTAGAAGCGTTGCTCGCCGATCCCGCGCCCGCGCGCCGCGCGAAGATGGTGGAACAACTTGCCGTCAACATCGATACGGGACGTTTGAGCCCGGCGGAATGGGCGATCGCGCTCGACATCCTGCGGCGAATGGCGGCGGATGCGGAATCGATCGTGCGCTATTCCGTGGCGGAGTCGCTGAAACACTCGAAGAGTCTGCCGCGCGACGTGGCCAACGCGCTCGCCGGCGACGACATCAAGATTGCGCAGCCGATCCTCGAGAACTCGCCGGTTCTGACGGATGAGGATTTGATGGCCGTGCTGGCCGACGGGAACGGCACGAAGCAGGTAGCCGTTGCACGCCGTCCCGGCGTCAGCGCGACGGTTGCGGCCGCCGTGATCGATACGGGCAACGCTGCGGCGGTGACGACGCTGGTTAGCAACAAGAGTGCCGAACTCAACGAGAATTTGCTTTCCCGCACGATCGATCGCTACGGCCGGTTCGAGACCGTGAAGGCTGCCATGGTGCATCGGCATGAGTTGCCGGTGACGATCTCGGAGCGGCTGGTCACGCTGGTTTCGGATCGTTTGAAAGTTGTGCTGGCGTCGCGGCATTCGCTGCCGGGTGACCTGGCTGCAGACATAATTTTGGATGCACGCGAGCGGGCGACCGTAAGTTTGATCGGCAGCAAGACGCCGGTCGAGGACACGCACGCGCTGGTCGCGCAACTGCATGCCAATGGGCGGCTGACGCCGTCGCTGGTGTTACGCGCGCTGTGCTCAGGCGACATCCGCTTCATGGAAGACGCGATGGCCGAAATCGCGGGCGTTTCGGTCGACAAGGCGGGGCTTTTGATCCATGACGCCGGGCCGCTGGGCCTCAAGGCCATCTACCGGAAGTGCAATTTTCCGGACGCTATGTTCCCCGCGTTCCGCGTCGCCGTCGATATGGTCCACGAGACGTCGGGCGAATATGGCATGCACGATCGCCAACGCTTCACGCGCAAAGTGATCGAGCGCGTGCTGACCAAATACCAAGAGATGGAAGCATCCGATCTCGACTATCTGCTTGCGAAGCTGAGCAAACTCGAAGCCGCGTAGAAGCTTCGCTATCCCGCCGGCCGCTGCGCCTTGTAGTCGGCGATGTCGGCAGTTAGGTCTTCGACCTCTTCGCAGTCTGCGCCGCAAATGCCTTTGAGGATTGCGAGTTGTGCCTCGGCTTTGGCCAGGTCGCCCAATTGTAGATAGAGCTCACCCAGATACTCGTTCGCGCCCTTGTGCTTTGGGTCGACGGCCAACGCCTTTTGATAAGCCTCGAGCGCCTTTTCCTTGTTGCCCAGTTTGCGGTTTGCAAAACCCAGGTAGTTCCATGCGTCCGCGTCGCGCGGGTTATCTTTCACAACCCCCTCAAGCAACGGAATCGCCTCGGCGTATTGCTCGCCTTTGACCAGATACTCCGCCTGTTGAAAATCGGTCTCGGTCTTCTGCGCCTTCTTGTTGGACGGCGACGGCGAAGGCCGAGGCAATTCCGTGCGAGGCACGCTGCCGCCCGGAGCGGCGATTGCTGGGATCGACGCGAGGCCGAACGCGGAGACGGCGGCGAGGGCGAGCAGGACGCGGGTGGTCTTCATGGTGGATACCTCCAAGAGTTGGCGGAGAATGCGATGTTAACGATGGGCGGGGCAATAGTCAGGCCTCACATTGGCGCGACTTTGGGCGGGATTTGACTTGAGGCGCGCCGAAATCCAAGCATGCGACCTATGAGTCAAGCTCCTATCGACACGGCCGATGGTTCCCCCCGGGGCGCGAAGCGGCGGCTGGAAAGCCGTAAGCGGTTGCTGGCCGCGGCGCGGAAGTTGTTCATCGCGCGGGGTTATCACGCGACGCGGCCGCAGGATATTTCCAAAGCGGCAGGCCTCGGGCATGGAACCTTCTACCTACACTTCAAGGACAAGCGGGAGTGTTTCCTTGCCTTCGTCGACGAGGCACGGGCGGAGTTGGACGCAGCCGTTATTGCCCGGGCGAGTTCGACGAGGACGTTGGCGCAAATGGTCGAAGCGGCCCTCACGGCGATCTACGACTATGCGGAACAGAATCCGGGCGTGTTGCCCACGGCAATGACCGACGAGGCGGTAATTGCTTCGGGCGGCGATGGCGCCGAAGGAACGCTCATCCAACGCTGGGGGGAGGAGTGGGGGGAACTGCTGCGTACTCAAGCCAAGGATGGCTTGGTGGCTAAGGACTTCGACTTCGCGATCGTAGGCCAGGCGATCGTGGGTGCCATTCATCAGGCAAGTAGCTACAGCTTCCGGCGGGGACGTTCGCGCAGCGCGGTGGTGAAGGCGCTGTCGCAGTTTATTGTGCGGGCGCTAAGCCCCAAGGCTTAGTTGGGTTGACTCTGCGGGCTGAACTGACAAATTATCAGTTCTAGATCATCCCGGAGGACCGACCTATGGCACGCGTCGTTTTCACTCGCGACGAAATCATGTCCGAACATGCGTATGCGAAGCCGCAGGTTGAGGCTGGATATCGTTTGCATGGCGGGTTCGATGCGAAGGGGACATACATATCACCGCGCACATTGATGCGCTGGCCGGCTGTGGAGGCTTGGCAGGCGCAGCTGGCGGGGCGCGGGTTTCCACTTATCGATGCATCGACGCGGTTGCTGAAGCGCGCGGCCTATCCTGGGATCGCGCAACAACAGTTTTTGCTCAATCACGGCATGGGCGAGACGCTTTGGAATTCGTTGACGATCACGGGCATCATCGAAGCGCGCGGGAAGGCGCTCTGCGATGCGTCGGCGCCGGACTTTCAGGCGATCATCGAGGAAGACGTGTCCGGCACGTCGATCGGGCATTTGAACAAAGGTTTGCTCTATGCGCATGGGCTGGATGAGGGCGGCGACAAGGAGCACGGGCAGGGCGGGCACGACGACATGTGGTTCGCGGTGCGCGATGCGTTGTTCGGCAAGAACGCCTATCCAATGCCGGAGGTGCCGGCGAGCATCGGGCGGCCGGAGATTGGCAGGCTGATGCCGCAGATCGACAAGGTCTATGAGGACTGGATTCTGCTCCTCATGAACGTGTTGATGATCGAGGTTAGGGCGGAAGCGTTTTTCTCGTTCTGCACCAATCTGATGCGTTCGCCCGAGGTGTTTCGCGACCGGCGGCCGGCGGCTATGCATGCGGCGGAGTTGGTGGAGCGTATTCGGACGGATGAGGCGATCCATGTCGCTTATCTGCAGACGTTCGTGTCGGAATTGCGCAGCTTTACGATCAAGTGTTTGAACGGCGAGCGGATCAAGGGCTCGCAAATGATCGATCCAATCTGGGAGGGCATGATCCACTGGCATTCGGTCACGCAGGCCGACTTCGGTCAAGCGCAAGCGCGTGAGGCGATCGCGGGGCGGATCAGCAAGCTTGCCAATGGACCGGCATTGCTTTCGCAATTCGATGCGTTGGAGCAGAAGGCGGCTGCCTGATGAAGGACCTCAACGACAAAGTCGCGTTCGTTACAGGCGCGGCGAGCGGCATTGGGCTCGGCATCGCGACGGCGCTGGCGAAATCCGGTGTGCGGGTGATGCTGGCCGATATCGAGAAGGCGGCGCTCGACAAGGCGGTTGAGGGATTGAAGCGCACGAACGCGGATGTCGACGGTGTGGTGGCGGACGTCTCGCTCAAGAGCGCGATCGAGGATGCGGCCGCGAAGACGATCGAACGGTTCGGTAAGGTGCATATTCTAGTCAATAATGCCGGCGTCGGCGGCGAAGGCCCGCTGTCGCGCACGACGCAGGCCGGCTGGGACTGGGTGATCGGCGTCAATCTGTGGAGCGTGGTCTACGGGTTTCAGACGTTCGTGCCGCTGATTCAGAAGCACGGCGACGGCGGGCATATCGTTTCTACTGCGTCGATGGCGGGGATGATCTCAACGGCGGGCGTGCAATACGCCGTGACGAAGTTCGGCGTGGTGGCAATGTCCGAGGCGACGCGGTTGGAGTTGGCGCCGCAGAATATCGGCGTGTCCGTGCTTTGCCCCGGGTTCATTCGCACGAACATCATGGATTCCGGCCGGAATGTTCCCGAGCGCTTCGCAGGCACGAATGCGCGACGTCTGACGGAGATTTCACCGACCGATCCAGCGGCGCAAATGGTGGCGATGGTGAGGAAGAGGATCGAGGAGGGGATCGACCCGCTCTATGTCGGTGAGTTGGTGCGCGAGGCGATCGAGCGGAACGAGCTCTATATCTTCACCGATACCGAGTTCGAACCGATGTTCGATATGCGTATCGCCGAGATCAAGAAAGGTTTTGACCGTATTCGCGCGCGCAAGCCGCGGCATTGAGGGTTTTATGAAAGAGTTGCGGGATAAGGTCGCGTTCGTCACCGGCGGCGCGTCAGGCTTGGGGCTCGCCATGGCGAAGGCCTTCGGCCGCGAGGGCATGAAGGTGATGATCGCCGACATCGAGCAGGCGGCGCTGACACGGGCAGTCCAAGAACTGCGCGACAGCCAGGTGCGGGCCGAGGGCGTGCTGTGCGATGTGGCGTCGCGCGGGAGCCTGCGCGAGGCGGCGCTGAAGACGATCTCGACGTTCGGGAAGGTGCATGTCGTCTGCAACAACGCGGGCGTGGCTGTCGGCGGTCCGATCGGTTCGGTGGCGGAACGCGATTGGGATTGGGTGACGGACGTCAATCTGTTGGGCGTTGTCTACGGAACAGAAGTGTTTGCGCCGCTGATCGAGAGCCATGGCGAGGGCGGGCATTTCGTCAACACGGCGTCGATGGCCGGGATGATCGGCATTCCCAATATGGAGCCCTATTGCGCGACGAAGTTTGCGGTCGTCGCCATGTCGGAAGGCTGGGCCGGGCAACTGGCGCCGAAGAACATCGGTGTGTCGGTGCTATGTCCGGGCTTTGTGCAGACGCGCATTGCCGAGAGCCATCGCAACAAGCCGGCGCGCTATGGCGTGCAGGACAGCGTGCAGGTGGGCGTTGGCGATACGCGGGAGCAGGCGGCGGCGCTGGTGATGTCGGGCATCCCGGTCGAGCCGGTCGGCAATCGCGTGGTTGAGGCGATCAAGGACAACGACCTCTACATCTTTACGCACGTCGAGTTTAAGGCGGCGGTCGAGATGCGTTTCGCCAACATTCTTGCCGCGTTCGACAAGAGCGCGCAAAGCAAGGCCTTGTCGGTGCTGCCGAAGCGGGAGTTATCAACGTTGGCGCAGCAAGCGGTTCAGAAAGAATAGGAGGCGCTCATGAAATTCGGCATCTTCTACGAGCATCAACTTCCACGGCCCTGGCATGAGGGCGACGAGTTGAAGTTGTTTCAGGATGCGCTCGATCAGGTGGAGCTGGCGGATCGGATCGGGATCGATCACGCGTGGGAGGTGGAGCACCACTTTCTGGAGGAGTATTCGCACTCCTCGGCGCCGGAAGTATTTCTGGCCGCGTGCTCGCAGCGCACCAAGCGCATCCGGTTGGGGCATGGCATCGTGTTGATGCCGCCGGGATACAATCATCCGGCGCGGGTGGCCGAGCGGATTGCGACGCTCGATCTGGTTTCGAATGGCCGGGTCGAGTTCGGCACCGGCGAGTCTTCGGCGTTGCTGGAGCTTGGCGGATATCGGGTACCGGTCGAAAAGAAGCGCGAGATGTGGCGCGAGTCGGTCGAGCAGTGTCTCAACATGATGGCGATGAACCCCTATCCCGGGTTCAAGGGGGAATATTTCGAGATGCCGTGCCGCAACGTGGTGCCGAAGCCGGTGCAGCGGCCGCATCCGCCGGTGTGGGTTGCGTGCTCGAACCGCGAGACGATCAAGCTCGCAGCGCGGCTCGGCATTGGGGCGCTGACGTTCGCGTTCGTCGACCCGAGAGAGGCCAAGCAGTGGGTCGACGACTACTATCGCATCTTCAAGGAAGAATGCGTGCCGATCGGGCATGCGGTGAACCCGAATATCTGCATGGTCACGGGCTTTTCGGTGCACCATGACGGCGACGAGGCACTGCGGCGTGGGCTCGACGGGTTCAAGTTCTTCGGCTATGCGCTTGGTCACCATTACATTTTCGGCGAGCACAAGCCGGGGCGCACCGACATCTGGAAAGCGTTCGAAGCTGTCAAAGACGCGATGCCGTCGAATGCGGGAGCTGGCGGTATCGGGACGCCGGAAACGATGCGCAAACACCTGCGGGGCTTTGCCGAGGCCGGCGTGGATCAAGTGTCGTTCATCCAGCAAGGCGGCCGCAACAAGCACGAACATATCTGCGAAGCGCTGGAGCTGTTCGCGCGCGAGGTGATGCCCGAGTTCAAGGAAGACGCGGCGGCGCGGCAGAAGCGCAAAATGGAAGAGCTTGCGCCCTATGTCGAGAAGGCGTTCGCGCGGAAGACAAAGATGCGCGAGCTGGCGGACGACGAGATTCCGAATGTCATCGCGCTCGGCCGGCAAATCACGGAGCAGCCGCGCACGCCGGCGGAAGAGGCCGCACGCAAGACGTGGTCGGAACGCGCGCACGTGCCGCTGACCGATCCGGCTAAGAAGGGCGCGGCGGAGTAAGTGGCATTGGCGGAGTTCCGCCGGTTTCGAGTATCGGCAACGAAATGCGGGGCGTCACGGGAGGCGCGCGCGAGACAAGCGCGGCGACTGGTTAAGATCTGGCCGTCTTGCTCGACGGGGCGGGCGTCCCCAGATAAAAGGGGCGTTCGGCAACCGCCGAGTCGCAGGAGACTAACTCTATGACTGCAATCTGGATTGTCTTGGGTCTGATCGCGCTCGTCGTGGTCGTTGTGATCATGAGCTACAACGGCTTGGTCGCCATGCGGCAGCGGGCGAACCAGGCGTTTGCCGATATCGACGTGCAGCTGAAGCAGCGGCACGACTTGATCCCGAACTTGGTCGAGACCGTGAAGGGTTACGCGGCGCACGAGCGCGGGACGCTCGACGCGGTGGTGCAGGCGCGCAACGCGGCGATGTTGGCGCATGGGCCGGCGCAGCAGGCGCAGGCGGAGAACATGCTCTCCGGCGCGTTGAAGCAGTTGTTTGCGTTGTCGGAGGCCTACCCGGACCTGAAGGCCAGCGCCAACTTCCAGCAGCTGCAACGCGATTTGAGCGACGTCGAGAACAAGCTGTCTGCCTCGCGCCGGTTCTTCAACAGCGCTGTGTCGGAACTCAATGCGGCAATCGAGTCGTTCCCCGCGGTGCTGTTCGCGCGGTCGTTCGGCTTCGTACACCGCGAGTTCTTCGATGTGGGCGAGGGCGAGCGCGTCGTGCTGGACAAGGCGCCGGAAGTGAAATTCTAAGGGCCGATCGGAGCCCCATCCGCGATGAACCCGTCCTACGGGCTTTACTCGCATATCCAGGCGAACAGGTACCGGTCAGCGATCCTGATCGTGGGCCTGTTCGTGCTGGTCTATCTGCTCGTCTTCGCGTTCGTGTTGGCGTTTAACGGCTTTGTCATCGGCGACGAACCGCTGAGCGTGATCGTGGACGAGACGTTGGACCAGTTTCTGCTGTTGTCGCCGTGGGCGACGCTTGCAACGTTGATCTGGGTCGCGATCGGCTATCGGTTTCATCAGTCGATGATCGACCGATCGACGGGGGCGAAAGACGTGACGCGGGACGAGGAACCGCGTTTGTACAACCTGCTTGAAAACCTCTGCATCTCGCGCGGCATCACAATGCCGAAGCTGCAAATCGTCGAAACGGACGTGATGAACGCCTATGCCTCCGGCATGCACGAGAAGCAGTACAAGATTGCGGTCACGCGCGGGCTCGTGAATGCGCTGGACGATCAAGAGCTTGAGGCTGTGCTGGGGCACGAGCTCACGCATATCCGCAACGGCGACGTTCGCTTGATGGTGGTCGCTGTGATCATTGCCGGGGTCATAACGCTTGCGGGCGAGTTGGTGTTCCGCGGGTTCTTCAACAACAACGGCATGGGCATTCGCTCGACCCGCTGGCGGACGAGCGGCGGGTCGTCGTCATCCGGCAGCAAGAAAGGGGGCGGCGGCTTCATCGCGATCCTGATTGCGCTGGTGATCATTGCCATCGCGTGGTTCTTGTCGCTGGTGATCCGTTTCGCTTTGTCCCGCTCGCGCGAGTATCTTGCCGACGCGGGGTCGGTGGAACTCACCAAGAATCCGGATGCGATGATCAGCGCGCTGCGCAAGATCGAAGGAAAATCCGAGATGCCGGCCGTGCCGTCCGGCATCATGGAGATGTGCATTGAGAATAAGCGGAATACCGTGGCGGACCTATTCTCGACCCATCCGTCGGTGCAACGCCGCGTCGATAAGCTTGTCGCGGTCGCAGGCGGCCGCGACGCTATTTCTGGGTCAACGCCTTGAAAGCAAGGCCGATCGCCCAAAAGACGAGGGCGAGTGCGACGTACGCCGTCATCCGCTTGTCCCAAGGCAGGCCTTGGAATAAATCGATCCACATGCGCCAACAATAGTCGACTGTCTGGGTTGTGATCATTGCGGGCCTCCTCCCGCTAATTTCAACAATGGGCGGAAGTGTGATCGCCTCACATGAAGGAGGGCTGAAGTGCCGCGTCGAAGGTTTCGGTAAATTGTGCGAGAGGCGCAGAACGGCGAAAAAGCCGAACCGTTTTCAGCAATCGAAGTAACTCGCGGAAAATTTTCCGAAAGCTTGTTCGGGCATCAGAAGTAGTTCGTCACCGAACCCAGGATTGTACATACGTCCTTTGCGGGGAGCCGGCCGTCGACGATGGCAATATGGACCATATTCTTGTCCGAGCGGTTGGTCAGGAAGCGGTAGGTCATACTGCCGAGTGACGTGTCAGAGTGGCAGTCACGTTCGGCGAGGTCCTCAAAGAGGTTCGCGTTGCGCGCGAGACGGTCTTCGGCTTGTTGCGACCAGCTTGATGCGACGTTGCCTTTGTCGTCGCGCTGGTCCTTGCGGAGCAGGATGCGAATAGCGCGGCGCAGGAAGTAGGTACGACGATTGTCCTCGCTCAGCGTGGCTGGCGCGTAGAAAGTCATGATCACGCCGCCGAGCTTCGGCGTGTCACTGCCCGCGTCGACTACGAAGCCGCGCATGGGCCGGTCTTCGAACCAGGGATGACCGGTCGTCTTGCCGCTCCAGGGCTGCCAGGCAGCCGGAATGCACCACGTCAGATCCAGGTCGCGCGATTTGTAGGCGCGGAGTTCCGGGCCTTCGATAGTGGCGACTTGCGACGCGCGCATTGTACCGTTCAAAAACAGTTCGGCGACGTATCGGCCTGGCGCTAGGCAAGTGCCGGTGTCGTCGACAAACACGTCGGATTGTCTTGTCAGGCCGGTGTTGTCCGGTGCCGGAAAGTCCTCTGGCTTCGTGAAGGTTTGGAACTGAGCTGCGAGAGCGCGACGCAATTGCCAGGCCTTTGGGTCGACCGAAGCGCCCGTCGCGGGACTGTCGTCGCGGAACCAGGCAACCGTCAGCCGGTCTCGTTTGGGATCGAGGCCCTCAAAGCGGGCTTGCCACGTGACGGAATGAGGTGCGATCGAGGCGGCGAAACCGGTCACCCCTACCTGCTGTTCCCGAGGAGCGTCGACGGGGCGGCCGGCGGCGATTGCCGGTCTGATCCGCTCGATCGCAGCGCTTATGTTGCTGCATACATCGGATTCCTTGTGCAGGTTGGGGCAGTAGCTCTTCAGAATCTCAATGTCGGTGAGGGCGCTGGCAAGCAGTGGGGGGGACATGCCTTCGCCATGTTTAAGCGCCTTGGCATAGGTTGCTTCAGCCTGGTCGAGTTCGTCTCGGTCGCCGCTCGCAAGCTGCAGAAGTCCGAGGTTCAGCCAATCGACGGCCTCGGTCGAGGGTTCTTCGTCACTCCAGAGTTCGGGGCGAAAATTCTGAATGTAAAGCCGCTGCCACCAGTTTGCGTTTCCGGTGATTTGACTTGCGGTCAAGTGCGCTTCGCTCAGGGCGTCGGGCTTTGCATCTGCGAGCGCCAAGACCGTCGAGTCGAAGGCGAAGTTCGCCAACAGATTGCGCGGGCGCAACATTCCCGCGTTGACGAAGGATCTGAGTTCGTTGAGCTGAGCGTCGCGCAGTGTGGAAAGTTTTGTGCGGCTGTTTAGGCTGGAATAGTCTTCATCGCGTTGCGGGTTGTCCATGCGCGAGATCACGCGCTGATAGTTCTTGTAGGCGGGAATGAATCCAGGGCGCGCGGCGATGGCGCAGGCATAGGCATTCGCGGCGGCGTGGTCGGCGCGACTACGCTCGCCGGAGTCGGATTCGCTGGTGTTGGCCAGGTTTTGCTCCGCAACTCCTTCGGCGTACTTGATGGCCGCGAACTCGACAATGTGATGTGGGTCATCGAGCGCGTGGTGGTCGTCCTTTGCCTCTAGGCAACCCTCTGGAAGCGCGTCGGGACTGGCTGCGACCGGCGAGAGCCAAGCGTAGCCGCCGAAGGCAACGGAGGCGGTTAAGAGAACGATCCCCGATCCTATCAACCAGCGACCGGCGGTGGTCTCGCCCATCGTGTAGGCTTGGCCAAACAGGTAGAGCGCAATAGCGAGAACCGTCAGCACGGCGAGTAGACGGGCGGCGCGCTTGCCCCATCCGGCGGAGATCTCCGCGAATCCATCGGAGCGGGCGAACAGGGTCGCGGGGCCTCCCTTGCGGTCGAGAATGTTGTCGCTCATGCGCCTTGCGGGCGATGATGCGCTGTCGGCAAGGTCGTGGTCGTCGAGGGTTTCGACCATCTGGGGGTTGTTATCAGTAGTTTGCTTGAGCGAGTCGCAACGTCGTTTTCGTTCGGCATCGAGTTGTGCCGGGTCAAAGTCGACCATGCCGTCGACTGCCAGCGTATGGAGTTGCGTCGCCGTGGCGCAGCGAACCCGCTTCGACAGGAAGTCGATCGAGCTGTCGAAGGCCCCGCCCATGGTGACGGCACCTAGGCGGGTGCGCCGGTTGACGAGTTCGGCGCGTTCCTTCTGGGCCTCAAGCGCGAATTCGCCGGTGTGTTTGAGCGAAACGCTGTAGAGCCAGCCGAAGGCGGCGCTGACGAACACGCTCACCGTGATCAGGAGTACGATGCGTCGCGACCATGTGTCGTGCGTGGTGTGGCCGGTGAGGTGGGCAAATGATACGCGGCCGGGTTCGGGCGCCTCAGGATGAGGTGCGTGCCCGGCGGTGCGCTCCTTCAGGAACAGACCGTTTCGAGCCGCAAGGACGGCGGCGACAACAAGCAGCGCCGTGAGCGGCAGTATCGCCCAGATCGATTGGGGATCGATGATCAACATGGCGAACGCGGCACCGACTGCGATCAGCGTTCCGCCGGCGGTGAGTATCCACCACATGCGTGGCGGCCCCAAGTTCAACTCGGCCAAGGTCAGGCAGACGAGTCCGAGGACGAAGAGTAGAACGATGAACGCGAGCTGCGGGCCAACTTCATGTGCGGCGGCGATGGCCTTGTCGAGCTGCTCGAATTTCAGAGCAGGTTCGACGTCGCGGTCCTTAGCAACGGTTGCGAGAATGCCGAGGCGCCGTAGTTCGGCGGCCGAACCCATTGCGACTTCCTGTTCGACGGACAGATCTTTGCTGACGAGATCGCGCATGTAGGTCGAGAAACGCCGCGAGGCGTTGCGTTGCGCCATCAACTCGGCGGCATGCCACTCGAGCCAGTTCGATGAGGGATCGTGGGAACTGCGGAATGCTCTATAGGCTTGACGGAGGTCGACGGCTTCGTTCTTCAGCGTCCGCTCGACGTTCTTCATGCCGATGCCGACGAGAACTTCGGCCAGTAGTTGTTGGCGGTAGCTGATGTCCTGCAACTGACCGAGCGCCAGTCGCCGTTCGAGCGCTACCGATCGGTGCTCCGCCAGCGCGACACGAAAGGCGGCGACGGCTCCGAAGATCGAGATCGTCACCATGATGAAGGCGGCGATCACGTGCAGGTCGAGGCGGTCGTCCAAGAGCGCTGCCAGAGCGGACTGCAGACGCGCCAGCAGGGGCACGCGCGGTCCGGTGCTCTCTGGGGAGGCGGTATCTGGTGTCATCGGCAAGGCACTTCGCGCGTATATTGGCTGAGAGCCTACAGCCTATTGTGAACGTAGCAGAGCCGGGTAGGTGCCAAAAGGATGAGGATAATGTCCCCGAAAGGGGGACATCCAATGCCGCACTCCCGGCGACCCTATTCGGCCGGAGCGGGGCCGGCGAGGCGCTTCGTGGGTGGTTTGCGGCGTGCCGCCGGCTTGCGGCCGAGGCGGGTGATCTTCCGCAGCGCGGCGCTGGCGAGGCCGGACCAGGTGTTGAGCCGGCGTTCCAGATGCTGCACGTGCATGCGCTCGAAGCGCAGGTCTTCTTCGACGCGGCGGCCGCGCGGATCTTCGGCTAGGCGGGCCACCTTTTGGTCAGCGCGCGCGTCGGTGGCAGCGACCGGCTCGGACGTTGCAACGTGCGGGACGGCGGGAAGCGGTTGGTGCTTACCCGCCTTTGCCCACGCCTGTGCCAGTTCGGCGCGCAGCTCGCTCGTTTCGTTGAGGAAGTTGCGCTCGTCGGACTCGAGTTCGGCTATGCGATCTTCGGCGGCGGCGAGCGCTTGCTGGTGATGGCGCGCTTCGGCAGCGGCCCTTACCGCCTTCGTCTCGGCGGTGTGGATTTGATCTTTGGCTGCCGCAAGTTCCTTTTGAAGCGCGACAGCGTTCTGCAGCGCGGCCTTGAGTTCGGCCGCCATACCGAGCGACTTGGCACGGATCTCTTCCGCTTCAGCGTGGGCTTTGTCGCTCTTTTTCTGCTGCGCCTTCATGTGGCCTTCGAGCGTCTCGGTGCGGTCGCTCAGACGCTTGGCAAGAGCTTGTAGTTCCTTCGCGTCGTTCACGGCCTTCTTCAGCATGTCCTCCGTTTTCGCGAAGGCTGCGATGCGGCGTTCGGCCTCCTCGGCGCGCGCTTGGAGGAGGCTTGCAGTGTTGGCGGTTTCTGCGGCCTCGCCTTTGGTGTGGGCGAGTGCGGTTTCGAGTTCTTGCCCGATGCGCTCGAACTCGCCGGCGCGGGCTTGTGCGGCGTTGAGATCGACCTCCAGCGTGCGGACGCGCGCGGCCATCGTGTTGTTCGACTCGCGCGCTTTGGCGAGCTCGGCGCGAAGTGCGTCGGCCGCATCGGCCCGAATATTGGCTTCGGTGACATCCTTCGCCGCTTGTTTGACGGCCTCGGTTTGCGCGAAGGCAACGACGCCGAACACGCGTGAGCTTTCGGCAAAGGCGGCGCGGACCTTGTCGAGTTCGCGCTTGGGCTCTGCGCTTTTCGGTTCGTCGCAGAGCTGTGTCAGGGCGCGATAGGCGGTTTTCACCCAGCCCGGCACTTCGGTGTGCGCCTCAAGCTCCGCCATCGTCGCGCGATGGTTGTGCAGTTCGATGTCAAGGAACTCGCGAACGTCGCTGGCGGCGTCGTTCGGCTGGCGCGGCCATTGGATGCCGAGGCGCCCGCCGGTTTGCACGGCGAGTAGCTTCCAGTCCTCCAGTAGTGCGTCGAGGGTTACGACGTTGCGCGGCAGGTGGCGTGTCTCATGCTCAGCATCGAGGTAGTGGCGCAGCCAAAGCAGCATCGCCTTCTCGAACGAGATGCCGTCGCGCTCGCGGAGCGATTCCGCCACCTCAAGCGGGTTGCGCACCATGATCAGCGGCGCGGAGCGGATCCCAGATTTTTCCAGCACCGACATCCAGTAGGGCAGGGTCCGGCTCATGCGGGGGTCTTTGAGAACCAGCAACGGCGCGGTGCCGTATTCCTCATCGATCGCGGCGCGGATGCGACTCGCATAACTTGTGGCGATGTCGCCGTCTTTCCAGCGCGAACCGGGCGCGCGCCAGTCGTCCCACGAGGAATCCAGTTCGGCGAGGAGTTGTTCGTGCAGACCAACCAGGACGGAAGATTCCCAGTGGCCCCTTGGATTCGACTGGTTGGCGGGGATCAGGTGACGCGGCATGGCGGCGCCCAGGAAGTTCACGATACGCGCGATTGCCGACGTGCCGCTGCGATGCATGCCGAGCACAAGCACGGCTGTGCGATAGGCGGGCATCGATCTATCCGGCTTTTTGGCCATACACGCGTCCTTCCACTGCGCGCCGTTTCGTAAGTCTTAAAGGTGGTCCCCCCTTACCGCCTTACGCACGAATCGCTGTCCGATCATGACGTACCGGACCGTGCTCTGCCGAGTATAGGGTTGCTTTGTACGCAGCGTGTGGTCAAGGGCGCACACTGAAATTTTGGTCCGCTGCGTCCGCTCGCGATTACGGCAGTTGCATTACGAAGCTGCAATGCCGGATGAAGTTGTGTGGTGCCTACTCGCGGTTGCGGCACAAAGAGTTGACGGGGCATGCGCGGGGAATTCAAACTTCCGCCGATGAAAGCGGAACACAAAGTTGCGATGGCGACGGCGGCGGTGCTGAGCATGCTCGGTGCCGGGTCGTTGTTGGCTCTGCCGAGCAAGCCGAAGTCCGAGGCTGCGCATGCCGTTGCCGCATCGGACGAGATCATCATTCCGGTGAGCGGCGTGAGCACGGATAAGCTCTCGGATACTTGGGGTTCACCGCGGGCGGGCGGACGGGCGCATCAGGGGATCGACATTTTCGCGGCGCAAGGAACGCCTGTGAAGGCGACGGCGGCGGGGAAGATCGCGAAGCTCTATCTCAGCAAGCGCGGCGGGATCACGATCTATCAGACGAGCGAGGACGGTGCGTTCGTTTTCTACTACGCGCATCTGAACGGCTATGCACCGAACCTGAAAGTGGGATTGCCGGTCGCGCAGGGGCAGGTGATCGGCTATGTCGGCCAGACCGGCAATGCGCCGGTGCCGCATCTGCATTTCGAGATACAGGCCGCGAGCGCGGGCCGCCAATGGTGGAAGGGCGTTGCGATGAACCCCTATCCGCTGCTCAAGGCGGGCAAGGTTGAGGTGGCGGCGGTGCCGGCGCCGGTGTCACTGGCTGGGGCCGTTCCCTAAGGTTGCTTCGGTGCATTTCGCTTCGATCACGACGGGCTCGACCAGCAATGTGCGGCCCACGAACGGTACGAAGCGCGGCACGCGCAGATACCAGCCATATGTGCGGAAGTCGCATTTGCCGACGACTGGGACCTGCGCGAACATCAAGTCCGGCGTCCAGTTCCAATAGACCCAACTATCAGTGATGTTGAAGGCCATGTTCTCGCGGATGCCTTGCGCATCGGTGTAATCGCCGAATACGAGATAGCGATCGTGTGTGATGATCTGCTTGAACGTGATGTGTACCTGGTGGAAGTCGCGGGTCGTGCCGAGCACGTAGAAGATTTTGAAGAACGGCCAGATGACGAGGAAGGCCACGGTCGCAATGAGCGCGCGGCCGGCGAGCGTGAGCTTGCGTTCACCTTTCTCGTCGATCTTAAGCGAGATCGCACGGACCGCTGGCCAGACATAGTTCTCGATCAGGCGCTCGACGAACATGAAGGCGCTGGCGGCGCGCGCGGAAGCTCGCGGCAGGCGCTTTGTGAAGAAGGCGCCGACTGCGGCCAGCGGGGTAGCGAATGATTGACCGGCAGCGCGCAGGCTGCGCCAGAGGCGGCCATGCCAGCCGAGCTTGCGCTCCGCTTCCGCGTGCTGCTGGCGCTGCTCCTCTTGCCGCTGGCGTTCCTGTTCTTCGAGCGCGCGGCGGGCGGCGCGGGCGGCGGCCTCGGCGCGATCCGTCGGGTCGTTCGAGTGATCTTGCAGCGAGTCGCCGGGCCTCAGGATTTCCCGCTTGCCGTCGTCGCCGGTTTTGTCAGCGCCGCTCATCGATCGGTGTTCAGGTCGAGCGACTCGAGTTTCATTTTCTTTTCAGTCGCGGTGCCGGCAGAGAACAATCCCGCCGCGTTGGGCTTGTAGGTGGCAGCGAACTCGCCGGTCGCCTTGTCGAAAGTGACGACGATCTTCCCGCCGCGCGCGCCGGCTTTGCCGTTGGCTTGGACGCGCTTCAGCTCTTCCTCGAGGACGATTTCGCTGACCAGCTTCTTGATGAACTTGGCGAACAGGTTGTTCACGGGGCGAGCGCCGTAGCGCGGGTTCAAGACCCGCTCGACAGCGTTGCGCAGACAACTGTCGGCGATCTCAACGGTGACGTCCTTGCCATCGAGCATCTTGTTTACGCCCGCTAGGTTCTTCTTGCCGATCTTGAATAGGAGGTCGGCGTCCAGGCGTTTGAAGAATTGGATGTCGGTGAAGCGGCCCAAGAGTTCGGGTTTAAAAAACGCTTTCACATCCGTGTGCGCCTTCACCACTGCCTCGTCGTAGCTTAGGGTCTCGTCGACGAAGTGGCGCGAGCCGACGTTCGAGGTCGCGATGATCGTGCATTGGCTGAAGTCGATCAGGCGACCCTTCCCGTCGGTCAGGCGGCCGGCGCTCAATATCTGCAGAAGGATGTTGAAGACGTCTGGATGCGCCTTCTCGATCTCGTCGAAGAGGACGATCGAGTTCGGCTTCTTGCGTACTTCGTTGGCGAGGACGCCGCCTTCTTCATAGCCGGCGTAGCCGGGTGGGGCGCCCATGATCTTCGAGACCGTGTGCTTCTCGCCGTATTCGGACATGTCGAGGCGGATCGGCTCCGCATCCGCTTTGCCTTCGGTGTAGGCGGCAAGCGCGCGAGCGAGTTCTGTTTTGCCGACACCGGAGGGGCCGATGAAGAAGTAGGCGCCGGCGGGCGAATTCGGGTCCTTTAGGCCGGCGGCGGCGTTCTTCACGGCGGCGGCGATAGAGGCGATCGCGCGGTCTTGGCCGTAGATGCGCTCCTTCAACGCCTCTTCGAGTTTGATAACGCGTTCGAGTTCGCTTTCGCCCAGTGTTGCGACCGGGATGCCGGTGCGCTTCGAGAACGTGCGACGTATGTGCTCGGGCGTGAGTTTGTTGTCTTTCGGGACGCCAACGTTGAGCTCGGCAAGCTTTTTATTGATGCCGGCGAGCGCTGCCCGGTACTTGTCGGCGAGTTCGTCGTTTTGGCGCGCGATCTCGCTGGGGCGGCCTTCTCGCTTTGCGGCTTCCGTTTCGGCGTCGAGCTTTTGCAGTTCGGCGGTGTAGTTGCGCTTCTGATCGAGGAGCGCTTTCACGCCGTCGGTTTTCTTGAGCCAGTCCTTCGCGAGGTCGCGCTCTTGGCCCTCGAGCTTCGCAATTTCGGCGCGAAGCTTGTCGCGACCATCGTTGTTGTCGGAGCGTTCGAGGGCGGCGAGTTGATTGCGCAAATTGACGAGCTGATCCTCGATGCGGTCGAGGTCGGCTGGCTTACTCATCAGTTCGGCGCGGAACTCAGACGCGGCGAGGTCGAGCAGGCGCAGAGGAACGCGTGGCAAGCTTTGGTCGTCGAACGAGCCGCGGAACTTGGTCGTGAGTTGCGCCACGGTCTGCAGGGCTTCGTCCGTAATCAGCATGCCGTGCATAGCCTCATAGACTTTGCGCACGCCGCGCAGGATGGCGAGCATTTGGTCGGTGTCGGGTTCCTTCAGGTCGATCGCGGTGAAGAATTCGCGAAAGCCTGAATGTTGGTCGACAACTTTGGCCCGTTGGCTATCGCTGAGGGCGATGATGCACTGGGTGCGGCGGTGCTGAAGCGCTGACATCAGGCTGTTCAGAGCGCCATGAGCGGATTTTGCCTGTAGACCGTTCATGAAGTTCGAGAAATTGTCGATAACCAGGACGCTGTATTGCGCGTCTTCGAGGTGATCGATGATGCGCTGGAAATTGCGGCCGATTTCGACGGGATCGTCGCTCGCCAGCAGGCTTTCGGTGTCGAGGCGGAATAGGCGGCGCTTGATGATGTCCTGCGAGATGTCGGCGCGGCGGCGGCGCTCCTCGATGCCGTTGATGAGCGCCGTTTTACCGACGCCGGTTGGGCCCGTGAGCATGACGTTGCGGCTGTCGCGCAATGTCAGCACTTCGCAGATCTGCCGGATCTCCGTGTCGCGGCCGATCAGCGTGAAGTCTTCGTCGAGGTCCTGGTCGAGCTCGATCAGATGCGGAAGTACCCCGCCCTTGTCGCGGTCGCCGGGTTTGGCGCTTGTCGCTTGAATGTTCATGTTAGTTATCGAACAGGGCGTCGATGCCTTTCTTCGGGGCTGCGGCTGCGCGATCTTTCGTTGCAGCGGCCGGCGCCGGCGCGTCCTTCTGAGCGTCGAGCTCGGCGCGGGTGCTCTTCAGGGTGATCTTGTTCAACTCTTCCGCGGAGCGCTGCACCTCGTCGGCGAGCGTCTTGGTCTGCTTCAGCACGTCGATCAGCGTCGTCGTTGTCTCGCTGACCGCGTCGCTCAAATCTTCGATGTCCGTGATTTGGCCTTCGAGCGCGCCACGGCGCTTCTTGAGGAGTTCCGGCGTCGCGCGGATTTCGTCAGTCAAGACCATGCTGGCCTCTTGGCTCATGTGATCGAGTGCATCTTCGATCAGGCTCGCCTTTTCCGTCAGCACCGTGTTGACGATGGCGTTGAGCAGCGTGACGACGCGGGTGGAGGTGGTCGCGATGGTCTGCGAGCGAATGCTCATGCCGTAGTTGATGGCGGACGAGTTCTTGCGCTCAAGGTCTGTGATCACTGCGCCTTGCTGCGACATCTCGCCGACCGAGCGTGTGAGGCTGATGTCCAGGTCGCCGAGGCGCGCCAAGAACCGGTTCATGTTCTGAATGCGATTGCGAGCCTTGGTGCGCTCGATCTCGGCGGTAAGGTCTTCGGTCGAACCCTCAGCCGGCTTAGCGGCCACGGCGTCGGGGTCGCCGAACTGAGCGATCAGGCCGCCGACAGTTTCCTTGTTTTGCTTCGTCGCGATTTCGAGCGCCTTGTTCAGGACGGCGAGCAGCACGCTGATCTTGTTGTTCTGATAGTTCAGTTGCAGAATGTTCTCGCGAACCTTCGTGAAACCTTCGATCGAGGTGCCGATGCGTTGTTCGGCCTCCTTGATGAAGGAGACGCCGCTTTCGGCTGCCGACTTCATGTTCTTGCCGAACAGTTCACCGCCGATGTCCAGAACTTTCAGGATCTCGGGGCTCTGCTTTTCCATATCCAGGATGTTCTTGTCGATCGGCGTGGTCGTGCCGGGCATGAACAGCGGCGCGGCTTTCAAGTCCGCAATTTTGGCGTCTTGAGCGGCGATCGTTTGGCCGAGGGTGCTGATCTTGTCCTTTGTTTCCTTGATCAAACCGGCGCGGAAGAGCCGACCAAAAAACGTGTCGTTTAGGCGTAGCGTGTTCTCCAAGATCGCCTTATCAGACTGCGCGGTCGTGGCGGCGCGGGAGATTTGCGCGATGTCTTGTTCGCGCGCACGGCGGGCCTCTTTCAGCATCTTCTGCTGTTGGAAGGCGTCGTTGATTTGTTCGATCAACGACTTTTTTGCGGTCGCTTCGCCGGAGCGGAATCGTTTCAGGAGGCCCAGGACTTCGTCGAGCGGAGCGAGCGAGTTCTTGAAGCTGTTCAGCCCCTCGAACACACTGTCCATGTTCTGCTTGAATGTCGCATAGGCCTGGTCACTGACAGTTTGGATTTGGCCGAGCGCCATATTGCGCCGTTGCATTTGGACGTATTCGAAGAACTCGCCCAGGATTTCGATTTTCTTATCGTTGTCGGGCTCGGCCGGGTCGAACTCGAGCAGCTTGGCGATCTCGCGAATCTTTTGCTCCTGCGAAAGCTCACGGCTTTCGAAGACCTTGAAGATCGGGTTTTGTTGCTCAACTCGGGCGATCAATTGCTGTTCGTCTTCGCCGCTCTGCGTTGCTTGCGTCTCGGTGGTGTCGCCATAGCGACGGGCGCGGCGGGCTGCCTTGCGTTCCTCGAGCGACAGGGAAGCTTCAGTGGCGGGAGTCGACATTGCTTGGACCTTCTAAGTCGAACGCGCGGGAGCGCATATAGGTACGGGCAAGACCATTTTGCAGCCGGGGATAAGGTCTAGCCAGAAGAATTTCTTTCCTTATGGGCCTTGTATTGCTGCTCGATTGGGTATGGCGGGAGCCGTGCCGGCTGGTTAAGACTTGGCGGCGATGTGCGGGCGGTATGTTCTTCGTGTGATCTTGAAGAACCTCAGGCGGGATTTCGAGCTGGGGTTCGATGTGCATGAGACCGACCTGCCGATGGAAGCGCGGCCTCGCTACAACATTGCGCCGACGCAGATGGTCTCTGTTATTCGGGTGGTGGATGGGGTGCGGCGGCACTCACTCGTTCGGTGGGGGCTGATCCCGCATTGGTCGAAGGAGGTGCGCAAGCCGCAGATCAACGCGCGCGGCGAGACCGTTTTCGAGAAGCCGATGTTTCGCGATGCGGCGCGGCGGCGGCGGTGTTTGATTTTGGCCGATGGCTTCTATGAGTGGAAGCGTGATCACAACGACAAGCCGCTGCAGGCCTATTTCATCGAGCGCATGGATGGGAAGCCGTTCGCCATGGCTGGGATCTGGGATACGTGGATCAGCCCTGACGGCGAGGTGATCGACGGTGTTGCGATCGTCACGACCGAGGCGAACGCGGAGATCGTTCCCATCCATGATCGGATGCCGGTGGTTTTGGCGCAGAAGGACTATCTGAGCTGGATTGAAGCTGAACGGGCCACGGTTGAGGACGCGAAGGCGCTGATTAAGCCGGCGCCCGATGGAACGTTTGCGCCGAGGCCGGTTACGAACCGGGCGAATGCGGTGCGCAATGACGACCCGGCGAATCTGGAACCTGCCGATCCAAACGCGCCGCCGCCTCCGCCGAAACGCAGTGATCCGCGGCAGGGTGATTTGTTCTAGGGCGGGGCCTTGGCGTCCTTGGCGGCCGGTGTGTTGCTTTCGGCAAAAGCGGCGCGCATGAAGGTGAGAATTTTCCAAATTTCCGTTGGCTTTAGATCGTTCTTGAAAGTGGGCATGTCCGTGCCGAACTGATTGCCGCCTTCGGCGATGCTCCAATAGAAGAAGTCGTCTCGGTAAATCGGTTCACCCAGACTGCGCGAGAGATCGGCCGGTGGGACTTCCAGTTTCTCGCCGGCTTCGCCGTCGCCCACCCCCATCATGCCGTGGCAGAGGGCGCAGCGCTCATCGTAGAGATTGGCGCCGTCGACGACATTCCCGATTGTCGGCAAAAGCGGATTTCGGCGGCCCTCATAAGTGAGCGGTAGGCGCCGGCGTGTGTAGGCATCGTGGCGCTCCGCGCTCCGCATCGTCATCGCGGCCGAGCTGCCGGCACTGGCACAGACTTTCGGTCCTAGGAACGTGGCGCACCCTACGGTCAGGAACCCGAAGATGATGACGGCTGCAATTGCGGTACCTGTTAGGACGGATCGAACCATCGGGCCTTCCTCGAATCGGTCGGAAGGTTCGGCCGGTTCGCCGAGTTGGTCCTTGCGCCAGGTCAAAGCATGCGTTGATCCTTGATGGCAGGTTGCCGGGGCAGGAGAGGGTCTTGGCGATGCGCACTCGGTTGGCGTTGATTTTGGTCGGTGTCGCGGTGCTTGGCGGGTGCGTGGACGATAGCTCCCCGATCATGCCGTCGCGACCTGTCGACCCAGCGGTCGAGGCAGCGCTGATCGAGGATGGGCGTTCGATTGCGGAGACGAACTGTGCTCAGTGTCACGCGGTCGGCTTGACGGGCGAGAGTCCGAACCGGCAGGCGCCGCTGTTCCGGTCGGTGCTCAGTCGATACAACGCCGACGTTTTGGAGACGGAGCTGACGCTCGGGATGCGCGTGGCGCACGGGCCGATGCCCGAGTTTCAGTTCAAGCCGGAAGCGGCGACCGCCCTGATCTCCTACTTACGCTCTATTCAGACGCGTGACCCCGGGCAGGCACTGGTCGAACAACGCTGCGCGCGCTGTCATGCTGTCGGCCCGACGGGCGTCAGTCCCTATCCGGGGGCACAACCGTTCCGCAATCTGGGGCGCCGGTGGTGGCGCAGTCAGTTGGCGGATGCGCTGCGCACGGGGATCATCGTCGAGCACGACAAGGCCGACGTGCGGCCGCCGCCCATGAAGCTCAGTGATCCGGAGATCGAGGTGTTTTTGAATTATTTGGACTCGATTGCGACGCCTGAGAATCCGGCACCGCGGCGGCCGTAACGGCTTAAGGATAGGCCGTGTACTTGATCTCGCAGGTGTAGGTGAATTCCCACTGCGGGTCGTAGAGCAGGGTACTGCCGGTGGTTTGGCATTTGCGGCCGTTGGCAGCGAGGTAGGCGATGACGGCCTTCTCGATTTTCTCTTGGCCGATCGCGTTGTTGTATTTGCCGAAGGTGACGTTGCGGATAACGGTGTCGCTGACCGCGTTGCCGAGGCTCGGCGTGATGACAAGCTTTCCCGCGCTCGGCTTGTCAAAGATGCGGAACGAGTAGTTGTCGTAGGCAAACGTCGTGAGCGGGATGTAGCGGTACTCGTCGCTGACATATTTCGGATAGGCGCATGCGGTTAGGCAGAGCGCCGCCAGTCCGAGCGAGAGCGTGCGGTGCATGGTTGCCTCTAAAGTTGTCATGGCGCGAACGTGTAGCGCACGCCGATGGTTAGGGCGTGCTTTGAGAAATCGTCGAATTCGTAGCGGATGCCGTTGTCTTCGAATTCCGGATCGAGGACGCGCAAGTACCGGTACGCGACGGTGAGTTCGGTCGTCGGCGAAAGCGCATAGTCGAGCGTCGCAATGCCCTGGTAGGCGAAGTTCAGATCGCTGTCGTCGATATTGACGATGTCGAGCGTCTCGTAGTCGAGGCCCGCGCCGCCGCCGACTGATAGGTTGAGTCCCGGGCTTATCGGGAACGCGTAGGTCATGTTGTACATGGCGGTCAGGCCGTCCAAGTCGCCGGTCGAGACCGGCAAAGCCGTGAACTGATCCTTGTCGTTGCTGCGCCAGGCGGCCTCGGCCTCGATGCGCCAGTTCTGCATGGCGTAACCGACTGTTGCGATGACGGCCCAGCCGCCATCAAAGCGTCCCGTCAGATCGAAGGGCGTTGCGGCGGGGGTGGTGTAGAACCGAACGTCGGCATCGTTGGTCCAATTGGCGCCCGCTTCCAGTCCTACATACCAGCCACGCGCCTCAGCCGATCCGCAGAATGCGACGGCGGCGGTTGCGGCGAGCAATGCGGTACGTGCCATGGTTCCCTCAGATGATTCGCGTGCGAGGATTCTCGGCTTTTCCGCTGCGCAATTGTGCAACAGCGGGAGGGTAATGCGCCGCGCGTGTGCGGTTGCGGTGGAGAGCAATCCTTTGAAAAGCTACGGTTTCTCTCGTGAATCGATTCAAGACATAACGTCCAGAAATGGAGAGTGCGGGTATGAGTGAGCAAGTATCGGCGAACGACCAAAGCATCTTCCGCGTGCCGACGAATGCCCAGGAGTTTTCCGCTCTCGGCTTGGCTTTGCTCGTTGTGTTCGCCCTGGTTCAGTTCGGCGCGCCGATCGTTCGCGAACTCGACTTCCTCGATCAAAAAATTCGCGACTTCTTCGTTGGTGGCGCGTTTGCGGCGTTCCCTTTCATCCACCGCGGCTGCAAGCAAACTTTGGCCGGGTTCAAGGCGCAACCGCCGGTGCGCCCGGACCTCTCGCCGTGGTTCGTGACCGGGGCGTTTGCCGCAATGCTGCTGTTCGCCTGGTCGCAGTTTGTGTCGTTTCTTGGCGGCTTGTCAGTTGGCATGGCAATCGCGGCGCTTGGTACAGCCGACATCAATAAGCCGGAGGTCGTCGGTGCGGTCGGGATGAGCATCTTGGCGATGTCGTTGCCGCTGGGCGCGGTAGCTTCCGTTTTTGCGGGCGTTCTGTTGAACCGGCACACGCGATCGCACGTGTTTGGAGCGCTAGCCTTCGCGGCAGTGCTGTACGTCGCGTCCAATGCGCTGACGACGTGGGTGGTGAGCCCGGACTACTTCAAGTCGCAGATTGCTGTTGCGACCGACGGCGGAGCGGCGGGCGTTGCCCAGTTTGCGATCGGCATGGCGCTGGTCGGGGTTGTGGTCTTCGTGTTCGGTGCGATCGGCATCTTCGTATCGCGGTTCTATGCGGAACGCTCGATGGGAAAGGTGATGGTGGCGGCGCGCCGCTTACCGGCGGCGGAACGCGAGTTGCTGGCAGCGGAGATCACCGATCGGGTCGAGGCGGCGATGCGGGCGGGCATATTGAGTGGCAAGGTTCAGCTGATGACCTTGCCGAAGAACACGCCGCAAATGCCGACGGCCGCGGAGCCCTAGGCGCCTCGTTGCGCCTCCGCGCGTTCGCGTTGTTTGCGGCGCCAGGTTTCGCGGCTGAGGCGGAAGTGCCGGAGTTCAAGAGGCGGGCCGCCGGCATTCGACGGTTTCCGTTCGGTGTGTACCAGTTCCCACCCTTTGCGGGCGACGATCTCAATCATGTGTTCGTTGGAGGCCATGATCGCGCAGCGCGAGGCGAGCAGGTCGAGTTCCTCGAAGAAGTAAGGCAGCACGGCATCTGTGGACTCGCTGCGCGCGGTCTTGCCGCGCGCGTCCGGCTCGCCGATGAGAATGTTGTCGAGGAATTCCCGTGCCTTGTGATCGATGTAGATCGAGCGAATGCCGACAATCCGCCCGGTCGTCTTTTCGAAGATGCCGAGGAGATGGCCGGTCACGCGATCGAAGCGTTTGATGTAAGCGGTTAGCTGTTCCATCGTCATCGCTGTCGGGCGTGCGTTCAGCTGGCGCACCGCCGCGGGGTCGAGGAGCCAACGGCACCAGGCTTCGGTCGCGTCAGCCGGTTCGGCCGTGCGCACGATGTAATTTTCCGTTTCAAGTCGGATCGTGCGCGGTTGCGGTAGGATTTGTGTAGCGGTCATCGGCGGTGTCCCTGCGTTGGTCAAGGGTGCCACATTTTCCGATTGCCACAAAGCTGCCATGCCGTTGGGCGATGGTGACGATAGGGCAGGATCACGGGTGGCTG
>CAZJOM010000017.1:0-56035 GCA_964547645.1 uncultured Flavobacteriaceae bacterium
CCTTATCCAGGATGCGTTCCTCCTTGATCACGTCGAGCACTGCGATGCCGGCGGCACAGGCGACGGGATTGCCGGCATAGGTGCCACCGAGGCCGCCGGGGTCAGGCGCGTCCATCAGTGCGGCGCGGCCGATGACGGCGGAGAGCGGCATGCCGCCGGCGAGGCTTTTCGCGGTCGTGATCAGATCGGGTTTGATACCGGAGTGCTCGATCGCGAACAGCTTGCCGGTTCGCGCGAAGCCGGATTGGATTTCGTCGGCGATCAGCATGATGCCGTGCTTGTCGCAGACCGCGCGCAGCTGGCGCAGGAAATCGAACGGCGCGGCGTAGAAGCCGCCTTCGCCCTGCACCGGTTCGATGATGATGGCTGCGATGCGTGCGGGTTCGACGTCGTATTTGAACAAGCTCTCGAGCGCGGCGAGTGCTTCGGCCGCGGTGTGGCCGTGGCTCACCACCGGGAACGGCAGGCGGTAAACGTCGCCCGGCATCTCGCCGAAGCCCGCTTTGTACGGCACGACCTTGCCGGTGAGCGCCATGCCCATGAACGTGCGGCCGTGGAAGGCGCCGGAGAAGCTGACGACGCCGGATCGCTTGGTCGCATAGCGCGCGATCTTGACCGCGTTCTCGACCGCCTCGGCACCGGTGGTGAAGAAGATCGTCTTCGCGGGGCCTTCGATCGGGGCCACGCCGTTCAGTTTTTCGGCGAGCGCGATGTAGCTCTCGTAGGCGTTGACCTGAAACGCTGTGTGCAGCGCGTTGCCCATCTGCGCTTCGATCGCCTTCATTACCTTCGGGTGGCGGTGGCCGGTGTTCTGCACGCCGATGCCGCCGACAAAGTCGATGTAGCGCTTGCCCTCGACGTCCCAGATCTCCGCGTTCAACGCGCGTGCGGCGAAGACAGGGTGGGCGGTGTTGACGCCGCGCGAAACGGCGGCCTGACGGCGGGCGAGGAGTTCGGCATTGGTGGTCATGTTTTGGCGGCCTCTTTGGCTTCGATTTCTTGCGCGCGCTTGAAGGAGGGTCTTGCACTGGCGCGCTCGGAGAACTCCACGAACGCCGGGCGTTTGTCGATCATGCCGAACATCATGCCGAAGCCGAGGGAGGAGGCAATGTAGAGGTCGGCCGCCGTGAACTGATCGCCGAAGAGCCAGGGGCCGGGTTTGATTGCGGCCTCGAGGGCTCCGAGCGCGCGATCATAGTCGCCCCAACCGGAGGAGAAACTGTTCGGCGTGTTGCCCAATCGCTTTTCCATCATCGCAGGTTCGAGCGTTGTGGGCGAGAACATCAGCCATTGCAGGAACCGACCGCGGCGCGGGTCGGTGGGTGCGGGGCTCAGTTTCGTTTGCGGGAACTTGTCGGCGACGTAGAGCAGGATCGCCGCGGTCTCGCCGAAGCCTACGCCGTTGTCTTCGAGGCCGGCGACCTTGCCCATCGGGTTGATCTTCTTGTAGGCCTCGGTCGGGTGGCCTGGTGCACGAATGTCGACGCGCACGATCTCGTAAGGCTGGCCGGCCTCTTCCATCATCCAGAGCGAGGTGAAGGCGCGGGTTTGGGGGCAGTGGTAGAGTTTCATGGTGTCACCTTATAGTGCATTTGTTATCACGTACCGATCCCGCCCATCGCGAGGTACTTCATTTCCAGAAAATCCTCGATGCCATATTTGGAGCCTTCGCGGCCGATGCCGCTTTCTTTCATGCCGCCGAAGGGGGCGACTTCGGTGGAGATGATGCCTTCGTTGATGCCGATGATGCCGTATTCGAGGGCTTCGGCTACGCGCCAGACGCGGCCGATGTCTCGGGCGTAGAAGTACGCGGCGAGGCCGTACTCCGTGTCGTTCGCTAGGCGGATCGCGTCGGCTTCGGTTTTGAAGCGGAACAACGTCGCGACGGGGCCGAAGATTTCTTCTTGGGCGATGGCCATTTGGGTGCTGACGTCGGTGAGCACCGTGGGTTCGAAGAAGGTTTGGCCGAGCGCGTGGCGCTTGCCGCCGGTGGCGAGTTTGGCGCCTTTCGAGGTCGCGTCCTTGATCAGGCGCTCGACCTTTTCGACTGCTTCCATGTTGATCAGGGGGCCTTGCATGACGCCTTCGCCGGTGCCGTCGCCGACCTTGAGGGCGGCGGTCGCGGTCGCGAGTTTCGCCGCGAAGGCGTCGTAGACCTTGTCCTGCACGAACAGGCGGTTCGCGCAGACGCAGGTTTGGCCCATGTTGCGGAACTTCGAGAGCATCGCGCCCGCAACTGCGGCATCGAGGTCGGCGTCGTCGAAGACGATGAACGGGGCGTTGCCGCCGAGTTCGAGCGAGACCTTCTTCACGGTCGAAGCGCATTGGCGCATCAAGAGCTTGCCGATCTCAGTCGAGCCGGTGAACGAGAATTTGCGCACAAGCGAATTGCCCGTCATCTCCTGACCGACGCGCGAGGAGTGCTTTGTGGTCACGATGTTGAAGATGCCCTTTGGGATGCCGGCGCGTTCTGCGAGCACCGCGAGCGCGATCGCGGAGAGCGGGGTTTCGGCTGGCGGTTTGATCACGATCGGGCAACCGGCGGCGAGCGCGGGGCCGCATTTGCGCGTGATCATCGCGTTTGGGAAGTTCCAGGGCGTGATCGCGGCGACGACGCCGATAGGCTGCTTCAAGACGATGATGCGGCGGCCGGGTTGGGTTTGCGGGATGACGTCGCCGTAGATGCGTTTGCCCTCCTCCGCGAACCATTCGATGAACGAGGCGCCGTAGGCGACTTCGCCGCGCGATTCGGCGAGGGGTTTGCCTTGCTCGGACGTCATGATGACGGCGAGGTCCTCTTGGTTGGCCATCATCAGGTCGAACCATTTGCGCAGCACGGCCGCGCGTTCTTTCGCAGTCTTGGCGGCCCAGGCGGGCCACGCGGCGTTTGCGGCCTCGATCGCGCGGCGCGTTTCAGCTTCGAGCATGTCGGGCAGGGTCGAGAGCACCGCGCCGGTTGCCGGGTTCGTGACCTCGAACGTCGCGCCGGAGTCCGCGGCCTGCCATTCGCCGTTGATGTAGGCTTTGTCGCGCAGAAGTTGCGGGTCTTTGAGGCGCATCGGGCGGTTCTCCGGTCGGAATTCGTGGCGCTGTTTTAGACCTTCCGCCCTGCCTTGCGGAAGGTGCAACGGGCGTGCAAGTTGCGCCACTTTCCGCGCTTTCCCCGACGACGATCAGGATCAGTACATGCGCCTCTTGGGCTTTGTGGTTATGACGGCCGTTCTCGCAGCCACTTCGGCGTGCACGACGATCGGCGATTTGATGCCGTTCGGGCCGGAGACCGGCGTGACGCCGACGACGGCGACCTCGACGACGCCGGGGCTCGCGATCGATCGCAAGACGGGCTATCCGCCCTACGCGATGATGAAGGGCACCGTGCTGATCGCGCCGCATGGCGGTAAGCGCACGGACTATTACTTCTGGCTGAATGAAAAGAACACCGAGAAAGTCGTCCGCTATCTTGAGGAAGAGAACAATTACGCCGGCGAGTTGATGGCGCACACGAACGACCTTCAGAGAACGTTGCGCGAAGAGATCAAGGCGAAGGCGGCGGCGGTGCAGGGGACGCCACCGTTCAAGGATGGCGGGTACTGGTACTACGAGCGCTACGCGCCAGGCGCCGACTTTCCGACGATTGCGCGACGCAAAGGCTCGATGAGCGGGCCGGAAGAGGTGCTGCTCGACGCGCAGGCGGAAGCGCCGAAGTATCAACAGTTCAAGGTCAACAACTACGGCGCGTCGCCGGACGGCACGATGTTCGCCTATGCGGTCGATACGTTGGGCGACCGCTGGCACACGCTGGTGTTCCGCGACATGCGGACAGGCGCGGTGCTGAGCGACAAGATCGAGCATGTGGCCGCCGACTTTGCCTTCGCGAGCGACAACAAGACGGTTTTCTATCTCAAGCTTCAGCCGGGTACGGCGCGAGCCTATCGGCTGACACGGCATGTGCTGGGTAGCGATCCGAAGTCGGACAAGACCGTTTTTGAGGAGAAGGATCAGCAGTTCGAACTTGGGCTCAACCGGTCGAAGGGTGGGCGCGTACTGCTCTTGACCAGCGATCAGACGAACACGACCGAGGTTCGCTTCGTCGATGCGGCGAAGCCCGACGGTGTGTGGACCGCGATCCGGCCGCGGGCGCGGGGCGTGCGTTACTTGGCCGAAGAGGTTGGCGGGCAATTCTACATCCGCACGAATCTGAACGCGCCGGACTATCGGATCGTCCGCGCGGCGATCGCAACGCCATCGCAGTGGGATGAGATTGTGCCCGTGCAATCGGGTGTCTTCATCGAAGAGCACGATGTCGTTGCGGGCACGCTGGTGTTGGACGAATGGGCGCGCGGGGCACCGCGCGTCCGGCTGCACGATCTGAAGAGCGGGAACGAGAAGTATATCGCCGGCGACGCACCGGCCGGATACATCTCGTCGAGCGATACTTACAGCTTTCCGGGCCTGCGCAATGTCGATCCGGACGTGACGGCTTTGCGTTACGCGTTTTCGTCCCCGGTCAATCCGGACGTGATCTACGACTACGACATCGCGAGCGGTACGAAGAAAGAGGTCCAGCGGTTGGCTGTGCCGGGGTTTTCGCCGTCCGCTTATGCGGTTGAACGGATCGCGGCGCGGGCGCCGGACGGCAAGCAGGTGCCGGTGACGATCGCCTATCGCCGTGACACGTTTCAGCGCGGCAAGAACCCGCTGCTGCTGATCGGCTATGGCTCCTATGGGTCGAGCAACGAGCCGGTGTTCAAGACGACATTTCCGAGTCTGCTCGATCGCGGTTTCGTCATCGCCTATGCGCATGTGCGTGGCGGGCGCGAGATGGGCGAGGCGTGGTATCAGGACGGCAAGCTGCGCAACAAGAAGAACACATTCACCGACTTTATCGCGGTGGCGGAACATCTGGGAAAGAACGGCACCGCCGATCCGAAGCAGATCTTTGCGATGGGGCGCAGCGCCGGCGGGCTTTTGATGGGCGCGGTTGCGAACATGCGGCCAGAGCTCTTCAAGGGGATCGTGGCCGGCGTGCCGTTCGTCGATGTGGTGACGACAATGCTCGACGACGCCATCCCGCTCACTACGTTCGAGTACGAGGAATGGGGCAATCCGGCGGATCCCGGCGACTACGCTTATATGCAGAGCTACTCGCCGTACGATCAGGTCGATAAGCGCGCCTATCCGGCGTTGCTGGTGACCGCGGGTTACAATGACAGCCAGGTTGGATACTTCGAGCCGGCGAAGTGGGTGGCGAAGCTTCGGCGCTTGAAGACCGATCAAAACCCGCTGATCTTCCGCACGAATATGACGGCGGGGCACTCCGGCGAAAGCGGTCGCTTCGGGCCAGTGGAGGAGGCGGCGTTCATCAACGCGTTCTTGCTCGACCAAGCGGGGCTCAACCCGGCGAACCCGAAGACGGCGGAGAAGTGACGATGAACTCGGCTGAGAGTTTCAGCGCTTCGTATGTCGAAGCGCGGGAGAAGTTTCTAGCGGCGGCGAAGGAAGCGCGCGGGCAGCTTGAGCGCGTGGCGCATCCGGAGCGAGGGCCTTCTGGCGGCGATCTCTCGACCGACGTTGCGTGGTTCGGGCCGCGCGATGCGGACCGGGTGCTGGTGATGATTTCGGGAACGCACGGGGTCGAGGGCTATTGCGGCTCCGGCGCGCAGGTCGACTGGCTCCGTCGTGGCGAGCTTTCGCGCGTGCCCGCGGGGACGGCGGTGATGATGATTCACGCGATCAATCCGTTCGGCTTTGCCTGGAACCGGCGCGTGACGGAAGACAATGTCGACCTCAATCGAAACTGGGTCGATTTCGGCAAACCGCTGCCGGCCAATGCGCGCTATAGCGAGTTGCAGGAACATATTTGCCCCGCGCGGTGGGATGAAGCCGCGCAGGCGGAGTCGACCGGCGCGCTGCTTGCCTACGCGCAAAAGCACGGTATGCCGGCGCTGCAACAGGCGTTGAGCGGCGGGCAGTACACGCATCCGACCGGCATCTTCTTCGGCGGCAGCGGGCCGACGTGGTCGCGGCGGACGCAGACGGAACTGTTCCGCTCGTATCTCGGCGGGGCGTCGCGCGTTGCGATTATCGACTATCACACGGGGCTTGGGCCTTGGGGTTTCAGCGAGCAGATCGTACCGGATGCCGTTCAACTCAAGCGGGCCGCCTTGTGGTATGGCGCGATCGTGACGTCACCGTCGGGCGGTACGTCGACTTCGGCGGATATCGCGGGCGACGGATTGTCGGCGGCGCAACAAATTCTGCCGCAGGCCGAGGTGACCGGCATGGCGATGGAGGTCGGCACGCGGCCTTTGCTCGAGGTGCTGCACGCGCTGCGCTCCGATGCGTGGCTGCATGCGCACGGCGACGTGAGTTCGGCGCAGGGCCAAGCAATCAAGAAGGCGATTCGCGACGCCTTCTATGGCGATGCCGACGATTGGAAGGGGATGGTCGCGGGCCAGTCGCTGACAGCAACGCGGCAGGCGCTGGCGGGGTTGCAGCGGTAGGCGAAGTTGCGCCGAGCTACTTCAGCGCGTCCTCCAAGTGTTTCAACATCTTCGGCCAACTATCCGTTCGGGCGGCGTTGTTGCCTTCGGGGCTGCCGCCGAGGGAGCCTAGCCTTGGATAGTTCGGATTGGTCGGTGGCACGGGTTCGCCCATGACGCCGTGACCGGCGTTGTCGTAGGCGAGCACCGTGACGCTGGGACCGCCGTTGGCATCGGCGCGGGCTTTGACCTGGTCGGACATAGGACAGGCGGGCCAGAGCGAATCCGCCTTGCCGCAGATCAGGAGCACCGGCGCGTGGGTTTTCTCGATCGGGATGATCGCGTCGGGATGTCGATCGCGTGCTTCGAGGCCCGCGACGTACACTTCCATCGGACCGCCATCATATTTCTTCGGCTGGCCGTAGGGCAGGAACGGGATGGGCTTTCCGCCAAGGCTCCACGAGCCGTTCGGCGGGTTCACGATCATGTTCACGACGTTCCAGTCGAGACCCTGCCAAGCGACGCTCGACGGCATACCGGCGACGACGGCGCGCAGCTCCGGGTGGCGTGTTGCGACGATGAGTGCTGCTTCCGCGCCCTTCGAGCCGCCAACGATACCTAGACGTTCGGCATCGATCTCCGGCTGCTGCTTCAACCAATCGAGCGCGCGGTCGAAGGTCTCGAGCGGTACGAGTTCAAGCCGTTCCGATTGGCCTGGTGCGCGGTAGAAGGAGATGTTGAGAACCGCGAAGCCGCCTGCTTGCAACGACAGCGCCATGCGGGTCATCGCCGGTCCGATGCCGCCTTCGGATCCGCCAAGCAACAAGATGCCGGGGCGCTTACCGTCGCCTTTGCCGGGATAGTAGTTCGCGAGCAACCCGTTGTCGGTCACGCGGCGGCCGCTGTCGCCCGGGTCGGCGACGACGACAGGCGGCGCGAAGGGGTTCAGGGCCCAGATCCCGACGACGCCTGCGATGGCGAGGCCGATCAGCACGAGTAGCGTAATGCCGATAAAGCGTAGAATGCGCAAAGGCGGTGTTCCGAGGTTCTGCTACCGGAGACAGTAACATGGGGTCGTCACGGGTGCTAATATCCCGTCGGTTGGTCCGAGAGAGTGTGATGCAGCTTCAAAATTCGCCTGCCGGTGGTGGCCGAGGTGGAGTCTTCCGCGGCGCGTTTTGCGCCTGTTGTGACTTGAATGCGGCGATTGCGGGACACGTTGGCGGGATCGGAAGGCGGAAGTTCTTGGCGGTGGCGGTTGGAGCTGCGGCGGCCGGCGTAACCGCGGCGCGCGCCGGGGCGGCGTTGGAGAAGGCGAAGGCCGGTGTCGTCATCTACGTCGCGAAGAAGATCATCACCATGGATCAGAGCGTGCCGATCGCACGGGCGGTGGCGGTCGAGGGGGATCGCATCATCGCCGTCGGCAGTCTCGACGACGTGAAGCGCGCGCTGGGTGGCCGGGCCTTTACGGTCGACGAGACATTCAAGAACAAGATCGTGATGCCGGGGCTGATCGAGCAGCACTTGCATCCCATCCTCGCGGCGTTGTCCCTGAAGAGCGAGATCATCGCCAACGATCGTTGGGAGCTTCCGGATCGCGTCGTCGAGGCGGCGACGACGCCGGGGGCGTATCGCAAGCGTTTGGCAGATGCGGTGAAGGCGGCGGGTTCGGGCGAAGATTTCTTCTTCTCGTGGGGCTTTCATCAACATTGGCACGGCGAGATTTCGCGCCGCGATCTCGACGCGATTTCGACCGCACGCCCGATCGCGGTATGGCACCGGTCTTGTCATGAGTTCTATCTGAACACGCCGGCCTTGGCTGCGCTGGGCGTGACCGAGGCGTCAACGCAAGGGCAGGGTCTCGCCAGTGAGCAGGCAGATTGGGCGCGCGGACACTTTTTCGAGAAGGGGCTAAACCTGATCTTGGCGCCGTTGATGCGCCGCTTCGCGTCACCAGAGCGTATGATCGCGGGGTTGACGCTATTGCGGAAATATCTGCATGGCGCGGGCGTGACCGCCCTAAACGAACCGGGCGCGCAGGTCGGGCCCGAACAACTGCAACTCTACAAGGCCGTGCTTGGCGCGGCGGAAACGCCGTTCACGACGACACTGATCGTCGACGGACGCACGATGTACGAACGGCACGGGGCGGGCGCCTTGGAGGCGACTGAGAAGACGATCGCGCAGGCGGGTGAGGGCAAGGTTCGCTTCTTGGCCAAGCAGATTAAGTTTTTCGCCGACGGCGCGATCGTGTCACAAAAAATGCAGATGAAGGACGGCTATATCGACGGTCATCGCGGCGAGTGGATGACCGAGCCCGAGAACTTCAAAGCGGCCTGGACCATGTTTTGGAACGCGGGCTATCAGCCGCACACGCACGTGAACGGCGATCTTGGTCTTGAGCTGGTGCTCGATTCCATGGAGCAGGGAATGCAGGCGCGGCCGCGCCCAGATCATCGCAGCGTCATCGTGCATTTCGCGAACTCGACGGAGGATCAGGTCAAGCGGATTGCGCGCTTGGGCGCCGTGGTGAGCGCCAATCCATACTATGTGCCCGCCTTTGCCGATGCCTACGGTGCCTGGGGTCTGGGGCCGGAGCGGGCGGACCACATGACGCGGCTTGGTTCCTGCGTGCGCGCCGGTGTCACCGTTTCGCTGCACTCGGACATGCCGATCGGGCCCGCACGGCCGTTGTTCAACGTTTGGGCCGCGGTCAATCGGATCACGGTCTCCGGTCGTGTGGCTGGCCCGGAGCAGCGTCTTACTGTCGAGCAAGCGCTACGCGCGATCACCATCGACGCCGCTCAATCTTGGCGGCTGGAACACGAAATGGGGAGTGTCACCGCCGGCAAGGTCGCGAACCTCGCCGTGCTGGACGACGATCCTACGGCCGTCGATCCGATGCGGATAAAGGACGTTCAAGTGTGGGGTACGATGTTTGAGGGGCGGGTGTTCGCAGCGTAGGTGCCCGACCAAGCTTACGCTGGTGTACCTCTAGACCTAATTTCGGTGTCGGCTGCATCGTTACTCATCACGGACGTGAGTAGGTTGGCGAAAGCCAGATAGGCGTCTTTATCCGCAAACGCGGTGAGCGGAATGATGAGCGTGTCGCCGGCGCCGGCGTCTATGAAGATGCGCTCGTTCGTGAATTGGGGGCTCGCAAGATCGGTCAGGCTGTAGACGGGTCTTGCGCCCTGGCCGGTGATCTCGATTCGATCAGCGAAGAGCTTGAGTTCGGTCGGCACTGTGGGAGCGCGGGCCGCCTGAATACGGCGGCGTGCGGCGGTCAAGGAGAGTGCGAAGGCGGGTATCGTCCACGCTGCGAGCGCAAACAGGGCGACAGTCAAGTTCTCAAGCGGATGAGCCCACTCGAAAAAGGGCTGCACCAAGTCCCACGCCAGGCCCAACACGAACGCGGTGACGGTAATGCCGGCGAGCCAGATTACGCGTGCGCGGGCCGACCAAGGCCGCGGGCGGTTCGCTGCGGCCACGACATCTTCGTGCGCTAACGCGAAGGTTAGGGTTTGCGGGAGCTGGTGGTTGGGGGACGACATTGTTTCTTACCGGAACCGAAAATGTCGCGATTCACAGCAGCGACGACGACCTACTGGCGGGTACGATGCTTGCGCTGTCGGGTGAGATTTGCGGGACTATGTTCGGGGCTACGAAGAGAGCGGCAAGCGTCATGATCAGGCCGATGATCGAGATCAGCCAGACGATCGTGCGGATCACCGGTACGCCCGCGGCATAGAGGGGGACGTAGACGATGCGGGCGGCGAGGTAGAGTTGCGTGCCGATCAGCGTCAGCCAGCCGAAGCGGCCCATCGCGTGGGCGCTCAAGACGGCGACGGCGAAGAACGGGAACGTCTCCATGAAATTTCTGAACGCGCGGTCGAGGCGACCGGCGACGGCGCCGACCGGTGGCGGTTCCTTGTCGCGTGCACCAACGTTCCAGGCGAGGCCGCGCTGCGAGTTTCCTGCGCGAGCGGCGATCAGCAATTGGGCGAGCCCCAGGATGATCGCGAGACCAAGCATCGTAAATTCGACGGACAGGCCTGCGAGCGCGATATTCGGCAGCGGCAGCGTGCGAAGTGCGTCGAGCCAGCTTGTGACGGTGTCCATGTCTTTCCCCATTCCCCAAGACGTGCAGCGATAGTTGCACAGGTGGCGCTTTTCTTCACCCCTCTCCCTTCCAGCTTCTGGAAGGGAGAGGGGCTGGGGGTGAGGGATAGTCGTTGCGCGAGGCGGATGGGCGGAGGGTGGCGCTGCGGCTCTCCCTCACGCTCGATCACTCTCCCTCCCAGAAGAAGGGCGCTTGAGTCTTCGAGCACTGTTCCTTATTTGTTCCAGTCGAGTTTTCGGAGATTTGCTGGAGGTGTGTGTACACGCGTGAACGCCTCCGTGACGCATGAAATGGCGGAAATTTGCGGATGTGACGCTGTGAGAGTCGGAAAATGTCGGGTGTTCTTGTTGGGCGGCGACAGCCGACTTGGCGACTCTTGCGTCCGTGCCGGCGGACGCATGCCGCTCCGGGGACATGATGATCACGTTTTTCGGAAGCGAACATCGTTGAAGAGCCATAGGGCGATGAAGCCGAAGGCGCCGACCACGTGCCAGAGCGCGTGGAAGCTCATGAAGGGAAACACGATCGTGTCGTTCTTGGCCGTGGCGAGGCCGAGGCCCACGAGGAAGATGCCTGTGATCAGCAAGAGGACCGGCATGGCGCGCGGCGGGATTTGTCTGCGCTTCAAGTAGAACAGGATCGTCGCCGCGAGCGAGAAGCCGATCAGCCAGCTTTGGCCGGGTTTGAAACCTCCCCAGCTGCCGAAACCGACCAGGTAACCGCCGGCGGTCATGCGATCGTAGAAATGCCAGGCGACGCCGACGAGCATCATCCCGGTCGAGAGTGGGTGGGCCCAGCGCTGCGTCTCTGGCGAATAGAACTCGATGAGGCAGGCGCGGACGATGGCCCAGGTGACGACGATATTCGAGCCGGTGTCGAGAAAGGCCCAGAACCAGCGCTCGCCCAAGACCGGGTTCGTCTCGCCAAAGCCGTGCAGTGTGATCGTGAAGATGCCGGTGATCACGATCAGCCAATAGACCAACATCCACCGCTGCGGATGGCGGTCGACGAGATAGCAGAACGCCAGCGGCAAGAGACCCGCGAACAGCGTCGCAAAGCCGGTGATCGTGTTGGCGAGGCCGAAGTTCGGGAGGGTGTCCATGGGGACACGATAGCGGAGTGGTGCGAGTGTTGCCAGGCGGCCCCATTTGCCTTCCCCCGCAAATGGGGAAGGCTAGGCAAGAAGGCGCTTCGGCGTGGCGGCTACATCAGGCCCAGCTGCCTGAGGCTCGTGTGTCTCCCGCGGCCGATGATGAGGTGGTCGTGGACGGTGATGTCCAGCGTGCGAGCAGCGTCGATGATTTGCTTTGTCATCTCGACGTCGCTGGAGGAGGGCGTCGGGTCGCCGCTTGGGTGGTTGTGGACCAAGATCACGCTGGCGGCGCCAAGTTCGAGGGCGCGCTTGACGACTTCGCGCGGGTAGACGGGCGCGTGATCGACGGTGCCGCGGTTCTGCACTTCATCGCGCAAGAGTTGGTTTTTGCGATCAAGGAAGAGGATACGAAATTGCTCGGTCGTTTCTCCCGACATCGCGCGCGTGCAATACGCGACGAGTGCGTTCCAGGAGCCCAATACCTCGCGGTCCTTGACGGGTTGCTTGGCCGCGCGGTTGATGAAGGCGTTGACGATCGCGATTTGATCGGCAACGGCATCGCCGACGCCGTCGATCTGCATCAGCCGCTCGCGCGACGCGGCAAACAAGGCTGTGAGGTCGCCGTTGAACTCCTTCAGCATAGTCTTGGCCTGCTCTTTGACGTCGCGGCGCGGGATGACCGCGAAGAGCATGAGTTCGAGCAGCTCGTAGTCGGGCAGCGCGCCGGCGCCTTCGCGAAAACGTTCGCGCAGGCGGTCGCGGTGACCGAGGTAGTGCGGGGCGGCTTCGGACAGGCCGCGCTTAGGCATAGGGCGGTTTGTGCAAGCCGGCGGGGGAGGTCGTGAAGATTTCCACGCCCGTCGCGGTGACGCCGACCGAGTGCTCGAACTGGGCAGAGAGCGAACGGTCCTTTGTGACCGCGGTCCAGCCGTCGTTCTTCAGCTTCACGCCGAAGCGGCCGGCGTTGATCATCGGCTCGACGGTGAAGATCATGCCCTCGCGGAAGGCGAGGCCGGCACCGGCGCGGCCGTAGTGCAGAATGTTGGGCGAGTCATGGAACACGCGGCCGACGCCGTGGCCGCAAAAGTCGCGAACGACGGAGTAGGAATGACCTTCGGCAAATGCTTGGATCGCGTGACCCAGATCGCCTGTGGTGGCGCCGGGCTTGATCGCGGCGATACCGCGCATCATCGCCTCGTACGTCACATCGACGAGGCGGCGGGCCTTCAGCGCCGCGTCGCCCACGATGTACATGCGGCTGGTGTCGCCGTGCCAACCGTCAACGATTGCGGTGACGTCGATGTTTAGGATGTCGCCGTCCTTCAATTCGCGATCGCCAGGGATGCCGTGGCAGACGACTTCGTTGATGGAGGTGCAACTGGAGTGACGATAGCCGCGGTAGAAAATCGTGGCCGGCAACGCGCCATTCGCCAAGACGAAGTCGTAGATCGTGTCGTCGATTGCCTTCGTCGTCACGCCCGGCTTGACGTGGGCGGCGATCATGTCCAGGCATGCGGCTGCGACCCGGCCAGCCTTGCGCATGCCCGCGAACGCCTCCGGCCCGTGCAGCTTGATCGTGGCGGACGAGCGGGATTCGTTGACGCTGGCGGGGACGTAAGTCATGCGGGTTCTCGTGGATGCCTTTCAGGCCGTCTCGTTACACCGGCCATGATATAGGACGCTAGTCAAACTTATCTAATGAGCCGTTGAACATGCCGACCAAACGAACCCATGGGGCCGCGATTCTCGTCATTGGCGACGAGATTTTGTCCGGCCGGACCCAAGATACCAATACTGGCTATATCGCCCGGTGGCTGGCGCAGCTTGGGATTCCGGTACGGGAGGCGCGGGTGGTGCCCGACATCGAGGCCGAAATCGTGGCCGCGGTCCGGCACTTGAGCGGGCGGTACGACTATGTGTTTTCGACCGGCGGGATCGGACCGACGCACGACGACATCACCGCCGATTGCATGGCAAAGGCGTTCGACACCGGCATCGACTATCACCCGATGGTCTTCGCTGCGATGGCGGCGCGCTATGCGGCCATGAACAACGTGGTGTTCAACGAAGCGCGCCAGCGCATGGCGCGCATCCCGTTCGGTGCGGCGCTGATCGGAAATTCGCTATCCGGCGCGCCGGGGTTTCAGATCGGCAACGTGTTCGTGATGGCGGGCATTCCGGCTGTGATGCAGGCGATGCTGGAAGATGTGCGCGGGCGGCTGGCGGTGGGTCAGGCGCTGAGCTCGGTGACGGTGAGTGCGTTCCTGGGCGAAGGCACTATCGCTGCTGCTCTGAGCGCGCTGCAGAAGCAGTATCCGGACATTCCGCTGGGCAGCTACCCGTTCTCAAAGGAGGGCAAGTTCGGCACGGCGCTGGTCGCGCGGGGCAGCGATGCCGGTAAACTTGCGGAGGTGAAAGAGGCGCTGGCCGCGATGATCAGGGCGGCGGGTGGCGAGCCGATTGAGTAAGTGCGCTCTGCCTGTGGATACGGCCGTCTTCGCCCTGCGCTTCGCCCCAACGGGCTCCAACGTGGCTGCGCCACGCGAAGCCCGTAAGAGCGAAGCGTGGTGCCCTCTGCCGGACTCGAACCGGCACGTCCTCGCGAACGACGGATTTTAAGTCCGTTGCGTCTACCAGTTCCGCCAAGAGGGCCAAATCAGTTGCAGGGCTTTAGCACGCGCGGGGCTGAAAATAGAAGCGGCGGCGCTCGCCTGGAGGCCGCCGTACTTGATGCGACAGATTCTTCGCGCTTACGCGGCTTTCGGGCGGCGGCCGCGGGCTACGGGGACGCGTCCGAGGCCGATGCGCTTAGCAAAGGCCGAGCGCAGGCGGGCGTAGGCCGGGGCGACCATGGGATAGTCGTGCGGCAGGTCCCACTTCTTGCGGTACTCTTCCGGGGACATATTGTACTGCGAGCGCAAGTAGCGCTTCAGCATCGTCAACTTCTTCCCGTCCTCGAGGCAGATGATGTAGTCGTCGCCAATCGATTTCTTGATCGTGACGGCGGGCTTCTTGTCGGCCGTGGCCGGGGTGCCGGCGGCGGCATCGGTCAACGCGTTGTGAAACGTCGAGATCAAAGTTGCCAGTTCGCTCATCGGGACTTGATTGCGACTGACATAGGAGGAGACGAGACCGACGGTCATGTCGACGAAACGGCTGCCGACCGGGGCTTCGGCTTCTGCGTCTTCTGCGGCGGTTTCAGACTTAGCTTTACGGGCCATCGGATAAACAACTCCAATACTTGTGTGGGTACTCGAATTCTTTTGGACCTTGGTCTCTCAACCGGTGCTGCGAATGCTCCGCGCGACCTGGCTGGCGGCAGTATGATTCCAATTTGGAATCGTTCGCAAGAGAAACTGATGCAGTTGGGATTTGGCGATATTGGCAGGTTGTGTTCATAGTGTGGGGCTTGGCCACTCAGGACGGAACGAACGATGGCATCACCGACCGCCGCGAAAGATAGGGTAAAGGGCTCCTGGCTTTTGGCCTACTCATTGCCAGGGCTGCCCATTGCGGCCCTCGGGTTGCCGTTGGCGGTGCATCTTCCGAACTTTTATGCGGTCGAGGTCGGACTCGGTTACGCCGTCGTCGGGTGGATCTTCGGCGCGGCGCGGTTCTTCGACGTGTTCTTGGATCCGGTGATGGGGGTCGTCTCCGACAGCGTGCGGACGCGATGGGGGCGGCGGCGGTTGTGGATGGTGCTCTCCGTCCCGATCATGATCTTGGCGTCGGTGCTGGTCTTCATGCCAAGCCCCGGCGTGTCGGCGACGTTCGTCACCGCGGCCATGATTTTTCTTTTCGTCGGTTGGACGATGCTCACGATCTCGCACCTTGCGTTGGGCGGCGAGTTGACGAGCGACTATCACGAACGATCGCGTGTGACCGGTGCGCGCGAGGCGGCGCTTCTGGTCGGCGTGATCGCGGTGCTTTTGCTGCCCGTCTTTATCCAAGGGTTCGGTGGCGACCGGTTCGCGCAAATCGCGTCGATGGGCTGGTTCATTATCGTGACCATGCCGATCACGGTTGCGATCTTGGCGTTCGTGATCAAGGAGCGCGACGTGCCCCCGGCGGAACACTTGCCGATCCGGCAGGCGGTGCTCGCGATCGGCAAGAACGTCGCGCTGCGCTATGTGCTGATCTGCGATCTGATTGCCGGCATTTCGGGTGGGATCGTCGCGACCTTGTTCATCGCGATGGTGGCGGTTGGTCTTGGCTTGCCGAAGCAGGCGAACGTGTTGTTGCTGATCTACTTCACGATGGGGATGCTGTTCATTCCGCCGATGATCAGGGTTAGCAAGCGCTTCGGCAAGCATCAGACATTGGCCATCAGTTCGCTCTTCAACGCCGCCGTTCTGCCGCTGGCCTTCTTGATACCGAAGGGCGACTTCATGATGTCGGCCGCGCTGTTTGTGCTCTTGGGCGCGAACATGTCGGTCGGACCCTTTCTCTATCGCGCAATCATGGCGGACGTTGCCGATCAAGATCAGGTCGAGACCGGCCAGCCCCGCGCCGGTGTGTTCTTTTCACTGCTCGCGATGACGAACAAGCTCGGCTATTCGTCGGCGATCGTGTTCTCGTTCGAGTTTCTTGATTGGATCGGGTTTCAGGAGAAGGGCGTGAACAGTCCTGAGACGATCTTCAATATGATGATCTTCTACGTTGTGCCTGCGACGATCGTGAATATCGCCGTTGCGGCGATCATGTGGCGCTTTCCGTTGGACGAAACCAAGCAGAGCGAGCTGCGGCGCATCCTTGAGGAGCGGAGCGCCGTCGGCACAGCGATCGGCGCGCGTGTCGGGCACACAATGGAGGACGAGCCGGACGTGCCGGGGGTGGTTGCTGCGGGAAAGCCGGCGGAATAGATGACGACGCTGACGGTTAATTGTGCGGAGATATCTTTCTCCGATCAGGGCGCGGGCGATGGCGTTGTGCTCGTGCACGGATTCGCGGCGAGTGTGCAGGAGAACTGGGTCAAGGCCGGTTGGATGCAGATGCTCACGCGTGCGAACCGGCGCGTGATCGCGATCGATCTGCGCGGACACGGGCAGAGCGAGAAACTTACTCAGTCTACGGACTATTCGCTGGCGCTGATGGCGCAGGATGTGTTGGCGATTGTCGAACATCTGCAGGTCAAGAAGCCAGACCTGATCGGGTTCTCGCTCGGAGCGCGGGTGGTGTTGGAATTGCTGCGGCAGCGGGGCGACCGGTTCTTGCTTGGCGTACTCTGCGGCGTGGGCGAGGTGCTCATCAATCCGCGGATGGATCGCGATCCGGAAGCGTTTGCGCAAGCGATGGAGGCGTCCGCCGTCGATCAAGTGAGCGACGATATGGCGAAGCGCTTTCGTATGTTCGCGGAGGGGCAGGGGCAGGATCTGCGCGCGCTCGCCGCGGTGTCGCGCGGGCTCAACGCGTCTGGCGCAGGTTGGACGCGCGAGATGCTGGCGCCGATCAAGAACGAGATTTTGGTTGTGGCCGGATCAGGCGACGAGCTGGCAGGATCGCCGCAAGCGCTCGCTGCGTGTTTTCCGAATGCGAAGGGCAAGACGATCCCCGGGTGCGGTCATATGGATTGTCTCACACAGCCGATGTTCAAGGCGGCGGTGATGGACTTCCTGGCCGGGATTCCAGACTAGCAGCAGCCGCAGGCGCCGCCGAGAAGCACGCCGTCCTTGTGGAAGGCGGAGGCGACGGCAGCTTTGGAGAGATCGTTGCTTTTTGCGAAGTCCGCTTTAGCCGCGGTGCGAAGGTCGGCGCTGGCGAAAAAGTCGAGCGTGGTCATCGCGAGTGCTTTCGCTCCGTCGATTATCGCTTGGTCGCCGCGCTCCGATTTGGCGTAGGCGGTAAACTCGGCGTTATGGATGGTGACGTTGGCGGGCGAGACTTGGATCATGGGGTGGATCGAGGGGACGCGGTGGCTGACGTTACCCATGTCGGTGGATCCCGCGAGGCCCGGCGGCAGGAGGGATGGGTCCATTAGCTGGCGGCCGAGCGATTTGGCGTTCGCCTCGTAAGCTTCGGCAAGGGGCCAGTTGGTTTTGAGGTCGAGACAGTCGACGCGGCCCCATTTCAGTTCGAGGCGGGTGCCGGAGGAGAGTGCGCCGGCTTCGAAGCAGGCTTGGACGCGCTTTTTCAGCGCGGCCAGTTCGACGCCATCGCGGGCGCGGACGTAGAAGCGGCCAGCGGCGCGCTCGGGCACGATGTTCGGCGCCATGCCGCCATCGGTGATGATGCCGTGGATGCGCTCGGTCTGTTGGATGTGTTGGCGCAGCTGCGCGATCGTTTGATAGGCCGTGACGAGGCCGTCGAGTGCGTTGAGGCCGCGGAAGGCCATCGCGGACGCATGCGCAGCGCGGCCGTGGTAGATCGCCTCCACTTCGGCGAGCGCGATGCAGGGCATCGTCACCATGTCGAAGCCGGCCGGGTGGACCATCATCGAGGCGTCGACGCCTTCGAAGGCGCCGTGCTGGGCCATCACCTCCTTGCCACCGCCGCGTTCTTCGGCGGGCGTGCCCATGTAGCGGACGCGGCCGGTGAGCTTTGAGCCCAGCTTCGAAAGACCGAGAGCTGCGCCGAGGCCCGCTGTTGCGATGATGTTGTGTCCGCAGGCGTGGCCGATGCCCGGCAGTGCGTCGTACTCTGAGAGCAAGCTCATGACGGGAGCATTGGCAGGTCCGAACTCGGCGGCATAGGCGGTCTCGACACGGTAGGCGCCACGTTCGACTTTGAGGCCATGACTTTCCACCGTTTTGGCAAGCAGGCCTGCGGCGAATTTTTCTTCGAAGGCGAGTTCCGGGTTTGCATGGATGGCGTGGCTTGCGGCAACGAGTTCGCCGCGCAAGGCGTCTATGGCGCTGCAGACGTCGCGCTTTAGGACTTCCAACGACATGGCTTGGCTCCGGGTTCGGTTGGCCGTAGCCTCGCGCGGCGAAGGGGATCAGGTCAAATGCAGACGTTTATGGCGCCGGGTGGGATCAAGATCGCGTATGAGATCATGGGTGAAGGGTCGCCGATCGTCCTGGTGCATGGCTTCGCGTCGAACCGGGTGACGAACTGGCGGGTGCCGGGGTGGTACGACGCGCTCGTACAGGCGGGGCGGCAGGTGATCGCACTCGATGTGCGCGGGCACGGCGAGAGCGACAAGCCGCACGTGCGTGAGGCTTATGAGGAAGGCGAGCTTGCCGGCGATGTCGTGCGTTTGCTCGATCAGCTGGGTCTGCGCCAGGCCGACGTCATGGGCTACTCAATGGGAGGGTTCATCACGCTTCGCCTGTTGCATGATGCGCCGGAGCGCGTGCGGCGGGCCGTTGTTGCCGGTGTTGGCGAGAACTACTACGGACGCGGCGTGGTTGAGACGGATGCGATCGCGGCGGGGTTGCGGGCACCGAGCGCGGCGCAGGTGACCGACGCGGTGCCGCGACAGTTCCGCTTGTTTGCCGAGCAAGGGAAGAACGATCTCGAGGCGTTGGCGCTCTGTATGACGCGGGAGCGGCGGGCAATCACGGGGTTGGAGTTCGAAGGGCTGCGAGTGCCGGTGTTGATCGTGGTCGGTGAGAAGGACACGATCACTGGACCGCCCGGCGTGCTCGCGGCGGCGGTGCCGGGGTCGCGCGTGGTGGTTGTGCCGAACCGCGATCACATGACGAGTGTCGGCGACAAGGTCTACAAAGCGGCGGTGGTTGAATTCCTGAGCGAGCTTTGAAACGACAAAGCCCCCGCGCGTCGCGCAGGGGCTTTGGCAGATTTCAGGTCGCTGTTAGCCGGGCAGTGCGGCCGTGAGCGAGAGCGTTATGCCGCCGTCGCAGAAATCGGTGTTCGGTGCTACGAAGCATTCCGACTTGTCGAGGTCGGTGTCGACCCAGCGCAGGTCGATCGTGAAGATCTCCCAGCCGGCCGACACGCCAAAGTCATAGTAGAGATAGTCCGGCGTGCCGTAGGTCGCGTTGTCGTCGATCCATTGATAGCCGAGATTGGCAGACGCTGTCAGGCCGTCCATGAACGCGAACTTTTCGAGGACCGGGGCGCTAACGCCGCCCTTGAGCGAGACCGCATCGCCGCTCTCAAAGAAGAAGTCTGGGCTCCAAGCCAACTCGCCCGACACTGACGCCATTCCAAAGTCGTGGCTAACGCTGGCGATTGCTTCAAAGTAGTCGTAGTCGTTGGAGCCTGCTGGCGTGTCGGCGTCGGGATACAAGTAGTAGACAGCCTTGATGCCAAGACCAGTCTTGTCCGAAAGCGCATAGTTGTAGCCGACCGTTAAGTCGACCTCGACGGACGAGTCGTGCGCCAACTCGTCGTTGAAATCGATCGTCGACGCCCAGATGTTGGCGTAGAGACCGGAGGCGTGGTCGTATTGGACCCAACCTTGGATGGCTGCGTCGCGGTCGGACTGGCTGACGCCGCGGAAGCGATAGTCGGAGGTTAGCGACACGCCGGCCGTGAATGGGCCCCATGCGCCTTCGTCGTCGGCTTGGGCCGCGGGAGCAATGCTCGCCAAGGCCAGGGCGCCGAACAGGCCCGCTTTCCATGCTTTCGTCATACCGAACCTCTTCCACTCAGTTGTGAACTCAAACGCGAACACCGGATGTCGGTCCGGCCTGAGCGCGGGTGCGGGGCACACGGCTCGACTTCTGTCCGTCACGTTTAGCTTTGTCGTCACCATGGTTGACAACGCGTTAACGCCGGGATGCCCGGGCGGCCGGTGAGTCTGAAATGCCACGATGGGTTCAGCCAACCAACCAGCCCGCGAATCACAACGAAAAGCATGGCGATGGCGGCGACACGGTGCACGAAATAAAATGCCCGAATTTCGTGCATGCGTGCATGGAAAAGCCCCGCACGTTGGCGTTGCGGGGCTCCCTTTTTGTGCGCGATGCGTGCCGATTATGGAATTGCGAGTGTTACCGTTCCCACAAAGCCGCCTTCGCACAGGTCGGTTCCACTGAAGCAATCGACGTCATCGATGTCGGTCGAAACGTACCTTGCATCCAGCGTGATGTGTTCTTCTAGAAGTGTAAGGGTCAGGCCGAGATCCCAGTAGAGAAAATCCGGCGTGTCAAACAGAACGTTGTCGTCGATCCACTGATAGCCGACGTGGCCGCTCGCCGACAGGTTGTCGACCAGCGAGACTTCCGCGCCGCCGGCGACGGCAGTGGCGGAGCCGGTTTCGTTGAAGTAGTCCGGACTGTAGTTGAACTCGCCCGAAAGAGTGAGGCGATCGAAGCTATGGCTTAGCGCGGCTTGAAACTCAAAGTACTCATAGCTTCCGGGGTTGTCGGGATAGAGATAGTACGTAGCCTTTAGGCTGCCTTCGGTGTTTTCGCCCAGCGTGAAGTTGTAACCCGCGTAGAGATCGATCTCGAGTTCGGAATCGAAGTCGGCCGAGTCGCTAAAATCGATGGTCGATGCCCAAACGCCGGCGAAGAAACCAGATGCGCTTTCGAAGTTGACCGACGCTTGTGGCGCTGGGTCGCGCGAGGTTTGGCTTTGACCGCGGAAGCGATAGTCGCTGGTGAACGCGAGCGACATCGACCAGGGGCTCGCCGCCTCCTCCTCGGCACCATCGGCCAGCGCGGCCGTTTGTAATCCGCCCAGCGCCATTGCGCCGAAGAGCGTTGCCGTCAGGAGCCTTGTTTTCATGATCACCCTCGCTACAAGTCACCGAGCCTATTTCGGCCCGTTCCGTCTATGAATGGCTTGTCCGGGCGCGATGGCAATGGGGCGGCGGCGCTAATCTCGTGTCAGTTTGGCAACACAAATGGGAATTGTGGCTGCGATGAGCAAACGCCTCTGTTTTGGGCGCGCTAGCGGCGGACGACGCCTGCAATCGCCAGGTGGTGGCCGGCATCGCTTAAGAGGGTTTCACCGGTGATATGCCGGGCCCCTTCACCGCAGAAGAACGCCACGGCTTCGGCGACATCTTCGGGGGAGCCGGCGCGGTGGAGCGGGGTCGATTGTTTGTTGTGCTCCACGATGCGGGCATAGGTCTCGGGCCCGAAGCGCTCGGAGAACCAGCGGGTGCCGATGAAGCCTGGGCAGACGGCGTTGACGCGGATCTCGGGCGCGAGGGCGCGGGCGAGCGAGAAGGTCATTGTGTTCAGTGCGCCCTTGGAGGACGCGTAGGCGACCGATGAACCAACGCCGAGGACGCCTGCGATCGAGGAGACGTTGACAATGCGACCGAAGCCGGAGGCTTTCAGTTGCGGTGCGCACGCACGGATCATTTGGAACGCGCCAACGACGTTGACCTTATAGATGTTCAGGAAGTCGTCGGCATTCAATGCATCGAGGTCGGCGTGGTCGGCGAACTTCGTCGTGCCGGCGTTGTTGACCAACATGTCGATGCGGCCCCAGCGGTCGACCGTTTGCTTGGCGATGCGGCGGCAATCGTCGTCTGAGGCAACATCCCCTTGGGCGAGCAATGCGTCGATACCTTTGGCCTTTGCGAGGCCCAAGGTCTCTTCGGCCTCCTTGATGCTCTTCGTGTAGTTCACGACGACGTTCGCGCCGAGATCGGCGAGCTTCAAGGCGACCGCGGCGCCGAGGCCCGTCGCCGATCCGGTGACGATGGCCACCTGACCTTTCATGTCCATTTGGCGTCTCCCAAGTGTCTTCTATTCGTTGACGCTTGTTTTATCCGCCTTCTAACGGCCGTGGAAGGTTGGTTTGCGCTTTTCCAGAAAGGCGCGGCGGCCTTCGCGATAGTCGTCGCTGGTCATGCAGGTTGCGACCGCGCGCTCTGCAGCTTCGCGTTCGTTGGGCAGGCCTGAGACGACGGCGCGGACGGCTGTCTTTGCGGCGGCGATTGTCAGGGGGGCGTTGGCACCGATCATGGTGGTATAACCCTTCACGACGGCGTCAAAGTCGGCGACCGGCGCCAGCTGGTGGATGATGCCGCGCATGAGTGCTTCATGCGCGCTGTAGACGCGGGCGGTGAAGAGCATTTCGGCGGTGAGGGCCGGGCCCAAGCGCGCCACTAGCGCGGCGGTGCCGTCGTAGCTGTAGCCGATGCCAAGCTTGCCGGCGGGGATGCAGAATCTGGCGTCATCAGACGCCAGGCGCAGATCGCAGGCCATCGCCAGCGCCATGCCGCCGCCGAAGCAGATACCCTGGATCGCTGCGATGACAGGCTTGTTACAATTGGCGATGGCGGCTGTCGCCTTGTGGGTTGCCTCGTCGTAGACTTTCCCGCTGTCGTCTGTTGCGCGCTGGGCCTCGAACTCCGATATGTCAGCTCCGGCAGCGAAGGCTTCGCGGCCTTCTCCCCTGATTACGATGGAGCGGATATTGGAATCCTGTACGAAACGCCCGATGATGCCGGGGATCGCTTGCCACATGTCGAGGCTAAGCGCATTGCGCCGCTCGGGCGCGTTCAGTACGAGATAACCGGTAGACCCGTGAATATCAGCGATGAGCTTTGAGGTCATGGAAGGCCTGGGTGCGAGGGTGCTGAGACGCCGCAAGCGGCGCGTGCGGCAGAACGTGAATCCCATCAGAATTGTTCTGATCCGTCACGGCAAGCCCGATGTTGCGCCCAGCGGCTGGATCACGCACCGGCGCTTTAAGGATTACATCGACGAGTACGAGCGCGCGGGCCTCGATCCCGACAGCGCGCCGCCGGAGTGGCTGGTGCAGATGATCAGCGAGACGCGGCGCGTCTATGCCTCCGATCGGCCGCGCGCGAGAGAGAGTGCGCGGGCGGTGGCGCCGCACGCGGAAATTTCAATGAGCCCGCTTTTCATGGAAGCGCAGCTGAAGTCGCCGCGTCTGCCGCTGGTTCGGATGAAGCCGCCGGCCTGGGCGGTGATCGCAAGGCTTGCCTGGCACGCCGGGCATGACGGCGGCATCGAGGATTTTCGCGATGCGAAGGAGCGAGCGGAGAAGGCTGCGGCGATGCTGGCGGAGACCGCCGGCGAAGACGGGATCGCGGTTCTGGTCGCGCACGGTTACTTCAACGCGATTGTGGGCCGGATGCTGAGCAGACTCGGCTGGCGCAAACACGGCCGGCACCGCGCGAAGTTCTGGAATGCGGTCGTGTACGAGTTTGTGCCGTTGGCCTAGCGCTATCGCGTCCACTCTTGCGCGATCTGCTCGAATGCAGGGCGGGGGCGGTCGACGAGTGGTTCACTAGAGTGGCCAAGATGGATGAAGCCCGCGATGCGTTCGTTGGCTTGCAGACTTAGCGCGGTGCGGACGGTTGGGTGATAGGCGTACCACTCCGTGATCCAGCTGGGCGTGAAGCCCATCGCGTGAGCCGCTATGCAAAGTGTTTGGCAGGCGGCGCCGGCGGAGAGGATTTGTTCCCACTCCGGGATTGGGAGCCCTTCGCGGGCACGGCTTATCACGCCGATGATCACGGGAGCGCGGAGAAAGCGACCCTTCTCTTGTGCGATGCGATCGGCATCGGCTTGCGGTTCGGATTCTTTTAGCGCGCGCACGAGAACGTCACCGAAGGCCGCGCGGGCTTCGTTCTTGAAGATCAGGAAACGCCACGGGGTCAGCTTGCCGTGATCAGGAACGCGGCTTGCGGCGCGGATCAGGGTTTGGATCTGATCGTCGGTGGGGCCGGGGCCGGTCATTCGTTTGGCGGAACCTGAGCGGCGGCTCAGCAACAGATCGAGCGCCTGCGGCGCGGCAATATTGAGTTCGGACATTCGGCCCTCGTGATTTCGGGCGACGATAGACTATGGTCGGCGGCGATGAAATCGAGTCTTGCGAAGGTGCCGCGCACGGTTTGGGCGCTCGGCTTTGTGTCGATGTTTATGGACATCTCGTCGGAGATGATCCACGGGCTGTTGCCGGTATTCCTGACAACGACGTTGGGGGCGAGCACCTTTCTTGTTGGTGTGATCGAGGGGATATCGGAGTTTACGGCGTCGGCGGTGAAAGTGTTTTCGGGTTGGCTGAGCGATCGCTTGGGGAAGCGGAAGCTCTTGGCGGTCATCGGTTACAGCATGGCGGCGCTGACAAAGCCTGTGTTTCCGATCGCAGTCACGCCGTACGAAGTGCTGGCCGCCCGATTTGCGGATCGGGTGGGTAAGGGCATTCGCGGTGCACCGCGCGACGCGCTCGTTGCCGACGTCACGAACGACGATGTGCGCGGTGCCGCGTACGGCTTGCGGCAGTCACTCGACACGATCGGCGCGTTTGTGGGGCCACTGGTCGCGATCGGTTTGATGATCTTGCTCGCGGGCGACATGCGGGCGGTTTTTTGGTGGGCCGTCATTCCGGCCGCGATTGCGGTGCTGCTGCTTGTCCTGGGCGTCGAGGACGCGCCGATCAACGGCAACGGGAATAAGGCTGTCGTGCCACTGCAGTTGGCGGATCTTCGGCAGATGGGGCGGGGGTTCTGGGCGGTCGTGGCGCTCGGTGGCGTTTTTTCGCTGGCACGGTTTAGTGAAGCGTTTTTGATCTTGCGCGGGAGTGACGTTGGTCTTTCGGCGGCGTATGTGCCGTTGGTGCTGGTGGCGATGAACGTCGCCTATGCGGCGGTGGCGGCGCCGGTTGGCGCGCTCTCCGACAGGATGGGACGAAAGGAATTGCTGGCTTTCAGCCTCGTGGTGCTGGTGTTGTCGGACGTTGTGTTGGTGCTATGGGCGAACGTGCTCGGGTTGATGGCGGGCGCCTTGCTTTGGGGCGTGCACATGGGTTTCAGCCAGGGATTGTTGTCCGCGCTCGTTGCCGACACGGCGCGCGAAGACCTGCGCGGGACCGCCTTTGGCGTGTTCCACTTAGTGACCGGCGTTGCATTGTTGGTTGCCAGTATTGTTGCGGGATCGCTGTGGAATTGGCTCGGCGCCGAGGCAACGTTTGCGGCCGGTGCGGTTTTTGCCACGATTTGCTTGGCGGGGCTGCCTATGGTCAAGGCGCGTTAACCTGGCGCCACACTTGCTTGATAGGCTGTCGGAAAGACCCCATCTGTATTAAGATGGTCCCATGGAAAACCGACCGATGCCTGTGATTGCCGAGAAATTCGCGATTTGCGATCCCGTTTGGTCGCAGACGCGTGACGAAGCCATTCGCATGGCGGCGGCGGAACCCGCACTGGCGAGCTTCGTCCACGCGACGATCCTTAATCATGAGCGGTTGGAAGAGGCGCTGACCTATCACCTGGCGCAGAAGCTCGGCAACGACGACGTCGGCGCGATGCAGGTGCGGCAGGTGTTCGATCAAGCGTTCGCGGACGCGCCGACGATCGGCGATGACGTGCGCGCGGACCTTTCGGCGAACTATGAACGCGATCCGGCAGTGCATGCGTTCGTCGAGCCGCTGCTGTTCTTCAAGGGCTTTCACGCGCTGCAGTCTTATCGCGTCACGCACTGGCTGTGGGCGAAGGGGCGCCGGGCGTTGGCTTTGCATTTCCAGAGCCGGATCTCAGAAGTGTTCGGTGTCGATATTCACCCGGCGGCGCGGATCGGGCGCGGCGTGATGATCGATCACGGCACGGGTGTGGTGATCGGCGAGACCGCGATCGTCGAAGACGACGTGTCGATGCTGCAAGGCGTGACGCTGGGCGGTACCGGCAAGGAACAGGGCGACCGGCATCCGAAGATCCGCCGCGGCGTGATGATCGGCTCGGGCGCGAAGATCCTCGGCAATATCGAAATCGGCGCTTATAGCCGCGTCGGCGCGGGTAGCGTCGTGCTGCACAACGTGCCCGAACGCTGCACCGCTGTCGGCGTGCCGGCGAAGGTCGTTGGCTGCGCGGGCTGCGAGCGTCCGGCGCAAGAGATGAACCAGATCATCGAAGACGTGCCGGGCGACTATCAGATTTAGGCTCGCTTGCGCGGGCTTTTGCCGGTCCAGCGTTTGAAGGCGCGGGAGAAGGCGGCGACTTCGGAGAAGCCGGTGAGATAGGCGGTTTCGGTGACCGATACTTTCTTTCCGTCCAGATAGTGCAGCGCCATTTTGTGGCGCAGCTCGTCCACTACTTTTTCGTATGTCGTGCCTTCCGCTTTCAGGCGGCGCAGAAGCGTGTCCGGGCCGAGCGCGAGTTTGGCGGCGATCGCGTCTTTCGAGATGTCGCCTGTGTGCAGGATCGGCAGGAGCAGGCTTTCGACGCGACCGCGGATTGTCTTCGACGCTTCCAGGTTCTTCAGCAACGCGTCGGCGTGTTGGCTCAAGACGCCGAACACATAGCGCGGCTGCGACGAAAGCCGGTTCGAGAGCCACGTTTCGTCAGCGTCGATCAGAAAGGCGTTCTTGTCGCTCTCGAACGTGACTGGCGCGCGCAACACGCGCTCGTACTCGGCGGCATAGGGCGGTGCTTGGTGCGTGACGTGGATGGCTTTCACGGTCGCGACACTGGCGAAAGCTTGCGCCTGGGTGTTGGCGGGCAATGTTGCGGCGTGGGCGGCGAAGCGTTGGGCGCCGCAGATGATGCGGGCGAAAGACGACTCGGTAATCTCCGGCATATCGTTCGGATTGCGCCGCACGTCGATGATCCAGAGACCGTCTTTTGTCTGCTGCAGTTCGAAACGTTTGCCGTCGGGAACGTCAACTTCAATGATCAGATCGCGATAGCGGTTCACTTGCACGAAGGCGTCGTAGACGGTTTCGGCGGCGCCGCCGATGAGACCTACGATCGACATCTCGCTCATGTCGACGGCTTCGCCGAAGTGGAGGGCGAGGGCGGGGTCGTTGCAGAGTTCCTTGCCGGCTCTGAGGAGCGCGATATAGCGCGCGAGCGGGATGCGATTGTCGGGGTCCTGAAGGTCGTCGGGTGTGATGGCGGACCGGCCCGTCAGCGTCGCGGCGTCCGCCCCTCTTGCGACGGCAAAGTTCAGCAGGGCGCGAGCGACGCCTGCGGAAACGGTGGGTTCAGCCATCGCCGCGTGTCGCCGTGCAATCTGCGGTCAAGTCTTTGTCGTGTCGGGTCATGTCCCGCGGGCTGCCTTCGCCGGTAGATTGGAGATGTACTTAGGCGACGATCGCGACCCTCGCAACCTTGCGGGGGGCGGATTCGTCACGGCCAGAGAGGGCGACATGTTCAGGCTGATGTTTCCGGCGCAGATCGACAACACCTATCGTGGTTATTGGCTCGCGCTTTTGTTTTATGTTCCGATCGTGCTGATGAAGCTCGCCATGGGGTTCAATGTTGCGGGCTTCAATCCGTGGATCGACCACCTCTACATCTTGAAGGATGTCGATGCGGTTGCGTATGACACGTTCGGCGCCGAAGCTGCGTCAGTCGTGATTTTGTTCTTTTCCAGCTGGGGGCTTGGGATTCTGATCTTGAGCGCGCTCGGCATCGTCGTGTTGCTGCGCTATCGCGCGATGATACCGCTGATGTTCGTGGCTCTGACGGCGGAGCAAGTCGGCCGGATGGTCCTTGCGAAGCTCCATCCGATCGTGCGGGCGGTCGAGACGCACGGCATGTCGGCTGGCGCGCTCGTCAATTGGGGACTGGCGGCGGGATTGTTGATCGGGCTCGTTCTGTCTTTGGTGGAAAGCAAAAAAGCGCCCCTCGGCTGAGCTGCACTTTCCTTGAGGGCTTGATTGTGAGCCCGGATCGAAGATCAAGGGTACCTGGAGGTTGCTCCAGCGTCGGCGCGACTTTCAGGATCTTTGAACCCATGTTTCGTTGTTGGGACGAACGCGTTGGGTAGTATGCAGCATGGAGAGAAAGCTAATCTAGATCGCCTTTGATCTTATCGCTTGCACGGCTGAGACGAGGTCGCTGTGTTCGGCATGCTTCTTCAGATAGGCGATAAAGAACGGGCAGAGCGGGATCAATTTCACGCCGCGGTGGCGGGCTTTGGCGACGACGAGGCTAGCGATGCGACTTGCGAGCCCCTGACCTTCAAGAGCTTTGGGAACCTCTGTATGCGTGATTGTCAGAGCGCCCGGCGCGGTTTCATATTCGACCAGAACCGTTCCGGTTGCGAGCTTTAGCTCGAAGCGATGCGCCGCGGTGTTGTCCGAAAACGTGCCGTCATGGGGCGGCGTCACATTGATCGCGACGGGATCGCTTGCGGGGAATGTGCGCGCCATCGCGTCGTCGAGCGCCTCATCCAGGTGAGCCTTCGCGGTTTGCGGGTTCTTCTTCATCTAGCCACCTCGTTGGGATGTCAGGCAGTGAATTCGGCGCTCGTAGCGCTGATTTCAAGGGCGAATATCAGGCGTCCGGGTAACCGAGGCGTTTCAAGAGCGTGCCGGTGAATCGCGCGCAACGTAGGCTCGCGAACGGGAATGCTTCGCCGAGCGTCGCGTGAAGCCGGCTATCGAGAGCCTGCTGCAGCAGACGGCGGGCGCGGTGGAGGCGGGTTTTGACAGTTTCGGGTTTGAGGCCGAGCAGGTCGGCGGTCTCCTCGATACTCAATTGCTCGACGATGCGCATCGTGAACACGGTGCGGAATCCTTCGGGAAGGTCGTCGATCGCCTTTTCCAGCAAGCGACGGATTTCGCGTTGCGCGACTTCGCGTTCTGGGTCGGATTGGCTGCTCATGAGCGGAAATGCGATTACTTCGGCACCGGGTTTGTTCTGCACATCTTCGATCGCCGCAAGGTCAACGGTCGGTCGGCGGCGACGTTGGCGGCTCAACGCTTCGTTGATGGCGATGCGGCTGAGCCAAGTGGCTAGTGAGGCCTCGCCGCGGAACGTCTCCAAGGCGGCGAAGGCCCGACAATACGCATCTTGAACGACGTCTTCTGCCTCGTCGTCGCTACGAACGATGCTGCGCGCAAGCCGGAAGAGGCGTTGGTTGTTGCGTTCGATGATTTCGCGAAATGCCGACCCACTGCCGATGCGCGCCTCCGCGACCAATTCGCTATCGGAACGATCAGCGATGCCGTCAGTTGCCCTCGAATGCGTTCTCGCCATTCGTACCTCCGCGCGTTGTCAGTACGGATTAGACGCCTGACGATCAAAAAGGTTCCCGCGTTTGCGCTTATGCAGCGTAGCGCGTTTGCAAAGCTAGAGTGTCCCTTTTCGCTTTGAGGGAATTTTGCGGGAACGTTTGACCCGCCCGCGTATCCAATGAGCAGGCAAAGACGAGAGGAACACCATGAAACCCCAATTGACGCGCGCGTTGGCTATTGCTGTGGCAACCGCCTCCTTGGCAGGGACACAGCCGCTTACAGCCGCGCCGGCTGTGCATGCTCACGCAGCTGTGAACGCCGCGGTATCGGTCGCCAACCCAGCCAAGGTCGAAACTACGAAAGCGGCGCTCCGCGATCTATGGATCGGGCATGTTTTCTGGACGCGAAACGTCGTCGTCGCGGCGCTTGCCGGCGATGCCGCCGCGAAACACACGGCCGAGATGCAGGTGGTGTCGAACGCACAGTCGATCGCCGGTGCGATCGAGCCTTTCTACGGCGCGTCCGCCAAGGAGCAACTGTTCACGCTGCTCAAAGGCCACTACGGCGCCGTCAAAGCCTATCTTGAAGCGTCGATCGCCAAAAGCGAGAAGCGAAAAAGCGAGGCGACGTCGAAGCTGCTCGACAACGCGGGTGAGATTGCGAAGTTCCTGAGCGGCGCCAATCCGCATCTGACGAAGGCGACGCTTGAGGAGCTGCTCCAAGCGCATGGCGGCCACCACATCGCGCAGATCCAACAGTTTCAGGCGAAGGACTATGCGGGCGAGGCGAAAACATGGACGGAGATGTCACAGCATATATACGTGCTCTCCGACGCGCTCGCCGATGCGTTGGCAAAGCAGTTCCCAGCCAAGTTTTGAAACAACGCACCTCAGGAATGAACCATGTATGCAAATCTGAGCGCTTTGGAGGAAGTGGAGGCCGCCGCCGATCGCATTGAAGGCAGCCGGCCGGTGCGGGGTGCCGTGGAGGAGGCGTTCCGGACGATTATACGTTGGGCCGGCGACGACCCCGATCGTGAAGGGCTGGTCGAAACACCTGCTCGAGTTGCACGTGCCTTCGAGGAGTTCTTTGCGGGGTACGCGCAAGACCCCGTGCACGTTCTGACAAAGACGTTTAAGGAAGTCGAAGGCTATGACGAGATGATCGTTCTGCGCGGCATTCAGTTCGAGAGCCACTGCGAACATCACATGGCGCCGATCATAGGGCGCGCCTGGGTGGCCTACATGCCGAAGGATCGCGTCGTGGGTATCAGCAAGCTCGCACGTGTGGTTGAGATTTTTGCGAAGCGGCTGCAAATCCAGGAGAAAATGACAGCGCAGATTGCCAACACAATCAGCGAAGTTCTAAAGCCCCACGGCGTCGGCGTGATCCTGCGTGCGACCCACCACTGCATGACAACGCGCGGCGTGCACAAGCCCGATTCGGAGTTGATCACAAGCCGCATGGTCAGCTGTTTCCGCGACAATCCTCTGACCCGCCAAGAGTTCTTGGCGATGACAGAGTGATCGCTGTTCCCAGCCCAAGAGGAAACATCATGGCACTCACGCTCGATCCATTGCCTTACGCCTACGACGCGCTTGAGCCTCACATTTCTTGCGTCACGTTGGAGGTCCATCATGGGCTGCACCACCGCGCCTATGTCGACAAGTCGAACGTGCTTGCGAGGGAAGCGGGGCTCGCCGATGCTACGCTCGAAGACATTATTCAGCGGACGGCAAGGCAGGGCGGCGCGCTTTTCAACAACGCGGCACAGGCTTGGAACCACGCGTTCTACTGGCGCTCGCTCCGACCCGGCGGCGGCGGAGCGCCGGCCGGGGGCATTGCTGAAAAGATCAAGACCGACTTCGGCGCGATTGAGCGCCTTATGGCTGAACTTCGAAGCGCCATCCTTGGTGTGTTTGGCAGTGGTTGGGTGTGGCTCGTGCTCGATCGCGGCGTCTTGCGGATTACACAGACATCGAACGCCGATACACCAGTCGTGCATGGTCAGATGCCGCTTCTTGGAATCGACGTTTGGGAGCACGCCTATTATCTCGACTACCGGAATCGCCGGGCTGACTACGCCGACGCGGTTTTAGGGGGCTTGATCGACTGGGATTTCGTAGATCGAAATCTAAATCGTAGTGATGTGGAACCTTTTTCGCTTTCGCGCGTCTAAATAGCACGAGCCGGTTGTGGCTTGGCACGGATGGAGGTCTCTCCCATGAGGTTGTTACCAACACTCAGTTTCGTTCTTGCCGTGGCCGCGATCGGCTCGGCTGCGGCGGTGGCTTCGGCCGCTCCGCATACGTTGGCGTCTGCTGCGGTCGTTGCAACCCCCGCCGAACTCAAAACCGGGATGCGCAAGCTCTGGGAGGATCACCTCACATGGACGCGCAACTACATCGTCAGCGCTTTGGCAAATCTCGAAGACAAAGACGCCGTTGCCAAACGCTTGCTCAAGAACCAGGACGATATCGGTGCGGCGATCGCACCCTACTACGGCAATGCCGCGGGTCAGAAGCTGGCGTCCCTCCTCAAGGACCATATCGTCGTCGCGACCGAGGTTGTGAGTGCGGCTATGAAGGGTGCGCAACTGACGGCAGCTCAAAAGAAGTGGCAGGATAATGGCGATGCAATCGTAGCGTTTTTGAGCAGCGCCAATCCCCATTGGCCGCAAGCGGAACTCAAAGCGATGTTGCGCCGTCATCTTGAACTCACGACACGGGAGGTCGTCGGACGGCTGAAGAAAGACTGGGCCGGGGATATCAGGGCCTATGACGAAGGGCATGAGCACATGCTGATGTTCGCCGATGTGCTCGCAGACGGCATTACCAAACAGTTTCCGGCGAAGTTTGCCGGGAGATGACATTGAAATGAAAAAGGCCGCTCGTGTGAGCGGCCCTTTCCGTGAGATGGGCTTGATTGTGAGCCCGGATCTTTCGATCGGAAAATCAGGTGGTCCCTAGAGGTTGCTCCAGCGTCCGCATGACTTTCAGGCTCCTCATTAGCGCCAAAATCCCACTCGACATCGGATCACCTCCCTTCGTTGATGGACAAACAGGAGGTCAGATTCACATGTCTTTTGAGTCTCGTCGAGAGATTTTTTCGATTAACCCAACCGGTCGCGTAGCGCGTACCAGGTGAGCGCCAGCGCCAGCAGAGGCTTGCGAAATAGCGCGCCGCCGGGGAGCGTTGGGATTTTCAGCCGCTCATAAACGTCGAAGCGTTCCGCCTGGCCGGCGATCGCTTCGGCGATCAACTTTCCGGCAAGTGTTGCGATCGCGACACCTTGGCCCGAGTAACCTTGCGCGAAGTAGAGGTTCGGGGCGAGCCGGCCGAGGTGGGGCAGGCGCGGCATTGTTATCGCTAATCGTCCGCCCCAAGCATGGTCGATCTTTACCTCGGCGAGTTGCGGGAAGACGCGCAGAATGTGCGGGCGTACGATCGCGGCGACGTTGTCGACATCGTGTCCGCCGTAGGTTTCGCCGCCGCCGAACAGCAATCGGCCGTCCGCGGTTAGGCGGTAGTAATCGAGTACGAACTTAGTGTCGGCGATGGCCGCACCCGATGGGATTAGCGCGCGGGCGCATTCTTCGCCAAGCGGCTCGGTTGTGGCGATGTAATTCGAGATCGGCATGATCGTGCGCGCGAGCTCGGCGCTCAATTGGCCGAGATAGGCGTTGCAACCATAAACTGCAAACTTCGCCGACACCGCGCCGTGCGCGGTCTTGAGCTCGACGGTGCTGCCCGCGTTCACGCTCAGAACCGCAGAATTCTCGAAGATTGCAGCACCTGCCGTCTCCGCCGCACGCGCGAGGCCGAGCGCGTAGTTGAGCGGGTGGAGATGAAAACTGTCCGCATCGAACATGCCGCCCTTGTAGTTTCGACAGGCTACGTAATTTTCGATCTCGTGCGGCGGCACGTATTTCGCCGTCGAATAGCGGTAGCGCGTCGATAGATGTTCGACGTAGTCTTCCAACTCGCGGGCGTGGCTATCTCTAATCGCCGCCGTCAAGTGACCGGGCTTTTCATCGCAAGCGATTGCGTTCGTTGCGATGATGGCGCGGACGAGGGCTCTTGCTTCAAGCGCAAGTTCCCAAAGTCTTCGCGCGTGCGCATCGCCGTAGCGCTTCTCAAGCTCCACTTGATCAACGCGCTGACCGGTAATGACCTGACCGCCGTTGCGACCTGACGCGCCGAAGCCCGCGGTTTCGGCTTCCAGCACGATCACTTTCAATCCGGCCTTTGCGAGATGCAGCGCACAGGAAAGACCCGTGTAGCCGGCGCCGATTACGCAAACGTCGGCTTGATGCGAGCCCGTGAGTTGCGGCCGCGCACGTTGCCCGATCGCGGTGGCGCTGTAATATGAGTCGGTTCGCGAAGCAGTCATGATTCCTTCAGATCACGTTTCGCCAAAACAGCAAGAGGGGGCTCTGGTCTTGCCAAGCCTACAAGAAGTGTGCGTAGTCGCAATCCGATGATTGAAAAAGCCGGTGCCGTAATCGACGCGCATGCGACGCATTGGGCTTCATTGTATCCCGATGCGCCGGAGGCTATTCGCGCGCGCATCAAGGACGTCGTTGCGAAATCAACGATCATTGCGCAAGTCGAATTGCCGGAAGCGCGCACGATGCCCAATGGCGCACATGCCGACACGTTGACCGCGATGGCGGAAGGCGATGGCGACGTGCGGCACATGGTGTTGCTGCTGACGGAGCGCGAGACCTCCTCGGGCTGCGTGCTCTCGGCGTTTCCGTTTGCCGCAGGCGCGATCACGCATCCGGTGAAGATCGATCATGTAGCGTCGTGCGGTTCCGGTGCGGAAGGGCAAATTCGCGGACGCACCGAAGACGGGGCGGAAATTTCGTTCTTCGATCCGCTGTTCTTCAAGAACGGCAGCGACTATCAGGTCGGCGAGAGCTATCAGTTCGCGCTGTCGGCATTCGCCTATTCGCTGAAACCGTTCGGGCTCAAGGTTGTGCAAGGCGGCGATATGGTTGCGCCGGCCGACGTGCTGAAGCCCTCGCGCACCGGCGCCAGCGACGATTACGAGTTCCGCGCGACGGTGCAGCACGTCTATCCGATGCGGCTCGACAGCGGGACGGTCTACCGGATGCGGGCGACGGTTGCCCGTAGCGGGCGAAGCATGGTCGACGTCGCGCTATATGCCGCGGAGCACGTGTTGCCGGCGGGCTACCGGCCGAAGCCTGGGGACGAAATATCCGGGCGCTTGTGGTTGCAGGGCTATCTGGTCGAAGATTAAGCTCTATCCAACGCCGATTGGAGATTGAGCACCAGTGGATAAGACAGAAATCCTGCGCGTCGAAAAATATCTGCGATCGTTGTTCCGCTTGGACACGATCCGCATCGAGGCGCGTCCGAACAAGAAAGACTCCGTCGAAGTGATGGTGGGCGACGAGTTCATCGGCGTCATTTTCAAAGACACCGAAGACGGCGAGACGACGTACCACTTCGAGATGGCGATCCTGGAGATGGATCTGCCGCCGGCCTCTGCGGTGCTGAAGAAACCGTAAGCTCTATTTGGGACGGAAGCGGTTGATCAGCGCCATGATGCCGGCGTCGATGCGCTTCCAGTCCGCAAGATGTGCGCGTTTGAATTTGTAGGTCAGGCCTACATTGTCCTTCAGGCGTGTAACGCGCATGCAGCTGGAACCGAAACTTGGGTTCGGCGAGGGGTCGCAGCGCATGACGAGCTGTGAACCGTCTTCCAGCGTTGCTGTGTACCACTCCGTGTTCTCGTAGCCGGAGCCTGGGCCGAATTTGTACTGCGTCAGGCCGAACGGGCCGGGCTCTCCTTCGGGATTTTCGGCGAGCGGTTTGATGCCGCGTTCGAACTTCTTCTGATAGGTCAACGGCGCGCGATCGACGGCGAGCGTGAAGTGCACGACGCTGGCGTCCGGCGTGTTGCTTGCGAACTTGTCGGCGTCGGCCGAGGTCCAGGGCGTCAGATTCGGCAACAGCGCATACATCGGCACGTCGTCTTGGTCGCCGTCGCTGCGCGAGCGGCGCAGCTTTGTGTAGTTCGCAGGGATCCGGAACAACGCGCCGTCGATCCGGATGTCGGAGGTCGCGGCCGATGAGGTCGGCCAGGTGGTATTGCCTTGCAAGTCTTCAACGGTAGGACCGGTCAAGAAGACGAAAACGCCGGCGCCGATAACGCCGGCAAGAATGAGGACGATCGCAGGCAGCATCCAGCTGGAGTGGGCATGGACTTCGCCTCCACCCAATGCTGCGTCGGCATCTCTTTGGTCAATTTTCATGACCGCACTATCGCCCCGACTGGTTTCCGAATTCTTGGAATCCCTGGCGGGTGTCGCTCTCCTGTCAGGCGTTGTGGTCTGGCGGCCACAGTTCCGGGCCACCGCCTTGGACCTAGACCCTGCCGCGTGGGGCGCTGCGCCGCAATAGGGTCCGTTCCAAGCGGACACGATTTCTTGTCGCAAACCGGCACATTGTCCTGGCCTGGTTGCCGGAAAGTGGCGGAAATCCGATGGCATGCGGCGTGCTCAGTTGGGTTACCAACAAAAGGCGCGCCTCCTATGCTCGATCCGGTTCAGACACTCATATTTGGCCTTGTCATCGGCTTTGCTGTCTCCGGCGTCTTTTCAAACGTGTTCCAGATGCTGGTGACAAACGGGCAGTCGCTGTTGGCAGTCCAGGTCACGTCAGACACGCAGCGGCTCGCGGTCGTTGCGATGTTGTTGCTCGCCGGTCCGCATATCTTGGTGCGTGCCGCGAACCGGTCGCTGCAGGCAGGCGATTGGCCGGCGGCTTACACGGCGGGCTGTTTTGGGCTTGGGCTGCTGTGGTCGTTTGTCCTGGGGTTCGCCGTTTTGGCTGTTTTCTTGGGCTAGCCGTTCACGAATTGGTGACACTAGCGTCACGTTCATCTTGAAACACTTGTTTGAAAGCCTTATCTCATCTCGCACGTGCAGCATGCTTCGTGAAAGTGAGAGGGCGTCGTGCTCAACCGAGTTTTGAACGTTTTGATCGTAGGTCTCATGGCGGCGGTGATCGTGCTCTTTGAGCTCGGCCGTGTTGCGCCTGGCGACGCGTTCTTCATTGCGGCAGCGATCGTGATCCTGTTCACCGGCCAGCAGCTCATCGCGCGGGAACAAATGAGCTTCGCGGAAGCGGCGTCGGCGATGTTCACGCGGCCGCGCTCTTGGCGCAGCCGCTCTTCGTTTGCGGCTTACTTCGTGTGCCTGGCGTTAGGCGCCGCCGTGACGTTGCAGGTTCTCGTCTCCGCCTAAAGCACTGTCAGCATCGCGGCCACTAACGGGTGGCGGACGATGTCACGGTCTTCCAGTCTGATCACAGCAATGTCGTCGAGCGTCGCAAGGCGGTCGGCGACTTGGCCAAGGCCACTCATCCCAGGCAGCAGATCCGTCTGATCGGGATCGCCCGTCATTACCATCGTCGAGTGCCAGCCCAGTCGTGTCAGCAACATCTTTAGCTGCCCGTAGGTGCAGTTCTGTGCTTCGTCGATGACAATGAAGGCGTTGTTCAGCGTCCGGCCGCGCATGTAGGCGACCGGCGCGATTTCGATGATGCCCTCGGCCAGGTACGCTTTCAGCCGCTTGCCGCCGATCCGATCCGAAAGCGCGTCGTAGAGAGGGCGCAAATATGGCGCGAGCTTGTCTTCGAGCGCGCCGGGCAGAAAGCCCAAGCTCTCACCCGCTTCGATGGCTGGGCGCGAGAGAATGATCTTCGAGGTCTTGCCGGCCTCAAGCGCTTCAACGGCTTTGGCTATGGCGAGGAAGGTTTTCCCAGTCCCGGCGGGGCCGACGGCAACGATGAGGTTGCGCTTGTCGATCGATTCCATCAGCCGCCGCTGATTGTCGGAGCAGGGTCTTACGTTGCGGGTGTAGCTGCGCTCCGCGTTATCGCCACGATCGCGATCCCGTGCGAGCGGGGACCAACCGCTGCCGGCTGAAAATAAGGCGCGTACTTTGGAGTGTTCTTGATAATCCTCACGCATGCGTTTGCGGCTGGCTCTCTTACCCATAGCTGCTGCTTACTCCCCTCGAACGCGGACGCGCGCGCGGGTGCGCGTTCGTCCAAACCACACAAAAGGCGAGAGATTTGCGTGCGCGGCGGTGTCGGTGCCTTGGCGCCTGCGCCTTGGAGAGCGCTGGGCCTGCGATGGGTCCGGGTCGGACGCGCATTGGGCACTTGGCAGTGTGACTCCTCAGGCGAATCACGCAACTGGATTAAGCGTACTCGCTTCGGCGGTCAGATGGGTGAACGTTGCGTGACAGGTCCCCGGAGTGTGATGCGAAAGACTCAGCCTACCGGTCTTGCGACGCGCAAAAGGCGGAAGAGCGCTGGAGCGATGAAGGTAACGTAGAACGAGACGAGTGAAAGTTGCGCCACGAGCGCTACCTGTTTCTCCAACCCGGCGGCGACCAGTTGATCGCCCGCGACCTTCATGAGGCCAAATAACACGGCAACGCCGACGATGGCCGCCAGCCCTGCGACGAGCCAGTTTTCGTGGCGGCGAGAGCCGATGAAGTTGCGCTCCAGCAGAGCGCCCAGCAACCAGAAGAACAAGAACCCAATAAGTGCATACATGGCGGCAGGCGAAGGATCTCTCGGCCACGCCAACATGATGAGCGGCACGAGCGCCGCGATCGCGGCCAGGTGGACAAGTGGGTTCGTGTTTACCCATGCAGCGTCGTTCAGGAAGCCGCGGAAGATGACGATGCAGGCTAAGCCCAGCAACGCGCCGCCGAGGACGTCTTCCACATCATGTACGCCCAGATAGAGGCGCGAGAAACACACGCCCGCGGCGATCACGATCGCGATCACCCAAGCCCATGACCGTTTGATCTCATAGGCAAGCCAGAGCCACATCGCGACCGCAATTTGCGCATGACCGGACGGGAAGCCGAACGAATCGCCGACCCGGCCATCGAGCGCGAGGGCGAGCGGCGGGCGGGGATCTTGGAACAGGTCTTTCAGGAACGAGTTCGAGAGCCCGACAATGCCAACCAAGATGGCGAGCCGCGTGAACATCGGCTTGTCCCAAAGCCAGTAACCCAACGGCAGCATGACAAGGAAAAACTCCGTGTAGCCGAGCAGGGTGAAGGCGTTGAAGATTTGGGTGTTCAGGTCCGAGCGCAGGGGCAAGACCCAAGAGATGTCGTGCAGAAATGTTTCCATGGTGTCCCGGGTATAACACGAGCTTGCGGATGACGGAAAACGGCCCTTTCGCGGGGCCAAAGGCGGACACGGCGGACAGGGGCGAGGCCGTCCGCGATGGCGGGTCCGTCTCCGCACGCGTGGTTACTCGGCGCGTTCACTACGCGCCTTCACTATGTCGGGATAGGGGAATGCCGCCGCGGGTTGCAACTTTAGCTCATTCTCACAATCGGCTGGTGAGTGGCAGGCACAAACGTTAGCGTCTGGACCGATGAGCCCTGGAAAGTGGGGCGGGGTGTCCTGGGAGATTTTCGCGATGGCGCGTTGGAGCGTCGCGACGCGGCTGTTGTCGTGTGCGTCGGTGTTGGTGATGAGCGGCGCGATCGCGACCGATGCGACGGCGCATGACGGCGGCGAAGGTGGTTGCGTTTCGCTGACCGTCCCGACCACGATCAGTAGCTATAAGTCATGCGTGCGTGTTCGTGTGCCGATCGTCGGCGACGTCATCAACAACGCGACCGTCGGCAAAGCGACCCACTACGCCGAGACCTACAAGCCAGGCTTCTTCATCGGCGACGGCGGGCTGATCGACGGAAAGCTTCTCAACAACGGCACGATTGCAGGCGGCTCCCACGGCTTGGGTGCGCTCACGCTTGGCGAGGGCGCCGATGTGACGGGCGGGATCGTCAATGCGGGGTCGATCGTCTCCAAGCACGCTAGCGGCATTAGCCTGGGTTATGCCGAGCAGGAACACTACGAGATCGAGTACAACGCGGCGGCGTTGACCGGCGACATCGTGAACAGCGGTCTGATCGAGGGTGAGGACTACGGTGTTGTCGCGCGTTACGGCTCGATGTCGGGGGCGCTGATCAACGAAGCGACGGGCGTTATCACGGGCGAGAAGGCAGGCGTTTCCATCACTGATACCTTCACTGAATGGACGGGCGGCATTCGGAACTCGGGTCTCATTCAGGGAGGGTTCGCCGGCATTGTCATCGGCGACTTCGGCTTGGGCTACGACATCTACACCGATGACGATGGCGGCGAAGACGGCGGTGAGGATGGTGGCGAGGACGGCGACGACGATGAGGTCTACGGCGCCAGTGCGCCGCCGTCGGGCGTCGTGTTCTCCGGCGGCATCTTCAATCTAACGGGCGGGACGATCAGCAGCGTCTATGGTCCCTCCATCGCCATCGGCGGCACGGGGTTCAGCGGTGGCGTGCACAATGACGGGTTGATCACGCAGGCATACGGCGATGGTGGCGACTACGGCGAGACGTGGCAGGCCTGGTCGCCCTATCAAGGCGCCGGCATTGTCTTTACAGCGGCAACCGTCGAAGGCGGACTCTTCAACGGCGCGAACGGCGAGATCTACGGCACCTATGGGCCCGCGGTTTGGATCAACAGCCTGACGGAGAGCTTTTCCGGTGGCATTGCGAACGATGGTTTGATCGCCGGCGCTTATGACGGCATCCGGATCGAGAGCGCGACGTTCGAGGGTGGACTTGTCAATGGCGTCGGCGCCACCATCTCGGCGCTTGAAGGCGACGGCGTGTTTGCGAGTTCGGCGTGGACGGGCGACGTCGCAAACCACGGCACGATTTCGGGCGCGCACAACGGCTTTTCCTATCAGGGCACGACGTTCGAGGGCGACTTCGGCAACGACGGAACCATCACCGGCGGCGCCACAGCGGTCGCGATGAGCGGCGAGACGTTCGACGGCACGTTCACGAACGATGGCATGTTGGACGGCGACGGGACCGGCGTGTCTCTGTCGTTCGCGCATGTGGCGGGTGCTTTCACCAACAGCGGCACGATCAACGGCGGTGCGGGCGACGGCGTTGCGATCACGGTCGACAGCTGGGGCGCGGAGGATGCGCCAGCGGACATTTTGATCACGCAGAGCGGCGTGATCACGGGGGCTGAGACCGGCTTTCTCATGAATGCCGACGTCGTCTACGGGAACTTCGTCAACGACGGTGAGATCAGCGGTCAAGGCGCGGATACAGGCGTGCACATCACTGCCGACGCCTTTCATGGCGACTTTACGAACAACGGCGAACTCGATGCGCCTTCGACGGCCGTTGTGTTGGCGATCGGCGCGTTCGACGGAGCGTTCGAGAACACCGGCGATATCGAAGGCGGCGAGACCGGCGCGGCGTTGGTGCTCGAAACGATGACGGGCGGCTTTGCCAACAGCGGCACGATCAGCGGCGAGAGCGGCCACGGCGTTTCGATTTCTGTCGGAAGCTGGGGCACCGGCGAGGCGCGAGTTGCGATCATCAATGAGGCGGACGGTCACATCAGCGGCGGCGAGGTCGGCTTCGCGATTGAGGCGGAGACGCTGATCGGGTCGGTGACGAACCATGGAATCGTCGAGGGCGGCATGACGGGGTTCTCGCTCAACGTCGACGCCTTCGATGCGCCGTTCGAGAATACCGGCGAGATCAATGGCGGCGTGAATGGCGTCGTGTTGATCGCGGAAAGTGCGTTGGGCGGCTTCACGAACAGCGGCTCGATTGCGGGCGACGAGGGCAATGGCGTCGATATCGACGTGGGCAGCTGGGGCGACGGCGAGAATCCGGCTGCGATCCTGAACACGGCGGATGGCACGATCAGCGGCGGCAATATCGGCCTTGAGGTTGATGCCGAGACGTTGGTCGGCGCGGTGACAAACAACGGTTTGATCGAAGGCGGCGTGATCGGGGCCTCGGTCCAGGTCGAGGCGTTCGATGCGCCGTTCGCCAATTCCGGGGAGATCAAGGGCGGTAGCACCGGGCTCGTGCTGGCGGTCGGCGCGGCGCAGGGCGGGTTCATCAACAGCGGCACGATCACGGGCGACGACAGCAACGGCGTCGAGATCTTGGCCGGTGCGTGGGGCTCGGCGGAGGTGGCGGCCGATATCGTCAATACCGTGGACGGTGTGATCAGCGGCGGCGTGACCGGGTTCTATTTGGAAGCCGAGACGTTCTACGGCGACTTCATCAACGACGGTACGATCAGCGGCGGCGGCAACGACACGGGCTTGCATATCGTTGCCGGCTCGTATGTGGGCGACATTGCGAGCAACGGGGTGCTGTCGGCGCCGTCGAATGCGCTGCATTTGGAGATCGAGCACCTTGACGGGCAGGTGATCAACACCGGTTCGATCACGGCTGAGAATGCCGGCGGCACGGCGGCGCTGTTCGCGATCGGCAACGGCGCCACGTTTACGAACCGGGATGGCGGGCTCATCATCGGCGATGTGCGGTTCGGTGGCGATGCGGTTTATCACTTTGTCGGCGAAGACGGCGGCGTCGAAGGCGACTTGATCGGCGAAGGCGGCGACGACACGATCACCGTGCGCAACGGAACGCAGTATTTCGTTGACGGCACCGCCAACAACTTCGCGAGCTTCACTGTCGGCGACGGCGGCGCTGCGTTGATGGGCGCGCGCCAAGAGGGCGGCAGCAGTCCCGGCGCTTACGGCTTTGCCAATGTCGGCGCGCTCACGGTGCAGAACGGCGGCACGCTTTACATCGACAATTCCACGACCTTGAACGTGGCCACTTATACGCAGGAAGCGGGCGGCGTGGTCGAGTTCTTCCTGCGCGCGCCGGGCGGGTCCGGCTTTGGCGATCTCACCGGTAGCGTGACGGCGGGCGAGGGCGACTATGGCCGCATTCTGGTCAGCGGCGCGGCGACGTTGAACGGCACGGTCGCGGGCTTCCTCGATCCGGCATTCGCGGATGCCAATCCGGATCTGCAAGAGGTGCGCTACGAGGATGTGATCGTGGCGGATGGCGGCATATCGGGCGACTTCTCGACGGTTGGGTTGATCGCGGACTCCTCTCTTTTCGAGTTGAACCAGATCATCGACGGCAACACCGTCGACATGCAGGTGACGCGCACGTCGCTGGCCGATCTTGGCGACCTTTCCGGAATCATCGTGAACACCGGCGGGCCGTTCGACGCGATGGTGAGCGACCGGTCGAATGGCATCGGTTCCGGCTCTTGCGCGCTGGCGGGCGAAGGTTCGTGTTTCAATCGCTTTGCGGCGAACGAGCCGGGCGCAACGCAGGTGATGACGGATGCGACGCCGGTCGATCCGTTCGCGTGGCTGCGCACCGGCGTGCGCAAGGTCGGCGAGACGGCGGCTTGGGGCCGGGCGATCGGCGCCTGGGGCAAGACGAACGGCGACGCGAAGAGTGCGGGCAGCAAGTTCGACCTCTACGGCGCGATCGTGGGCGTCGACTATGTGTTCGAGACCGACCTCATGGCGGGTGTGGCCGCGCAGTGGACGACGACCGATATCGACTTCCGCGGCCGCGACGACAACGCCGGCGTCGAGAACTTCGAGCTTGGCGCGTATATGTCGGCGGGCGACACGCGGCTCTATCTGAACGCGAACGTGAGCGCGATTTGGCACGAGATCGAGATCAACCGCGTCTCGCTCGCGGGCGCGGCGCAGGGCCAATACAACGGCACGACGCTGTCGGCCTTTGCGGAGGCCGGCAAGATTTTTGAGAGCGAAGAGGGTCTGCGCATCGGACCGTTCTTCTCGCTGAGCTATAGCCACCTCGACACGAACGCCTATAGCGAGATCGGTGCGGGCGCGCTGCTCGACGTGCAAGGCTCGACCCTGGACTCGCTCAAGAGCGGGATCGGCGTCAGGATCGGCTATCCGGTGCAGCTCGACTCCGGCCGCAAGCTGGTGCCGGAGGCGAGGCTCGCCTGGGCGCATGAGTTCATGGACAACCAAGCGTCGTTCCTGGCCACCGTGCAAGGACAGGCGCAGCCGCCGGCGCTGATCCTGGGCGAAAAGTTCGGCCGCGACACGGCGATCGTGGGCGTCGGCATTACCGCGCCGCTCTCCGACCGCGCTGCGATCTTCATCGATTACGACACAACGCTGAACCCCGATATCACCACGCACACGGTGTCGGTGGGGATGCGCGTGACGTGGTAGGCGCCGTATTGGCGCCTATTCGCCTTTGATCGTGTCGCCGATGAACCTGCCGGACTGGCGTTCGAGGTTGGCTTCTGCGTCGTAAGTTTCGACGGGCAGGTTCAGTTCTTTTGCGTTGAGCTTGCCGGTGGCGGCCAGGAGTTGGAAGACCGAAATCGCTTCGTCCTTGTTGCTGTCCATCAACGCGATCTGTGTCGCAAGATAGACCTGCCGCAGACCGAGTAGGTCGGTCACCGAGCGGCGCAGTTTCGGATCGGCCATTTCCTGACGTAGACCTTCAAAGGCGCGCAGCACGGTTTGGGCCTGCACCTTGTTGACGGCGCGCACCGCGCGGACGGATACGAGGTCGTACCAAGCCGTGTAGGCGTCGCGCAGGGCGCGGCGCTGCGCGCTCGTGATCTTCAAGCGCGCCTGATTGGCGCGTTCGTGCGCGGCGCGGATTTCGGACCATTCGGCCCCGGTGTTGAAGAGAGGAATACGAAGCGTGGCACTGACCGTCGCTTCGCGCGTCAAAGAGTGCGGATCGACCTCTTCGCCGCCGGTGCTGATCGAAGCGGTCAGGCCCGCGTGCGGCAGCAATTCGGCGTAGGCGGCCGACACGCCCCCGCGCGAAGCCGCTTCCAAGGCGCGCGCCTCGTCGAGTTGCGGCAAGCTTCCTTGCGCGGCCTCTTCGACTTCGTTCAGCGCACCTGGCACGCGGGGGAACGTTTCGGGCATGATGAGCGTCGACTTGCGGCGCTCGCCGCGCGCGTCAATGCAGGGGTTCACGTTCGCCGCCTCGCCGCCGGGCGAAGCGATGACCGGCGCGTCGCCGGTGACTTGCTCGTAGGAGCGCCAGCTGTTCTGGAGCGCGGCATGGTGCGCGATGCATTCGGCGCGCGCCGCTTCGAGTGAGGCCAGCACCTGGTCCACGTCGCTGTCGGTTGCCTTGCCCGTGTCGCGCCGGGCTCGCGTTTCTTTCAGCAGATCCTGCAACAGCGCGATGTCGCCGCGAACCAGATCGAGGATCGCCTCGTTGCGCACGACGATCGCGAACGTGCTCGCCGCCTCGAGCAGGATGTGTTGTTCCTTGTCGCGCAGCCGGGCGCGCGCGGCCTCGACGTTTGCGTCCGCGATCCGGCGTGTGGCGCCGTTGCGGCCGCCGGTGAAGAGCGGTTGTTCGGCCACCAATTCCGCGGCCCAATTGCGGCTGCGGCTGTTGTAGTGCACTGCGCCCGACTTTTCGCTTTCGGAGGATAGTTCGTAGCTCGCCTCTGCGTTCAGCGATGGACTCCACTTTGCGCGGGCTTTCGAAACGTCTTCGTCGGTCGCGCGGAGAGCGGCGCGCTCCGCGGCCAGGTCGGGATTTGTCGTATAGGTTTTGACCAGCGCTTCTTGGAGCGTTTCGGCGCGCGCGGCCGGCGAAAGAAGAAGAGGCGCCACAACCGCCAGATTTGCGAGCGCCCCAAACACAGCGCATCGTCCGGCGCGTACTGCGCCCCCAGTCCCCGACATCCTGTCCCCCAAACAGTGCTGCAACCCAAGGTAGAGTATTGGCTGGCGTTGGTAACCGGCCTGTCCGGTGGTGATGGCTAGACGCGCACTTCATATAGAGGCCGCGAGGTTGGCCAGGTGCGATATGTAGCGAGCCGACTGGGGCACACAGCCTAAAGTTGGCCGCGTGTATCGAGGCGGCCACATCGGGCGGAGTCAGTTCGCGGCACGGCCAACGAGGCGTGGGCCGTGACCTTCTAATACTGATCCGGCGTGTCGGTGATCACTTTCTGTATCCGAAGTGGCTTACCCAACGTTGCAATGGGGTCGCGTCTTTGCCCTCAAACAGAAAAGCATAGTTCTGCCACGACGACTGAACGCCAATCGTCAGGCCGGAGCGAACCTTCTGATAGCTTGGCGTGCGCGCCGACCGCCGGTCGGCCTGTTCGGCGAAGTGCAAGACCTCGTCCGACCAATCGGCACCGACAAACCGCAAGACGCGGGTCACGGTGGTTTCAAAATCGTTGACCAGCTCTTCGTAGCGCACATATGCGACGCGCTCACTTTCTTCCAGCCCAAACACGTCGAACCACTGTGTCATGGCAAAGTCGTAGAGTCGGCACGCGTCGGCGAAACGGCGGAAATTGTCCATCGCAAGGTTTCTTCCGAAGTGCTGCTTGAAGCAACTGAGCACAACGTCGAACGGATGGCGGATCGAGAACACGTAGCGTTTCCCAGGCAACAGCGACTCGAGGAACTTAATGGCCGCAGTATTCAAGGGCAGCTTGTCGACGAAGAGGCGAGCGCCTGTCTTTGTTCGGCGGCGGTCGAGCTCTTCGTAATATCGCCTCCGCGCTTCCAGCGAGACCGACTGGGGAATTGGATGGCCGGGTTTGACGTGTTGATCGATGAAGCTTACGGCTCTTGAAAACGAAGGCACTTCTTCAAACGTCTCGATCTGAGGATGTGCGGCGAGGGCGTTTTCCAGCAAGGTCGTTCCGGAGCGCGGAAAGCCGACCATCATGAAGTGGCTTGATCGGCGGTCGTCGGGCTCCAAGTCGCCGATGTGATAGGCGGCGCGATCCAAATAGTGCTTCGCGATGTCCACGCGCGCTGCGTTCGGCGCAAGACCAACCTCGTTCATTTGCGCGAAGCTGTTGTACGCCGGGCGGAATTGCCCCAGTGCCTCGAATGCCGACGCCCGCGCTCTGAGCGCTGTGCTTCGCAGATTGTTGCCGATCTCGCGCGATAGAACCGGCTCCAGTAGTTTAATTGCGCGTTTCGGTTCCCCGCGGGCGGTCGCAACAAATGCACCGAAGATGGAGCATTCCAGCGGATATACGCCGGCTCTTGCGAAGCCTTGGCAAACCGTATCGACCCGATCGATTTGGTTTGCCTCAAGGAGATGGTTCAAGAGCATATAGGCGCCGCGCGGGTCGGCGGGCTGCACCAGGACGGTGAGTACTGCCCATTTGATGGCGGCTCGCCAACCGCCGATGAGCTCGGATGTCGCACGCGCGTCGTGCAGGTGCTCGACCAATCCCGTTGCTAGAAAGATCTCGCGATCGAGGTCAAGGCATCTTGTCAGATCGCGGTCGAGTTCAGCACGCATGCGTTGGGTGCCAAGGTCGTGAACGCGAGGTGCGTCGGTCTGCATGACTTGTCGGGCAAGGTCGTATTCAAATCGCGCCATCAGCAGTTTGAAGGCGCGCGTGCGAACGGCGTTGTGGCAGGAGAGTTCCAGGGCGAGCGGATACTGTGCGGGACGCAGCGCGCCGAGTTCGAGCAGGGCCGCAACGGCCGCGACTCGCAGCGTGGCATCGTTTGCTTCACACAATGACGCATAGTACGCGGGCAGGCCGTGTCGACATGCCGACAAGGCCTCAAGTCGTTTCAGTTCAACGTCGATATCAGAGTCCGAGGTCATCGAGGCGCACCCAATCGCGGCGTTGGGCTATCACAAATCGGATCGCGAGACGAAACCACCCTATTTGACGAAAAAAAGGGGCGCGTACACGCCCCTTTCTTCAACATTCAGGAGGGTTCGGATTAGTTCAGGTGGAAAACAACGCCAAGCGAAACGGTCAAGGCCTCGGGATCGGAGCCGAACGTTTCGTCGAACTGATCGGTATAGATCTTGTCCGAGAAGTTATAGTACGCGACTTCGCCGCGGACGTCGGTTGTTGCGCCAACGGCGTATTGCGCGCCGCCGCCCAACGTGTAGCCGTGGAAGTTGCGTGACCTACCGTCGCCTTCGCTGCTGTCGTGGTGGTGGGTCGTCACTTCGGAATACGCATAGCCGACGAAGCCGTAAAGCAGAGCCTTCGGGTCGATCACATAGCCCAAGCGCGCCCGCGCCGAGGCGAGAGATTCCATATCGAAGCTGAGCGCGGGGCCCGTCGCACTGTTGGAATCGGCGCAGCCGGCCGCTTCGCAAGTCGCGGTGTCTGCTGATACCATATTGACGTTCAATTCCGCGCCAGCCAACCATTGATCGCCCAAGGCGAAGTCGTAGCCTAGCCTGCCGCCGAGCAACACGCCGCTGCCTTCATCCACATCCTGGTAGCCGGCAACGTTGGCGTAGTTCGGATTCACGTCGTTGATTTGGCCCATCACTTGGGTCCAGCCGAGATCGAGGCTGGCCGTGAAGCCGGCAAAGCGATTTTCGGCCTGTGCGGTGGACGTGGCCGCCAACATCAAGGCGCCGGCCGCCGCAGCCGTTAGCAGTTGTGATTTCATTCGTCATTCTCCCTAAGCGTCCAAGACGCGAGCCGCGAGCAAAGCGCCCACGGGGGCAGTCAGCGCCCGCGTGGTTAACAAGAGATTAATTCGGCCCCGCGAGGGGCTTGGCGCACAATTTGTCGGGGATGTTGTGACCAAAAGGACTCTGTCGGCAGGGGTGAGATTGGTAGGCCCGACGCTCCGCCTTAAGCCCCTCGGCGGGGCGCCTCACACGGCTCACCGGAAGGCGCCGGAGCAGAGGCTGCGCGTGCGGCTTCGTTCAATGCGCGCCGGAGAGGCGATACAAGCCCATCGCGCTCGTTGCATGTCACCGGAATTCCTTACGCGTGAACGCGGATGTTTCGAACGTGGCGTCAAAGGAGACTTTTGCGATGACCCCGGTTGAGACCGTCAAAGCCTTTCTCAAGGCGATGGAGTTAAAGGACTACGACGCCGCCCTTAAGCTCGTGTCGTCCGATTGCGAATATACGAATCTGCCGATGGGAAGCGTTCGCGGGCCCAAGGGGATACGCGAGACGTTGGAGCCGTTCTTCGCGCCGGTCATCGAGAACGAGTTCCGTCTGCTACGCATCGCGGACAAGGGCCCAGTCGTGTTCGTGGAGCGGCTCGATCGGCACCGCGCGGCGCATGGCTGGTTCGACCTGCCGGTGACCGGCGTGCTTGAGGTTCACGACGGCCGCATCACGGTCTGGCGCGAGTATTTCGATCTTGCCACGGTGCAAAGGGGCATGACGCCGCCGGCCTAAGCGGACTTCTTCGAAATCAAAGCGGGAGAGGCTCATGCTAAGAGTGGCAAAACATCGGGAGGATTCGAGATGACGTCGTTTTGGCGCGCTTGGCTGATCGTCTGGGCCTTCGGCATCATTGCGTTCGGCGCCGTTATCGCCGGCGGTGCATTCGAGGCGACGTCGGGACCGGTGCAATTCGTGTACGACAATCTTCAGGGACCGGCGGCGTTGAACTTCGACCCTGCGAACCGGTTCAGTCTCGGCGTTATGGGCGCCGTCTCGATCGGCTGGGGCGTGACGGTGCTCCTGGTGATGTTGGCGGCAATTCCGCTGGGCGATGCTGCACGCCCGGTCTGGATCGGCATGACCGCGGGCCTGGCGACGTGGTTCGTCATCGACAGTTGTCTGTCGGTTGCCACCGGCTTTGGCCTCAATGTCGTTCCGAATGTCGCCCTGCTTGGCGGATACTTGATCCCCATCATCGCGACCGGACGATTGAAAATGGGGGCCTAAGATTCGGTTGTACGCGGTCGAAGCAACAGGAGTAGCGCCCAGGGCGCTGAGATGCTGAGAGCCATCCAGCATAGCGCCATCGTCGGGAACTGTTCCTCGCCGACGTCCACTAACTTGATTGAACCCTGAACGACCGCATGCAGCATCGCGGGCGGCCAAATTGAATTGCCGCTGTCTTCGAAGAGCCAAGCGAGCGGAAAGGAGAGGGAGAGCGAAACGACGAGCGCGGCCGCCGCGAGTTGCGACGCGCAGCACCTTGCGGCGCTGAAGTTCGCTCAGGAATTTCTGCATGCACCTATCCGCCCGGAATCGCCAGCGAGGAACTGTCGTTGGCGTTGTAGCAGACGTTGAACGGGCTGCGCAGCCGCCCGGCCACGGCGACGCGATCTCGGGCAGATCTCCGTGCGTGCCAACGCTTCAAATCATTCGGGTTTGGCGGGCGCCGTCGACGGGTTTAAGCGCGACAGGGCTTGTTCCGCTTCTGCGGCGAACTCGGGGTCATTGGTTTTGAGGACCGGAATCGCTTCTGCATAGAGGGCGGCCGCGCGGGTGCGCGCCGCTGCATCGCGGGTCATGGTCGCGATCAGCGCTTCGGCGTCGGCCAGGCGATGCGTGGTGCGCGCCCATTCTACAGGGGCGCGCGTTTGCGTGCGCTCTTCGAGGGCCAAACCAAACGCCGTCGCCGCTTCGCGCACGATGCGCGCGTCGGCCTTCAGTTCGCCCAGCGCCAGAAGCGTCAATCCGATGTTGTTCTGCACTTGCGCCCAATCGAGCGGTAGAGCCTCGCGCCGTCGCCGCTGCAGCGAAGCGCGATAGGCGCCGACCGCGCGCGTCAACAGCGCGGCGTCATTCTGTTTGCGGCCGAGCCGGGAGAGCACGGTGCCGAGCCGTTCTTGGCTGTCGGCCCAGACGCTGCCGTCGCGTTCCGTGCGCACGGTCAGCGCGGCCTCATAGGCGGCAATCGCTTCTTGCGCGTAGGTGTCGTCGGCGCCGGTCGAATGCCAATAGTCGTAGAGCGCGACGCCGAGATTGTGTTGGGTGCGCGCCCAGCCAGGGGCGTCGCGTTCCTTCGTGCGAACTTCAAGCCCCGCACGCAGCGCCGCGATCCCCTCGCGCTGCAGCTCCGGCCGGTCGCGGCCGGCGTCGCAGAGCGCGTTGCCGAGATTCAATTGAACGCGCGCCCATTCGATCGGAAATCTCTCGCGGTCGTATTCCAGCAGCGCGTTGTGAAACGCTTGCAGCGCCTCATCGCGCTTTGCCGTATCGTCCGCACGGTTCGCGAGCTTGTTCAGCGCGATGCCCAGGTTCAGCTGTGCCATCGCCCAATCTTTCGGAAAGAGATCGCGGCGCAACAACACCATCGCGTCGTGATAGGCAGCGACCGCTTCGTCCAGGAACAGCGTGTCGGAGCGGCTGCTCGCGAGCGTCGCCATGATGTTTCCGTAATCATGCTTGCGGCGGGCGCGGCCGATACCGCTCATCATCGCCTGCGGATCGTCGAAGGTCTGGCGATAAACACTGGCGGCCGCCATGAACGCCGCCTCGTCGTTCAGGCTCGCGCCTATTCTGACCAGTGCATCGGCGGCGCTGAGGCGAACCTGCGGCGAATAGCGGAAGCGATCGCTCGACCAGCGCCGCTCCGTCACGCGCACCAGGCGTTCGCGCGCGCGGGGGCGGCGGTTGAGCGCGAAGGCGCAGGCGGCGTCGATCGCTTTCATCTGCTTGTCTTCGTCTTCGCCGGAAAGCGCCTCATCGATCGGGCGCAGGTCGCGGCCTTCCTGTGCGAGTCTCGCAATTTCGGGCAAGCGCAAGATTGCGGCGACCAACACGAGATCGAATGACGCGCGCAACGCCAGGGTCAGCACCTTTCCGGTGATCGTGGGCTCGCCGACGGCCGCGATCTCGTCGAAGCGGAGGTTCGGTCCGAAGATCTCGTAATAGTCGACGAACGGAACAGCCTTCACGAATTCGAGCAAGGTGAAAACGCTGAGCGCGGCGAGGCCGGAGCCCGGAACGAGCGTGAACGCGCCGCCGTCGGCCTGAAGTTTCGCGAAGGCGATCGGATAGTAGAAGAACAGGAACGCGACGGCGGTCAGGACCTCGTTGCGCAGCGTGCCCGTGATCGGCACACGCTTTTCGTCTTCCGGCACTTCGGCGGCGACCTCGTCCTCGTCCCACGACCAGTGCCGGTAGACGATCAAGATCGCGATGAGCCCCAAGAAGAGAGCGGCGAAACCGAAGACCCCCGGCAGAAACGCACCCAGCGTTCCGACCGCGGTCAGCACAAAAATGACGGTCGCCCAGCGCGCCCCGCGCCTGCGCACGCGCGTGCCGACTATCCACGAACCCTGCGTGACGAGCGCGTGATCAATCGCGTGCACCGCCTTGAGCAGCACGTTACGCGCGGGTCTCAGCGGTCCGCGCCAAAGGGCGGCCAAAACGACGGCGATGGAAACGGCGATCGCCAGCGTCGCGATGCCGGGCAACCATGCTTGCAGGCCGCGGTCGGCGATCGCGGCGAGTGTGCTTGCGTCATCGGCGAAGGCGCTTGGCGATGCAAACAGCGCAGACGCTGCGACAGCGGTCGCGACCCCGCGACGAATGCCAACCAGAAACATCCCCATATCTCTCAGCTTGATTTTGATGTCAGGCTAATCGGGCGCGCTCGCTAAAGCAAAGAAGTGCTGGCAGTCCGAAGGATTGCACGCGGAGCCGCGGAGACGCGGAGTGCCGCCTGGGACCGCGGGCTTCTAGCAGACTTTACGCAAAATTTTCCGTCATGGCCGGGCAAGCGCAGCGCGACCCGGCCACCCAGGGCAACTTGGTAAGGGTTGTGAAGAATGCACGCGGAGACGCGGAGTGCGGTCGCGCCCGGGTCATTTCTCCGCGTACTCCGCGGCTCCGCGCGAGACTGCTCTCGCGCGGCGCCGTGGCTTTTGCGGTCAGCCGATCGGGATGCGCCGCGGGCGGGCGTCTTCGATCTTGGGCAGGGTCAGCGTCAGGACCCCGTCTTCGAGCGCGGCGCTGATGCGCTTGGCGTCGATCTGGCTCGACAGGCTGAACGAGCGGGCGAAGTGGCCGACATTGTATTCGCTGTAGAGGGGATCCAGCCCGTCGTACTTCGAGAAGTCGATCCGGCCTTCGATGCGCAGCAGATCGTTTTCGAGATTGAGGTCCAGATCCTTCTTTTCGACGCCCGGAAGCTCCAGCACGACGGTCAACGCTTCCTCGGTTTCGAAGATGTCGGCGACCGGCGTGAAGGTGCGCGCCGGGATCGTGCGTTCGCCGGTGGTTGCGACTTCCTTCTTCTCTTGCACGGTCAGAGGTTGAGAGGACTTGCTCATGATCGTTGGTCTCCTCACGCGTCGGGTTAGTGGATGGCGATCGAGCGCGGCTTTGCGCTTTCCGCACGCGGCAGATAGAGCGCGAGAACGCCGTCGCGAAATTCGGCCTTGATCCGGTCGGGGTCGACTTCGACCGGCAGTGTGATCGTTCGGTCGAAGCGGCCCTCCGCGCGCTCGCGCCGATGCAGGCTTGCGCGTTCGCCATAGGCGACCGTCTTCGTGCCCGAGACGCGCACGGTGTTGCCCTTCGCCTCGACCTTCAAATCGGCTTTGTGCACGCCGGGCGCTTCGGCGATCACGACGATGTCGTCGCCTTTGGCGAACACGTTGAGCGGCGGGAAGGCGCCGCGGCCGGACGGCGACAGGTCGAACCAGCCGCTGTCGCGCAGACTGTCGAGCGAACGCTGGAAGTTGAGCATCGCCTCGAACGGATTGACTGAAAATAGAGCCATTGGTTGTTTCTCCTTCTGCGATGTTTGTTGAACCGGTGCCGGTCGCGTGTGCCTGCCCCTGTGCGTATCAAAGCCCGGGGAAGACGCGCGGCCAGCGCGGCGGCGCCTCGGCCGTGAGCGGCGGTTCGTCGGCCGTCCGCCGCGAAGGGCCGGCTGGCGGCGGGGTTTCCTTCGCGGCGTCGCGCGCGCGGGCGGCTAGGTGCGCCCGAGGGAGAGACGGAAGCGGCGCGGCTCCCGCCGTCGATGCGGTCACTTCGATCATGGCCGCGTTCTCCGCGCGCGAGACATGGACGACGTACGAACCGGACGCCACGTCAGGGGCCCGGCGGCGCCGATGTGGGAGCGGTTCGCCGGCACTTCAAGACCCCGCTCGGCTGTCTCGAATGTACCGCGCGTACGCTCCATGTAGATAACCGCGGCGACGATGGTGGCGATGACGAGAGCGGCCACAGGCCCGGCGGTTATCCAGGCGCAAACGGTGAAGGCTGCGAGGGTCGTCGAAATTTCGATCGCGTTTCGAAGACCGTTGAACATGGGGTGTCCTCCTGTCGTCGAGCGTTTTACGTCTAGGGCCGTCGGTGTGCCGCCGAACGGTTTTGCAGCGGGCGGAAATGCATGGAGATCCTCCTTTTGCAGACTGACGATGTAAAAAACGGAGGCCGATGGCGCCATTGCGCGGCCGGCCACCCGCCGATTTGGGAATTCACCTTTTCCGCTTCAAGGGGCGGCGGGGCAGGCCGAAAACGCAGCCGGGCTAATTTTACCCGGGGCTGTTTGGTGGAGAGACCCGCAAGCCGCAAAAGGCTGTTCGTCACCTGTGTGAAGCGGACGGGCTGCTATCGCAGGTCGTCTCGGGCAACGAAATGATCCGGTGGGGCCACCGCTTCAGTGCGGCTTGCCCGGCGCCAATCTGACGTTTCGCCAATGAACATGGACGCCCGGTTCCTTCAGCACGCGCGGGAGGTGCGGAAGGTCATTCACAACGACGTGCGCCAAGATGCCGTCGTCGACCGTCACGATCGGCCAAATTTCGATAGCGGCGACAACAACGACGTCGCCCGCGTGCACTTCGAAGCAAAACCGAACACTTGCAATCTTGCCGTCGAAAAATCCGATCGTCTTCAGATCGTCGATGCCGTTGCCGTGCGTTTCGATCAAGGTGCAATCGAGCGTTGGGAGAAGATCGTTGTATTTGCGCCCCAGAAAGAACCGGCGGGGAATCGGATAAGACTTCGTTGGGCGTGGGGCGCCCGGCATCTCCATGCCGTCGACGGCGATTATCGTCAATTCGCGGTCCAGCAGCAATTCGGAGCGGCCGGCCGCCGCGATACGCTGTTGCCATGCCACGCGTGAAGCGTAGTCCATGCGCAACGTGAGAGATTTCACCTTCTTTTGAAATCCAGTCGTCGGAATCATCTCGCCAAGCGCGCACGCCATGACGGTTGGCAGCGGTTCTTCCAGGAGGTCCGCAAGGCGCGTGTAATCAAGCGCGTGCGCCGCGTGCAGGTGGCTTAGCGCCGCGCGCACCTTGTCGGCGACATGTTGCGATACTGGAGCCTGAGCGTGGCGCGCGGAATCGTCCGAACTGTTCATATTGCCAGGGCCTTTAGACCTTCAAAGGGTACGACGGTTCCGTCGAGTAGAACGAGCTCCACGTGATGCACCTGAGAGCCGAAGTACCACGCCCGCGGTTCGGCTATCGTCGTTCGAACGGCGGCCAGATGTATCAGCCGCTCGTCGGATTCGGTGACGAGTGGCCAAACGTCCAAATCGTAAACCGCGTAGAACGACCGCAATCCGACGTCAGCGCGGAGTCGAGCGACGCGAACGGGGCCCAGACTCCACGGAATGAGTGAGCGAATCTTGTTTGGCCTGAAGGGCGGCACGTCCTCCAGTTTCTTGCCGATGAGGTCTTCCGGTTTGCGATTGGTCCCGGCCAAGAAATTGTTGCTGATTGCAAGAAAGCGCCATTCGGCATCGAACAAGGCTTCGCTGCCAAAGCTATCCGCAACCCGTGCTCTCCAAGCATCGGCGCTGTCAGACAAGGGATGTGTTGGAAATTTATCCACGGTTGTCGCTTCCGCCCCGTCCGGCGCCAGCTTGGCGTTTCTGGAGCAGAATTGCGGCGATGCGCCGTGAAGTCCATCGGATTGCGATGGAAAAGTGGCTCTTTGAGAGCCGTGCCGTAACGTTGCAACACAGTGCGGCAGTTGCTGTTGCCTTCTTTGGCAATGCCGCGTGAGCGTGTATTGTCGAATATGCGTTGGCGAATTGATCCAAGGCAAATTGATCAAGCGCAAAAAGCATGCTCAGTTTGCTGATAGTTGTGTTCGGGCCTAGGAATCAAACGGAACAACTTGATGGCCGTGAAAGAGGAAATAGAACAGATTTGGCCGCCGCTGATCGCGCAATATCGCAAACGCCACGGTCTTACCCAGAATTCGTTTGCGGATCGCTTTGCCGTAACGCAGCAAACCGTTTCGCGATGGGAAGCGGGACTGCAGACCCCGAACTTGGGCGTTCAATCCGCGTTGCGATCCGTTGTCGGCCTGACGGGTTTAGGGGACACGCGCGCTTGGATCGCCCGGGTGAACGAGTCCTTCGGCATGGAAGCGTTGCTTGACGCCAGCGGGCGCATTCTCGCCGTCAGCCGCAGGTTGCTTTCGGGGACCGATGCCGAGGCGTCGGCGATTGTGGGAAAAAAGCTCGACGAACTTCCCGGATTTGGCGATGTCGCGCCCGTGTTTGCCAGGGTCCCGCTGTTCAGCGGCGCATTGCGCGGACTCAAAGTACGCGCGCAAATTTTCTTGCCCAAGGTTTGCATGACGCGCGACGTCGATTTATGGCCCGTGCTGACGACCGACGATCAGTTGGTCGCGCACGTTGTCGCGTACGAGGTCGAAACCGCGAACGTGGAATCGGCGTTCGTCGGTGTGCGCCTCGTGAGCGTGCAGGGGATTTCGACCGACGGCTCAGTGGTCGAGATGAGCGCCGAGGCGCCGGCCATTTGATCGATCGCCCGCGTGGGGCGAAATCTGCATCTCACCTGAGTGCGGCACGCGTGCATAATGCGCTTCGACAGGCGCGGGTGCGGTTGTTAACCTGGCCTCCATGGGCGTGTTCAATGGGGTTGGGGTTGTTTTCGCGGCGCTTTCGGTGGTGCTGTTGGTCAA
>CAZJOM010000018.1:0-2291 GCA_964547645.1 uncultured Flavobacteriaceae bacterium
ACGCACGGCGCGCCGGCACGAACGGGCGTCAGCCGCCTTGGCCCTCGCTCAGCGCTTTCGCTTTTGCCGCTTCGCCGGCGCGCCAGGCGTCGCGCGTGAGCCGCATATGGCGCAGCTGCACGAGGCCCTCGCCGCTCGCGCGGGGCTTCGTGCTCGTGTGTTCGTGCACCCAGCCGGTGCGCATCAGCAGATTGAACATGTACTCATTCTCGCCGACAACGGTGGCGCGCGCGCAATCGAGATCGAGATCTTCCAAAACGAAATTGTGCATCGCATAGCGCGACTCGTGGTTGGCACCTCTGCCACGCGCTTGCGTTTCGCCGATCAGCGTGTTGAGCGTGCACTCGCGGTGCTTCCGGTCCACATAGGCGTTGCGGATTCCCACAAGCTGGCCCGTATCCTTCGCGAAGATGCCGACGATGTGCGAACGCTTACGGTCAAACGAGGCGACATAGGTGCGGACCTGATCCAGCACCAGTCGCTGCGGCGCCGCGTTCAAATTGATCTGCGCGCGCGGGTCCATCAACCAGTCGCACCAGCTCTCCGTCGCATCCGCGACCTCCAGCGTGCGGATCACGTAGTGAGCGGACTCCGCGTATAATGTGCGAGCTTCGTCGTCACGGGAACCGTTCATCGGCGAATCAGCCTTTGCTTTCACCGAAAATAGCCGAGTCGACAATCGTACGAATACCTCCGAGTTTCAGCACGGCAAACATGCAACGCGTCTCGGCGACCTGTGCGGACGGCCTCTGTCGGCACCTATCGAATTCGTCGCAATCGCCATAATACATTTTACCAACAGGAGGCCGTCCACACGTGCCCCGGGAATACCGCGCAACTTCCGCTCAACCGCCAAGGCAGGTATCGCAAACCGAAACATCGTCCGTCATGACGCCTTCGTTAACCCCGAAGCCGTTTCCACAGTGAACACAAACGCTAAGCGCTTCTGGGCGGCGTTGCGTAGCATCGTTGTGATGAGCAGCCTCTCGCTTCTTCTTCTCTGCAAGGTACTGCTGTCGTTCTTTCTCGGTGAAAGGCATCACACAAACTATATCGCCTTGCCTAAGAGAACCGTTAAGGACCTACCCACGAATTTCGCGCCTGAGGCGAGTACACGGCGCCCGATCGAACGCCGCAATACTGGCCAAGAAGGCTCTAACCCTGGGACCGTAAGCGTCCTCGCCTGCCTCCGCAGGAGCGCGAACGAATGCGGACAATCGAGTAGTCACTCGGCAACCGATGGCCTGGACACCTGGTGGCACCTGAGTGAAATATGACCGCCATCGACTCGATGAGCGCGTCCGATGTTCCGCATCCTCAGGCGCATCTTTAGAGCACTAACGTGGGATGAGCCACGACGGCGCCGCTCTGAGACCATTGTCTGCGAACCCGCGGCCAAGAAACCAGCGCGGAGTACAGTCGAAACGCTGGCGATGCTCGACGACCTGCGGCGAGCCAATGTTGTGCGCGTTCTGGACGGCGATACCTTGATTGTCGCAGACGGGTGGAGGCAAACCACGATCCGGCTCGACTCTATCGACTGCCCGGAAGACGGCCAACCTTGGGGCAACATCGCTAAAGCCGGCCTCATCAAGCTCGTCGGCGGCCGCAGCGTCGTTCTTGAAGAACACGGGGTTGATCCTCACGGCCGTACGCTCGCCACGATCTATGTCCGGCGCGCGAACGGAAACGAATGGCTGAACGTGAACGAGCGCATGGTCATACTCGGGCATGCGTGGGTGATGCGGATCTATTACGACCACCTGCCGAAAGATCGCCAAACCAAGCTGAACCACCTCGAGGGTTGGGCAAAGTCCAAGAAGGTCGGTTTATGGCGCACCGAAAATCCTATCCCGCCGTGGCAATGGAGGAAGCGGCGGGAGATCGGTTAGGTAGACCCATCGAGTAATCCGGGGACACACGACAAAACTCTCCGGTTGCAGTGTCGTTTCAGCTCACCCGCGACGGGCGCCGGTCGCTTGGCAAGCTTTGAAACAGCAGCAGAGACCGGCGCTCTGACGCTCACGACGCCCGCGTTGTCTGGATCAGTGCGCGGCGTGCGTTCGGTGTTTTTGTGCTTGCAATTGTTCTTATTTTGTTCTATACAGTTGGTCAGCTGAAAAAAGGCCAATCGCCCGATGAGAAACGAACCTGATCGCTGTGCGCCCGCTAAGCCGAGATTGCGCGGTGCTCGGTCGCGTGGGCTTCGCGTCACTTCCGGGTACATGGGGTTGTTTGCTTGAATCGCGCCGGGGCATCCCCCTCCGCCCCGCGCGGGGCGCAGGGCGCAG
>CAZJOM010000018.1:2391-54134 GCA_964547645.1 uncultured Flavobacteriaceae bacterium
TGCTTGAATCGCGCCGGGGCATCCCCCTCCGCCCCGCGCGGGGCGCAGGGCGCAGGGCGCAGTGCGCAGTGCGCAGTGCGCAGTGCGCAGTGCGCAGTGCCTCTGTGCGTACACGCGTTGATGTCGCTGTGGCGCCTGGATTGGCGGAGCTCTGCGGATGTGACGCTGCGAGAGTCGCTTCTTTTGGGCAAGGGGTTGGAGACTTGTCGCCCGCCAATCGCTTGGCGGAATTTCGGGGACACTAAAAATCCCCAGCCCGGGTCGCCTGGCCCGGAAAACGGAACGGCAAGCGCAAGTCAAACGGAAGGAGTTGGCGTGAAATCGAAGATAAGCGCATCAGGCGGCGAGGGCAGGGCCTCAGAAAAAGCACTTCCCGGCTCTTCACGCCCGCGTGAGCCGCAAAGCTTGGGCGCCGCACAATCCCTAAGCGAAATCGCCAGAAAAACTCGCGCTTTTGTGCGGAACTGATCGATGTACCGGCAACGTGCGCCCTTGTATGGTGACCGGGTGGGGCCCCATCTAAGGGGCCTTGAGTTCAACCTGATTTTCATCCTTGAGGGGGCGTCGCATGTGGTCATGGTTCCTGGCGCGGTTGAGTGGCATTTTCAACCGCATTGCCTCGATCATCATCTTCCTGGTCTTGCTGGCTATCGTCTTCGGCGTCGTTGGGACCTTCACCCAACCGCGACTGCCGGGCGAAATGGTCCTGACCATGGATCTGCGCAACGGTCTGCCCGATGCGAAGCCGAACAATCCGTTCGCTGAACCCAATCGCGTTGCCTCCGTCATCGACGCCGTGTTGGCCTTGGCCAAGGCCGAGAGCGACGACCGCGTCAAGGGCATGTTCATTCGCGTCGGCGGCAATGGCATTTCCTCCGCGCAGGCTCAAGAACTTCGCGCCGCGATCAAGGCGTTCCGCGCCAAGGGCAAGTTCGTGGTCGCGCACGCGCAATCCTTCTATTCCAGCGGCATGGGCGACTACTTCTTGGCCTCGGCCGCCGACGAAATCTGGCTGCAGCCGGCCAGTGAAATGAAAACCGCCGGCGTCGCCACGACGGCCGTGTTCCTGCGCAACATGCTCGACAAGATTCAGGCGAAGCCCGAATTCACGCAGCGTTACGAATACAAGAACGCCGCGAACATGTTCACCGAAAAGGACTTCACCCCCGCGCACCGCGAAGCGGCGACGCGCTTGATCGAGTCGATCTTCGAATCCTCGACCGCCGGCATCGCCGGCGACCGCAAGAAGACCCGCGACGAGATCGTGGCGTTGATCAACGGCGCGCCGTACCTCACGCAAGAAGCGATCGACAAAAAGCTGATCGACAAGCAAGGCTACGACGACGAAGCCGAAGACGCGGCACTCGCCCGCGCCGGCGGCAAGGCCGAACTGAAAACGCTGAGCGACTACTTCCAACTCGCCGGCAACCCCTACCAAGGCTTCGGCCGTCCGACGATCGCCTTCATCCAAGGCGAAGGTCAGATCAACGACGGCGCTTCGGAAGGCGGCGGCTTCGGCGGCGAGTCGTCGATGGGCGGCGATACGATTGCCCAAGCGTTCCGCGACGCGACCGAAGATGACGACGTGAAGGCGATCCTGTTCCGCGTGAACTCGCCGGGCGGCTCGGCGCTCGCGTCTGACCAAATCCTGGATGCGGTGAAGAAGGCGCAAAAGGCGGGTAAGAAAGTCGTGGTCAGCATGGGCGACGTGGCGGCATCGGGCGGCTACTACGTGTCGCTCTCGGCCGACAAGATCTTCGCCCACGAAACGACGATCACCGGTTCGATCGGCGTGCTCTCGGGCAAGATCGTGACCGCGGGCACGTGGGCGCTCCTCGGCATCGACATGAAGTCGTTGGGCGTCGGCACGAACGTGCTCATGGACGCGGCGACCCAGTCGTTCACGCCGGAACAATGGGCGGCCTTCAACAAGGGTGTCGATCAGATCTACGAGGACTTCACGCGTAAAGTATCGGAAGGGCGCAAGCTGCCGCTTGAGAAAGTGCGTGAGATCGCCAAGGGCCGGGTCTGGACCGGCGCCGACGCGAAGCCTCGCGGCTTGGTCGACGAGTTCGGCGGCTTCCGCGCCGCGCTTGAGGCGACGAAGGCCTTGGCCGGCATCCCGGCGGACTCCGAAATCAACCTCAAGATGATGCCCAAGCCCAAGAGCCCGTTCGAGGAACTGGCCGAGATGTTCGGCACCTCCGCCGAAGTCGTTCGCACGATGGCCTTCATGAGCAAGGTCATCGACAGCGAACCGGTCTCGAACTACATGGAACTGATGGCCAACGACGCCAAAGGCGCCCAAGGACATCAACTAAAGATGCTCCCCGAAAAAACGCGCTAAGCGCTGGAGCAAGAACCAAGGGCGCGGCCAACACCGCGCCCTTTTTTTCACTTCGCGTCGTGCACGTAGGTGCCGGCGAATTGGTCGTGCAGCATCTGCCGCCGCTTCGAAAACAGTGCCATCACCACGCCCGCGAGCAACGGCGCCACCGACACGACCTTCGACAGGTTCCGGATCGACGCCCGGTTCAGATCCATGCGCTCGCCGTCGACACCCGACACGCGCAACCCCATCAATATCTTCCCCGGCGAAGCCCCGCGCATCAGCAAGCCCTCGGCCAGCACCATCATCACGAAGTAGATCACGATCGCCGCGATCGACAGCGGCGGCCGCACCAGCGTGTCCTTGCGATTGTTGTCGAGCAACGCCTCGCTGCTCGTCACCACACGCGCGCCGGAGGACTTCTCCTCGACGACCGTGCGCCAATAGCTCTGCTTCACGAAACCCATATAGTTCCGCTCGACCAGCGATCCCGTCGTCGTCCGCGTTGCACGCCCGCCATCTTCGATTTCCAAGGAGGGCAGGTTCGTCGAAATCGTCCGCTCGCTGGCGATCCACGTGAAGGGCGCATCGAGCGTGAACGCAGGCCCGATCGTTCCCTGCAGCCCGACCGCCGCCGCAAACGTCAGCGCGCACGCAAAGATCGCGTCGATAATCCCAGCCCCAAGCCGGAGCGGCAACAGGGCAGGGGCCTTTGCGGCAGCCGGCGCGACGCGCCCGCCGAGCACACCCGCACCGGCAATCGGCATCGACAACCCCGACTCGTGCGCGACCACGAACACCGGCACCTGTTCGCTGATGTTCTTGACCTGCTGGTTGCCCATAAAGTTGAAGCCCAGCGCAAGCTTGTTGCGCACCTGATCGTGCACCGAGCCCGAGATCAATATGCCGCCGGGCGTGGCCAGCGCTTGCAGCCGCGCCGCGATATTCACGCCCTCGCCGAAAATGTCGTGATCGTCGATCATGACGTCGCCGAGATTGATCCCAATGCGGAAGTCCATCCGCTGCGGCTCAGGGATACTCTCGTTCTGCGCCTTCAGCTCGCGCTGAATCTCGACCGCGCATTGCACGGATTCGACCACGCTGGAGAAGTCGGCCAGCACCGCGTCGCCGGACCAACTGACCACCCGCCCATGATGCCGCTCGATGAACGCTTGGATAAGCTCGCGGCATTCCTTGAGCCGAACCAGCGTCCGGTGTTCGTCCACGCCCATAAGGCGGCTATACCCCACGACGTCCGCGCAGAAGATCGTCGTAAGCTTGCGTTTGACCTGATGAACCAAAGGAACGCCCGAAATAGGACCTGAGATCGATGCAGGGTTTATACCCCGCCCCACGGGGTCGCGCCACACCTCCAAGTGTCGTTGTTTTGCGCGGCAAGGCTGCCTGTTTGACGAGTGCAAGCACCTCCGCGACGCACTCCGCCGCACTTGTCGTCTTGTTCGTTTGCTTCAACGGAAGAAGGTGACGTACATTCGGCAAACGACCATAGGGGACGAAGCGCAGTGTTTCTTGAGATCAAAGGGCTTCTCAGCGACACCCAGGTTGCCCGCTTGACCGAACTTGCCGCGAGCTTGCGCTTCGTCGACGGGCGAGCCACCAATCCCGCCAATCTCACCAAACTTAATCTGCAGGCGGATCACGCGGACCCGAAGTATTCGGAGAGCGTCCAGATCTTGCAGACCGCATTGGCGCGGTCGCGGGAGTTCGTCGACTTCGCCATGCCGAAGCGGATCGCGCCTCCTCTCTTGTGCCGCTACGAGCCTGGTATGAAGTACGGCGCGCACGCCGACACCGCGATCATCCAGGTGCCGGGTGCTCGCATCCGAAGCGATGTCTCCTGCACGATCTTTGTCGCCCCTCCCGAATCCTACGAAGGCGGCGAACTGGTTGTTACCCTCGGCACCCGGATGATTGCGTTCAAAGGGCCAGCCGGATCTGCGATCATCTACCCCTCGACGACGCAGCACGAAGTGAGGCCGGTGACGTCGGGCCAGCGACTCGTGGCTATCACCTTCATCGAGAGCTTCATCGCTGATGAGCACAAGCGGACGCAACTCTACGAGCTTAGCGAAGTTGCCGCGCTGGAAGGCCTAAAGATGTCGTGGGATGGGCGCGTCCGCCTGGACGTCGTACGCCAGAACCTGATGCGGATGTGGTCTGACACCTAAATAGTGCCTGTCGACACGATTTGCCGCATTTCGTATGTGAAACGACGGCCTGCCCACAAACCGTCATGGTTTCCTGGCATCAAGTCGTGTATGCTTCGCGCACCACACCACATTCAACGAAGGAGGCCCGCAAATGCGAGCAGAACTGATGTTGGCAGGGTTGGTTTTGGCGGGAGCTGCGGTGGCGTACACATTCGCGGCAACCGAACCGGCAAGTGCGTCCGGCGGATCTTGCTTGAGGTTCCGCGACTTTACCGGGATGACGTTGATCGACGGCAATACGGCGATCGCGAGAACCCGTGGATCGGCAAAGTTCAAGGTGACGTTCCAACATGCTTGCCCGGATCTAAAGAAAAGCGGCAATTTCTACACCGTGCGCCCCTTCAGCACGATGGATTGCTTCGATCACGATGACGTCCTCGAGTTCCGCTACGGTGGTGTGTGCTTCGTCCAAAGCGTTACGCCGATTGCGCCAGCGAGGTAGCTGCAGAGTGGCGGGCGCCGGCAGTCACCGTGCCGACGCCCCTGCGCCTCAGGGCTCAAGAGGGCACTAAAGACCGCTCGCGCCAATCACCAAGTTAGCCTCGGCGTTTGCCTTGGCAGCGCGCTCAAGCCATGCAAGCCCCTTGGCAATCTCCGCGCCATGGGCCGCGCGCGATTCAGCCAAGATCTCAGCGCGCATCTCTGCCGTATAAGTATGCTCCGGCGCTTTCGAGTACTGGCGCAATGCCGGGCTATCGACAAGACGCGCAGCGGTTGCCGCGTCGTGGGGCAGTCCGAAGTGGCGCAGGATGTGCTCCAACGTGCCCTGCAGTTGACCAAGCAGCGCATCGAAATCGACCGGGAGCACGCGCGCCCCGCCTACCGCTATTGCCTTATACCGGCTCCAGCTTTCCGCCAGCCAGCTCATCGCCGCAAGCTCGCCCATCGACATCTTGTGATAGGCGGCTTCGTGCTTGAATCCGTACGACTGCAGCCGGCGGATCCGCTCAGGTCCATGCCCGCGCACATCCGAGCCGGCGCTTGCACCGGCGAGGAGGGTGGTCATGTACCGCTCCGCCCGCAGGTTGAGGTACACGGCCCGCGCTAAAGGCCGGCGCGCCAGCAGCTGTGGCGCTAGGCGTGCCGTGGCACTGGTGGCTTTGACGATCGTCATGGCGGTGTCCGGATAGCCCCGCGCCCAGAGACGAAGGAACGATTCCAGCAAGGCGTTGAACGACGAACCATCCAGCAATGACTCGGGCAGATGCAAGACGTCATGCAACTCCGCAAGATTGCGCAATGTTAGCGGCTCGCGTAGCGCCAGCACCGCGCCCGCCTCTTCAAGCAAGCGGCTCAGCAGTGTCGACCCGACATGGCCCGAATGAAAGATGAAATTGACCGGCACGCCGGACGTAATGGATCGAACTCTCTCGACCATCTGGCCGATCCCGACCCATCCAGCGACCATCGTGGGCAACAATGCGCGTTCGTCGAGAAAGCTCGACGTGCGATACACGCGTTTGTCGAACTGGACCAGCAGTGCTGCGTCCCGGACCAAGTTGAACCTGTGCACGTAGACATCGGGCGACGAATGAAGCCGCGCCAGCAAACCCTCTACCGCCGATGGGCCTGACATCGGTATTCCTCCCGCCGCAACGCGAATCGAACTCTGGAATGGATCATTCCATATGCCGACAAACAACACCCGCCGACATCGGCCAGGCTGCGGCCGGTATTGTCCAGAAGCGTGATAGGGCGCCGAAACTTCCGCTTCGGCGCCGTTACTCGGTTATGAGTTCCACCACTTGCTCCAGGCCGCCGGGTCGAACCAAGACGCAAGCCAAGACCAGAACCCGCCCTCGGACGCCTGCGTACCGTTGTCGGTGCCGCCGGCTGTCGTGCCAGGCCCCGGACGATCGCCGATGTCGAGCCAGCGCGTGCGGTTCACGCCGCGCGGCGTATGTTGCCAGTTCAACACGTAGGGTTTCACCAGCGGGCGGATGAACTGGAAGAACGACGGCGACACCGCAACATCATTGATCAACAAGCCGGCCGCCTCGCCAAGCAACTTGCCGCGCGCGACCACGTCTTTTTCAAGCTCAGCCTTCGCCATCACCGCGTCGTAAGCGGGGTTCTTGTAGCCGGGATAATTCAACCCGGTGTTCGAGCTTTGGAACAGGAACAACACGCTCTGGGCATCGTTGTAGTCGAAAATCCAGCCCGCCTCACCCATCTGGAAGTTCGCAGTTTTGAGCAGGTCGTAGTGAACCGCAAAGTCCTTTGCTTCCAACTGCATGCTCACGCCGACCTGCTTCAGCATCGCCTGCGTGGCGATCGCCATGCGCTTGGTGTCGGGCCGATTGATGAAGTTATAGCTGATCTTCAGTGGGTTCTCCGGTCCATAGCCGGCCTCGGCCAACAGCTTGCGCGCTTCCGCCTGTCGTTCCGGCATAGACTTGCCCGCCCACGGCACCTGCGCCGAGCGATCGACATTCGCCATGCCCGGCGGGATCACGGTCGTTGCCTCAACGCCGTGCGCGCCGAAATAGACTTCCTTTTGGATCGCAGCCCGGTCGATCGATTCCGCGACCGCGAGGCGAACCCGTTTGTCGTTGAACGGCGGTACACGCGTGTTGAACACCGCATAGAGCACCCGCAATCCTGTATACTTCCGCGCCTCGTTCGGGATATTGGCCAGCAGCCACTTGTTTTCCGTCAGCGGCCAACGCTCCTGCGTATCAAGCTCGCCTGCGCGATACCGCTTTAGCGCTGAGCCTTCGTCCGCCGACGGATAGAAGAAAACACGGTCGATCTTTACATTCGCCGCGTCGTAAAAGTTCGGATTCCGGACCAGCTCGATATGGTCGTTTGGCCGCCGTTCTTTCAGCATGTAGGCGCCATTCGAGACCATGACGCCGGGTTTCGTCCAGCCCAGCCCCGCCTTCTCGATCACATGCTTGGGCAAACCAAAGGTGGAATAGTGCGTCATCATCTCTGGCAAGTATGGTGCCGGATGCTCAAGCTGGATCACGAACGTCTTCGGGTTGGGCGCGCTCACACCCAACTGGTCGAGCGGTAACACGCCCTTGTTCACCTTCTCGGCGTTCTTGATCGGATAGATGATGTTTGCGTACTCCGACGCGATGGTCGGACTGAGCAGTCGGCGATAGGAATAGACAAAATCGTCCGCCGTCACCGGTACGCCGTCCGACCATTTGTGATCGCGGATCGTGAAAGTCCACGTCAGCCCATCGGCCGACGTCTCGACCTTTTCGGCGGCGCCAAGCACCGCATTGCCATCCGCATCTTCGGTATAGAGGCCGACGAACATGTCGCCCAGAATCTGGTTCTCCGGATCGCCCGAGGCCTGATGCGGATCAAGCCCTTTGGGTTCCGCGCCATTGCCCCGATGCAGGATCTTCTCGGCCGAGGCCGGCACTGCAATGGCGAGGCAGAGCACGAGCGCTGCAAAAAATCTCACAAAGGTACCCATCGTCACACTCCCACAATCAACGGCGAGGACTCGACGGCCCTCACGAATTCCACCACTTCGACCATGCTTCCGCGCTGAACCACGAAGCCAGCCACCCCCAAATTCCCTGTTCCCCGCCATCGGCGCCCGCAGCCGGCGCAGCAGCCGTGCGCTCGCCCACGTCGAGCCACCGCGTCCGATTGACGTTTCGCGGATTATCCGTCCAGTTCAGAACGTAACTCTTCACCAGATGGCGCGAATACTGGAATAGCATCGGGCTTGCGGGCAAATCTTTGAGCAACATCGCGTTCGCCTGCCCCAAGATCACGGCGCGCGCCGCACCGTCGGCCTCCTGGTCGGCTTTGTCCAACAACGCTTCGAACGCCGGGCTGTCGTACGCCGAATTGTTCATCTGCACGGCCGCGGCCTGGAATTGAAAGAACATGTTCTTCGCATCGTTATAGTCGAACGACCATGTGTTGTAGGTCACCTCGAAATCGCGCACCTCCAGAAGGCTCCAATGCACCTTTGCCTCAGCACTCGCGAGCTCGACTTGGACGCCGATGTCCTGCCACATCGCCTGCAAGGCGATCGCCGCTCGTTTGATGTCCGGATTGCCGATGAAGCGGTACGTGAATTTTAGTGGCTTCGACGGTCCAAAACCGGCAGCGCCCAGCAGGCGCCTGGCCTCTTCGCGTCGCTGCGCGATGGGCATATCGGCCCAAGCGACCTTGGCCGATAGATCCACATTCGCGGTGCCCGGCGGCAACAGGCTGCGCGCGATGTCGCCATAAACCCCATGGTAGACGTCCTTCGCCAACGCTTCATTATCGATCGCCATCGCGAGTGCCGTGCGAACGCGCAGGTCGTCGAATGGCTTCTTCTGCATATTGAAAGATACAAAGTTGACGCTGAGTTGCGTCGCTCGCCGTGTCTCGTTGGGAATGTTTTGCGACAGCCACTTGTATTCGCTGACCGGCCAACGCTCCTGCGTATCGATCTCGCCGGCGCGATAGCGCTTCAAGGCCGCATTGTCGTCGTCCGTCGGATAGTAGCGCACCTCGTCGATTTTCACGTTGGCCGCGTCGTAGAAGCGCTCGTTCTTGACCAAGCGGATGTGATCGTGCGGCCGCCATGCTGCAAGTTTGTAGGGCCCGTTCGTGACCATGTTCTCAACCCGTGTCCAATCGCTCGCGTGTTTTGCCAACACGTGGCGGGGCAGAGGAAAGGTCGTGTAGTGCGTCAGGAGTTGCGGCAAATACGGCGCGGGATGCTCGAGTTCGATTACCAGCGTCTTCGCATCGGCCGCCTTCACACCCAGCTTGTCGACCGCAAGCTGCCCCTTGTTGACCTTGAGTGCATTCTTGAGCGGATAGAGCACCGACGCATACTCTGCCGCCGTGTTCGGATCGAGCAGGCGGCGCATCGCGAATACGAAGTCATCAGCCGAAACCGGCACACCGTCTGACCAATTATGCGCGCGCAGCCTAAACGTCCAAGTCAGCCCGTCTTTCGACGTCTCTGCCGCCTCGGCCGCGCCGAATATCGGATGTCCCTTCGCATCATCGACGTAGAGGCCCATCAACAGATCGCCGATGATGTTGTCCTCCGCGGTCGATACCGCGCGCTGCGGATCAAGACTGTGGGGTTCGGCGCCGTTGCCGCGGTTCAAGATCTTCGCCGCGAATGCAGGATTAGCGGCGAACGAGAGCGCCACCGAGATAAGGAGCCAGGATAGAAGGCGAATCATCGGGCAGGGACTCCGTGGCCGATCGAAAGACGGCGCCCCCGACAGAATCGGGCGCGCCGCCGTAAAGCTACTGGACCGCGCGAAACACTAGGAGTTCCACCACTTCGACCAGGCGTCCGGGCTGAACCAGGACGCCAGCCATCCCCAGATTCCGCCTTCGCTTGCCTGTGCCCCGCCATCCGCGCCCCGTGATGCCGTCGCCGGACCAGGCTTATCCCCTATGTCCATCCACCGCGTGCGGAACACGATGCGCGGGTTTTCCACAAACCCCAGCACGTAGGGTTTCACGAGCGTGCGCTCGTATTGGTGGAACATGGGTGCAGCCGGCAGGTCGCGCATCAGCAGTGCGTTCGCCTGCCCCAGAATCTGACCACGCTTTGCACCATCGGGCTCGGCGTCGGCCTGCTTCATCAGCGCGTCGTATTCCGGATTGTTGTAGCCGGGGTAGTTCTGCTGAACAGTGGTGCTCTGGAACAGGTAGAGAATATTCTTCGCATCGCTGTAGTCGAACACCCACGCCGCATTCGCGGCCTCGTAGCTCTTCGTCTTCAGCGTGTCGTAGTGCACCTTTGGTTCGCCGGGGACCAATTCCATCGTGACCCCGATCTGACGCAGCATCGCTTGTATGGCGACCGCAGAGCGTTTCGCATCGGGAAAGTTGATGAAATTGTAAGTAAACTTCAGCGGGTTCGCCGGACCATATCCGGCTGCGGCGAGCAATGCCTTCGCATCCGCGAGCCGCTCGGCCATCGGTTTCTTGGCATAAGGGACCTCCGCCGAATGCTCGACGCCCGCGAGGCCCGGCGGCAAGAACGAAAATGCTTGCTTGCCGTAGGCATCGAAGAACACGTCCTTGCCGATCGTCTCGCGGTCGATCGCCTCAGCGATAGCCTTGCGCACACGCAGGTCGTTGAACGGCTTCTTTGTCGTGTTGAACGTCGTATACGTGACGGACAGATAGACAAAGCTGCGCGCTTCGTTGGGAATGTTCTGCTTCAGCCACTTCTGTTCCGTCAGCGGCCACCGTTCCTGAATGTCCAATTCACCGGCGCGATAGCGCTTCAGCGCGGCAAGGTCGTCCTCGATCGGCAGGAATGTGACGCGGTCGATCTTTACATTCGCTGCGTCGTAGAACTTTGGATTTTTCACCAAGGAAATGTGGTCGTGCGGCCGCCAGGATTCCAGCATGTATGGGCCGTTCGAGACGATGTTTCCGGGCTTCACCCAATCGTTCTGAAACTTCTCGACGGCATGCTGCGGCAATGGAAAGGCTGTGTAGTGGGTCAACAGCTGCGGCAGATAGGGTGCCGGGTTCTCAAGATCTACGATCAAGGTTTGCGGGTCCGGCGCGCTGACGCCCAGCTTGTCGACGGTCAGCTGCCCCTTGTTGATCTTCTCCGCGTTCTTGATTGGATAAAGGATTTCGCAGTACTCGGCAGCAAACTTTGGATCGAGAATACGGCGAAATGCGAAAACGAAATCGTTCGACGTAACCGGCTTTCCGTCCGACCACGTATGCGGACGAATATGAAACGTCCAGCGCAGGCCGTCGGCCGACGTCTTGGCATCGTCCGCCGCACCGAGGATCGGCGTCGCGTCCGCCGCCTCGGTGTAGAGACCCATAACCATGTCGCCGATGATGTTGTTTTCCCACGTCCCCGTCGCGCGATGTGGGTCAAGACTCTTGGGTTCCCCGGCATTGCCTCGGACCAATTCCTTCGTGGCATGCGCGGGCAGCGCAAAGACGACGGCGCTGAGCGCAATCAGGAAGCCGAACCAAAGCCAAGCGTGGCGCATGTCAGTCTGCGCAGCGCGGACACGGGCGATCGCGCCTCGGGGTCTACTCATTCTCGTCGTCACTCCCTTATTTTTGGCACCACCGGGCACCCTGATTCTTGCCCGATGAATGCGCACTGAACGTTGCCGTTGTGCGGGGACTGTTTTCGTTCCCGAGCCCAGCGGACACGTCATATAGCGTAGCATTGTCTGGAGGCGAGAAGGGTCAGCTTGGCGTGAAACGGTGCCGCCCACGGGTCACGTTATTGCGGATCCGCATGCGAATCTTTTGGCTTCTTGCGGCCGGGTGCCGAATCCGCCCTATGCATGGCCTGATCGCAGGTGGCGAGGGTAGCCTTGTGGCTACGTCGGGAAGTGACACGCCACCACTTGGTCAGCCGCGCCGCCGCGCGGCTCAAGCGCTGGAACTTCCTTGCCGCACTTTGCTTGTGCGATCGGGCAGCGCGTCCGGAACACACACCCAGACGGTGGGTTGAGCGGCGAGGGCAGGTCGCCCTCAAGCAAGATCCGCTTCTTGCCCCGTTCGATATCCGGATCCGGAACCGGCGCGGCCGAGAGCAGCGCCTGTGTGTAGGGATGGCGCGGCTTTGTCAGCAGCGTCTGACCGTCCGCCAACTCCATCACCTTGCCCAGATAGAGCACGAGCACACGGTGGCTCACATGGCGCACGACTGCGAGATCGTGGCTGATGAACATCAGCGCGACGCCCATGTCCTTTTGCAGGTCGGCGAGCAGGTTGATGATCTGCGCGCGAATGGAAACGTCCAGCGACGACACCGGCTCGTCGGCCACGATCAACTTCGGCTTCAGGATCATTGCCCGCGCAATACCGATGCGCTGGTTCTGCCCGCCGGAAAACTCGTGCGGATAGCGGTTGATCATCTGCGGCAGCAGGCCGACCTTTGCCATGATCTCCTGCACGCGCGCCTTGCGCTCGGTCGCGCTCAAGCCCGGCTCAAACGTATCCAGCGGCTCGGCGATGATGTCGCCCGCCGTCATGCGCGGATTCAGACTGGCCAGCGGATCCTGGAACACGATCTGCATTTCCCGCCGTAGCGGCTTCATGCTGGAACGCGAGAGCCCGGCAATGTCCTTGCCTAGCCACGCAACACGCCCCGCTGTCGGCTTGATCAGCTGCAGCACGGCGCGCCCGATCGTCGATTTGCCCGAGCCGGACTCGCCCACAATGCCTAGTGTCTCCCCCGGAAACACATCGAACGAAACGCCGTCGACCGCCTTCAGCGACTTCGGCGTACCAAAGCCGGATCCGCCGCGCACGGGGAAGTGGACCTTTAAGTCTTTGACCGAGAGAATGGGTTCGGCGCTCATTTCAACAGCTCGCCCTTCTCGTCGAAGCCCTTCAAGTGACAAGCCTTGGCGCGTCCCTCTGCGAAGCTGGTCAGCTTCGGCCGCTCGGCGACGCAGCGGTCGAACATGAAATCGCAGCGCTCCTGAAACGTGCACCCCTTCGGCAGATGCTGCAGGTTCGGCGGCTGACCGCGAATGGCCGTCAAACGATCTTCGCCCGCCCGGTCAAGTCGCGGGATCGAGCCCACGAGACCGCGCGCGTACGGATGCTGCGGTTGGTGGAAGATTTCGCCGACCGAGCCGGTCTCGCAGAACTCGCCAGCGTACATCACCATCACGCGATCGCAGAGCCCGGCGACCACGCCCAGATCGTGGGTGATCATCACGATCGACATGTTTCCTTGCGCTTGCAGTTCCTGCATCAATTCCAGGATCTGCGCCTGCACCGTCACGTCGAGCGCCGTCGACGGCTCGTCCGCGATCAGCAACTCCGGCTCGCAAATCAACGCCATCGCGATCATCACGCGCTGCCGCATGCCGCCGGAGAACTCGTGTGGATACTGATCGAGCCGCCGCTTGGCGTCTGGGATCTTCACCCGGTCGAGCGTCACCAGCGCCTTCGCCCGCGCATCGCGCTCGCTCATGCCCTTGTGCAGTACCAGCACCTCGGTGAGCTGCCGGCTGATTTTCAAATGCGGTGTCAGCGAAGTCATCGGATCTTGGAAGATCATCGTCATCTTCGATCCGCGGATCTTGTTCAGCTTGTCGACCTTCATGCCGACAAGCTCTTCGCCCTTGAACTTCGCGCTGCCGCTTGCCTTGCCGTTCGCGGCGAGCAGCCCCATCACCGCCATGAACGTCTGGCTCTTGCCGGAGCCGGATTCGCCCACGATCCCCACGCACTCGCCGCGCGCAATATCGAAGCTTACGCCGTTGACGGCCGATACCGGACCTTCGGGCGTCGAGAAACGGACGGTCAGATCTTTGACGGATAGGACGGCGGTCATGATCTTCAGCGGTCCTTGGGATCGAGCGCGTCGCGCAACCCGTCACCGATGAAGTTGAAACAGAACAGCGTGATCGTCATCATCAACGCCGGGAAGATCAGCATCCAGGGATAAGACTCCATCTGGTCCTTGCCGTCCGAAATCAGAACGCCCCACGACGTGAACGGCTCCTGCACGCCAAGCCCCAAGAAGCTCAAAAAACTCTCGACCAAAATGACCGCGGGCACCGTCAGCGTGACGTAAACGATCACAGGGCCGACGACGTTGGGCAGGATATGCCTGCGGATGATCGACCAAGTCGAAACGCCGGCAGCTTCCGCCGCCTCGATGAATTCCTTGCGCCGGATCGATAGCGTCTGCCCGCGAACGATCCGCGCCATGGTCAGCCACTCGACCGCGCCGATCGCAACGAACATCAAGATGAAGTTCCGTCCGAACACGACGACCAAGATAATGACGAAGAAGATGAACGGCAGTGCGTACATCACGTCCACGAACCGCATCATGTAGTTGTCGATGCGCCCGCCGATGAAACCGGCTGTCGCGCCATAGAGCACCCCGATTATCAGCGCGACCATCGTCGCCACGAGCCCGATCGACAACGACACGCGCCCACCCATCATCGCGCGAATGAAAAGATCGCGTCCGTTCGCATCGGTGCCGAAGAGGTGCCCCTGACCCACGGCCGTCGGGCAAAGCTCGGCCTGGCTGCCGAACAGCGCCGCCATGCCCAGGTAATCGGGCGGTGGACAGGAAATCCGATCGATGTAAACGTGGTCATAATCGTGCGGCCACGGCGATGGCAGAACGGTCACCCGCTCCCCATTCGCACCGTCGAAATAGATACCCGGCATCACGATCGAAAACAGCGCGATGATCGCAAGAACGATCATCGACGTCACCGCGGCCTTGTTGGCGAACAGGCGGCGTCGCGCGTCCTGCCACAAACTGCGGCCCTGGACTTCGCGTTCGGTGGGTGCGGTTACGCTCGCCATCAGTCGTACTTCACCTTCGGATCGAGGATCCCGTACAGCACGTCGGCCACCAGATTGAGCATGATGACGAGTGTCGCATAAAGAATGACAACCCCCATCACGAGTGTGTAGTCGCGCTGCAGCGCGCCGTTAATGAAGTACTTGCCGATGCCCGGCAGCTGAAAAATCTGTTCGACCACCAATGACCCGGTCACGATGCCCGCGGTCGCCGGTCCCAGATAGCTCACCAGCGGCAGCAATGCCGCGCGCATGGCATGGCGTGTGATCACCAACCGCTCCGGCAGGCCTTTCGCGCGCGCCGTTCGCACGTAGTTCGATCGCAGAACCTCAATCATGCCGCCGCGCGTCAATCGCGCGATCACCGCGATCTGCAGCAGCGACAGGCTGATCACCGGCAGCACCATGTTCCGGAACTGCCCCTCAGCCCACCCGCCGACAGGCAGCCAGCCGAGGTAAACGCCGAAGATCAGGGTCAAAATCGGCGCCATCACGAAACTCGGGATCGTGACGCCGACCATTGCCAGCGTCATCACCGAATAGTCGCCGATGCTATTTTGCCGAAGCGCCGAGAACGTGCCCAGCGTCATGCCGACGAACGTCGCCAGCAGGATCGCCGATATCCCAAGAAGCGCGCTCACTGGCGCTCCGTCGGCGATCAGTTCGGCGACGGTGAAGTCCTTGTATTTGTACGATGGTCCGAAATCGCCGCCGAGCAACTTGCCGACATAGCCACCGAGGCAGCGCGCCCGCTTCCCATTGGAATCGACGAAGTTTCCGTCAACCAGCGTTAGCTTCCGGGCGGCCAGCGTCGCGGCATCCGGTGGCGAAAACAGCGCCTGGCAGACGAACATATCGACGTCGAAAAACTGCCGCAGAACCGGCTTGTCCAGGTCGTAAGCGGCCAGGATGTTCTTCTCGATCTCTGGCGGCAGCCGCCGTTCTTGGTCGAACGGGCCGCCCGGCGCGATGCGCATCATGAAGAACGCCATCGCGACGATGATCAAAAGCGTGGGGATCGCCCCGAGGAGCCGGCGAACGATGAAACGCAACATTTTGGCCGACAAATCCCCTGCGAATGCACGTCGAACGGCTGGCGCAACCGCGACACTACCTTGAGCCCCTAGTCTTCAAAGTCAATGTGTCTATTCCGACAGTAACTACGATTTGACCAATCGGATCAACGCTTTGGCTCGGCGCTTGTGGGGCGCTTCTGGCGAGGCCGGCCCTTAGGCTTTACCGCCTCGAAGTGACTGAACGCTCTTCCGGCCTCTTCGACCTGCGAGAGCGGCACGAAGTCGGCAATCGCCGCGAGCCTGTTCCACATGCCGCGTATGGACGGATGTTGGTGGGCCTCGTCTGCGGCCTTGGCCGAAGCCCACTCGAAAATCTCCAGCAGTGTCCCATCCGAACGCGCGCGCAACAGGATGGTCGGTCGCGGACTTGTGAGCTGCGCTTCGTCCAACGTGCGCCGATGCTCAAGAACAAGCTTGCGCAATTCCTCGGCCTTTCCCGGCCGCGGCCGATAGGCTGCGATCACCGTCTCCGTTCGTTCCGGCATACGCCACAGCATCCCTACGCTTGTCGCACTATGGGCAAGCTAAGCATTGCAGGGCGCACCGTTCTAGAACCCTTCTGTTGTGGTGACAGGGTCAAACCGCGCTCAAGTTGCGAAGTTGGAGACGGTTCGGCGCCCAAACGTCTTAACCCTGACGAATGTCGCAGCAATGTCTCCACAGCCGTACGCGCGGCATCTATCCAATGGTGGTACGCGCACGCCGTGCGTCGGCCAAGCGCTCCAAAGCGGGGTAGGAATCAGCCCGCGAGTTCACTGATCGCAACCGCGCGGTTCTCCTTTGCGGAGATTTCCGCCGCCATGCCGATGATGACGGCCCAGTATCCGTCATCAACCGTCACGTCGACCGGCCCACCATGCAGCACCGCGCGCAAGAACGCTTGGTGCTGATAGTAACTCGCGCCGTGATGCGTGCCTGCGCGTAGCGCAGTTTCATCAACCGAGACATGCGTCGTCACCGGCTTCTTCGGCGAGCGTGGGCTGAACACCATATCGCCGTCCGGAATGAACACTTCAAGTTTGCCGGTGTCGCCAACCGCCGCGATCTCCTCCTGGTTCTTCGACCCCTCTGCAAACATGCAAAGGTCCAGCATCGCACGTACGCCATTGTCGAAGTCGACGACCGTATAGGAATTGTCGATGATATCCGGGACCTTGCCGTCATACCGCTCGTCCAGATGGTTCACATCCATCGCGCCCGAGCAGTACACGCGCACCGGCTTCGCCTTTACGATCAGACGCATCAAATCGAAGAAGTGGCAGCACTTCTCGACCATCGTGCCGCCGGTGTTCTTCGAGAACCGGTTCCAATCCCCGACCTTCTTCAGAAACGGAAACCGGTGTTCGCGAATGGCGAGCATCGTCAGCCGCCCAATCTTCCCCGCCGCGATCTCCTCAATGAACCGCGCCGCCGGCGGCATATAGCGATACTCCATCCCGACCCAAAACACGCCCTTGTGCTTTTTGCCAAGCGCGTGGATCTCCCGCACGTCCTCGATCGTCGTCGCCAACGGCTTCTCGCACAGCACGTGCTTACCCGACGCAATCACGTCGCGCAGTACCTCGGCATGTGTGAAGTTCGGCGACGAAATCAGAACCGCATCAATCGAGGGATCGCAAAGCATCGCCGCCCGGTCCGGATAGACCTTCACCTTGTCCTTGAGCGCGTCCCCCAAAAACGCCTGTGCCAACTGCACCGACTGCGGCACCGGATCCGTGATCCCCGCGATCTCCGCCTCTGGCATCAGCTTCAAATTGTTGATGTGCTCATACCCCATCATCCCGGTCCCGATGAGTCCATACCGAAGCTTAGCCATCTCGCGCCCTCTGCGTTTCGCGTGACCTTTGCCACGCGCACGCCCCCTTGTGAAGCACGCGCCATATGTTTCAAATGCGCCGCTGGATGACTTGGAGAGGCGAAGCGCACATGAAAGTCACCGGCCAATCCCGCCGCTTGGGCAAGAGCGACCTTGAAGTCGGACCGATTGCCTATGGGCTCTGGCGCTTCGTCGGCAATGACGTCGCCGCTGCGCGCACGCGGATTGAGGCGGCGCTGGCAGCAGGTCTGACCTTGATCGATGTCGCCGCCGTTTATGGCCTCGATTGGGGCGGACACGCGTTCGGCGAGTCCGAAACGCTGCTCGGCAAAGTGTTCGCCGACGCGCCCGCCCTGCGCCGGCGGATGGTGCTGGCGACGAAGTTCGGAATCATCCCGGGCATCCCCTATGACTCGGGTGCCCCTGCCGTGATCCGTTCCTGCGAGGAGTCGTTGATCCGCCTGCAAACCGAGACGATCGACCTCTTCCAGGTCCATCGCCCGGACGTCCTCACGCACCCCGCCGAACTCGCCGAAGCGCTTACCCGTCTGAAGACCCAAGGCAAAATCCGCGAAGTCGGCGTCTCCAACTACAGCGCGCGCCAAACGCTGATGTTGCAGCAATTCCTGAACTTCCCGCTCGCAACGCTGCAACCCGAACTCTCCGCACTGGCCGTTGACGCCGCGTTCGATGGCGTGCTCGATTTCGCAATCTCGCGCGAGATGACTCCGCTCGCTTGGTCGCCGCTCGCCGGCGGCCGGCTGGCGGACGGCGTTGATGCGGCTGACCCGACGATCCGCCGCGTCACCGACAAGCTTGATCAAATGGCCAAGCTCTACGGCACAACGCGAGTCGCCATTGCGCTGGCCTTCGTCATGCGCCACCCGGCCGGCGCAATCCCTATCGTGGGCACTCAAAACCCCGCCCGCATCGCCGCCGCCAACGAAGCGCTGCGCGTCAATCTCAGCCGCGCCGATTGGTACGAGATCGTCGTCGCCGCTCAAGGAAAACCCTTGCCATGAAGCCCTGCGAAGTCTCCTGGTTCTCAGCCCTCTGCGACGACGACTATGAGTTTCTGGGCGTCCCCGACCCCAAACTAAGGTCGAGTTACGAACACTGCCGTAACATCGTGCTCACGGCGGAGAAGGGTGGCTTTGACAACATTCTGCTTCCCTCAGGTTATGCACTCGGCATAGACACCGTCGCCTTTGCCGCCGCGATCGCGCCCCAGCTGAAACGCATGCGCCTGCTCGTCGCCGTACGCTGCGGTGAGATGTGGCCACCGCAACTCGCGCGCCAACTCGCAACGCTCGACCAGATGCTAGGCGGCCACCTCACCATCAACATCATCTCCAGCGAAATGCCGGGCGAAGTCCTGGCCTCTGCCCCGCGCTATGGCCGCACCGTCGAAATCATGAAGACGCTGAAGGCGGCGCTGAATGGCGAGCGCGTGAAGCTTGACGGCCAACACTACCGCTTCGATCTCGACCCGCCAGACGCCCGCACGGTGAGTGGCAAGTGCCCGCCGCTTTATTTCGGCGGCCTCTCCGAAGACGCCCGCGAAGCTGCCGCTGAAGGCGCCGATGTCTACCTCATGTGGCCCGACCGCATGGCGGAGGTGAAGAACATCATCGCCGACATGACCGCGCGCGCTGCGAAGCGCGGCCGCAAACTCAAATTCGGCTACCGCGTACACGTCATCGTGCGCGAAACCGAAGCCGAAGCACGCGCCCACGCCCACCGCTTGCTCTCGCGCCTCGATGCCGACGCGGGCGACGCGATCCGCAAACGCTCCCTCGATCACGCCAGCGTCGGCGTCCGCCGCCAAGCCGAAATCCGCGAAGCCGCCGATGACGAAGGCTTCACCGAAGAAAACCTCTGGACCGGCATCGGCCGCGCCCGCTCCGGCTGCGGCGCCGCCATCGTCGGCGACCCCGATCAAGTTTTGCAAAAACTGAACGCCTACCGCGCCCTCGGCATCGAAGCCTTCATCCTCTCCGGCTACCCCCACGCGGCGGAGTGCGATCTGTTTGCGAGGCACGTTTTGCCCAACCTCAACCACGCACCGTTGGAACTCTGACATGACCCTCCCTCTCGACGGCGTGCGCATCATCGATCTTTCGGCCATCATCTCCGGCCCGATGGCGACGCAGATCTTGGCGGATCAGGGCGCCGACGTGATCAAAGTCGAAGCGCCGGGCCCCGGCGATCTCGTGCGGTACTTGGGCCCGCAGAAGAGCGGCGTCAACGCGATGTTCACGGCGGTGAACCGCAACAAGCGCGGCATCGTGCTCAACCTGAAATCGCCGGAGGGCCGGCAAATCCTCATCGACCTCGTCAAGACTGCCGACGTCTTCGTCGAGAACTTCCGTCCCGGTGCGATCGAAAAGCTCGGTCTTGGGCACGACAAACTGAAAGCCATCAACCCTGGCCTCGTCTACGTCTCGATGTCGGGCTTCGGCGACACCGGTCCGTACGCCAAGCGCCGCGTCTACGACCCGGTGATCCAAGCAACGTCAGGCTTCTCCGACACGCAAAAGAACGCCGCTGGCGAACCGCAGCTCATCCAGACGCTGGCCGTCGACAAAACGATGGCGATCACCGCCGCGCAGGCGATCACCGCGGCGCTCTATGCGAAGGCGCGCGGGCGGGGAGGGTGCCTCGTGGAAATCAACATGCTCGACACGGCGCTCGCGTTCCTTTGGCCCGACGCCTACTACAACCTCGCCTTCGAGGAAGGCGCGAACCGGGCGCCCGATTTCGCGAGCTTTTACTCGATCCGCAAAACCCAAGACGGCTACATCACCATGATCGCGATCTCCGATGACGAGTTCCGCGCCACGACCCGCGCACTTGGCCGCCCCGAGATCGCCGACGACCCGCGCTTCAAGTCCGTCTTCGACCGCATGCAGAACGCGAAGCCCATGACCGACCTCATCGCGGGCATTGTGGCGCAAATGGCGACCGCCGAAATCACCGCCCGCCTCGAAGCCGAAGACGTCCCCCACGCCCGCGTGCTCACCCGCGACCAAGTCCTAACCAACGAACAAGTGCTCGCGAACGGAAGCATCACCACGTTCGAAGACCCCCGCGCTGGCACGATCCGCCAAGCCCGTAGCCCCGGCAAATTCGACCGCGCCCCACTCCCCATCCGCCGCCATGCGCCGAGCTTGGGCGAGCATACGGATGAGGTGCTGCGCGAGCTCGGACGCAGCGCCGACGATGTCGCTAGGCTCCGCGCGAGCAACGCGGTCGGCTGAAAATTCCGCGTCCGCGCCACTAAGCAGGAACGTACGTCAACCTAATCACCTGCTCGCCAATTCGATCGCTGGCGACAAGGCGAAGCGGCGGCCGCGCAGCGGCGAAGAATGGCGTGCCGCGGCCGAGTACGACCGGATGAACGTAGAGCAGATACTCATCGATAAGGCCGAGTTCGGTCAGGCTACGCGCAAGGTTTGGACCGCCGACTTCAATCTCGCCGGCAAACTCCGCTTTCAACTTGCGAACGGCGGTCTCGAGGTCGTCTGCGACGAGAGTGGCGTTCGGGCCGACGGACTTCAACGTGCGCGACACGACCCATTTACGTTGCCCTCGCCATGCCGCCGCATACTCCTGTAGGTCAGGGTTCCGCGACGGATCATGCTGGTTCCATTCGTCGCCGTCCCAATAGCTCATGATCTCGTATAGGCGCCGACCGTAAATGCTGCCAGTCAAACCGCGCGCCTGCTCAATAAAGTGACGAAAGAGCGTGGCATCGGGCGCAAAGGCGTCGTGATCGACGTAGCCGTCCAAGGACACATTCATTCCGAAGATGATCTTCGCCATCCTGCAATCTCCCTACAAACGCTTCAATCCCGATCCGGTGCGCCCAACGGGAACAGCGGACGGAACGGTCGCGCCTCGTCCACCGCACGGGCGTAGGACGGACGTGCCAGCAATCGCGCCCGATAGGCGCGCAGTTGAGGATAGGTCTCAGGAATCTGATAGACCCAATCCGCGTAGAACAGCGAAGGCGCGGCCGCGCAATCGGCCAGCGTGAAGTCTGCGCCGGCAGCCCACGCCTTCCCCGCAAGCTGAGCTTCGAGCCACGCATAGGCGCGCTCCAATTTCTCCAACGCAAACGCTAGGCCCTCCTGGCGTTTGATCGGATCACCGGTCAGCGCGCCGTTGACCGCATGCTGCATCATGCCCATTACGTGCAAATCGAAGAAGCGGTCGAGAAAACGCACGTCGAGCGCCGCCATTGGGTCAGCGGGCAGCAATCGCACCGGCCCGGGATGATTGAGCTGCAGATACTCGATGATGATGCTGGTCTCTACGACGGTACGCTCTCCGTCCGCCAGCATCGGGAACTTGGCCAGCGGCCAGCGCTTGAGCCACTCCGCCGCATTCGCCGGCGTATCCGGCCCGATGGTGCGAAACTCGAACGGCGTGCTGTTTTCGTAGAGCGCGATCAGCGCCTTTTGCGTATACGACGAAAACGGGTGACCGTAGAGCGCAAGAGCCATCGCGAAACCCTTCCTTTAGACTGATTGTGATATGCAAGTGGTTGAACCATAGGCGAACGGCTTGCATACTGCAAGCGCAATTGCAGGAGAGTAGTTTGTCCCAAACTGGGCGTTCCGGCTGCCCGATCAACCTCACGCTCGAACAGCTGGGCGATCGCTGGAGCTTGATCGTCATCCGTGACGTGATGTTCGGCAACAGACGCACCTATGGCGACTTGCTGGCGCAAAGTGAGGAAGGCATCGCCTCCAACATCCTAGCCGACCGGTTGAAGCGCCTAACCGCCTCCGGCCTCCTGACGCGGCGCGCGGACCCGTCGCACCGCCAAAAGGGAATCTACAGCCTGACGGAGGCCTCCATCCAACTCGTACCGCTGCTCGCGCAGATGGGGGCCTGGGGCAGGCGGCACACCCGTCCAAGCAAAGAGCTGTCGGTTCGCGCCGAGCTGCTGGAAAAAGGAGGTGCTCCGCTATGGAGCGCCTTCATGGACGAACTTCGCCACCTGCACCTGGGCGCCCGGCAACCCGCGCGCTCCGTCTTTCGCGAACTTCAAGCGGCCTACCAGCAAGCGCTCGCGCGCCGCTAACGCTCGATATTGTAGTCGATCGTCACCACGACGCGCGCGAGTTTGTCGATGGTCGTCTTGTCGTACGTCCCGCCGTAGTCGGTCGCCTCTTCGCTGGCACCGGCCGGCAGGATGTAGAACGAACCCTGCGAAGCGGACCGCATCGCGCCGACGCGGATGTTGCCGTTCTTCGCGAACTCCTCCGCGCGCTTCTGCGCGTTCTGCGTGGCTGCGCCGATCAGGGACATTTTCACGTCCTCTAGGTTTGTCACCAGGAACAACGGCGCGTCGTAGGTGACGGGACGCCCATCCGCTTCAAACTGTAGGATCGCCTTGTTCGCCGTCGCAACACGCGCAAGGTCCGTGGAACGCACGACAATGCTCTGTGCCGCGTTGAACCCGCGTTGCACCGTGCGCGAGTTTCCGTTGGGCAGGGGCTCGTCCACCATATTCGGCGTGACGCTTTCGTTGCCGTCGGCGAGCGTCTCCTTCGCAAAACCTTGGCCGCTCAAGAATGCATCGAGCGCCGGCTTCTCCTTGCGCAACTTGGCAAGCGCGTCGGCGAACGTCGTTCCGGTCACGCGCAAGCCGACCGTCCACTCGGCGGCGTCCGCTGTGATGGGCTTTTCCGCCAATCCCTTCACGGTAATCGTCTGTCGCCCGGCGCCGATCTGCTTCGCGTGTATGCCGAAGATCAGCGCCGCGAGCGACATGCCCACGGCCAGCAACACGCCTAGAATTACGACAGCTTTGGAATTGTCTAAGGTCACTGAGGGTCGCTCCGGGTTGAAGGGTCGTGATTCCACTATCCTGCAGCAGCGCGGGCGAATTGTGTGGACATTGTGTCAAAATGAGGAACTGCGCACGTGGTCGAGCCGCGTGCGGGAGGCGCGGTCGGTCCAGCGCTCAGCCGCGCCGAGCGCCGTCGATCCAGCCGAGCACCAGCTTCGCGGCAGCCTCGTCGCTGAGTCCGTTGCGCGAGAGCGTCGCCCAAGTCTCGAATTGCACGGCGTGTCTGAGCGTTACCCGTACACCGAGTGAATGCAGCCCCGTGGCAAGGTCGACGCTCAAGCCGCGGGCCACGTGTTCCAGGTAACCGCGATAGGGTTTGAGGGACTTCTCCACAACGCCGGAAAGCGGCGCATCGCGCAAGACTGACGCCAACATACGCTGCGACGAGCGAAAATAGCGATAGAGCGCGAGGAAGGCGGCGTGAGCTCGCCGGCGCGGATCCTTTATCGCTTCCCAAATGGCCGGGTCCGGCGGAGGGTTGGCGGCGTTCCAGTGCGACGAGCATGCCTCGAATAGAGCATCTTCGTCCGGAAAGTGGCGATAGACAGTCAACCGCTGCACGCCCGCCCGCTCGGCGATCGCGCTGATTGTCGTTGCCCGCGGGCCGGGGTTCTCGTGGAGCGCGACGGTCGCCTTCACGATTCGCTCCCGGGTCTCGTGTTGCGACTGCGCGCGTTCCTTCAGGTTGTAGCGTCTGGCCATTGGGTGAACATAACTGTATAATGAAATATTGACAAGGCTGGGATGTCCACCATATTGGATGAACAATAACGTTCACGGAAAATCCAGCCCGCGCAAGGACGCTCCCATGACGATCACCAACAAAGACTCAGGCACGAACATTCAAGAAATCTCGGACGGGATTTTCCGCATCAACACCCCGCTCAAGGATGTTCTGGGCGGCTTCTCGTTCAACCAGTATCTCGTGATCGATGATCAACCGCTGCTGTTCCACACCGGCCCGCGCCGTCTGTTCCCGTTGGTGAACGAGGCGGTGCGCTCGGTCATGCCGCCCGCAAAGCTGAAATACATCGCCTTCTCACATTTTGAGGCGGATGAGTGCGGCGCATTGAACGAATGGCTTGAAGCCGCGCCGCATGCCGTGCCGGTCTGCAGCACGGTCGGCGCCATGGTGTCGGTGAACGACGTGGCCGACCGGCCGGCCAAGGCGCTTAGCGACGGGGAGCGCCTCGCACTCGGCACGAAGACGATGCGCTGGCTTGATGCGCCGCATCTGCCGCACGGTTGGGATTGCGGCTATCTCTTCGAGGAGAAGACGAGGACGCTTTTCTGTGGCGATCTCTTCACCCAAGGCGGCGCCGACACGCCGGCGCTCACGGAGGCGGACATCTTGGGCCCCAGCGAGGCCTTCCGCAAACCGCTCGACTATTTTGCCCACACACCGAACGGCCGTGAGCAGTTTGAACGCTTGGCCGCGACCGCACCCCGCACACTCGCATGCATGCACGGCTCCGCCTGGACTGGCGACGGCGCGGCGCTCCTGCGAGCATTAGCCTCGGCCGTGGGCTAGCCGATACGATCCCGCCCGATCACTTGATCGATCATCGCCTCGGCGGTCTTGCGGTCGACCTGTTCGTCTAGGATCAGCATCGAAAGCCCATGCACCAACGACCACGCGCGCAGCGCCGCAACGAAGACTTGCTGCCGCGTTGCGCGCGGACCAAGTGTGCTGGCCATGTAGTTTCTGAGCAAACGCGCGGGCGATCCCTCTGGGCTGTCGACCTCCGGCCGCAGCCGGCCCGGCGTGTGAATGAAGATCAGCCGGAACAGGTTCGGATTGGCGAGCGCAAAGCGCACATAAGCGCGCCCGGTTTCATTGAACGCCGCCAAGCCCTTGGCCTTTGCCGCCGCCCATTGCTGTTGCTCGGCCAGCATCGTGAGCCCTTGTCCGGCCAGTGCCCGGAGCAGATCTTCCTTTGCCGGAAAGTGTCGATAAACCGCCGTCGCGCTCACCCCCAAGTTGCGAGCGACCTCACGCAAACTAAGCGCCTCAAAGTCCCGCTTTTCGAGTAGTTTCAGGCCCTCCGCGACCAGCGCCGCCCGCAAATCCCCGTGGTGATAGCTGTTCTTGGCTTTTTTCATGTTGACACTGTTAGCATTTCGCACCATGTTGCCACTGTAAACATTATCACCCTGTTTGCAACAGAGGAGCACCGCAATGGCCAATCCCGTCGAAGCCCTGATCCGCTCGACAGTGACAAAGGCGGTCGGCGCAGTCGCCGGCATCAATCGCGGCCTTATGCGGGGCGACAACGCGCATCCGTTCCTGACCGGCATCCATGAACCGATGCGTGAGGAGCGCACGCTGACCGACTTGAAGGTCACGGGCACGATCCCGACTGAACTCGACGGCCGTTATGTGCGCATCGGACCGAACCCCGCCACACCGCCGAACACGGCTGCCTATCACTGGTTCATGGGCGACGGCATGATCCACGGCGTGCGGCTCAAGAACGGCAAGGCGGAATGGTATCGCAACCGTTGGATCAGAAGCACCGCGGTCAGCAAAGCACTCGGCGAGCCTGAAGCGCCCGGCCCGCGCGCTGTGTTCGACACCGTCAACACGAACTTCGTCGGCCACGCGGGCAGCATGTGGGCGATCGTCGAAGCGGGTGGCTACCCGGTCCGCGTTGGTCCCGATCTGGAAACGATCGCGCACGATCCGTTCGGCGGTTCGCTGAAAGGCTCGTTCAGCGCCCATCCGCACCTCGACCCCGACACGGGCGAAATGCACGCGATCTGCTACGAAGGCCCGAACCTGACCACGATCCGCCACGTCGTCGTGGACAAGGCGGGCAGGGTGCGCCGCGAAGAACCGATTGCGGTGAAGCACGGCCCGATGATTCACGACTGCATGATCACGAAGAACTACGTGATCATCCTCGACATGCCGGTCACGTTCTCGATGAAGCGCCTCATCGGCGGCTTCGGCTTCCCCTACGCCTGGAATCCGGAACACCAAGCACGCGTCGGCCTTCTCCCGAAGGAAGGAAAAAGCGACGACGTCATCTGGTGCACGGTCGATCCATGCTACGTCTTCCACCCCGCAAACGGCTTCGAAACCGCGGACGGCAAGGTCATCCTGGACGTCTGCGCCCACGACACGATGTTCGCCGAAAGCACGAAGGGTCCTGACTCACACAGCGTGCCATTCGAACGTTGGACGATTGACCCCGCCGCGCGCAGCGTCACCCGCAAGGTGATCGACCAGGAAGCTCAGGAGTTTCCGCGCCCGAACGAGGCGCGCATCGGCAAGTCCTACCGCTACGCCTACACTGTCTCTCTCTCGCACGAGAACGCGTTCGTCGGCACGTCAACGCGCCTCTTCAAGCACGACCTTGAGGCGGGAACGCGCCAGGTCCACGACTTTGGCCCTGGCCGCGTCCCCGGCGAGTTCGTCTTTGTCGCCAAGCCGAACGCAACCAACGAAGACGGCGGCTGGCTCATGGGCTACGTCATCGACACGCGGAACGAAACCACCGACCTCGTCATCCTCGACGCCACGAAGTTTGAAGGCGCGCCGCAAGCGACGATCACGATCCCCCACCGCATCCCGCCGGGCTTCCACGGCAACTGGCTGCCGGCGTAGGGAAGGGCGCATGGCCACACCGGCGCCAGCCATTCGTGCGGCCGCTTGGGCGACCGTCTGGGGCTCTCTCGGCGTCGTCGCGGTCAGCGCGTGCTACGCGACTTCGCCCGAGCCGACGGTGTTGCCTGTGCTCCCGGTGGATCTCGAAGCCGCAATAGCGGGCGCGACGAGCGGTACGCCGACGATACCGTTGATCGCCGCTATCGGCATGCCCGCCGATGTTCTGACCGCCGCGGGAGCGGCGCTGCTGGCCTACGGCCGCTTCTTCGAGCGCGGCCGGGGCAGTGAGGCGTTGGGTTGGCTGCTGATCGCATTCGCGTCGCTGTTCTTTCTCGGCACCGACACGATCGCAGGCGCTGTTCTGACGCCGCTCGCAAACGCAGGCGACCGTTCGGCCTTCCTCGCCATGAAGACGTTACTCGACTTCTTCTTCGTCGGTGGCACGGTCGCTGTTGGCGCCGGCGCAATCCTCGCGGGGTTACCAAACCTAAGCACGAAGAACGACATGCCGCGTTCGCTCTCGCTTCTCCTCGCCTTGGCGGGCGTAGCGGGTTTGGTCGCGCGCCGCAACGCTAGCCGGCATCAGTGTGCCGAAGCCGCTCGGCATCAGCGTCGCGGCCGCGGCCGCACTCTTCGCGCTCGTCAGCCTCAAGATCGCGCGCGAGCGCGATGCTTGACGCATCGGCGCAAACCGTAACGACACCGGGGCGAGGGTTGCCAACGCTCGAACCGGCCAGCTAACGTTGCACAGATAGCCATTCAACACGGATCAAATATGTCGCTCCCACCCGTCCTGCAGAACAGCCTTTCGATCCCCGTCGTCGGTTCGCCACTCTTCATTGTCTCCGGCCCCGAACTCGTCATTGCGCAGTGCAAGGCCGGCATCGTGGGTTCCTTCCCCGCGCTGAACGCTCGGCCCGTCGAGATGCTGGACAAATGGCTGGAGCGCATCAGGAACGAGCTCGACGATCACGAACAGAAGACGGGCAAGAAGACGGCACCGTTCGCCGTGAACCAGATCGTGCACCACTCGAACGACCGCCTGATGCAGGACATGGCACTCTGTGTGAAGCACAAGGTGCCGATCATTATCACCAGCCTGCGCGCCCCGGCCGAAGTCGTGAAGGCGACGCACGGCTATGGCGGCGTCGTCTTCCACGACGTCATCAACATCCGCCACGCCAAGAAGGCGGCGGAGGAGGGCGTCGACGGACTCATTCTGGTCTGCGCCGGTGCCGGCGGCCACGCAGGGACGCTCTCGCCCCTCGCCCTCGTTCCGGAGGTGCGCCAATGGTTCAACAAGACGGTTCTGCTCTCAGGCTCGATCGCACACGGTGCCAGCATCCTGGCCGCGCAGGCGATGGGCGCTGACCTCGCCTACATCGGCACGCGCTTCATCGCGACCACCGAAGCGAACGCCGACCCACGCTACAAGCAGATGCTCGTCGACACGGTGGCGAACGACATCGTCTACTCGAACCTCTTCACCGGCGTGCACGGCAACTACCTGGCGCCCTCGATCAGCGCCGCAGGCCTCGACCCGAGCGCACTCCCCGAAGCGGACAAATCAAAAATGAACTTCGGCTCCGGCGGCAATATGGAAAAGAAAGCCTGGAAAGACATCTGGGGCGCAGGGCAGGGCGTCGGCCAAATCCAAGAGATCATCCCCACCGCCGACGTCGTCGCCAAACTCAAACGCGAATACGAAGAAGCAAAGCGCCGGTTGGCGGCGTAGGAAAGAAAAACTCTCACCACCAAGACACGAAGAACCACAAAGGTTCACCAAGACCCTCAGCCCAATCGTGAAGCACTCGCGCGCGTAGCGCGCATCAATCGCGCTTCGCGCCGAACAAGCGCACATCCAAAGTCACGAGCGTCTTGGTGGGCCTTGGTGGTTCTTCGAGTCTTGGTGGTAAAAATTTCTTTCTTCTTCTACTACCGCTGAGCCTGCGCCAGCGGCACGTTGCGCCGCCGCAGCATCTCGACGGCGAGCAGCAGCAGCGATGAGAAGATAATGAGCAGCGTCGCCACCGCCAGGATCGTCGGTGACAACTGTTCGCGGATGCCCGACCACATTTGCCGCGGGATGGTGCGCTGATCCGGTCCGCCCAGGAACAGCACCGTCACCACCTCGTCGAACGAAGCTGCAAATGCGAACAGCGCACCCGAGATCATCCCCGGGGCCACCAAGGGCAACGTCACCCGGAAGAACGCCGTCATCGGATCGGCACCCAGGCTGGAGGCTGCCTTGATCAGGTTCCGGTCGAACCCGGACAGCGTCGCCGTCATCGTGATCACGACAAACGGCACGCCCAACGCCGTGTGCGCCAGAATGATGCCCAGATGCGTCTGCGCCAAGCCCACACTCGAATAGAAGAAATACATTCCCGCCGCCGCGATAACGATCGGCACGACCAACGGTGAGATCAGGATTGCCATGAAGAAATCGCGGAACGGCATGTTCGAGCGCGCGAGGCCGATCGCGGCCAGCGTTCCCAGCACCGTCGCCAACACCGTCGACGCCAGCGCGATGATCAAGCTGTTGCCGATCGCCTCCAGCCACTGCGGGTTATCGAGAATGTCTTTGTACCAACGCAGCGAAAACCCGTCCGGGTTCAAGGAAAGCATCTTCGGCGTGAACGTGAAGTAAGGCTCCGCGTTGAACGACAGCGGCACAATGACAAGCAGCGGCGCGATCAAAAACGCCAAAACAAGATAGGCGAACACCTTCCCAAGTGTCTCGTCCAGGCCGGCGGCGGGTTTCTTAACTTGGGCCATGCGCTAACCCAGCCTCAACCGGTTCAAACCGATCACGCGCGCGTACACAATGTAGAGCACGAGCACCGTGCCCAGCAGCATCCCGCCCAGCGCCGCCGCCAAACCCCAGTTCAGCGACGTCTTCATATGGAACTCGATCATGTTCGAGATCAGCTGCCCCGTCCGCCCGCCGACCAAGGCCGGCGTGATGTAGTAGCCAAGCGCCAAAATGAACACGAGCAACCCGCCCGCCGCAGCGCCAGGCAGGGTCATCGGGAAATAGACCCGCCAGAACGCGGTCCACGGCGTGGCCCCTAAGGACACGGCGGCTCGCGTCAACGACGGCGGCACAGACAGCATCACGCTATAGGTCGGCAAAATCATGAACGGCAGCAAGATGTGCGTCATCGCAATCATCGTGCCCGTCATGTTGTGCATGAGCTCCAACCGCGCGCCGTTGCCGCCAAAGAACGCCAGCGCATCGTTGACGATCCCGTTCGTCTGCAGCAGTGCGATCCACGACGTCGTACGCACGAGCAGCGATGTCCAAAACGGCAGCAGCACCAAGATCAACAGCATGTTGCGCCGCCGGTCGTCCTGCCGCGCGATGTAATAGGCAAGCGGGTAGCCCAGCAGAAAACAAAGCGCCGTCACTGCGCCGGCCACGACCAGCGTCCGCTGGAATAGTGTGATGTAGATTTGCTCTTCCTCGGGCTTCGGTATGACAGTGCCGTCCGCCAGCCGCGCCCGATCCGTCGCGGCGATGTAATAGCCCGATGTCCGCACCGCGCTCGCGTGGCGCAGCGCGCCCCAGACCTCCGGATCGCTCCACGCCAGATCGACCGCGTTAAAGGCCTGCGCGTAAGGCGGTTCGAAGGTGCCCGCTTCGCGCGCCGTCTTCATTAGCAGCGAGCGCATGCCGGCGCGCTCGAAGTTAAGCCGCGTCGCGATCTTGCCGATCGTTCCCTCGCGCTGTGCCCGCGCCAGATCGTCGGCGAGCGCTGCGATCGCGCTGAACGGTGGCCGGCCCTTGCCGTTCCAGGCGCGCAACGCATCGGCCGCGCGCGGCAACAACTGCGCAATCGTCGGATCTTCGACGCTGCGGTTCAGCATGCTGCCGATCGGCAGAATGAAAGTGATGGTCAGAAACGCGAGCAGCGGCAGCACCAGCAGGAACGTTCCCCGCCGTGCGTTCTTGCCGGAGCGTTTGAATTGCTCCGCCAAATTCCGGTTGTCGATCGCGACCGCCCCCACAGTCTCAAATCCCTCTACTTAGCCAACCAAGCGTTCCAACGCTGATTCAGTTCTTCTTGGTGGTCTGCCCACCACAGGAAGTCGATCTGAATCGCATTGGTCTCGTTCTGCGGCGCGTTCGGCATGTGCGGCACCATCTCGACGCCTTTGACGGCATGCTTGCCGACCAGCGCCATCGACGACCGCCGCGCCGGCCCATAGGCAATCCACTGCGCCTGATCGGCAAGGCGCTGCGTGTCCGTCGCAAACGCCAAGAACTGGTTCGCCGCGTCGAGGTTCTTGGTGCCCTTCACGATGCTGAACACGTCAAGTTCCTGCAGCTGTCCGTCCCAGATGATCTTGAACGGTTTGCCTTCCATGACCTGGGCGTCGAAGATGCGCCCGTTATAGGCCGTCGTCATCGTGACCTGCCCGTCGGCAAGCAGCTGCGGCGGCTGCGAACCCGGTTCCCACCAGATGACGTCGTTTTTGATCGTGTCGAGCTTCTTGAACGCGCGGTCGACGCCTTCCTTGGTCGAGAGCGTCGCATAGACCTGATCGCCGGACACGCCGTCCGCGCGTAGCGCCAATTCGAGGCTGATCTTCGGGCTCGTCTTGCGCAGACCGCGCTTACCCGGAAAGTTCTTCACGTCGAAAAAGTCGGCCAGCCGTGCAGGCTTGGCGCCCGGAAATTTGCTCTCGTCATAGGCCACGATGTGGCTGAACACGATCGACGTCACCGCGCACGGCGTGATCCCGTTCGGGATGAAGTCCTGCACCGCGGGTGTTCCATCCGGCGCCGGCGGCAAAGTCCCCGCGTCGATCTTCTCAAGCAATCCCTCGTCGCATGCGCGTTGCGCATCGGCAAGCTCCATGTCGACGACGTCCCACGTCACATTGTTCGCTTCGACCTGGGCTTTGATTTCGGCGATCCCGCCGTTGTAGTCGACGGAGTTGATCTTTGCGCCCGTCTTCGCCTCGAACGGCTTGTGATAGGCCTCGATCTGGCTCTTTGTATAAGCCCCGCCCCACGACACCACGACCAGCGAGCGGCCCTTCAACGATCCCGCACCGCCCGGCGCAGGTGCCGCTCCCGGCAATGGCATGTCGGACAGCTCTTGGTCGAGTTGGCTGACGTCTTTCTCCGCACCGCGTCCAAGCATGAACAACAATACACCCGCCAAGACTACAACGGCAGCGGCGGCGGCGATAATGATTCCGGTGGTGCGGCCCATGAGAAAGTCCTCGAATCGCTCTAGTGGAGATGCTTACGATACAAAAGCGCGCGCTGCGTTGGGCTCCCAGGAGAGCGTGACCGCAACGCCTTTCGCCGGAAACCGCGCGCCGCGCGCCGGCGCTTTGACGAAAATCTCGTTCATGCCCGGCGCCGAAAGCTTCACGCGCAGATGATCGCCGTGGAAGATGAAGTCTTCGATCAACGCCGCCACGTGATTGCCGCCCGGTGTCGTCTCCGACGACACGTTCAGGTGCTCCGGCCGGACGCAAACAACGCCGGCCTGGCCGATCGCGTTGCAATTCCCGTTCGTCGCCTTCACGCGCTGGCCGCCGATCAGCTCCATGATGCAGCCGCCCTTGCCGTCGATCGAAATCACCTTGCCAGGCAGTGCATTGTTTTCGCCGATAAAGCCCGCGACGAATGCATTTGCCGGTTCGTCATAGACCTTCGTCGGCGTGTCGAGCTGCTGGATCACGCCCTCGTGGAAAATCGCAATGCGGTCCGACAGCGTCAGCGCTTCGCTCTGATCGTGCGTCACGTAAACGATGGTCACGCCCAAATCGCGATGCAACCGCTTCAGCTCGTACTGCATCTGCTCGCGCAAATGCTTGTCGAGCGCGCCGAGCGGTTCGTCCATCAATACGAGTTCCGGATCGAACACCAACGCCCGCGCCACCGCGACACGCTGCTGCTGCCCGCCCGACAGCTGATGCGGTTTGCGCTTGTCAAAGCCGTTGAGCTCCACCATCGCAAGCGCCTTCGCCACCCGGTCGCGAATCTCGCCGCGCCCGGTCTTGCGAACCTCCAACGGGAACGCCAGGTTCTCCGCCACCGTCATATGCGGAAACAGCGCATAGTTCTGAAACACGAAGCCAAGCCCCCGCTTGTGCGGCGGCATCGTCGTCAACGACTGTCCGTTTAGCTGAATGTCGCCGTCGGTCGGCGTCTCGAACCCGGCCAGCATCATCAACGTCGTCGTCTTGCCCGAACCCGAGGGCCCAAGCAGCGTCAGGAACTCGCCCTTCGCGATCTCCAGATGCAAATCCTTCACGACGAGCTGCTGCCCGTCATACGTCTTCTTCACGCCAGCAAAACGCACGAACGGCACCGGCTGCGCGGGCTCCGCCGCAACAACGGGCTCATCCTCGACCGGCGTTACTTCGGCGTCTTGAACTTTCTCGTCCGCAACGCCGCGCGCGATCGGCACGATTTCCGCGCCACGGTCCGGTTCGGGAATCTCGACAACCGGAATCTCGGCATCAGCTTCAGGCTGTTTCGCCTCGGGCTCGGCTGGCTTCTCGGGTTCGACCGCCGCCGGTGGTTCGGCCCTGCGTGCGCGCGAGAAGTTGAAAGCTCCGCCCAGAAGCGATGTCTTTCGCGGCGCCAACGCAACGCCAACGCGCGGCGGCTCCGCACCTTCGTCGCCATCGTCATCGTGAGAGGCCGGCGCTTCTTGCACGGCAGCGGCGACCTTCTCTTCGACGGCATCAGGCGCAGCTTCGCCCGACTCAGCCGTTTCCTGTCCCGCGCCGGATTGATCCTCCGCCGGAATCCCTAGAAGCCGTGACCGAAGCGAGAAGCCCTTTGTCGAGGCCTTCCCAGGCGCATCTGTTGTATCAGCTGCCATTGATAACGCGGACGAGTCCGTTTCCCCACGCCTTTGCAGGCGGGAGCCAATCCTAGGCAACACCGCGGTTAATTGAAAGACACATCGTCAGCCTACCGCGGCCCCCCAAACAGCCCCTTCAACTCATCGAGCGGGTTGGGTTTTTCGGGCTTCTTGTTTGGGTCGGCAGGCGGTGCACCTTCCTGTTGTGGCTTTTTCTTGCCCACCAGCTCCGGCACGAAGTCGCTCAGACCTGTGCTTTCCTTAAGACTATCGAGCGGATTTTTGCCCTTCAGGATCGAATCGACTGTGGTGTTCAACACACCCGTCAGGTCCGGCTCATAGGAAGGATTGCTCCACGGCCCCCTGATCCGGAACGGAATCCCGAACCCGGCGATGTCGCCTTTGCCGCCCTGGCCTTCGCCCGAGCGAACTGCCTTTGGTTCGACCCGGTAGTCGATCGTTTGGTTGCCGATATCGATGATCCCCGCACCGTTCAGCCGCACGAACGGGTTCAAGAGCTTCAGGTCCTTGTTCGCCGCAACCCCGCCGCGGATCACAAACGTGCCCGAGAGCTCAGCGAAGTCCGTCTTCGCCGCACCGCCGACCGCCGAACCGGTCAGCGCCGATTGGATCGTGCGCGCGATCTCGGCCAAGTTGATCCCCTTGATCGCCCCGTCCTCAAGCTTGATCTGCGCCGTGCCGCCAAGCGAGTGCATCCAGGCCCGCTGAGACCGCCCAGCGCCCGCCACCTTGAACGCAATGTTGCCGGTCCCGCTCAGCCGGTTGAAGCGCGCCGCATCCGTCAGAAACGGCTCCGCCTGTACGCCGACGAAGCTAAGGTCTAGCCCGAACTGTGGCGTTCCGCTGGCGCCCGATAGCGAGATCACGCCCGTCCCGTTGCCCCCGTAAAGCGCGAGCTGTTTTAGGTTCGCCCGCATCCGTCCGCCCGCAAGCCCGATGCCAAGCGCGCTGCGCCCGATGTTCAACCCGCCCACGCTGAGCGCGTTGACCGCAAAGTCCAGATCCGCATCGATCGTCTTCAGCGCGGAGAAATCAATCGAACTGTCGCTCCACGGACGCGCGCCACCCGCAGCGGCTTCATTCTTCGCCGGTGTCCCGCTGCCCATGTACGGATTGAGATCCAACCGGTCGAGCGTGAAGTCACCCTTCGCATACGGCGTCGCTCGCGAAGTCTGCAGCGTGAGATTCCCCGACCCGTTCATCCCATCAAGCGAGAGCTTCGCTTGACGAAACGCGATCTGCGTCGGTGTCGAGGACAACATCCCCGTCAACTTCATAGGCCCGAAGCCGCGCACCTTCGGCAAATCGACGCCGGCCCACGCTGCAAGCCGCCGCGCCGAGTCGGTCGTGAAGTCGACCTTGCCCTCGATCGCGCTCGTGGCCGCATCGATCCCGCCATCGAACGTCGCGTTCAAAACGTCCGACGTGATCGTCGCCTTCAGATCGCTTTTCCCGCCGGTCGACAGCGCGCGCGGCTTGGCAACTTCGGCCTCCATCTTCAGCGGCTCTTTGTTCCACGTCAGCTCGCCGGCGAACGTCATCGGCTCGTCGAGGCTTGGTAGTTTTACCGTGACGTCGATCGCCTCGACCCGCTGCGCCGTGCCCGAACGCGCGTCGCTATAGGTCAGCACGCCGCCTGTCAGCACCACATCGCGAAAACTCAGATCGCCCGCGGACGCCGGTTCGGCCGGTGCATCTGCCGGCGCCACAGTTTCCGCCCGTGACGCACCTTCCGCCGGTGCCACCGGCTCGAACAACCAATTCCCGCGGCCCCTTTTGTCGATCTCCAGATGAATGACCGGATTGACGAGCTTAAGCTCCGTGACCTTCAGCGACCCCGCTAGCAACGGCCATAGCTCCGCGCCGACGATCATCGAATCCATCGTTGCCATCTGCGGTTCGCTGCCGCCCGGCGCATTCGCGAAGCTTACCTTCGAGATCTCGACGCCCAACGTCGGAAAGAACGAGAGCTTTAAGTCGCCGTCGATCTTCAGCGTGCGACCGGTCGCGAGCCGCGTCTGCTCGATGATCTGTTCCTTATAGACGCTTGTCGGCAGCAGGAAAGGCAGCGCGATCAAGCCAACGACAAGAACGGCGAGCGCCAAAAGCACCCAACGAAGAACGCGCCACATGGGGGACTCCTTTTCCGTCCGGACCCTGTTAACTTAAGACGCCGAAGCGGCGGAATCACGACATCGCCTGCGACCAAATCACCCTTGTTCATAACTCACCAGGACGCTGTTCGCCGTTTGTACAAGAGTGATGTTAGGCGCTTGCGTGGATAACAAGCATCCCTTCGTGGTACCGATCCCCGACATCGCAACGAAGCGAGGCCTCAAATGTTTGCGAACAAGATCTGGTGGATTACTGGTGCCTCCTCCGGCATCGGCACGGCGCTGGCCGAGGGGCTCTCGCAAGCCGGCGCGAAGCTCGTCCTATCGGGTCGCAATGTCGCCGCGCTCAAAGATGTCGCCGGCCACTGCAAGACGCCCTCGCTGATCTTGCCGTTCGAAGCGACCGACTTCGCAAACATCCCCGCCCACGTCGAAACCGCGTGGGCCTGGGCGCAAGGGCAGGGTGGCGGCATCGACGGTCTCGTCAATAACGCCGGCATCTCACAGCGCTCGCTCGCCGTCGACACCGTGTTCGACGTATATCGCAAGATCGTCGACGTCGACCTCATGGCGCCGATCGCGCTGACGCAGGCGCTCCTCCCGCGCATGGTGAAGGCGGGCGGCGCCAGCATCGTCGCCATCTCAAGTGTCGCGGGCATCGCCGGTCCGCCGCTGCGCAGCGCCTACGCTGCTGCGAAGCATGGCCTCATCGGCTATCACGACAGTGTGCGCGCAGAAACCGAACACCTCGGCATGAAAGTCTTGGTCGTCGCTCCTGGTTCGGTCCGCACGAACGTCTCGAAGAACGCCCTCGACGCCGACGCGAAGTCGCGCGGTGTCTCTGACGCCGCGATCGACAACGGCATGGACCCGGTCGTGGCAGCGACCCGCATCCTCGACGCCCTCAACGCCGGCGAACGCGAACTCATCCTCGCCGAAGGCATGGAAGCCGAAATCGCCAAACTCCGCCGTACCAACCCCAACGCCCTGTTCGACCTGATGGCAAAGATGGTGGCGTCGGGCTACGCAAAGCAGATGGGGGCAGAGAAGAAGTAACTTCCTTCCTGGGACCGCCGGCATCCATGGCGGCTCTTGCCGAAGAGATGCCGACGGTCCCACGAAGAAAGCGCTGCGTAATCCAAGCATCACCGCAATCCGGACCTCTAATGTCATCTCACCCAAACCCGAACGCACTCGAATCGCTCTGGCTACCCTTCACGGCGAACCGGCAGTTCAAGAACGAGCCTCGGTTGCTCGCCCGCGCGAAGGGCATGTTCTACTACGACCCGCAAGGGCGCGAGTTGCTCGACGGGCTGGCCGGCCTCTGGTGTTCGCTCGCCGGTCATGGCCGCAAGGAGATCACGGCGGCGGTTGCGAGCCAGATCGAAGAGCTCGACTTCGCCCCCACGTTCCAGTTCGCGCACCCGAAAGTCGTCGAACTCGCCGGTCGCCTCACCGCGCTCGCGCCCTCCGGCCTCGATCACGTCTTCTTCTGCAACTCGGGCTCCGAAGCCGCCGACACCGCGCTAAAGATTGCGCTCAGCTATTGGCGCGCCAAGGGCGAGACACACCGCAACCGTCTCGTCGGTCGCGTGCGCGGCTATCACGGCACGAACTTCGGCGGCATGTCTGTCGGCGGTATCGCCAACAACCGCAAAGCCTTCGGTGCGATGCTGGGTAACGTCGATCACTTGCCCACGACCTACGACCGCGCCAAGCAAGCGTTCTCGAAAGGCGATCCCGACTACGGCGCCCACTTCGCCGACAGTCTCGAAGAACTCGTCATGCTCCACGGCGACACGATCGCCGCCGTCATCGTGGAGCCCATGGCGGGCTCGACCGGCGTGCTGCCCCCGCCGAAGGGCTACCTCAAGCGCCTGCGCGAACTTTGCGACAAGCACGGCATTCTGCTGATCTTCGACGAAGTGATCACGATGTTCGGCCGCATGGGGGCGGCGACCGCGGCCGAGCGCTATCAGGTCAAGCCCGACATGATCACCTTCGCCAAGGGCATCACGAACGGCGCCATCCCGATGGGCGGCGTTATCGCCTCGACCGCGATCTATGACGCATTCGCACAAAAGAACGACTGGCAGATCGAACTCTTTCACGGTTACACCTATTCCGGACATCCTGTTGCGGCAGCGGCAGCTCTCGCGACCTTAAATGTCTATCGCGACGAAAACTTGTTCGCGCGCGGGCTCCAAGTTGAGAAGTGGCTTGAGGATGCGGTGCACAAATTGAAGGGCGCACCGTTTGTCGCCGACATCAGGAATTCAGGCGCCGCAGCCGCAATCGACCTCGAACCCGCCCCAGGCGCGCCCGGCAAACGCGGCCACGAAGCGATCCGCCGCGCCTTCCTCGATGAGAATATTGTGCTGCGCGTGGGCGGCGACACGATTGCTTTAGGCCCTGCACTCATTGCAGAACAGAGCCACATCGAACGGCTGGTCGCGGGCGTCGAACGGGTCCTGCGCCGCCTCAGCTAGAACTCAAGCCCGCGAAGGGGAGAATCCAATGCTCGTCGGCGTTCCCAAGGAAGTCAAAGTTCACGAATACCGCGTCGGCCTCACGCCCTCGAGCGTACGCGAGCTCGTCACACACGGCCACAAGGTCACGGTGCAAGCGTCCGCCGGCGCCGCGATCGGCCTCACCGATGAGATGTACAAAGCCGCAGGCGCCGAGATTGTGCCGACTGCGAACGACGTCTTCGCCAAGGCCGATATGATCGTGAAAGTGAAAGAGCCTCAGCCGCAGGAGATCAAGATGCTCCGCGCCGGCCAAGTTCTCTTCACCTATCTCCACCTCGCGCCCGATCCAGAACAAACCGAAGGCCTGCTCAAGTCCGATTGCATCGGCATTGCCTACGAAACCGTGACCGACGCGCGCGGCGGCCTTCCGTTGTTGGCTCCCATGTCCGAAGTCGCCGGCCGCATGTCGATCCAGGCCGGCGCGCATTGCCTGGAGATGGAGCAGGGCGGTCGCGGCATGTTGCTCGGCGGCGTGCCCGGCGTGCCGGCGGCAAAGGTCGTGATCATCGGCGGCGGTGTCGTTGGCGCGAACGCGGCCCGGATGGCGATGGGTCTTGAGGCGCACGTCACCATCATCGACAAAAGCTTGCCGCGCCTCGCCGAACTCGATCAGCAATTCGGCGCCATGCTGAACACGATCTATTCCACAGTAGACGCGATCGAAGAATCCGTGCTCGCCGCCGACCTCGTCGTCGGCGCCGTGCTGCTCCCGGGCGCGGCCGCGCCGAAGCTGATCTCCGAAGCTCTGATCAAGAAGATGAAGAAAGGCTCCGTCCTCGTCGACGTAGCCATCGATCAAGGCGGCTGCGCCGAAACGTCGAAGCCGACGACTCACGCACAGCCGACCTACCGCGTGCACGACGTCGTGCACTACTGCGTCGCCAACATGCCCGGCGCCGTGGCCAGAACCTCAACCTTCGCCCTGAACAACGCCACGCTCCCCTTCACGCTGGCGCTCGCCGACAAGGGCTACGCGAGGGCTTGCAAAGACAACCCCCATCTCCTAGCCGGTCTAAACATCCACCGCGGCGCGCTCACCTACCAAGCCGTCGCCGACTTCCAAAAACGCGAATACACCCCGCCCGAGCGCGCGCTGGCGCGATAGGAATTTCTCACGCGAAGGTGCGAAGTCGCGAAGAAAAACGCGAAAAAGTGATCGGCGCTGGCGCGCCTTCCTTCGCGTCTTCGCGTCTTCGCGTGAGATACTTCTCTCCCAAACTCGCGGCCTCGTTATTCCGTCACTGAATTCCCCGCGCGCGCCCGCTATGGTGCGCGCGCAATGAAGAACAGCTCCGTGCCTCTTTCCCTCTCCAGGCGAACGATCCTCCTCGGCACAGCCGCGCTCGCGCTGAGCCCGCTGGCGCGCGCGACCGACCCGCTGGGTGCGGTTGCGCAGGATGTGGCGAGCCTCGGCGCCCCCGACGTCGCGCTCGAGGCGAAGATCGCCGCGCTTGCCGGTGAAGCCGGTCTCGCGAAGGTCGGCTTTGCCGCCGTCGACATCACGAAAGGCCGAACCGCGTTCGTGCGTGGTGGCGAGCTCTTCCCGATGGAGAGCCTGAACAAGCTCCCGATTGCCGTCGCCTATCTGCAGCTCGTCCAAGACGGTGCCGCACGGCTCGACGCGCGCGTGAACTTACGGGCAGCGGACATCGCCCCGGGCCGCTCGCCGATTGCGGACCGCCTGCGCCGCCGCCCGACGCTGTTCACCGCTCGCCAGCTGATCGAACATATGCTGTTGAACGGCGACAATACGGCAACCGATGCGTTGCTCAAACGCGCGGCCGGCCCCTCCGGCATTCAAGCTGCAATCAAGAAGTTCGACATCGAAGGACTACGCATCGACCGCACCGAGAATGAACTCGCCCGTGATACCGCAGCGTTGGTGCAGAAGGGCGCGCTCGAGCGCTACCTCGTCGACCCGCGCGACACCGCAAGCCCGCGCGCGATCGCGACGTTGATCGTTAAAATGATGAGCGGTCACCTCATCCAACCGCGCTTCGTCGCGCTGGTCACCGATCTTCTGCGCCGGACGAAGATCGGCGACGATCGACTGAAGGGCGGGATGTTGCCCGGCTGGACCTTCGCGCACCGCTCAGGCGACAGCCGTTCGATCGACGGTGCCACGTTCGCGTTTAACGACGCAGGTATCGCCACCCATAAGAATGGTGCCAGAATCGCGCTCGCGCTTCTCATTGAACGCGCGACACTGTCCTCCGCCGAACTCGCCCAATTCCACCGCGCGGTTGCACGCTCCGTGCTGCAAGCCTGGAGCTAGAATGCCTCGCATCGTCCGCACCTGGCACATGGATAGCCGCCTTTGGGATGCCTACCGCCCGCGGCTCGGCGACGTCGTCATCGCGACTTACCCGAAATGCGGCACGACCTGGACGCAACGCATCGTCAGTCTACTGATCTTTCAGTCGCCCGAACCGAAGCCGATGGCGCTCTCGCCCTGGATCGACGAGCGCTTCTTGGGCGTGCCGGAAGAAACGCAAAGCCGGATCGAAGCGCAGAGCCACCGCCGCTACCTCAAAAGCCATCTGCCGTTCGACGCGCTGCCGCATCACGCGGAGGTCAAGTACATCCACGTCGCCCGCGACGGTCTCGACACAATGATGTCGTGGCACAATCATCAAACGAAGTACAAACGTATGGAGCTGCTCGACCGCGCGGGCATGGCCGACGAAACGATCGCGCGCGCCTATCCGCGTCCGGCTGAAAATCCGCGCGAGTTCTTCCGCGATTGGATGGGCCTGAACGGCGAGGGCAGGGTGAGCGACGTTTCCGCCGCCGCCTTCTTCGACACCGAGCGCACCTACTGGGCCGCCCGTCGCCAACCGAACGTGCTGATGGTCCACTACAACGACCTGATCGCCGATCTCGACGCGGAAATGCGCCGCATCGCGAAGTTCCTCAACATAGAAACGCCGCCCGCCTTGTGGCCGCAGCTGGTTCACGCCGCGACCTTCGAACAAATGCGTCGTGACGGCGACGCGCTCATGCCGTTCGCCAAAGCCGCCTGGGCTGCGGGTGCCAACGACTTCATCTACGCTGGCAGGAACGAACGCTGGCGCGACGTCTTGAGCGAAGAGGACATCGCCCTCTACCGCACCCGCGCCCGGGAGGAACTGGACCCGGCACTGAACCGCTGGCTCGCCGCTGGCAGAGAAGGTAACAATCCGGCGCTATCGCCATAAGGAGCCACCTATGACGGTCTATCCAAAAAAGACTCGCGAGTTCCGCAACCATCATTTCGACTCGACAATTTGGAACGACCTGAAATTTCGTGACGATGACATCATCGTTTCCACCTATGCGAAGTCCGGCACGACCTGGATGCAACAGATGCTGGCGCAAATGATGTTCGGTCCCAACCCCGATCTCTCTGTCGCCGAAATGTCGCCCTGGCTCGATCTGCGTGTGCCGCCAAAGGACGTAAAGCTCCCCTTGGTTGAGGCGCAGACGCACCGCCGCTTTCTGAAAACCCATCTGCCGGTCGACGCACTCGTTTACAGCCCACGTGCGAAGTACATCTACATCGGTCGCGACGGGCGCGATGTCGTTTGGAGCATGTACAATCATCACGCCAATGCGAACGCACTTTGGTATCAAGCGCTGAACGACACGCCGGGCAGGGTCGGGCCGCCGATCGAGAAACCGCCCGCCGACATTCGCCAGTATTTTCTCGACTGGCTGGCGCGCGACGGTCATCCGTTCTGGCCGTTTTGGGAAAACGTCCGCACATGGTGGGCGATCCGCGGCTTGCCGAATCTGATGTTCGTCCACTTCGCCGATCTGAAACGCGACCTTCCGGGCCAAATGCGCGCGATGGCGAAGTTCCTCGATATCAAGGTCGATGAAGCCAACTGGCCGAAGATCCTCGAATACTGCTCGTTCGACTGGATGAAGAAGAACGCGACCAAAAGCGTTCCCCTAGGCGGCGCATTCTGGGACGCCGGCGCCGAGGTTTTCATCAACAAAGGCGTAAACGGGCGCTGGCACGACAAGCTCACCAAAGCCGACGTCGAAGCTTACGAGGCGCGCGCCTTGAAAGAACTCGGCCAAGAATGCGCAACCTGGCTCGCCAAAGCCTGATCGGCGGGAACCGGCCTGACGAGACCGGAGCGCCGGCTTATAGTACGCTCGACCACTTTGAGAGGTCCGCATGTGCCGCAACATCAAAACGCTCTTTAACTTCGACCCGCCCGCCACCGATGAAGAGGTGCGCGCGGCCTCGCTCCAATTCGTGCGCAAACTCTCTGGCTTCAACGCGCCGTCGAAGGCCAACGCCGAAGCCTTCGACGGCGCCGTGGAGGAGGTCTTCGCGGTCGCCCGCCGCCTCGTCGACGCGCTGGTGACCGAAGCTCCAACACGCGACCGCACGGTCGAAGCTGCCAAAGCCAGGGCCCGCTCAGCGCGCCGTTTCGGCCGTCCGGTGCGCGCATGAAGTCAGCGCTCGTCATCGCGTTTCTGTTGCTGACGGCGTGTTCGCCCGCAAAACCCACCGATCCTCGCGCCGCAGCCGGCACATGGCCGCCGAAGGACTACGCCGAATTTATCGCCCGCCCACCCATGAGCGTCGGCGCCGAACTCGACGATGAGTGGACGATGGCGATCGAGGCGGAGCGTTGGTCTTACCAACTTGGCGTGGCGATCGTGGCGATTGGCGAAACACCGCCGCGCGAAAGCGGAACCACACCCTCAAATCACATCGAACGCACCGCCCGCGGCCTGCGCAACGCTGCAACGCGCTTCGCCGCGCTGCAGGCTCTAACTTGCAAAGCACCATTGATCGCCAAAGCCGAGGACTGCAGCACGTTCGCACCGCCAACGTGGTTCCCGACGCCAGATGCGGCGACACCACCAAAGGAAGAGCTCCAAGACCGCCTCCAATGGTTCGAGTCGCACGCCTACAAATTCGTTCAGCCCGCCTGCACTGTCGCAATCAAGCGCACGGGTGACGAACGGTACTGCGTGGCGGAGTAGGGCGGGTTACCCTCGATACTTCCGATTCAACTTCCGCATTCCCCCGATCCACCGCCCATAGTCGGCAGTCTTGCGCCGCATGTACTCCAACACCTCCGGATGCGGCAGGATCAGAAACTCCTCCGCCTCAATGGCGCGCACGCAGGCATCGGCGACCGCATCCGGCTCCATCATCCCGTCAATGCTCGCAACGCCATCGGGATTGCCCGCCGTCATCGCCGTGCGCACGGCCTGGGGACACAATACGGAGACCTTGATCCCCTGATCGCCATGCGTGATGGAGAGCCACTCCGCCAAACCAACCGCCGCGTGCTTCGTCACCGCGTAGGGCGCAGACCCGATCTGCGACAGCAATCCCGCCGCCGACGCCGTGTTGAGCAGATACCCGCCGCCGCGCGCAATCATCCGTGGAACCAGATGCCGCGCCGCCCACACATGCGCCATCACGTTGATGCCCCAAATGCGATCCCAAGCCTCGTTCGAAGCCTCCGCCCCGCCCGGCACGCCAATCCCCGCATTCGAACAGAAAAGGTCGATCGGTCCATGGTCGCGCTCGACCGCCTCGATCAGATGCTGAATGTCGCCTTCCTTCGCGACATTGGTCTCGAACGCAACGCCCTTAACCTCCGCCGCAACCGCGCGAGCGCCCGCCCCGTTCAAATCCGAGCAAACGACAAGCTTCGCCCTCTCGCGATGAAACCGCTGCGCCATCGCCCGCCCGATCCCACTCGCCGCACCGGTGACGACGATGATTTTGTCTTTGAGTTGCATGGCAGCCTTTCCTCGAATAGCTATCGCCCCCACCCTAACCGCTAACGTGCCGCTCGAATATCCGAAGTTTCGGGAGCACGTCTGGGAGCGCCATGACCCACATCGTTCAAACCGCGGTCGTGAAGCCGGAGCTCATTGCTGCCGTCCGCGTACGCGCGCGCATAGCCGGCATCGCGCATGTGTGGAAGCCCGCCCTCGATCAGGTGTGGACATTCCTCAAGGCCAACCCCGCGCTGACGCCCGGCCACAATCTCTTCCTCTATCATCATGGCGAGGGTCGTGAAGCGCCGATGGACGTCGACTTCGGCGTGCAGGTCGACGCACCCTTCGAGCCACAAGGCAACGTCCGCTGCGTGGCAACGCCGGCGGGCATCGTCGCATCAACATGCCACGTCGGCCCCTACGATCACCTACCCGCCGCGCACGACGCTATCCACGCGTGGTGCCGCCAAAACCAACGCCGCATCGGTGCAGCCTCCTGGGAAACCTACGGCGACTGGCAGGCAGACGTCGCCAAACTCGAAACGAATATCAGCTATCTGCTAAGCTAGTTCTCTACTTTGGGGTCGCGGGCGTTCCGCTCGCCTTGCGGGATTCGACACGCAAAATCTTCTCCATCGCCTTCCCCTTCGCCAACTCGTCGACCAGCTTGTCCAGGTACCTGATCTCCCGCATCGTCGGCTCCTTGATCTCCTCGACACGAACGCCGCAAACCACACCCGTGATCAGCGCACGCGCGGGATTGAGCTTGGGCGCCTTCGCAAAGAACGTCTCGAAGTCGGTTTTCTTCGCACACTGCGCCTCGAGCCCCTTCTGCGTGTACCCAGTCAGCCAGCGAATGACCGTGTCCACCTCGGCTTTGGTCCGCCCCTTCTTCTCTGCCTTGGCGATATAGAGGGGATAAACGCTGGCGAAGCTCATGCTGTAGACTCGGTGTTTCGTCATTTTCCCATTCCACCCTTTCGGCCTGAAAGGTCGTGTGCCGCAGCCCTTGCGGTCAATGGCCAGGAATACCACTATTTCTCAAGACACTCACCGCGAGGCACCCGACCCGTGGCCAAAGATCCCTACGCCGTGCTCGGCGTCGCCAAAACGGCGTCCGCCGACGACATCAAGAAAGCCTACCGCAAGCTCGTCAAACAGCTGCATCCCGACTTGCACCCGGGCGACAAGAAGGCCGCCGACCGTTTCAAGGACGTCGCCGCCGCCTACGACATCGTCGGCGACGCGGAAAAGCGCGCGAAGTTCGACAAGGGCGAAATCGACGAATCCGGTCAGGAGCGTCCGCAACAACGCTACTATCGCGACTATGCGGATGAAGGCGGCGCGCGCCAGTATCAATCGGCGCGCGGCTTCGCCGACCTTGGAGGGTTCTCCGACCTCTTCGGCGACTTCTTCGGTGGCGGCGCCGGAGGCTCGCCGCGCGGCCAGCACGTCCATTACCGCCTTGAAGTTGACTTCTTGACCGCGGCCACAGGCGGCCAGCAGCGCATCACCATGCCGGACGGCAAGCAGTTGGGCGTCACGATCCCCGAAGGCGTGACCGACGGGCAGACACTTCGGCTAAAGGGGCTGGGCCATCCCGGTCCTGCCGACGCACCACCGGGCGACGCCCTAATTGAAATCCACATCCGACCGCATCCCCACTTCGAACGCAGAGGCGACGATATCGTCTCCGAACTCGTGATCGGTCTCGACGAGGCGGTCCTCGGCGGCAAGGTCGAAGCACCTACAATCTCCGGCCGCGTCATGGTCGCCATTCCGAAAGGCGCGTCGAGCGGACAAAGCTTGCGCCTCAAAGGCAAAGGGATCAAAGGCAAGGGGGGCGTGGCGGGCGATCACTTGATCCGCCTGAAGATCGTACTGCCGAAGGTCATCGACGAAGAGCTTTCGTCCTTCATGCAAACCTGGCGTGAGAAACACGCCTACGATCCGCGGAGCCCGCAGCCATGATCGTGAGCGAACAGCAACTCGTTATCGAAATTCGCGACCTATCGTTACCCCGCCTGCACAAGTGGATCAGGCTGGGTTGGGTCAAGCCGGAACGGCGCGAGGGCGCCGCCTTCTTCCAAGAAGTGGACGTTGCGCGGGTACGCCTGCTCAACGAACTCGAACATGCTCTCGACTTCGACGACGAAACCGTTCCGCTCGTGCTCTCGTTGCTCGACCAAATTCACGGACTGCGTCGCGAACTCCGCAACCTGGCCAGTGCCGTGGATGAACAGCCGCAGACGGTTCGCGACCGCATCCGCGCGACCTACGCGCGGCTTAGCGAAGGTTGAGTGGCGGCGGCGAGCGGAGGTAGCGTTGCGCTGCCAAAGGCGTAGCCCGCTTGCGCTCTTGACCGGGCGCGCAGCCGCCCGATAACGTTCGCATCTCCTGCAAGGTCAAGGGGCGGCTCGATAGGTCCAGCCGCCGCCCCGTCATACGCCTGCCGGACTCGACGAAGGGGTGGACCATGAGGCTTCTTACGATTGCCGTCGCAACAACGTTGGGCTTGCTCACCGCGGCAAGTGCCGAACCGTCCGCGCCTGCGGCTACTCAGCCGGCCACCGTGAAAGTTCCGGCACGCGCGCAATTCTATGCGAAAGGACTTCCCGCACCCTATCGCGGCATGGCGAATCCGCTGCAGACGAATGTGCCGAACGTCATCCGCGGCGCAGACCTCTACAATGCGAACTGCGCGTCGTGCCACGGCCTGCTGGGTTTCGGCAATGGCGCCGCATCGCGAGGGCTTGCCATGCGGCCAGCTGATCTTGCGTGGTCGCTGTCGGCGCCCGAAATCAAAGATGACTTCCTGTTCTGGTCGATCGCGGAGGGCGGTGCTCAGTTCAACTCCCCCATGCCGGCGTTCAAGGGGCAAATGAAGGACTTCCAGATTTGGGAAGTCGTCACCTACATGCGCGCCGCGTTCGAAGGCCGGGAGGCCCGCCTTCCCAACGCCGGCAAGCAAGCGATGGCCGACGCGTCGCGCTGAGACGCGGCTGCATCGGCCTTCATTCGAATGAGTCGAGATAAGCCAAGAGATCGTCGATCTCCGCCGGCGTCAGCACGAATTCGGGCATCTGCTTTTCGCCCTTGTGTCCAACGAGTATGCCCTCGGCAAACGCCTCTGCCAGACCTTCAACGTCATACTTCGTGTGAATGGTGCGTAACGGCGGCGCCGGCGCATAGGGGCTCGCACCCGTCTCGCCGACGGCATGACACCCGCTGCAGTTCTTTTCGGCGAACGCACGGCCACGCGCCACATCGCCCAGCGGCGGACCACCCATGGCCACCGGGGTCTCGCAACCGGCCAACGTGATCGCGAATGCAAAAGCCGCGAATGCTCTCATCATGCCAACACCATCGGCGACATCAGCGCGAACCGAAATGATCTAGGTCAAGCTCGGCCGGCCCCGCGCCTCATCACGCGAACAACGGTGCCGCCAAGACCGCGAGCATGCCGAAGGCGGCGACGTTCCAGAACAGTGACCGGACGAGCGGAATCCCGGCGATGTAGAGCGCCGTGAAGGCAATGCGTCCGCCGAGATAGGCGATCGCGCCCCAATGCGTCATCGCGTTATGAACGCCCGCAATCTCGCCGATGAGCACAGCCGTCACGAAGAACGGAAACGTCTCCATGTAGTTGCGGAAGTTGCGGTTGATCCGGCCGGGGATCGGCGCGAGCGGGGGCATCTCCTCGTCACGCGGGCTCGCCGCCCACCTGAGGCCGTACTGAAAATTCGACGCCTGCGCCGCCGCGATCAGTTGAACGAAACCCCAAAACGTCGCCACAGCCAAAACGGTAATCTCAAAGCTCACTTCCGCTTTCCCTTCGCGCCGGCCCGCCGCTTTTTCTTTGCGGCCGTCATCTCGCCCAGGACGGCATCCAGGCTCTCGAACCGTGCCTCCCACATCCGCTGATACTTGTCGAGCCACGCGCTCGCCTCGGCCAGCGGCTTGGCCTCAAGCGCAACGGGCCGGCGTTGCGCATCGCGACCGCGCGATACCAACCGCGCGCGCTCAAGCACCTTCAAGTGCTTGGAGATCGCCGGCTGGCTCATCGCAAACGGCTCGGCCAGCTCCATGACCGATAGTTCGCCGGTCGCCAAGCGCGCCAGAATGGCCCGCCGCGTTGGGTCCGCCAACGCCGCGAACGTCAGATCGAGGTGGGACGGCGCGACCGTCATGACTGTCCCCCGCCCGCGCCCAGGGGGACAAGAATCTCATCCAGTGCCGCGAACTGTTCCGGCAGCGCGGCGGCCGAACCTTCAAGCGCTTCGTCCGCGGCTTCCTTCGTCGGATAGTGCTCGCACAGCGTGACCTCGGTCTTGCCGGCTTTTTCTTCGAACGTCACCGTGGTCGTGGCGCCACCGTCGCTCTCCTCATTGGTCCAAACAATCCGCGCATTCGGAATGACTTCGAGGTACTTGCCGAAGAACGCCAGGGGCTGCTCGGACGCCGGGTGGCTGATCTCAAGCCGATAGCCCCCACCGGTGCGAACGTCCATTTCGCACGAGACGACGGTCATGCCCATCGATTTTGGAATCCACCAGCGCATGAAGAGCTTAGGGTTGGTCCACGCCTCAAACACCACACTGACCGGCGCATCAAATGTGCGCGAAACAACCAGTTCACGCTCGGACTTACGGCCCACCGTCGTGCGGTTCGTCATTGGTGCTCGATCCTTCCATCAAGAGTGAGGTGAGTTATATAACCATACGGTTATATACGCGTCAACTACTCCCGTTGATCGAACTGCCTTGCACTCGTTGTGAGGGTGTCGGAATCCGGGTCGCAAAATGTCAGCGCGCGGCCTTCGGATCGTACGGCACCACCGTCTCGCGCTCGCCCGGATCGTTGCGCGCCACAATTGCCAGCGCCGTCTCCGTCGTGCTCAAATTCACCGGCTGATGCGGCAGTCCCGCCGGGATGAAAAGAAAGTCGCCGGCCTCATGCACGACCGCTTTCGCCAGCCCTGCGCCATAGCGCGTCTCGACCCGGCCTTTGAGAATGTAGATCGCGGTCTCATACCCGCGGTGATAATGCGGCTCCGCCGCGCCGCCGGCGGGGATCACGACCAGATTCATCGAAAGATTTTTCGCGCCGCTCGCGCCCGACACGCCCACGAAGTAGGGCAAGCGCTGCAACGTCATCACCGGCTCGGTCGGGCGAACCGTGACAATCTCAAGATCGGGATGGCAGTCGTTGTCTTCGAGCACGCACATCGCGCGCGCTCAGCTCTGCCCGTCCGGCCGCACGTGCGAGGGAATCTTATCGCACAGCTGCTTCAGCCGCTCGACCTGGCGCACATAGAGCGTCTTCGACTTGCGCTCTGCGATCCCGTCGCTCGACAGATGCGACAGCACCCGCGCCACCGTCTCGCGCGTGGTCGAAGCCTGTGCCGCGATCTGCGCCTGGGTCGGTAGCGGATAGATCAGCCACGAACCCTGCCGCACGGGGTCGGGTTTGATCAGCTTCAGAAGTTCCGAATAGACCCGCTGATAAGCGGACAGCGTGGCGAGGTCCATGATCCGGTCGTCACTCGTGCGCACGATCCGCACGAGCTTCTCCATAATCACGAGCCCGACCTTCGGATACTGCTCGATCAAATCGCGGAACGTCTGCGGCGTCACCGAACCCAGGATGCAGTCTTCGAGCGCGACCACCGTGGCCGAGCGCGGCAGCCCGTCGATCGCCGCCATCTCGCCGAAATACTCGCCCGGCCCCGCGATCGCATAGGCAACCTCGCGGCCAGAAGGCGAGAAGTTCACGATCCGGCAGCGGCCTTTGACCACGAAGAACACGTCGCGCGAGTCCGAATCGCGGCTGACGATCGGCTCATTCGCATGCACGACCTTCCACGCACACTGCCCCTCGAGCTTGGCGATTGCCGCGCGATCGAGCGGTGCAAGCATCTTATTGCCGGTAAGCGTGAACTCGGCCCGCTGTGCTTCAGCGGTCGTCCCCATGCCAGTCCTCATCGACGTCTAACTTTGGTCTCTCGAACCATGGAGCGCACTTTTCAATGAACCCCCCATGAATGGAAAGCCTTAATTTTGGGGCCCCCCGCCGGAGGCCCCCAATTCAAACTGGTGTTTCAGGCAATCGTCGCGCCGCCGTCGATAACCATGGCTTGCCCGGTCATAAACGCCGCAGCCTTGGAGGCGAGGAACACTGCCGCGCCCGCGATCTCGTCCGACTCGCCGATTCGTTTGAGGGGCGCGCCGGCCGTGGATCGTTCCAGGATCGCCGGATTGTCCCACAGCGCCTTTGCGAAGTCGGTCTTGATCAGCCCCGGCGCGATGCAGTTCGCCCGGACGTTATGGACCCCGTACTCGACCGCAATATTGCGGGCCAGCTGAAAGTCCGCCGCCTTCGAGATGCAGTAGGCACCCAGCACAGGCGAGCCGCGCAAGCCGCCGATCGAGGACACGATGATGATTGAGCCGTCCTTGCGCTCAACCATTTCGGGTATCACCATTGTACACAACTGATGGTTGGCCTTGACGTTCGCGCCCATGATCTTGTCGAAGGCCTCATCAGGGATCTGCGACATCGACCCGAACACCGGATTGATCGCCGCGTTGCAGACCAACACGTCGATCCGCCCCCACTTCGCTCGGGTCTTGGCGACGAGCTGCTCCAACTGTTCGCGGGCGTTGATGTTGCAGGGCACTGCATATGCCACTTCCTTGCCCTTGCCCCACTTCTGGTTGATGTCGGCCGTCACTTTGTCGCATACGTCGGCCTTCCGGCTCGACACGACGACCTTCGCGCCGTGTTCGGCCATCCGATGAGCGATCGCCTCGCCGATCCCTTTCGTAGAACCCGTGATAATCGCAATTTTCCCGCTGAGATCGAAAAGCTGCATGACCGATCATTCCTTGTGCAATGTCTGATTGAGCCTGAAATTTCGCCGTCGCGAAAAGACGGCGCTCTGCGACGGCCGTCAAGAAAAATGCAAAAAACGCTTTCCCCCGCGCGCAAATACGCTAGGTGGTCCACGGCGACTTGCCTGCAACCAGGCCTTCGGCTTATCACGCCGCCATTGCTGAGCCATGCGAGATCACGTGGGGCCTTCAAAGAAGAGGACGAATGAAATGCGTATAGCGATTGCTTTAGCAGCCTGCGCCGCGTTGTTGGTCAGCGCGTGCCAAACCCAAGACCCGTATACCGGCGAACAAAAGACGAGCCATGCGACCCGCGGCGCAATCTTCGGTGCGCTCGGCGGCGCCGCGATCGGCGCATTGACGAACACCTCCAGCGGTAAGCAAGCCGCCCGCAACGCGCTCATCGGCGCGGGCATCG
>CAZJOM010000019.1:0-3344 GCA_964547645.1 uncultured Flavobacteriaceae bacterium
TGCTCTTCTTCGTCGACAACATCTTCCGCTTCACGCAAGCGGGCTCGGAAGTGTCCGCGCTCTTGGGCCGCATCCCGTCGGCGGTCGGTTACCAGCCGACGCTCGCCACCGACATGGGCGCGCTGCAAGAACGCATCACCACGACGAACAAAGGTTCGATCACCTCGGTGCAGGCGATTTACGTGCCGGCCGACGACTTGACCGACCCCGCGCCGGCCACCTCGTTCGCGCACTTGGACGCGACGACCGTGCTCAACCGCGCGATCTCGGAAAAGGGCATCTACCCGGCCGTCGACCCGCTCGACTCCACCTCGCGCATCTTGGACCCGCGCACGGTCGGTGAAGACCACTACCGCGTCGCCCGCGAAGTGCAGAGAATTCTGCAGAAGTACAAGTCGCTGCAGGACATCATCGCCATTCTGGGCATGGACGAACTGTCGGAAGACGACAAACTGCTCGTCGCCCGCGCCCGCAAGATCGAACGCTTCCTGTCGCAGCCGTTCCACGTCGCCGAAATCTTCACGAACACGCCCGGCGTCTTCGTCGACATCGCCGACACCGTGAAGGGCTTCGACGGCCTCTGCCGCGGCGACTACGACCACCTGCCGGAACAAGCGTTCCTCATGGTCGGCACGATCGAAGAAGCAGTGAAGAAAGCCGAACGTCTGGCGGCGGAAGCCGCTTAATCGGGTATCGGGATTCGGGGTTCGGTTTTCGAACACCCGATCCCCGACGACCGAACCACGAAAACCGAGTAACTCATGGCCAAGCTTCACTTCGACCTCGTCTCCCCCGAACGTCACCTGATCTCGGCTGACGTCGACCAAGTTGACGTGCCGGGCTCCGAGGGTGACTTCGGCGTGTTCGCAGGCCATGCCCCCGTGATGACGACGCTGAAGCCTGGCGTGCTCTCGATCGTCTCGGTCGGCAAGGGCGCCGAAAAATTCTTCGTCCGCGGCGGCTTTGCCGAAGTCACGCTCCAGGGCCTGACGGTTCTGGCCGAAGAGGCGATGCCGCTGGCCGAACTCGACGCCGCCGCGCTCGATCTGCGCATCAAGAATGCGGAAGAAGACATGGCGGATGCGAAAGAGCCGGCCGCGCGCGAGCGTGCGGAAGAGACGCTGAACAACCTGCGCCAGCTCCGCGCGGCGCTCGGCTAAAAACAGCTCGGATTTCTCGGCCGAAATCGCCTGCGGCGTGATCGCTGCCCCATTGGAGGGCAGGCGTCCGTTTGATATGGTCCCGCACAATCAAGGGCCGCAACAAAACCACCGCGGCTGAATGGTATTTGGAATTGGGAGCGGCCGCCGATGCGCGACCATTGGACACTCGACACGATCGCTTGGGAAAAGTTCGACCGCACGAAGCTGCAACCGGAATTGGTGCGCCTCGTGAAGGCGGCTGCGCTCGTCGAATACAACGCGACCGACTACGTCGAATACCTGCGAGCCGTGTTCAAGAACGAGCCCGAGATGATGAAACATCTCGATCGTTGGGGTACAGAAGAAGTCCAGCACGGCTCCGCCTTGGCCAAGTGGGCCGAGATGGCCGATCCGACCTATAATTTCGAACAGGCCTTCGCCCGCTTTCGCAAGGTCTATCGCCCGGAACATTTCATCCACGCCGACGGTTCCGTCCGCGGCAGCCGGGTGGGCGAACTGATTGCGCGCTGTGTCGTCGAATGCGGAACGTCGTCAAGCTACACAGCGCTGCGCGATGCCTCGACCGAACCTGTGCTGAAGCAGATCGCAGGGCTCATCGCCGCTGACGAGTTCGCGCACTATCGCCTGTTCCACAAACTGATGGACGTGCAGCCCGAGAGGAAGCCCGGCTTCTGGCGCCGCCTCTACATCGCTGCGACGCGCATCTCGGAATCGACGGACGATGAACTCGCCTCCGCTTACTACAGCGCGAACTTCCCCGAAGGCGCGCCCTACGACCGCAAGGCCTGCAACGCCGCCTATCAGTCTTCGATGATGCTGCTCTACAAGCGCCCGCACATCGACAGCGCTATCGGTATGGTCGGCAAGGCGATCGGCATGAACCCCGACTCGCCTGTGCTGAAATGGACCTCGGGCGCCCTGTTCAACTTCATCTCCTGGCGCTGGACGAAGCCACAGGCGGCGTAGTCGTCCACCCGAGAATCCGCTTCGAACTCGAGGCCGTGATTGCTGCCGGTCTATTGGCGTTGGTGGCAATCAGTCAGACCGCGCGCTGAGTGAGCTAAGGGTCGACGAGCCTGCCTACCCACGCATCGTCTTGGGCTTGAACAAGGTACGGGCGGCGTAGCGCCGCAGCCCAAACTCTACCCCCGCGCCGGCGCCCAATTTTGTGCCGCTGTCGTGGGACATGAAATAAGCGTCATGCATGCTGCGGTTCAAAGCCGCCGATATTCGCACTAAGGTTCCCCAAGTGGTCGATCCAACCAAGGAACCTCGAATGTCCACGCTCACCAGATTCAGTCTCGTCGCCTCACTTGCACTGATCTCGGCGCTCCCGGTCTCCGCCAACATGGCCCCGCCGGAGCCGGCACCCGCAACGGATCCGGCAGCAGCACCGGCCGATCCCGCGGCGGCGCCCGCGGATCCAGCCGCGGCCCCGGCAGACCCCGCAGCGGCCGCCCCAGCAGATGCGGCCCCGCCGGCTGATGCAGCAGCGCCCGCAGACCCGGCAGCAGCCCCTGCAGAGCCCACCGCGACCGACACGGCAGCCACCGACGCAACCGCGAACGATGCAACCGCTTCCGCCGATGCGCCCGCCGAAGGCAGCGGGATGAGCGGCGGCCTGATTGCTGCGATCATTGGCGGTGTCGTCGTCCTCGGCGGCGGTGCGTATTGGCTCATGAATCGCAAAGCCTGAATTCTTGCTCAGAAGTTGTGCTGCGCTGGCCCCTCGCGCGCCCGTCAACGGTGCGCGGCAGGCGCCAGAGCGGCATACGAGCGCAGTGCCATCCACGAGCACCCGCTTTATGTTTATCAGTGGTCGATCCAACAAAGGACCTCGAGTCAAATGTCCACCATTTCCAAATTCGCTTTAGTTTCCTCTCTCGCTCTGATCGCCGCGATGCCGGCCTCGGCCGATCCGGCGGCGGCTCCTGCTGCCGCTCCGGCGGCTGCGCCTGCCGCAGCGCCAGCGGCGCCAGCCGCTCCTGCTGCGACGCCAGCGACCGACGCGGCGGCGAAAGCCGCCACCGCCGTCAAAGACGCAGCGACTGGCGCAGCGACTGCCGTCGATAAAGCCGCTGGCGCGGCGACCGACGCCGCCGCTGGCGCCGCCAACACGGCAGCCGGTGCGGCTGATGCCGCGGCTGGTGCAGCAACCGACGCCGCTGGTGCGGCCGCCGG
>CAZJOM010000019.1:3444-33882 GCA_964547645.1 uncultured Flavobacteriaceae bacterium
GCAGCAACCGACGCCGCTGGTGCGGCCGCCGGTGCAGCAACAGACGCAGCCGGTGCAGCAACTGACGCGGCCGCTGGCGCGGCTGACGCCGCCGCTGGTGCAGCCGACGCTGCCGCCGGTGCGGTGACCGACGCCGCCACGGCGACGACGGATGCAGCCACCGACGCCGCGACCGCGGCCACAGATGCGGCAACCGACGCAGCCGGCGCTGTTGCCGACGCCGCGACGCCTGCTTCTGAAGGTGGCATGGGCGGTGGCACGATCGCAGCGATCGTTGCAGCCCTCGCAGCCGCCGCTGGCGCTGGCTACTGGTTCATGACCCGCAAATAAGCGGCTCACGAACGACAAGTTCGAAGGCGCAGGTGGGAAACCACCTGCGCTTTTTCGTTTGGTTCTAGTCCCGCTCGTCGGCGTGAATCGCATGCAGCACGCGATGCAACACAGGCGCCAACACGATGCCGGTAACCGCAATCAGCAAAAGCCCTGAGTAAAGCGCATAGAACGCTGCAAATATTTTCGCGGCGTCGCTCTCCAGAGGTGCCACCGGCCCCATCCCTCCCAAAATCATCGAAGCGTTTAGAAATGCATCTACTGGCCCAAGGCCTGCGAACGCCATATAGCCAAGCACTCCAAGCGCCAGAGAAATACCGACAAACAGCGACCCGACCGCCAGCGAGTAGATGACGCGCCCAAAAAATACTGCCCGGCTCGCGAGCTTCTCGCGCTTACGTTCGTATCGAAACATCGCATTCCTCAATGTGGCGCCGCGTTGATCGGCAAACCCATGCTTCACACCGGTACTCAGCCGCCGCTCAATGCACCAAAGATATGGACTTCGCCATGCTGGCTGACATCGGCGCCGACTGTCAGCACTCGCTCTCCATCGACAAAAATGCGCATGTGCTGGCGAATACGCCCTTGCTCGTCGATCACGCGGAAGCGGATGCCGGGATAGCGCTTGTCCAAATCGTTCAGCGCCTCATCGACCGTCGCGCCCGCGACCTGCACGCGCGTCGCGCCGCTCGTATAGTTCCGCAGTTGCTGCGGCACGAAGACAGTGACCGCAGGCTTCACAACCGTTCCACCGCGACCACGCTGTAGATTTCCGGCAAGTGCCGCGCGATCGGCGTCCAGCGTCCGCCTTCGTTCGCGCTCGCCCACACCTCGCCACCTGTGGTCCCTAGATAAAGCCCCACGGCCTTCATATCGTCGCGGCAGAACGCCTGACGCTTCACCGTGAACCAGCCCTGTTTCTTCGGAAATCCCTTATCCTGCCGCTCCCAGCTTTTGCCCGCATCGCGCGTGCGATAGGCGGCAGGCTTGCCCTCGGGACTCGTGCGCGGCCAAACGGTCGTGCCGTCCATCGGAAACACCCACGCACAGTCCGCATCGTGCGGATGCGCCAGAATCGTAAAGCCGATATCGCCGACCGCCTTCGGCATCGCGTTGCCGATCCTCTCCCACTTCTCGTTCGGCCGGTCCAGCCGATAGATCCCGCAATGGTTCTGCTGCCAAACGCGATCCGGCTTCGACGGCGACAGCGCGATGTAATGCGCATCCTGCCCGTACTCCGGATAGGGATCGGGAAAGAAGCTGGCCTCAACGTTCTTGTTCAAGGGCCGCCACGACTGCGCGCGATCCTTAGATTCGAACACGCCGCCGGTGGACGTCGCGATGTACATGTGGTTCGCATCGCGCGGATCGATGACGACTTGATTGAGCAGCGCCCCATCCGGCGTCCCCGCGTCCGGCGGACACCACTTGTCGTACATCGCATGCCCGTTGAACCCCTCGACGCTGTCCCACGACACACCATCGTCCGTGCTCACAAACAGACCCGGCGGCGAGCTGCCCGCCCACCAAACGCCAGGCTCATCATCATGTCCCTGAGAAAGCCAGAACGTGTGATCGACCGCGCGCCCTTGCCCTGACGCAACCTTGGCAAACGCCGGCGGCCGCGCAGCTTCTTTCCAAGTCTTCCCCTTATCCGTCGAGCGAAAGATCGTCGGCCCCAAATGCCCAGTCTTCGCCGCCATCAACAGCGTGCCGGACCGCGTATCGCGCACGAAGTGGTTCACGACCTGCCCCAGAAAGTGTGGCCCCTCCATCCGCCACGTCTTGCGACGCGAATCCGAGTGCAGAAACCAAGCCCCCTTCCGCGTCCCCACCAGAAGCGTAACCCCTTTCGGCGCCTTCCTTTTTGAAACACGCCGCACCGTCGCCTTAACCATCAAGAGCCTCGCTTTCTCCAATAAAGCGAATCTGCCCTAGCGTTCTCGCCAGGGTCAACACACCAACCGTAGCGTGCAGACGGTGAACCGCGTGGGCAGGCCTGACCTGTAGCACCACAAGTGGGGTGCAAACCCGACACTATTGGCAGGATATTACAATACGCACCGTAAGATTTTCTGGAGTTTTGTCCTGCCGAAATTGTCCACTCCTTCCCAGAGGTCGGGGGACCTCATCGTGCCGGGGGGATCATGTCTGTAAGGGAAAATGCACCGCTAATCGTCAAGAGCAGCAACTCTAGGTTGGTGTTCAAACGCCGCGCGCTGATCGCCGCGTTGCTCGCGTCAACAGCCTACGCCGGATTATGCACCTCGCCAGCCTCAGCCACGATCTACACGCCGCCCGACGACACAACATACGACAGCAACGTGGGCACGTTTGCGAACGGTGACACAATCAACGTCACCGTGCCTGTAACGCACAACGGGAACTTGTCTCTCATCACGAACGGCATACTCAACGTCAATGCGGGTGGCAGCATCACGAACGACACCGGCGGCCTTTGGGGCACCGGCATCGCGCTCACAATCTCGGGCGGCACCTCGGTTACGCTCGACGGCTTCGATGTCTCGGGAACGTTCATACCGGGGGTTGGAATCGTTGATACATTCGGATCGCTTGCGGGCGCGGGCACGTTGAACGTCAACGGTGGTGGTGTCGTCTTCGGTGGCAACAACGCAAACACCGCGTTCAGTGGTACGGTCGTGATGCCGACCTTGAACAATTTTTTGGGCAAGACGGGAACCGGCAGGTTCACCATCAACAACATGACGATGGCACAAGGTGAGTTGTTGGATGGCAGTACGGGTGGCGGCGGACTCACGCTCACCACCGGAACGGCGAATATCAAGTCGATCGCGGTCGGCACAGGCCTTGGCAATAATACGATGCTCATGTCCGGTGGCATTTTGAACATCACCGGTACCATCAGCGGGCCGCCGTGCGGATCGGATTGCCCAGCCCTGCGCATCGGCGACTTCTTCGGCACCGGTGTGCTGAACCAAACGGCAGGCACGATCAACGTCGGCTCGGCAGGCGTGGCGGCCAGCATGAACATCGGCAACCAAAGCGGCAACGGCACCTACACCATCTCTGCCGGCGCCACGCTAAACCTTGGCGTCCTAGGAGATGCGACCAGCGCCGGCCTGTACGGGATTGCGCGCCAAGCGTCGGGGAGCGCCGCACATATCGGTCAGACGACGACCGGCGTGTTCAATATCTCGGGCGGCACCGTCAATGTGAACGCCGGCGAGCTGATCAACGGCGACCGTGACGCTGGTGGGGCTGCGGGCGCCATAACCAGTTCGACGATCAACCTTTCGGCTGGCACGCTCAGCATCAAGAACGGTGCGAACCTCTGGCTCTCCGCTGCAAACAATGCCGCGGCCACCGACAGCATCTTCAACCTAACGGGCGGAACGCTGGAGGTCGGCGACGGTCGGCTCAAGGACAACTACATCGCGGGCGCCACCTATGAATTCAACCTAGGCAACGGCACGATCAAGGTAATCGACAGCGACCTGACCACCACGGTCCACGGCACGCTGACGGGTCTGACCGCTGCCACCGGCGTAAAGATCGACACGAATGGCCTGAACGCAAACTGGAACGGCATCCTCGATGGTGCCGGCTGGTTGGTGAAGACGGGCACCGGCACGCTGAACCTCGGCGGCGTGAACACCTACACCGGCGGCACCGCGTTCAACGGCGGCGTTGTCGTGGTCGACCTGACGTCGGATCTGGGCAACAACGCGTCGGCGATCTCGTTCAACGGCGGAACACTGCAACTGGGCGGTACCGTCCTTGCCGCGAAAACCGGCACCGTTACGATGGCGGGCGCAGGCACCATCGATACCAGCACTTTCACCGACTTCCTTTTCATGGACATTGTTGGCTCGGGTGCCTTGACCAAGACTGGCACCGGTCTTCTCGTTACTGAAGGCAACAACAACGCGCATACCGGCGCTCTGAACTTGAATGCAGGCGGCCTATTTGCGCGCCACGGCACCGGAATCGGCGATACCAGCGCGGTAACGCTGGCAGGCACTTCGCTGTTCATCGAGCTTGGCGTCACCGAGACGATTGGCTCTCTGGCGGGATCGGGAGGCGTGCAGATTCGCGATGGTATGACACTTGTGACTGGCGGCAATGGCGCATCGACCGCATTTATCGGCAACTTGTCGGAGGCCGGCGGCGCCGCAAAGCTGACCAAGACTGGCTCCGGCGTGTTCACGGTGACCGGCAACACGACCTACACCGGTTTGACCACGGTGAACCAAGGCACGATGCGGTTGAACGGCGTCATGTCGGACAGTCTGCTCGTCGCCGCAGGCGCAACGTTCGGCGGCAGCGCGACCGTGACTGGGGCCGTAACGAACAACGGCCACATCGCGCCCGGCAACTCGCCTGGGACGCAGACCTATCTCGGCAACTACACGGCCGGCGTTGGTGCGATCTTCGACATGGAAGTGATCTTCAACAGCGCGGGCGCGCCGGTGAACGGCACGACCCATGACTTCGTCAATATGACGAACGCCGGTGCTGCGATTACTGGCACGACGCTCTTGAACATCATTCCATTTGCGCCTTCGGGTGCGCCGCAAGCCACGACCGGCAACGGCATTGAACTCGTTCGCGTAGCGGCACCTGTCGTGGGCACGCAGTTTCAATTGGCGGCTCCGATTTTTCTAGGCGGTTACCAGTACGTCTTGGCCTACGTTCCTTCCGCGGGCCCCGACAGCTGGTACCTGCGCTCGCAGGTGGGCGAAGGTGTGTTCGGTGCCGCAGCCATGTTCTCGGCCGGGCAAGCCATGACGGGCAGCTGCTTCGGCGCCGGCGAAGAACTCGCGTTTTCCGACAACAGTCAGAGTAAGCGCGTCTGGGCGAAGGGCACGATGGGCAGCCGCGAGACCGGCGCCGACACGGGCCTCACCTCGGAGCAAGACTATGCGTGCGGATCTGGCGGCGCCGACCTGCGCGCCGGCGACGGCGACGTGCGCGTCGGCATCATGGGCGGCTTTGGCAACACCGAGGTTGACGTGACGACGTTGGCGGGCATTGGCAAGCTCGAGGGCGACGGCACGGCGGTTCAACTTTACGCCGTGTATCTGCACGACAAGGTCTATGCGACCATGCAGCTGGGATACGGCAGCTATGACTGGACGTTCGACGGCCCGCTCACGGCGCCAGCCGCGGCCGAAACGAGTGGCATCCTTGGCGCATTCGAAACCGGTATGCGTTGGCCGTTGAGCGAAGCATGGCGCATCGGCCTTAGCGGTGGCATCGCCTACGACGGCATGTCGTGCGACTCAAGCTGCATATTGACGGGCTTGACCGACGATCCGGCCGAATGGTCTGCCAAGGGCGCGCTCCGGCTGGACGGCAACATGGGTTCGTGGAGAACGTTCGCCGCGCTTGGGCTTTCCGATCGTTTCGGTGAGAACAACGTCACCGTGGGCACGGCGACCACCACGACCGATACCGACTCCGCAATGCTCGACCTCAGCGCCGGCCTTGGTGTACGCCTCGCGAGCAACGTCGAGTTCTTCGTGGGCGGCCACTACGGCGAAAGCATGGACAAAGACGTCGATCAATTCGACGGCAACGGCGGTATCAAGATCGCCTGGTAGCCCATTCAAGTCGAAACGAAGAAACGCCCCGGCTCCACCGGGGCGTTTTTCATTGGACCCTAAGCGGCCGCGCCGGCGGTCACGTTCGCGACCCACTCGCGCACGAAGTTGGCGGTCGCCTCCCAGCCCGGCTCGCCGATCAACCAGTGGCTCGCACCGGCGACCTCGAAGTACTCGCCGCGTCCGCGATAGCGCCGCGCGATCGAGGCGACCGTCTTCGGTGGGTTCACCCGGTCGAATTCGCCCGACACGCACAACACCGGACATGCAACTTTCGCCGGATCGACATAGGTCGCGCGCCTCGCGTCCATCGCCCAATGCAAAATCTCGAATGTGGCAAGTCCCGACTCCGGTACGAAGCGCGCGAACGTCGCCTCGCGCTCGCCCGCCGGCATCAAATCGAGCGCGTGCGTTTCTGCAATCCACGACTCCGGCCACAGCGGCTTGTTCCAAAACTGCCCGGCGAGATAGAGCCCCTGCGCTGACATGATCTCCCACGGGCTTGTAGGTAGTGTTCCCCACGGTGCCGATGGCGCGAGCAACGCCAGCGCCTTCACCGGCACGCGCGACGCCACCATCTGCGCGATCAGCCCGCCCATCGAATGCCCGACGATCACCGGCGGCGTAGGAAGTCCGCGCACCAACGCTTCGATGTCGTTCGCATAGTCGAGCGTCGAGGTGAGGCCCAGCTCGCGTGGCGCTCGCACGCCTGGCGCCAGATCGTGGTGGCGCAACGTCGGCACGATCACCCGCGCGCCGTGCGCCTCGAACAGCTTGGCATAGCGGTCGAACGCCCACCCGGCGCAGAACGCGCCGTGAACCATGATAACCGTTTGCGTCATAAGGTCATTTTAGCCGGGCTTGGCGAGATGGCGAAATGCTTCGACGACCTTAGCGTAAACCGGCCGCTTAAACGGCACGATCAGGCGCGGCAGTTCGTCAACCTCGACCCAGCGAAAAGCGTCGAATTCGGGCGGTTTGTGGCGCTTGAGGTCGATGTCGCTCTCGCTTCCTTCAAAGCGCATCGCAAACCATTTCTGCCGCTGGCCGCGATACTTGCCCTTGAGCGCCCGGCCGACCGCCTCGGGCGGAAGGTCATACGTGAACCACTCGTCGGCCTCTGCCAGCACCTGCACCTTCGTGATGCCGGTCTCTTCTTCCAACTCGCGAAAGGCCGCCGCGCGAATGTCTTCGCCCGCATCGATCCCGCCCTGCGGCATCTGCCACGCTTGCCCCAACTCCTGGATGATCCGCCGCCCGACAAAGACCAGGCCCGCCCGGTTCAACACCATCACGCCGACGCAAGGCCGATAGGGCAGGGTGTTCGGATCGACGTTCATGGGTGCGGCGCCGGGGTTTCGAAGGCAGGCTCCGGGTTCGTCGGCAGTTGCTGCGCTGGCGTCGGTCGCGGCTTCGGCGCAGAGTGCTGCGGCTTCGGTGCGCCATGCGCTGCCGGCGCCTCTGCTGTGGGTGCCGTCGCAGCGATGGTCTGCGTAACCGTCAGCGCCGATACGGGCACCAGCGAAATGCCGCGTTCCTCAAGCCCCGCCGCCCAAGCCGACGCGCGGTCGATGGTGACCGGAATGGCACCCGCAAAGCCAACCGCGATGCCGCGCTGCTTTGCCAGCGCCTCAAGCGATTCAAGTTGCTTCTCGATCGCCTCTCGCGTCGGCGTCGCATCCACGTGCACATCCGCGCGTGCAAACGCGGCGCCAACGGCCTGCGCTGTCTCGCGCCCGATCGATTGCTCGCTCTCGCCGGAGTCGACGAGATAGAGCCCGCGCCCCTTCGCTTCATCCATCAGAAATCTTACGTCTTCGCTGCTCGACAAAAACTTGGCGCCTTGCGCATTGATCAGCCCCGCATAGCCCGCCACCCGCGACAGCACCCACCGCAACCGCACCGGGTTGTCCGCCGACGATGTGCCGGTGAGAAGCGTGTTCTGCCCCGGATCGTTGTCCGGGTAATCGTAGGGCTCCAGCGGTACTTCCAGCAGCACCTCATGCCCCTTCGCGCGTGCCGTCGAGACCACGGCCTGCAGCTGCGATCCGTAAGGCGTGAAAGCGAGTGTGACACCCGGCGGTAATCGGTCGACGGCCGCCGCCGTTACCGCTTCGCCAAGACCAAGTCCGCCCACGATCAACGCCACCTTCGGCCGCGGATCGGACCGATCGATCACACGCGCGTAGACGTCCATCGGCTTACGCCCGTCCGCCGCAATGCGCGGCAGCGGTCCGTCGTTCGAAGCTTCCAAAAGCGCAGGATCGCTGATCACGATCCCGTTCACCGCCGTCAACCCGCCGACCGCGACGGCGGCTGGCTGCGTCGGTTGCGCGACCAAGGGTCCACCGGTTCCGTGTGATGCGGCGGTACGATCGATTTTGATGACTTGCTTTGGCTCGGCGTCTTCCGCGCTGCCGAACAGCGTAATGCCGACGAGCGCACCGAACACGATAACGCCGCCACCAGCCGCCGCCATCAGCGGCAAATGCTTCCGGTCCAAGGAACCAAGTCGCAACGACCCAAGTCTCTTGGCAAGCGCAGCGGGAATGGCAGGCAATCGCATGAAACGCGCAAGGCTCTTCGTCGTGACCGAACTGGGCAGACAATGTGCCCAGTCCGGTTAATGACTTACAAGCGCGCGCAGGGGCCTGAAACCCTCAGTTAGGCTTCGTCACCGGCGTGTTCGAGACAATTTCTTGACCCCGAAGCAAGCGCATCGCGTAGGTCAGCTGGAAGTCGTCGAACTTTTCGCCCGCTTTCGGCCGCACCACCGGACCCACATGGGGCTTCTTGCCGCCCTCTTGCGCGTCCAAATGCTTCGGCAGATTGGCTTCCGACAAGCGATCGTTGGCTTCCTTTTCGCTGTCGGCGTCGAACGCCTGTTCGACCAGGATGTCCGGATCGATGCCCGTGGCTTGGATCGAACGTCCCGACGGCGTGAAGTACTTCGCCGTTGTGAGACGCAGCGCACCGTCCACCCCGCCGGAGAGCGGAATAACCGTCTGCACCGAACCCTTACCGAACGAACGCGTACCGACCACGCGCGCGCGCTTCTGATCTTGTAGTGCGCCCGCGACGATTTCCGACGCCGATGCCGAGCCCTCGTTGATCAAGACGACGACGGGCACGCCGTTCATGATCTGACCGGAGCGCGCGTTGTAGCGCTGCGTGTCGCCCGCGCGCCGTCCGCGCGTCGAGACGATTTCGCCTTGGTCGAGGAATGCATCCGAAACGGCGATTGCCTGATCGAGCAACCCGCCCGGATTGTTGCGCAGGTCGAGCACGATCCCCTTCATACGGCTACCGATCTTGGCCTTCGCCTGATCGACCGCATGCTCGAGCCCGTCTTCGGTCTGTTCCGTAAAGCTGGTGATGCGGATATAGGCAACGTCGTTCTCGGCGCGGAAGCGCACGCTCTCGACGCGAATGATCGCGCGGGTCAACATCACGTCGAGCGGCTTCTTCTCGCCCTTGCGCAGGATCGTGATGCGAATCTGCGTATTCGGCGGCCCCTTCATCTTGTCCACGGCTTCGGTGAGCGTGAGGCCCTGAATCGCCGTGCCATCGATCGTGGCAATGAGGTCGCCCGACTTAATCCCAGCCTTCGCAGCCGGGGTCCCATCCATCGGCGTGATCACTTTGACCAAGCCTTCTTCCATGGTGACCTCAAGGCCAATTCCCCCGTACTCGCCGCGGGTAGACGTCTGCATGTCCGAGAAGTTCTTCGGGTTCATATAGCTCGAGTGCGGGTCGAGTGCGTTCAGCATCCCGTTGATCGCGCTTTCGACGAGCTCGCCGTCTTTCACTTCGCGCACGTAGTCGTTTTTCACCCGTTCGAACACATCGCCGAACAGGTTGAGCTGCCGGTACGTGTCCGTGCTCGCGAAGGCGTGCGTCACAAGCAAAGTCGCAAACGCACCGCCGACCGCCGAAAGAACTCCAAGGGTGTACTTGTTCATGGAACTATCCGCTGACCTTTTCTCTAAGCGCCGCAAACCAAGGTGCAGGATCAACCGGCACGCCGTTGCGGCGGAATTCGATGTAGAGCTTTCCGCCCCCGTTCCCCTGTTGGCCGGCGCCCATGCGCCCAACCGGTTCCCCGGCTAGCACGACTTGGCCTACCACGCCGTCAACATTCGAAAGACCTGCAAGTAGAACATGATAGTCACCCTTCGCGGCGATGATCAACATGCGCCCATACCCGCGGAACGAGCCGGCGAACATGATTTTCCCGTCACACGGAGATGTGACCTGCGATCCTGCCCGGGTTTCGAGGTGAATTCCCGCTAAATGCCCGCCCATGCCGTCGGCTGAGCCGAACCGCGATTTCAGTTCACCGTTAGCCGGTAACGTCAACAAACCGCGCATTTCATCAAGCGGCACGTTGCGCGCAGCCCCCGCCGAGGCGATCTGCCGGGTAACCAAGGGCGCACCGTTCGTTGAACCCGGCCGCTTCGCATCTTCTTCAAGCGTTGCAATCAGCGCGCGAAGGTCGCTAGCCTGCTCGGCAAGCGTGCCGATACGCGCCTGCGTGGCCTTCAAGCGCTGATCCGTCTGCGTCGCCAAATAGCGGCGCTGTGTCAGCAATTCGCTGAGCACGTTGCGATCCTTCTCCAAGGCCCCAGCCGCCGCGGCGACATTGAGCCTTTCTTCCGCCGCTTTCTGCCGCAGTTTTCTGAGCTCGACGAGACCTTCCCCCAACTCTTGGGCTTTTTTTTGAACGGCCGGAAAGACGGCCGTCAGTAGCATCGCGGATCGGGCCGCCGCTGTCGCATCGTCCGGCCGCACGATCAAGGCCGGCGGTGGCTCGCTTCCCATCCGCTGCAAAACGGCCAACAAAGAGGATAGTTTCCCCCGCTCCCCAGCAAGGGCGCGCATCGCCAGCGCCTCGCGCGTTTCGAACACCGCCAGGCGCTGCTCCACCGCATTGAGCTCGCGCTCGCGCGTTTGTGCGTTGGCGGCCGCTTGGATCAACTGCACCCGCAAACGCTGCTGATCCGCCGCCAGCTCGACCGCCGACTTGCTCAGCGTTTCGATATCGCGCTTGTCTTGACCAAGCTGCTTTTGAATGGCGTCAAGCTTTTCGGCGGGATTCTTCGCCTGCTCGAGCGCGCTCTGTCCAAAGACCGGCGCGGCGGCGAGCAGCCCGGCGGCAATCGCCACCGCACCCGTCCTGACCCTTAAAGACCGATCCGCCAAAGCACACCCGCTGCATTCACGAAGCGGTTACGAATCTATCAGGCTTCGGGGGCCGCGGTCACGAACGCTTCGTCTGATTCGCCACCGTTTCGATCCGCTTGGCGATCTCATCCGGATCGCCCAGAAATGCCGTCGACGCCGCCAGGAACCGATCGTTCAGCGTGTAGCCTTTCGGCACCCCCGTGGGCAGATTCACAGCTTCGATCTCGCCGTCCGAGATTCCCTCAAGGTGCTTGAGCAACGCCCGCAGCGAATTTCCATGCGCGGCAATGAGGATTTTCTTCTTCTGCTTGAGAAGTGGCACGATCTCCGCCTGCCAATACGGCAGCACACGCGCGACCACGTCTTTCAGGCTTTCGCTCCGGGGCACGTCGCCGTCAGGCACATCGCGATAGCGCTTATCGAACTTCGGATAGTCGGGGCTGTCGAGCTCGACCGGCGGCGGCGGCGTTCCGTAGGCGCGCCGCCACTCATGCACCTGCGCCTCGCCGAAAGTCTTCACGGCCTCGATCTTGTTCTTACCTTGCAGACTGCCGTAGTGCCGCTCGTTCAGCCGCCAGTGCTTCACCACCGGGATCCACATCAGATCCATTTCTTCGAGCACGAGCCATAGCGTTTTGATCGCCCGGCTCTGCAGCGACGTGAACGCAACGTCAAAGGAAAGCCCGTCCTTCTTCATCTGCCGACCCGCCGCGCGCGCCTCGCCGATGCCTTGCTCCGACAGCGGACTGTCGCGCCAGCCCGTGAAGATATTCTCCTTGTTCGCCTCGCTTTGCCCGTGGCGAATGATAACGAGATCGGGATGTGCGGCCATGTTCCTTACCGAAGCACCGTGAACAGAAGCGCGACGTACGCGAAAACCGCGCCCGCGGCAACCAGAGCCGAAATTTTGTGAAACGTTTCGCTCTTGAGCACCAGACCGGGGATCACCCCTGCAATGAACCCCGCGTGGAAAGCAAGATCCGGCGCCGCCGGCAGCCGCCCCTCGAGCGCCAACGTGCGCGCCAAGCTCGTCAGCAAGAGAGTGAGCAAGATTCCGAAAAACCACCGCGCCTGCGCATAATAGTTCACCCGCAAGTCCAGCGCGTCGTCGCGGTCGAAATCCGGCAGGATAAGCGCGCTCAGAAAGAACAAGAGGATGGGCTGCATCAACGTCAAGCTAAACGCCAGGAACGTCCACGTCTCGACGTTGCGCAACCCGAACATGCTCCACCACGTCTGGACGTGAATGACGAGCAGCACCAATGCCCACATGATCGGTGGCCAGTAGACTTTCACCCGCCCCCGCATCTGCACAAGGCGCGCAAGCCCCATCAACAAGTTGGTGATCCCAAGACCGAGCACGATCGAGATCAAAACCGAAAGATGAGCAAAGGCGTCCATCGTCGCTTTGTGTCCCCCGCGCGCAGGCATCCCGGCGTAGTTGGCAGCTTAGGGCCGAACGGCGGTTCATCACAACTCGCGACACCATGCAATATGCTATCGCGTTACAAGGCACCGGCCGGTATTTTCCCCCGATACGACTTGGATCCTGCATGCCCGACGCTGCACTAATCGCCGAACTGATCCTGCGCGGCATCGCCATCGGTGCCCTCGCCTCGATGGCGGCGGCCTTCTTCCGCGCGGGTGTCAGCATATCGATGCGCGTCACCGGAACCCTGTTCTTCCTCAGCGTCGTTGCCTACGTCATCAACTCGTCGCATCACCTACACAGCAATCTGGGCGCATACGGCCTGCTGCCTCACTTGCTTTCGCTCGGCGGCACCGGGTTCTTCTGGCTGTTCGTTGTGACGTTGTTCCAAGATCGCCCGATCTCGCTTCGCACGCTTGCGCCCGCAATGTTCTTGACCGTCTTCGGCCTCGCCGCTCTTGCCACTCCGATGCCGGCGCGCGCCGACATGTTTATCGTGCACAACATGTTGGAGGTGGCTCTCTCTCTCCACGCGCTCTACATCATCTACGAGAGTTGGCGCGGCGATCTCGTCGAGGACCGCCGACGGCTGCGCGGCCCCTTCTTGACGGTCGTCGCCCTCTACACGATCTCGCTGTCGGTCATTGAGATCGGCGAGGACATGGGCGTGAGCGCCTGGTGGTACAGCCTAGCCGGCGGCGCGCTTCTCGCGGTCTTTTGCCTCGCCGGAAGCATCATGTTTCTGCAGGTCCGAATGTCGCTCTTTGGCGCGGCCGTCCCTCGCGCGACGCCGGCGGAGGCCCCCCGTCTCGACCCCGCTGACCGCATCACCCTCGAGAAGCTGGCCGAGACGATGGACAGAGGCGCAGCCTGGAGGGACGAGAACCTGACGATCGGCTCCCTTGCCGAAAAACTAGGCGTGCCCGAACACCGGCTGCGCCGCCTGATCAACGACAATCTGGGCCACCGCAACTTCGCGGCCTTCGTCAACACCCGCCGCATCGAGGCCGCCAAACTAACGCTGGCCGACCCGGCCCAATCCCGCACAACGGTTGCCGCCATTGCCTTCGAGCTCGGCTTCGGCTCGCTTGGCCCCTTCAACCGCGCCTTCAAGGAGGCGACCGGTAAAACCCCGACCCAGTGGCGCCGCGACGCGCTCGAAAACGCCTCGCCGAAACCCGAAATCGCTAGCTGAATCTGAAAACAACCAAGCTTTTCCGCCATCGGCGAGACGATCCCGCCGGTGACCTCCACCTTGCGCCACAAGTCCAACGCAAGGAGGCACTCATGGACCCGTTCATCGCCGCGCTCGCCGAACAATGGCTCAGGAATATGGCGACCGATGTCACCCGCTACGCCGTCTTCGCCATCGCCGTATGGGCAGGCCTTTGGATCATCCTCGGCGGCACATTGAAGGGCCGCAAGATCCGCCCGGACACACCCCCGGCGCGCCAACTCGTGACCGAGTTCCTGATCTCGCTTCGTTCGATAGCGATCTTCTCGACGATAGCACTCGTACCCTTGATCCTAAACCGCTTCGACCTCTTCCACGGTCACGAGATTGCGGTGTCCTGGGGCCCCGTCTGGTTCTGGGCCAGCCTCGCGCTGATGATTGTCGCCCACGACGCCTATTTCTATTGGACGCACCGGCTGATCCACGACCCGCGCCTGTTCCGCCGCTTCCACCGCCGTCACCACAGGAGCCACAACCCTTCGCCGTTCACTGCGTATAGCTTCGACCTCGGCGAAGCGGCGCTCATGGGCATCTTCGTACCGATCTGGGTGGTTCTTGTACCGACGCCGTGGCCCGCCGTCGGCCTCTTCGTGCTGCATCAAATCGTGCGAAACACGCTGGGCCACTCCGGCTACGAGGTGATGCCCGCGCGCCGCGACGGCCGCCCGCTCTTCGATTGGCTGACGACGGTCACCCACCACGACCTGCATCACGCCCAAGCCGGCTACAATTACGGCCTCTACTTCACCTGGTGGGACCGCTGGATGGGCACCGAACACCCCAACTACTACGCCCACTACGCGCTGGCCGTGGGCAAGACCCACGAGTTCGTAGAGTACGGCAAGCAGGAGGGGGCGTCGTCGTAAGGCGCGCCCTCTACGTCACACCCGATGATACGGATGCCCGCCCAGGATCGTCACCGCGCGAAACAGCTGCTCGGCCAGCATCGTGCGTACCAACAAATGGGGCCACGTCTGCGTCCCGAACGCGAGCGTCAGTTGCGCCCGCCGCTTGACGTCGGGGGGTAACCCGTCCGGCCCGCCGATTACAAACAATGCGCGAGGTTCGCCGACGTCGCGCCACTTGGCGAGTTGCTTGGCGAACGCGTCGCTGGAGAGTGAACTACCCCGCTCGTCGAGCGCGATGAGGAGCACCGGTCCCGCACAGGCATCGATCAACTTCTCCGGCTTGCGCTCGTCCCATTCGGTGAGCACGAACGACGAAAGTCCCAACGCGCGCCCGCCGTCGCGCGCGCGTTGCAGATAGCCGAGCGCGAGTTCTGTTTCCGGCGCGGCCTTCGCCCGGCCGCCGGCGAGAATGTCGATCGCAAGGGCCAAGCGAAAATGCCTACACGGCCTCGGCGACCGACGCGCCGTCGCCCCACATCTTTTCCAGATTATAGAACGCGCGCACTTCCGGCCTGAACACGTGCACGATCACGTCCATCGCATCGACCAGCACCCAGTCGCCTTGCGGCAAGCCCTCGGCGCGGCCATGGACGCCATGCTTCTTCAGCTCTTCCGTCAGGTGCTCCGCGATCGCGCTGACGTGACGGTTCGACCGTCCGCTGGCGACGACCATGAAGTCCGCCATCGGGCTCTTGTTCGACAGATCGATCGAGACGATGTCCTCGGCCTTATCGTCGTCGAGCGTCTTCAGCACGACATTGAGCAATTTCTGGGCGGCATCGGACGCGCGTTGCTTCGCCGCTTTAGGAGCGGCGGCCTTCTTCGCCGGAGCTTTGCGCTTGGCCGGCGATTTCACTGGTGTCTTCGCCCGCGACACGCGGGTCGTACGCTTGGCTGTCAGTGGGGCACTCCCTCGGTTGTGCGGTTGAGCGGACAGCGCCAATCCACCGACAACACCCGAAACTCTTTCCGATGCACCACGTGGTTCAGAGCCAAAATCCTCAAAAATCGAAGACCCGCGCCGGAGCTTGCCGCGAAGCATTCCAGCCGCGCCAGGCTAACATGGTTTGCTGAGCGGAACGATCAAGAAACACGCGTATTTTCAATCAAAGTGAACATGTTCGCCGTGGATTCCAGCCGAATCACAAACCGGCCGTTGCGGCTTTAGCGCCACACACCTTGGCGGCGGATGGCGGTCGCGGATGTTGGGTCGAGCCGCTCGCGCAGGAACGTCCAAGCCGGCGCTTTCGTTTGCGCCAGTTGCGCCGCTTTCGCGTCGTCCACGCGTGCTCCATCGAGGAACAGTGCCGCCGGGCTCGCCAGCGCGCGGATCGTATGACCCGGCCTCGCCACCACGGCAATAGGCAGCAGCTCGGCAATCGCCTTCCAGCGCCGCCACATGTGGAACGTGGTCAAACTGTCCCCGCCCATGAGCCAGACAAATCGCGCCTTTGGAAATTGCCTCACCAAGGCTTCGATCGTGTCGATCGTGTAGCGCGTGCCGAGTGCCGTCTCGGGTGCGCCGACGTGAATATCGGGATGATCCGCCACATCGCGCGCCTTCGCCAGGCGCCGCTCGACCGGCGCCATTCCGACCGTGCTCTTCAAGGGGTTCTGCGGCGCAACCAACCACCACACCGCGTCGAGCTTCAAGCGGCGCAGTGCGATCAAACTGATGTGCCGATGCGCGACGTGAGCCGGATTGAACGAGCCGCCCAGCAAGCCGATGCGCCCACCCGCCCGCGCGAGTGCCACAATTTCCGGCGGAAAGGCCTCAGGGTCGAGTCTGTCCATCGCCCCGCACGACATATTTGAACGTCGTCAACTCGCGCGCGCCGACCGGTCCGCGCGCATGCAATCGCCCGGTCGCAATCCCGATCTCCGCGCCGAACCCGAACTCCGCGCCATCGGCAAACTGAGTCGAAGCATTGTGCAGCACGATCGCGCTGTCGACCTCCCGCAAGAACGTCTCCGCCGCCGCTTTGTCTTCCGTCACGATCGAATCCGTGTGCGAAGATCCGTACTTGCCAATATGCGCGATTGCGGCCTCCACGCCTTCGACGACCTTCACCGCCATGATCGCGTCGAGATACTCCGTATACCAATCGTCTTCGTCCGCCGCCTTCACCCGCCGATTGACGGTCTGCACGATCCGATCGCCACGAATCTCACAGCCCGCGTCCAACAGCGCCAGAACCAACGGCCGAAGCAAGCGCCCGGCACCTGCCGCATCGATCAGCAGCGTCTCCGCCGCCCCGCACACCGACACGCGCCGCATTTTCGAATTCATCACGATATCGAGCGCCTTGCCGAGATCCGCCGCCTTGTCGACATAGACATGGCAATTGCCGTCCAAATGCGCGAGCACCGGCACGCGGGCGTCCTTCTGCACCCGCGCAATCAAGCTCTTGCCGCCGCGAGGAATGATTACGTCGATCGCGCCGTCGAGTCCGTTCAGCATCCGCCCCACGACCGCCCGATCGGTGGTCGGCACAAGTTGCACCGCAGCCGCGGGCAATCCTGCGCGCTCAAGCCCTTCGGCAATTGCCGCCTGAATAGCCCGCGCCGAACCCGTTGCCTCTGACCCGCCGCGCAGGATCACGGCATTGCCGGATTTCACGCACAAGGCCGCCGCGTCCGCCGTCACGTTCGGCCGGCTCTCATAGATGATCCCGATCACCCCGATGGGCACCCGCACCCGCGCGATCTTCAGCCCGTTCGGCCGCGTCCATTCGGCTTCCGCATCGCCCAACGGATCGGCAAGCCAGGCAACCGTCTCAATCCCCTTCGCCATCCCCTGCACGGCGGCAGGCGTCAGCCGCATCCGATCGATGAAGGCCGGCGTCAGCCCCGCCTTCGCCGCCGCTTCGATGTCGCGCGCGTTGGCGGCGAGGATATTCTTCTCGCGGGCGACGATCGCGGTCGCCATCGCGTGCAGCGCCGCTGCGCGCTGGCTCTTGTCCGACGTTGCCAGCACGCGCGCCGCCGCCCGCGCCTGCGACCCCATGCGGATCAGCGCTTCATCAGAGTCTTCTGTGTACGGAGCATTCATAGGCGTCCGATCGCCATGTCATCGCGGTGGATCATCTCGGCGCGCCCACGGTAGCCGAGGATCGCTTCGATTTCACCGCTTTTCGCGCGCGCGATCTTGCGTGCGTCGTCGGCGCCGTATGCAACAAGCCCGCGCGCGACTTCGCGGCCGTTCGAATCCTTAACGGCAACACAGTCGCCGCGCTCGAACATGCCATCGACCGCAATCACGCCCGCAGGCAGCAAACTCTTACCCTGCCCAAGCGCCGCGACCGCACCTGCATCGATCGTGATGCTGCCAGCAGGCTTCAGCGTGCCGGAGATCCAACGCTTGCGCGCGGCGGCCGGCGTCGCCGCTGCCAGGAACCAAGTGCAGCGCGTACCCTCTTCGATCGCGCGAAGTGGCGGTCGAAGCGCGCCGTTTGCGATCACCATATTCGCGCCGGCATCCGTCGCGATCCGCGCTGCCATGATCTTCGTCGTCATGCCGCCCGAGCCCATATCGGAGCCCGCCGCGCCCGCCATCGCGTCGATCTCGCTAGTGATCTGCGGCACCTCGGCGATGAAGCGCGCATTCGGATCGCTCCGCGGGTCCGACGCATAAAGCCCGTCGATATCGGAGAGCAGCACGAGACAATCCGCCTCGATCATTCCCGCCACGCGCGCCGCCAGGCGGTCGTTGTCGCCGAAGCGAATCTCGGCGGTCGCCACCGTGTCGTTCTCGTTGATCACCGGCACGCCGCCGAGCGAGAGCAACGTCTTCAAAGTCGAACGCGCATTCAGATAGCGCCGCCGGTTCTCCGTATCGCCAAGCGTCAGCAGCACCTGTGCGACGGTCAGCCCGTGCGCGGCCAATGCCTCGCTCCACGCCCGCGCAAGGGCGATCTGCCCGACTGCAGCCGCCGCTTGCGCCTCTTCGAGTTTCAGCGCGCCAGACGGCAGCTTCAGCGCCCGCCGCCCCAGCGCAATCGCGCCCGACGACACCAGCACGACCTCCTGGCCGCGCGCCTTCACCCGTGCGACATCGGCTGCGAACGCGGCGAGCCATTCGCGCGCCAGCGTTCCCGTCGCCGCATCCACCAGTGTTGAAGATCCGATCTTGACGACAAGGGTGCGGGCGGATGTGAGCTTCGCGCTCACGGCGTCCAGCCCCGCTCGGTCGGCAGCCCGTCCGCCGGCGCTTGGCGCTCCTGAATACGCACGCCTTCCGGATCTGAGTGAAACGCTGGCGGGTTCTCCCGCCGCAATTGGTCCAGCGTTGCCGCAATCGCGCGCAGCACCTCGGTCACGCCTTCGCCTTGCTCACCCGACATCATCATCGGATTCACACCCGCGACCTCGGCGAGCGCACGGCGTTTCCGTTCGAAGTCGCCGGGGCTCATCAAATCCGCCTTGTTCAGGCAAAGGATCTCGACCTTGTTCTCAAGCCCATGGCCATAGGCCTCAACCTCGCGCCGCACCGTCGAATAGGCCTTGCCCAACTCTGATGTCGGCAGCGATCCGTCGATCAAATGCAAGAGCACACTGCAGCGTTCTGCGTGCCCTAAGAACCGGTCGCCGAGGCCCACGCCTTCATGCGCGCCCTCGATCAACCCCGGTAGGTCGGCGATCACGAACTCAGTGTCATCGACCGCAGCCACGCCAAGCTGCGGATTGAGCGTCGTGAACGGATAGTTCCCGATCTTAGGCCGTGCGCTCGTGACGGTGGCCAGGAACGTCGACTTGCCCGCGTTCGGCTGTCCGATGATGCCGACATCCGCGATGAGCTTGAGCCTCAGCCACACCGTCTTGTCTTCGCCCTCCGTGCCCGGCGTCGACTTGCGCGGCGCGCGGTTCGTCGAACTCTTGAAGTGCGCGTTGCCGAGCCCGCCTTCGCCGCCGCGCGCGATGATCACCTCTTCGCCGGCCTTCGTCAGGTCATGGAGCAGCGTCTGATTGTCCTCGGCGAATACCTGCGTGCCCACCGGCACGCGCAACACGACATCGTCGCCGCCGGCGCCGGTACGGTTTGCACCCATGCCGCCGGTGCCCCGCTTCGCCTTGAAATGCTGCTGGTAGCGAAAATCGATCAGCGTGTTCAGATTGTTCGTCGCCTGCAGCACGACATGTCCGCCGCGCCCGCCATTGCCGCCGTCGGGTCCGCCGAACTCGATGAATTTCTCGCGCCGGAAGCTGACGCACCCGGCCCCGCCGTCACCGGCCTTCACAAACAGCCTGGCTTGATCCAAAAATTTCATGACGGCGAAGGCACCAAAGGAGATCGGGGTTGCGCGCGTGGCCCATGCTTCAGACGGGCCTCAGCGCCTCAACTAAGTAGTACGAATGCGGTGCCTTCGCGAGGGGCATTTCGCCCGAAAGGTGAAGGCGCAGGCGATTTTTCGAGCAACCGTCTGCGCTTTGTCATGCCTAAGACGCGACTGCCTCGCACGCGCGCCCGCCCGTTAACGCGAGCCACCGTTCCCGGGGCAGCACCATATCCAGGCACTTCACGTTGGCGCCCCGCGCCAGGCAATAGCGCAGCGTTTCCTTCGTGTAGCGAAAGCCCAGCTTGGTCAGTATCCGCCCTGACGCGTGATTGTCCGCGTAGTGGCCCGCGACGACCTGTTCGAGCTTCAGCCCGCAAAACGCATAGTCGCGAAGCGCAACCGCCGCTTCGCTGCCATAGCCGCGGTTCCAGTAGGGCTCACCCAGCCAATAGCCAAGCTCCCACTCGGCGTGATCGCGCACACCCACGCCGATACCGCCGATCAACTCGTCGCCGATCGTAATCGCAAGCGCCACCGTCTTGCCCCCTGCCCACAGTCCTGCTTGCTTATCGAGCCAGTCGTCGGCGGCGGCATCAGTGTAGGGATAGGGCATCGTCGAAAGGTTCTTCGCGACGCGCCAATTGTTGGCAAGGGCTACGAGACGCGCATGGTCGCGCTTCTCCAGGGGCCGCAACACCAAACGTTCGGTCGCAATCGGTTCGAACTTCGACACGGTTCACTCTCCATGAGAGAGGGAGAAACAAAAAAAGAGGGAGATGGCGGACCATCTCCCTCTCAAATCTTGGACCGCCGTCCCGTTCTAGTCCGGGCGCGGTCGATATGTAGGACCGTCCCTTAGTGCGCCGTAGCCGCTACCGGCTTTACCCAAATGACTTGGCGGCCGCGTGCATCAAGCTTGAAGGCAACATTGCCGCCCACAAGCGCATAGAGCGTGTGGTCGCGGCCCATGCCGACGCCCGCGCCCGGATGGAACTTCGTGCCGCGCTGACGCACGATGATGTTCCCCGGAACGACGGCTTGCCCGCCGTACAGCTTCACGCCCAGGTACTTTGGATTTGAATCGCGTCCGTTCCGTGACGAACCGCCGGCTTTTTTGTGCGCCATGACGCCCTACCCTTTGATCGACGTGATCTTGACCGTCGTCAGATCCTGACGGTGACCGCGTGTCCGATGATAATTCTTGCGACGGCGCTTCTTGAACACCTTGATCTTGTCGCCGCGCGAATGATCGACGATTTCGGCTTCGACCTTGGCGCCCGAGAGCACCGGCTTGCCGACCGTCGTGGTCGCGCCATCGACGAGCATCAGCACTTCCCCGAGCGCGATCTTCGCACCCTTCTCGCCCGCCAAGCGGTCGATGGTCAGCTGATCGCCCTGCGCGACCTTGAATTGTTTGCCTTGGGCCTTGATGACCGCGAACATTTGAATTCGTCTTTCGTCTGCAATTGATCAGGGCGGCCGCCGGTGCGAGAACCAGCGCCGCCCAAGAGGGGCGCACTTATGATGATTGCCTTTTGGCCTGTCAAGCCGGAAAGCCTTGGAATTCGGCCAAATTCATGAACTATCGCCATGCCTATCACGCCGGAAACTTCGCCGATGTGCTGAAGCACGCGGTGCTTTGCTGGATCGTACGCTACCTGCAGCAAAAGGAAGCACCCTTAAGGCTGCTCGACACCCACGCCGGGGCGGGCATTTACGACCTGACGGGTCCAGCGGCCGCAAAGACCGGCGAAGCAAAGGACGGGGTGCTGCGCCTGATCAACCAAACCGGCCTCCCGCCGGCACTCGCCCCCTACCTCGACCTCATCCGCGCCACGAACCAAAACGCGCCGGAGGTCCGCCTCTACCCCGGCTCAACCGCGCTGATGACCGCCCTTGCCCGCCGCCAAGACAGCGTCACCGCTTGCGAACTCCACCCCGAAGACGCCGAAGCACTCAAGCGGTCCGTCAGCAGCCCCCGCCTCCGCATCGTGACCGGAGACGGCTACCGTACGCTGCTCAACAACGTGCCCCCGCCGGAAAAACGTGGTCTCGTCTTGATCGATCCGCCATTCGAAGAACCCGACGAATTCGAACGCTTGGCGGCCACGTTTATCGCCGCCCACCGCAAATGGCCGACCGGCGTCTACATCCTGTGGTTCCCGCTCAAACACCCCGACGACGCCAACCGCTTCAAAACGGAGATCCAATCCGCCGGCATCAAGAAGCTCATCCTCGCGACCCTCGATGTCGCGCGCAGCGAAGGTCTTGGCGCAACCGGTCTCATCCTCTGCAACGCACCTTTCACTTTCGAAGCCGAATGGCGACCGGCACTCGACGTACTGACGAAAGTCCTGGCCCAAGGTCTGGGTTCCCGCGCCACGGTCGAGCGGCTTAACGGAGATTGAACATGCGCCTGCACGGCAAAGTGGCTCTCGTTACCGGCGCGGCTCGCGGTATCGGCGAGGCGATTGCAAAACGCTTTGTTGCGGAAGGCGCGACAGTGTGGGTCACCGATATCGACGTAAGCCTCGGCGCGCGAACTGCTTCGGGTCTGGGCGCGCGAGCGGTCTTCAGATCGCTCGACGTCCGCGAGGAAGCGCAGTGGTCGGAAGTCATGGCCGCGTTGAGTGCGGCAGAGGGGCGTTGCGACATCGTCGTGAACAATGCCGGCATAACCGGTTTCGAAGGCAGCGCCGTGCCCCACGATCCGGAGAACGCCAGCCTCGCTGATTGGCACGCGGTCCATCGCACGAACCTCGACGGTGTATTCCTTGGCTGCAAATACGCTATTCGCGCGATGCGCCCGAACGGCACGGGTTCGATCGTCAACATCTCTTCGCGCTCGGGCGTTGTCGGGATTCCGCGCGCAGCCGCTTATGCGTCGTCCAAAGCCGCCGTGCGCAATCACACGAAGTCGGTGGCGCTCTATTGCGCAGAGGAAGGTCTCGCAATCCGTTGCAATTCGATCCATCCGGCCGCCGTCTTGACGCCGATGTGGGAGCCGGTCCTTGGCGACGGCCCCGATCGAGAAGAGCGCGTAAAGGCGTTCGTGGCGGACACCCCGCTGCGCCGCTTTGGAACCCCCGAGGAAGTCGCCGCAATGGCCGTCTTTCTAGCCTCGGACGAGGCGCCCTACGTCACCGGAACCGAGTTCCACATCGACGGCGGCATCCTCGCCGGCTCGGCGGCAACCCCGTCCCGTAAGTGACGGATAGGCGGTCGAACGACCTTCCTTGCAGTCCGCGGTGCGCTCGGTTATTCATCCCGCCCTCGCAAGGCGGCCACGCCCACTAGGCATACGGATGGGTGGCAGAGTGGTCTATCGCACCGCACTCGAAATGCGGAGTACGGCAACGTACCGTGAGTTCGAATCTCACCCCATCCGCCACCCTACGCCCTGACGGGCTTCGGGTGGCAGGCCACCCGTCTCGCCAATGGCGACATCTACGTTGGCTCAACCAACGACCTAAGACGCAAATTTTCATCGCATCAGGCTGGACAAGTGCGTTCGACGCGAAAGCACGTCCCTGCGACGCTCATGTCGTATGTCGCCGTTCGCTCCGAAGCTCACGCGAGAGCGCTCGAAGACTACTTCAAATCTGGTTCAGGAAAGGCAGTCGCTATGAAACGGCTTGTTCGCGAACCGGCGGGCTCATCGATCAAGCCGAAGACTCAAAACACCAACGACACCACGAAATAAACCCCGGCCCACGACGCGGCGGCGAGTACCAGCCACGCGGGGATGCTCCAGGTCAGCGGCACGAAGTCTTCTTCCGGCGCGGCGAAGGCCTCGACGGTCATCGGCATTCTGGATTGGAAGCTTGTCTCGCGCATCACCCACACCCACTCACTGCGTGATCCGTCTAACGCGAATCATCACAAGAGCTAATCTACCAGAAGCGGTGCGCACGCAGCAGCCGGACAGGAAAGAAATCCGCAAGGTATTCGCTGTCGTTGCTGTCAGTTCGCGATCCCCGCGGCAACCGCACGTTGGTTGCGCTCGCGCATACCGCGCAAATCGACTCAGTTGAACGTGACGAGCGCCGATCCGATTGCAAAGCTAGCGCCGAAACCGATCATCAGCGCGTTGTCGCCTTTCTTCGCCCTACCTTCGAAGACGAGTTGATCGAGCAACAACGGAATGCTCGCACTCGAGGTATTACCCGTCTCGGCGAACGAGGCGCACAGTCGCGACGGATCAATCCCCGCCGACTTACACGCCGGGATCAAAATGCGCGTCAGGTTGGCTTGATGCGGAATCAACCAATCGATGGTGTGCCCCTCGCCCTGATAGCGGCGGATCTCATCGACCAGAATGCGCGTGGCGCCGACCGCGACCGGCGGCCCGGCCATATACCAGCGCACGTCTTGCGGCACTTCGAGCGAAGGATTGCTGGCTTGCATGCCCGCACCTTTGATCAGCCCGATCGTCCCCGTATCGATCATCGATGTCGCGCGCGTCGCTTTCAGACTGGCAAGCCCGTGCGTGCCGGGTTCCAGCAGCACGCCAGCCGCCGCATCGCCGAACAAAGTCGAAATCCCAAACGCCTTCGGATCGTAGGCGATGCAGCGTGACGAGAACTCGACGGCCAAACATGCCACCCGCCGGTACCCCATCGCCTGGATCAGGCTCTTGCCCACCGTCAGCGCATACATGAAGCCCGTGCAAGCATTGCTCGACATGTCGAGCACGAACGGATGACCCAGCGCGCCGTGCCGGTCGCGTGCCGCAGCCACCACTTGCTGCGAGATCCCCGGAAACCCCTGCGTCGACGACGACGACACGATGATCGCGTCCAGCGTCGCCCACGCATGCTCGTCCATCATCTTCTCAAGCAACGTCAGCGCCACGTCGACCGGCATTTCCTCCGGCCCAAAGAATCGCCGCGCACGCAAGCCCGTCTTCTGCTCGATCAGCTCCGAGCGCGATCGCGCCGTTTCTTCCGCGTCGGCATCGTGCACGTTGCGCGCATGCGCGCCCGCGATCAGCCGCTGACCGATGTCACGGTTGGTGACGATCGTGTCGGGCAGAATGCTCGCCGTTGCGACGATGGAAACGTCTTGCATGAAAACCCCAAATCGGGACCGCGCCTTCCTTCGGGAACGCTGTCCGTGCCCCTACTATCGGAAACGGGCGGGGCGTTTGTCCAGAAAAGCTTGTACCGCTTCTTTATGTTCCGGCAGTGCCCAACATTCGCGCAGATAGTCGGTTTCCCGCTTTTGCGCGAGTGTCATGTCCTGTTCACATGCATTCTTGGATAACAAGTCCTTCGTCATCCGCAGCATCGGGTCCGGATTGGCGGAGATGGCCTTACCCACCTCGAACGCTTTCGGCAGCAAGCCCTCCGGCGACGTGACAGAGTTGGCAAGCCCCATATCGACCGCCTCGCGCCCGTCGATCAGCCGTGCACTGAGCATCAGATCGCTGGCTTTCGCGAACCCCACGCGGCTGACCAGGAAGTGCGAAGACGCCAATTCCGGCACGATCCCCATCTTGACGAACACCAGTCCGAACTTTGCCGCCTCCGACGCGACAATGATGTCGAACGGCAAGATCATCGTGACGCCGATGCCCACCGCGGGCCCATTCACTGCCGCGATCAGCGGCTTAGATGAACGCACCAACGAAATCCAATCAAGCCCGCGCGGCAACCCGCCCTGACCGCCGCCGGTATCCGCACCCGGATCTCGCCCGTCGAGCCGCGACTTAAACGTATGCTCGATATCCGCGCCGGCGCAAAAACCGCGTCCCTCGCCTGTGACGACGATCGCACCAATGCCGTGATCCTTGTTCGCGTGCTCGATGGCATCGGCCATCTCCTCGCTCATCTTCGGCGTCCAAGCGTTAAGCCGCTCCGGCCGATTGAGCGTGATCAGCGCGATAGGCGCTTGCGTCGTATAGCGAATGGTCGAGTAGGTCATGCGGAACAGCCCTTGCGAATGTCGTTCGCAAAGACTGTGAACCGCTCACGCCCCGGATGACAAGGGCGGCTTTAAGCTGCCGCCGGCACCATGCTGCCGTTGCCGTTACGCCATTCGGCCGGCACGGCGAAATAGGTCGAGGGCTTGGCGATGTTCAGCCGCGCCCGCGCCTGCTCCAGCGGCTCCGACAGCAGCGCGATGTAGTCCTGCCCGGGCAGCCACTTGGCATTGCGCCCATTGCGATAGGCCTGCCAAACCGCCTTCAGCATCGGCTGGCTGGGCAGTTCCTTTTTCAACTTCAGCGCCCCGACCAACCCGATGAAGCCGAAGCCTAACGACTTCGTCTGCGCATACGAAAACGCAACCAAGCATGTTTCGCCGATGGCATCGCGGCCGTAGCCCGTCAACACGTGCCAAAGATCGTGCACGTCGCGCAGTCGCCGGCCGTACCACGCGAACGGATGCGACCGCTCCACATCCTGATTGCCTGCACGCATGCTCTCGTCGATCAGGCCCTGCGCCGAAATGTTCTCGCTGGTCGTGAAATCCAAGTATGCGCGCCCCACGCTTCCCGCGGGCAGGCTCTCCATAAACGCGCGGTCCGATAAGATCGCGGCCAATTCCTCGCGACGATAGGCGATCGCGCCGCCTTCGGGCGTCTCCAAGAGCTTCGCATAACCGTTCGGGATCGACTTGCCCGATAAGGCCCGCATGATCTCGAACACCTGGACGGTGTCTTCTTTGTCCTTAAGCAGTTTCCCGATGGCTCGAATAGCGGTCAGGGGCTGGTACCCTAACTTCTCGAACATGACACCGTTCGAGGCCGCAGTTTCGTTTTGGTAGGTCGGGGCGGTCGCCATCAAGTCTCTCCGTCAGCTCTTCCGGTCCTATACCGGCAAACTGACAAATTGTCATTATTGATCTGATTTCAAGTCCGCGGCAGCAGGTCGCCCGCAGCTTCCGCTGTTGCAAACACGTCATCCACCCGTGGCAGCCGCGCCTCATTGCCGAGATATTGGACCCCATAAGCCGACGCCGCGCGCGCAAACCGGAAGTGAAACGCCCAGTCCTGGGTCGGCCACTTCAACCGCGAAAAAACATAAGCCCCGTGGAAAAGGTCGCCCGCGCCATTGGTGTCGACCACCCGCTCCGCCGGCACGCGAAGCGCCGGTGTCCGCTGCACCGGCCCTCCGCCGTCATACCAAACGAGCCCGCGCTCGCCCTGCGTGACGCCGCCGACTTTGCAGCCCTTCGCTCGAAGCAAGTCCAAAACTTCGTCAGCGCTTTGTCCCAATTGCTCGCAGAACCGCTCGCTCACGATCGCGACGTCGACATGGTTGAGCAGGTCCATCGTGTTCGAACGTACCGCGCCGCCGTCGAGCGAAACCAAAATCCCCCGCTCCCGCGCAATCCTCGCATAAGCCAGCGCCGCATCGCTTTGGTGCCCGTCAAGATGCAACGCTTTGCACCCATCGAGGTTCAATTGCGGAAACGGATGCAGATAATGATCGTCGCGGCAGCGTACGATCGCGCGCTTGCCGTCGTTGGGCATGATGAAGGAAAGCGACGACCGCGCCACTTTGCGCGCGTGCAGCGGAATGCGATAGGCCGACGCCATGTCCATGAACATGCGTCCCAACCAATCGTCCGCCATCGTCGTCATCAAGTCGGGCACAATTCCGAGCTTCGCGCACGCGAATGCTGCCGTCACCGCGTTCCCGCCGAACGCCACGGCGTAGTCGCGCGCGACCGTCTTCTCGTCGCCCGTCGGAATTTCGTCCGTCAGAAACGTGATGTCGATATAGGTCTGGCCGATAAAGAGAGCTTGCAAGACAACGGTTCCTAAGGGCGCGCTAAGCCCTCTTAGCACCCAAAGCTTGCCCATGCATTACGCCGGATGGCTAGGCGCGGGAAACGTCTCGCCGAGCCGTACCCGTCAGATGCCGCCGCAGAAAATCGCCCGCATCGTTGATCGCCCGCTCGCTCTGCTCATTGAACAGACGCTCGAACACGTGCCCCCCGCGCGACCAAACGCGCAACGTCGTGCTCGTCCCCGTCGCCGACAGCCGATCCGCGAGCAAGCGCGCATCGTCATGCAGCGCGTCCGTCCGGCTTGTCTGGATGAGCGCGGGCGCCAGGCCCCGCAGATCGCCATAAACGGGCGACGCTATCGGATCGAGCGGGCTCATGCCTTGCAGATAGAGGTGTGTACAGATCGCCATCGATTCCATGCTGATCGGACTTTCACCCGTCACGCTGCGCGCTGCGGCCGAGCGCCCGGTCAACGCGAGGTCCGTCCACGGCGACAAGAAACACATCGCGCCCAATCGCACACCCGTAGCGCGCAGCCGCAGCGCCGCCGAGAGCGCGATTGCGGCCCCCGCCGATTCCGCCACAAGCCCGATCCGCTCGGCGTCCTGTCCGCGCGCGATGAGGCCGCGGATCGCCGTTTCGACGTCGTCGATCGCGGCGGGGCAGGGGTGTTCCGGTGCCAACCGGTAGTCGACGATATGCGTGTTGATCCGCGCGGCCTTGGCGATGCGCGCGATCAAGGCCGTCAACCGCGGACTGCGCCCCGCGATGAACGATCCGCCATGCACATAAACGAGCATGGCATCCCGATCGAAGGCGTCGTGCCGCAACGACGCGACGTCCCTCCTAAGCGCGGTATCGATTTGAAGGCCTGCCATCGCCGCACTCATCTGCGCGGCATTCGGCATGTCGAAGCGCATATGCATTGCGCGCCCGCGCTCAAGATAGGCGCTAAGCCGCCGCGCATCGCCGGACTCCAACGCCCGAACAGCGCCCGCAACGACGGAGCGCTCAATCACGCGGTTCAGCGCATTCGCGGCGCGACGCACGATCTGCGGCAACGCCGGGGTACGGATTTGAATTTGCTCGACATGCAAACCGCTTTGTATCGCAGAGATCATGGGTGGTCTCCGATGGCTCGACGCTTCGATGCTACGCTATATCCTTACCGTGATTCGCGGCGAGAGATCGAAAACGATGTCCCAACGCTCCAAACTTTCGGAAATTGTCGAAGAGCAACACGTCGCGACGTTGCCGACCTACGCGTATGCGCGCACCTATCCCGACATGCCGGACCGCCTGCGCGGTCTTGTGGATTGGCTGGATCGGAACCTGCAAGCCACAGGCTTCGCCTTCATGCTGAAGCGCATCGACGCGCGCGTGACCCAGATCCAAGACACCTGGGCGGACAAATACGCTCTCACGCCCGCCGAAATTCGTTTGACCGCCCACCTCGTCAACGGCGGCACGATAGCGAGCTACGCCAAAACGCATGGGCTCAGCCGCAACACCGTGCGCAATCAGCTTCAAGCCGCCTATTGCAAAACCGGCACACACCGCCAAGCCGAACTCGTTTCCTTGGCTCTAAAGGCCTGATCGCGCGCTCTCATAGTGCGTTTGCATCATGCGCGTATCTGCGCGTGCACCCAACCTGATGCGTGTGAAGCGAATCGCTTTGCGCGTTTTGAGGGGTATGAGGGAACATGCGTAGGACTCTTTTGTTGGCGTCGGTCGCGCTCGCCGCCTGCATCGCGGTACCGGAAAACTTCGCTGTGACCGCAGCACACGCCGCCGACAGCTCGGGCCGCGTGTGGGTCGACAAGCGAATGAAGTGGCAGAGCGACGTTGCGGAACTTTCAATTCGCATTCGCGACTATCAGCTCAGTCCGCGCTATTGCCGTCCAACGCATCAACGGGACAAGACGTTCGATGAAGTGAGCCTCAATCAGCTCGGCGAAGAACTGGCGCTGCTCGAGGGCGAGTTCAACCGGATCAAGGACGGGACGACGGCCGCCACGCGCGGATCCATGGGCGGCAGCCTGACGACCGACAGACTGATGACCGGTGAGTACCCCAAATACAAAGGGTTCGAGGTCACCGACGATCGCCACTGGGTCACGATGCGCCGCGATACCATCGGCGAAGCGCAGAAGCTCTTGGCGAGAAAACGGCAAGATCTCGCCAAAGCGCCCGAGGACATCTGCGGCGAGCCTACCAAAAAGGACACGGGCGTCATCGGCAGCCCGCCCGTGCAACCCGCCGATGAGCCGGTCCCGGCACCGAACTATGCTCCCATCAACATCCCGTCCCGTCCGGCGCGCTTCTGTTCGATCGACGAAAAGCAGGCCTGGTTGGCCCCGCTCGCCAAACAAATGGAAGACGCGATCGAAAATGAGAAGCGCGCATGGGCGTGGGCGCAGGCTTTGAAGCGCGCCATGGCGAAACGCCGTGATCCCGCGTCGCTGCAGTCCCTCTATGACAGCGCCATCGCGCAACGCGATGCGTATCGCGACCTGAACATCAAGGCCAACAGGCTCTACGTCGATGTGCGCGACAACGTGCAGATCGAAAAGTGCGGCGGCGATACGACGAAGGAAATCGGCTCGCTGCCCGGAAACACCGGTGTGTCGGTTGGCGTCGCAGCCGGCGTCGGTCGGCTAGAAATTCCAAAGCGGTTCTATCTCGCGCTCGAAAACGCTGGCGACTTGCGCCTCGGCGTCGCCGACGTGAAGCGCCGGGAAACGATCGCCGC
>CAZJOM010000019.1:33982-37968 GCA_964547645.1 uncultured Flavobacteriaceae bacterium
CTGGCGACTTGCGCCTCGGCGTCGCCGACGTGAAGCGCCGGGAAACGATCGCCGCTCTCTTCCTGACTATGATGTACGATCTCGACTTCTTCCCGAAGGTCAACTTGGCCAAAGTCTTCGGCCTTGGCGATTCGCGCAGCCAGCAAACCAAACTCACCGGCGAACTCGAAACCTACGACGCCACGCTGTCGTCGTCCGGTGGGTCGATCGTCACCACGACGGAAGGTCTCGGCATTCCAGGCACCGGCGACCCCAGCCACCCAAGCCCCGCCGGCTATTTCTTGGCCAACCCTACGTTCAACGACGTGACCGACATCTCGCAGCGTTTCGCGACCAGCTACGACGGCCTTCATCTCGCGATCGCGCAAAAAGAAAGCTGCGATCGTATGTCCGGCACACTCAGCGTCGGCGGACGCATTGGCCGACTTGAGACTTCGGACCGCTTCGCCGGTTCAATCCCCGGTTTCGCCAGAGACTTCGCCTACCAAACCGATCTCGAAACCGCGATCTGGGGTCTGTTCGTTGCAACGGAGGCGGAGCTGTCGCTCGATGACGCGTGGGAGAAAGGTCTGCGCTATGCGGGCGAGTTCTCCGGCTTCCGAGTGTCGGCCGGCGCCCGCGCCGGCGTGAACTTCGTTTCCGCCGACGGCATCGACCGCCTCGACTTTACCGGTTTCGCGCCGCAAAGCGTGCATGTCTCGAAGGATGACACGACCTTCGGCTATCAGCTCAAGGTCGGTCTGCACTATGCGCCGCCCATTGCGCCGGGTTTGGACATTTCGATCGGCGCCAGCTACGGCCAAGACAAGATCAATCCCGTCGCCCATCGCTCCGGTGAAACCGGCGACCGCACCCGCCTCGAATTCGAAAACCAAGACCTCTTCTACGGCACCGTCCGCACCACCTTCAGGTTCTAGCAAGGGGAACTCGCGAACAGCCGAAATGCACGAAGCCGCTCCGCTCGAGCCGCCGGACACCGAACCCCGGCCTCACGAGAACCCAAGCGCCCTTCGTGCATTTCGTGCTTCACCCCCGTTGGGGTCGGGTTAGCTTACTCTGGACAAAAAAGCACATTTTTGCTATATAGCAAAAATGTCATGGACCGTGAAAACGCTTGATGGCCGGGTCGATGCGGAGCTTCTGGCTCTGCCGGCCGACATGCAAGCTCGGTTCTTACACATCGGCGAGTTGATTGAGGCCAAGGGCTTGCCTGCGGTCGGGGAACCGCACGTAAAGCACCTGACAGGCAAGTTATGGGAGATGCGTATGAGCGGGCGCTCCGGTATCTCAAGGGCTCTCTACCAAGCGGCAAGTGGTAGGCGCGTCGTCGTGCTGCGCATCTTCATCAAGAAGACGCAGAAGACGCCGCTGAGTGAAATCGAACTGGCGCTTGAGCGCGCAAAGGAGATCAAGTCATGACGACATTGGCGGAACTGAAAGCGAGGTCGTTCAAGAACCCAAAGGTCAAGGCCGCTTATAACGAGATGTCGGATGAGTACGCCCTGGCCGGCGCATTGATCGACGCGCGAATGAAGGCCAAGCTCACCCAAAGCGAACTTGCGCGGCGAATGGGCACGACCCAATCGGCGATCGCGCGTCTGGAGAGCGGTCGCGCGGTTCCCTCGGGCGCAACCTTGATCAAGTTCGCAAAGGCCGTCCGCCGTACGCTGCACGTTCAGTTTCGGTAGCGAAAGCGCCTACAAGCTCGGCTTCGACGGATAGTCCGAACGCTTCCGCGCCGCCGCCTCCAGCAGATCCATCGCCGCCAGCGCCACGTGTTCGCTCCAGGGCCGCGCGATCACCTGTACACCGAACGGCAAGCCAGCACCGCCATTGACGTTGCGCCGTTGCGCGGGCGTCAAGTGCTGGACCTCCGGCCCGCGCTCTTCGTTCGGCCTGACGCGTGTCCACGGCACGATGCCAGCCGGATAACCCAGCACGTTGTAGAGAATAGTATGCGTCCCTAAGAACGCGGGGTCGGCACTCGCTCCGTGCGGCGCCGCGGGCACGGCGAATCCGGGCGTCAGGATCAAGTCCATCCGGTTGGCGTCGTGCATGGCCTTTGCAAATGCATTGCGGAAATCGACGATCTGCCGTGCAATGTCCCAATAGGCGGCGGCGCTGCGGTTGCCGAACGCGCGCAAGACCCGCGCGGTCTCGGCTTGTCCCGTCAGCCCCAAGAAGATGGCCAACAATCGCGCGCGCCGGTTCGACATCGATGCTGTACCAAGCAAAGCGGCAATCCGCGGATCGGCCTTGTTGCGCCCAAGAATGTCTCTGAATGCGCTCCCGCCCGCCGTCATCGCGGCGAAGTAAAGCTCCTGCGCCGTGGCGACGGTCGTGGGTTTCCACTCGAACACGCTGGCGCCCGCCGCGCGCAAAACATCGGCCGCTTCCCGCACCGCTCGCCGCCCGGTCGGGCAAACCGCCGTCACCCCGTCGTCCGCGTAATAGCCCACCGTTAGCTTCGAGATATCGACCGACGCCGGGTCGCCCAGCGGCGCATAGACGCCGTTGTCGCTTAAGTTCGCCCGGTTGATGACGTCGAGGCCAAGCGCAACGTCGCCGGTCGAGTTCGCCATCACGCCGATCTGGCTTTCAATCACCTGTTGCCCGATCGGATAGGAATAGCGTCCGGTATCGGGACAGCGCCCGGCCGTCGGCTTCATCGAGACGATGCCGCAAAAATGCGCCGGCGCGCGTACGCTGCCGCCAATGTCGGTGCCGAGCCCCAGGCACGATCCGCGCGCCGCGAGGATCGCACCCTCGCCCCCGCTCGAGCCGCCGGTGGTCCGCGTCACGTCCCACGGGTTGTTCGTGCGTCCATAGAGCGGATTGTCCGTCTCGACGAACAGCAGCATCTGCGCCACGTTCGTTTTGCCCAGCACGATCGCGCCCGCCTCGCGCAACGCCCGCACATGCCGTTCGTCGCTGGTCGCCATCGTCTTCGCCCGCGACGGCAACCCAAACGTCGAAGGTGTCCCCTCAAGATCGATACATTCCTTCAGCGTGATCGGCACGCCGGCCAGCGGCGGAAGCTTCGCCCCTTCACGCCGCCGCGCATCCACCTGCGCTGCTTCCGCCTCGGCCTGCTCGAAGCGCTTCCACACGACCGCGTTCAGTTTCGGATTGACGCGCTCGATGCATTGAATATGCGAGCGCACGGTCTCCGCGGCCGAGAGCCGCCCCTCGACGATCGCGCGCGCCGTTTCGGCGGCGCCCAAGTCCAACAATGAAGCCACAGCGAAGTCCCACCCCGTCGTCGGCCCGTCATTAGCATGCAGGCGCTGCAATGCGCTATCGTCGCCCCAATCGCTATTGGAATTCTGAGGGCTAACGATGCGCAACGAACGCACCTACCGCTGGGCCGACCCGGCTGAGATCACCAAGGCCGCCGAAGGTCTCTCCGGCCTCGACCTTTTGCAGGCTATGTGCGAAGGCAAAGTTCCGCCGCCGCCCGTGGGCAGTCTGATCGGCGTTGATACGTTCGTGGCGGAAAAAGGCAAAGTCTCCTGCGCCTTCGAGCCCGCGGAGTTCCACTACAACGCACTCGGCACCGTCCACGGCGGCGTCATCGCAACGGTGATCGACATCGTCATGGGTTCGGCCGTTCACTCCACGCTGAAAGCGGGGCAGGGCTTCACCACCCTCACGCTCGAACTCAAATACCACCGCGCCGTGACCGCCAAGTCCGGCCGCCTCACAGCCACCGCCGAAGTAATCACCCGCGGCCGCGAAATCGTGACCGCTGTAGCGAAACTCCTCGACAAGAACGACCGCCTCTTCGCCAACGCAACGTCGACGTTGATGATCCTGAGGCCGGGCTAACAACTATCCCGGCAGCGTCACCCGATACGCGAGCACCATGTTGTCGTGCTCAAGCCCCGCGTCGTACGCCCCGTCGGGCATCATGCCGTCGCGCGTCGCAAAGTCGTTGTCGTTGCCGACGAAGAGCAGGCGCTCGCGCGGCTTAGCGGGGTCGAGCG
>CAZJOM010000019.1:38068-53296 GCA_964547645.1 uncultured Flavobacteriaceae bacterium
TCGTTGTCGTTGCCGACGAAGAGCAGGCGCTCGCGCGGCTTAGCGGGGTCGAGCGGCGGTGAGAGCACAAGCGACTCCCACTTCGCCGACAGCAGCGTGAAGCCCTTCACCGCGCGCTTCGCGGTTAGTCCCACGCGATTGAGCTCCACCTCATCGGCGAGATCGAGGAACGGCGAAAGCGTCACCGGCGTGATCGCGTCCGCAAGCTCACCCTTTTTGCCCACGATAGGCTTCGCCTTGCGCTCGAACTTCGAACCCGCCAAGTCGCTTGCCGACTTGAGATCGCCCAGCATGACCTGCTTGAACGCAATCGCGCGCGCCCGGTTCTCGGGCTTTGCCCCAAAGCCGTAGCTCTCACGGGCCAAGATCAGCACGCGGCCCCGCCCGAGCGGCAAGATATCGTTCGCCTCCGCCACCTCGCCTTCACCGAACAGCGGCAGCGCCACCACATAATGCGCCTTGATCGCGGGCTTCCCCGCGACGGCGTGCACGATCAGCCGCGTATAGCGCCGGCTTTTCGGCGGGCCGCTCCGGTCCTGCGCCAACGGGCTCTGCATCAGCGCATAAAGTTCGCGCTCGTCGCTCGAGAGCGACAACCCTTCGAAGCCGTCGTTCGGCGCCCGGCCGTGCTCGACCTCGGTTCCGTCCGCCGACGTGAAACAAACCTTGCCATCGACATGCGGCACAAACGCGGCGGGCGGCGCGATAACACCCCTCATGCGACCGTCGGCGGCGAAGCAATAGATGTTCGCCGCAAACTCATCGCTCACGAACATGCGCCCGTCGCGCGCGATCGCAAGTCCTTCGCTATCGAACGAGATGCGCCCGGCGCCCGCGCCCTTCTTCGGCGACGGCACCACAGCGCCGAGTTCCTCGCGGAGTCCGCGCCCCGGATCCATGCCCGTCGTGAGCGCGCCGCCGGCATCGCGCAGGTAACGCGTGCTAAGCGGCGTCAGCGTCAATCTCTCGCCGTGCAGTTCGAACCCGATCCGATGCACCCGCGCCGCATAGTCGCTGAAGCGCCCTTCTTTCGGCACGTTGAAGCCGCGGTCGGGCAACGTCACGAACACGCCCGCATAGCCGCCGTCGATCGCGCGCCATGATCCCGGCTCCAGCGCCATGCCGGAGAGCGAGCCCAGCGTATCGCCCATCGCGTCGCGCGTGGCGGCGGGCAGGCGGCCTAAGGCCAGCAAGCGATAGGGCTTTTCGGTTTGGTTCGCGTTCATGGGCGAAGGCTTAGACTAATTCGGACGCTACGGCACTTGACGGCGCCGGGTCATTTGCGCGTGAATGATACCCGCGTGAGGGGAATTGGGGTTCCGCCCACGCAACGGGGTGGGGACGTGCCATGTGGGGGCGCATTTCTCTGATCGCGGCCCTTTGGACGGCCGCTAGTTTCATCGCGACGGCGCAGACGCCGGGCGAAGCAACGACGATTCCGCTTTCGATACCGCAAGCCGAGCCCGTGGTGGCGATGCAAACGCCCGCACCAAAACCAAAACCGAAAACCGAACAGACGCTCGAGCCCGGCGAGATGATGCCCGTCAACGACGTGCCGAAGAACGCGGTGATCTCCGCCCGCGACGGCAAGCCGCCGTCCTTCCGCTGCTTCGTGCGCGACGTGATGGCGTTCTACGATCGCACGCACGTGCGCTGCTACAACAAGGTCAACAACCGCATCAACTTCTTCGCCGTCGACACCGCACAACCAATTGCCGCGACCTTGCTGCAAAAGTCGTTGAACGCGATGCAAACCGGCAAGCCCATCACGATTACCTTTGCCCCCGCGACCGACCTCAACCCCTCGAACTGCGACCGTAAAGACTGCCGCCGCCTGATCGACATCGTGAACTGAAAGCCTGGGCCAGCTTGCCTCCCGCTCACCCTCGGTCCATTCTTCGCGCCCTATGAGCCCGAACCGCAGTGCCCGGCCTAAAAGATATGTCGCCGCCCTGCTTCTGGCAGCAGGCGCCGCCGTGCTCCCGCTTGGCGCCGAAGCAGCTTCCAGCGCGAAGGAACTCGAAGCCCTGACCAAAGCCTTCGCGGCGCAGGACGCAAAGGACTGGGCCGGCGCAACGACGCTCGCGCAGAAGCAGCCCGCGACCGTGCGCGACCTCGTGCAGTGGCGCTATGTCTCGTCGCCAACGTCAGGCGCCACATTTGACGAAATCGACGCCTTCCTCACCGCACACACGAACTGGCCGGGACGCTCGGCGATCGTCCAGCGCGGCGAAGAAACGCTTCTCACCGAAGCATTGGTCGAAACGAAAGGCCCCGCTTGGTTCAAGGCGCGCCAGCCTCGCACCAGTGCCGGCTGCCTCGCCTGGGCCAAGTTTCAGTTCGCGCATGAGCAAAAGCCCGACGCGCTCGCCAACATCAAACGCTGCTGGCTCGCGCTCACGCTGAGCGTTGCCGACTATCAAGACTGGACGAACACGACGCAAACGCCACTCGCCGAAAGCGATCACCTCGCCCGTGCCGACGCGGCGCTGTGGAACCGCAATGTGACGGCCGCCCGCGAACTCATCGCGCTGCTGCCGCCGAAACTGCAAGGCGTGGTGAGCGCTAGAGCCGACATCCAATCCGGCAAAGAAGTCGACGTCGACGACGCCGTCGATGACGCGCCCACACCCGCCTGGGCCGCGAGCCTCCTCTACGACGAAGCCGTACGCCTGCGAAAAGCCGGCAAGACGCAGGACGCCTGGTCGTTGCTGATCAAAGCCGGCAAGACCGCAGCGCCCCCGCCCGCCTACGCGCAAGCCTGGTGGAGCGAACACAATCTCCAAGCCCGCACCGCGCGCGACGCCGACGAGCACGACACCGCCTACAAGATCGCCTCGCGTTCGCGCCTCACCCCCGACGCCAACATCGCGGCGTATTTGGATGCGGAGTTCCTCGCCGGTTGGATCGCACTGCGCGATCTCGACGAACCGAAGAAGGCGCTCACCCACTTCGAGAATTTGGAAGCGGCCGCAAAGTCGCCGATCACCCGCGCCCGCGCCGACTATTGGAAGGCGCAAGCCCTCATCGCGCGCGACCAAGACGCCAAAGCACAACAAGCAATCGCCGAAGCGGCCGCGGAACCAAATGCATTTTACGGCCGCCTCGCGTTTGAGTCGTTGAAGGAGCCGCCGCCCGCCGCGCCGCCCGCATCCAAACCATCGGCGGCCACCGCAAGCGAGAACATCGAAGAACTCGTCCAAGCCGCCGAGACGCTGATGCTCATCGCCGACATCCGCCGCGCCAACGCGTTCGCCAACGCCGCGATCGACGGCTGCCAGTCGACCGCCTGCGCCACGGCGCTGAGCGAGCGCATGTCAAAGCTCGGCAACACCTACGGCGCCGTGCGCAGCGCGAAGAAGGCGCAGACGCTGGGCGTCGTTCGCCCGGACCAACTCTACCCGCTCATCGACTTGCCGGCGGCCTGCACCGCATCCGGCGTGCCGCCAACCCTCATCCTCGCGCTGATCCGCCAAGAGAGCGAGTTCGATCCCTCCGCTGTCAGCAACGCGAACGCCCGCGGCCTCATGCAGCTCCTGCCCTCAACCGCGCAAGACGTTGCCCGCCGCTACGCGCTCCCATATGCGGGCGCAAACGACCTGCACAAGCCGGAAACCAATCTGGCGCTCGGCTGCTATCACGTGAAAGACCTGCTCGATGCGCTGAACGGTTCCTGGCCGCTCGCCATCGCAGGCTATAACGCCGGCAAAGCGCGTGTCTTAAGCTGGGTCACCGCCCACGGCGACCCGCGCGATCCGAAGACGAGCGTCATCGACTGGATCGAAGCCATCCCCTTCGACGAAACCCGCAACTACGTCATGCGCGTCCTCGAAAACCACCTCGCCTACAAAACCCGCCGCGCCGAACCGTTCCAGCCGCAAGAGCTGACGCAAACGCTGCGCCGCTGACCATGAACATCCACTACGCCATAGGCGACGTGCACGGCCGCGACGATCTTCTTGAGGCGCTGCTCGCTCGCATCGTCGCAACCCACAAGCATCGCCACGGCAACGCGCCAGGCGTTCTCGTTTACGTCGGCGACTACATCGATCGCGGCGCAAGTAGCGCGCAAGTGGTCGATCGCGTCATGACGCCCGTTCCCGGCTTCGAAACGGTCTGCCTCAAAGGCAACCATGAAGACTTGATGCTGGCGTGCCTCGACACGGACGAGCGCCATGCTTGGTCGCCGTGGCTCGCGAACGGCGGCGGCGAAACATTGGAGTCGCTGGGCATCTCGCCGCGCACCGGCCGATACGAGCCGTTGCTCTTAGCTCGCGCGTTAGGCGACGATCGCGTCGCTTGGCTACGCGCGCTGAAGCTCACCTATCAAGCAGGTCCATACCTTTTCGTGCACGCCGGCATCCTCCCCGGTCGCCCGCTCGCCGAGCAGCACGAGAAGGATCTACTCTGGATCCGCAACCGCTTCCTGGACAGCGATGCCGACCACGGGTTCATCGTTGTGCACGGCCACACGCCCAGCAAAGAACCGGAACTCCTTCGCAACCGCATCAACGTCGACACCGGCGCGACCTTCAACGGCCAGCTGACGGCGGTAGCGCTCGGCGAAAGCGAAGGCCCGCGCTTCCTCACCGTTACGGGCGACCCCGGCAAAGGTCCGAACCCGCACTACCGTTGAGTGAGCGTGCCCTACGCCGCCAACAGCGCGTCCAGCGCGGCCTCGTCGAACGCCTCCGCGGGCATCGCGTCCGGCCCGGCGATCGGGGCCAACAACAGGCCCGTCAGGATGGGGTTCGTGAACGCGCTTTGCATCAGCTTCATCCGCCGCTCACGTGCCCGCGCGTCGAACTCGCAGTCGCGCGCGGCCATCAACTTCGCCGAAAGCCGCAACCGGCGCAGCAGCTCGCGCCGCGCGACGCCATAGCTCCGAAACGCTTCGACCGTCCAATCCTTGGAGCCCTTCAAGATGTCGCTCACCATGCGCACGTCGCGATGCGTGATCGACAAGCCTTGGCCGATGATCGGATCGTTGTGCCCGGCCGCATCGCCGATCGCGACCACCCCCGGCACGTAGGGCGCATCGCACCACGTGTCGTTGTTCGGATAGACGAAGCAGTGGCTCGCCGGTTTGGCGAGCGCGATCGCCTCCGACTGCGGCACGCAGGCCAAGCGGAACGCGTCGACGAAGCGCTGCTGCGCGCCGTCGCCCATGAAGCGCTCCTTGTCGTCGAGTGCCGCACCGAGATAGAGCCGCGCCTTGCCGCCGCCTTGCGGAAAGACGAAGAAGTTCACGTTCCCGGCGACGCCGACCGTTTGTTTCTCCGCCGGCCAGCCATCAATGCCCTCGACCAGCATGCCCGAGAACCAATGGTGCAACGGGTCCGCCTCATGATGAATCCCGACCTGTTGAATCGTCTTGCCGTGCCGCCCGTCCGCCGCAACGACGAGCCGCGGCTTCAGCTCGTGCGGCACGCCTTGATGCTCGAACGTCGCCACCGGCGCCGCACCGGCCGTCACCCGCGTCTTGCGCACGCCGCGCAAGAACGTGGCGCCCGCAGCCACCGCCGCATCGTCCAAGATTCCGCACAGCCGCGGATGCCCGATCGCGAGCGCCCCGCCGCTGCCCGGCGCAAGCGCGGTCAGGTCGATCGGCATCGCCTCCGCCATCTCGATCGGCAAATCCTCATCGTAGCCGACATGCCGTGTGATGTGATGCGCCCCGTGCGACCGATAGAGCTCGTAAAGGCCAAGCTGCTTCGCTTCCAACACGCCCCACGGCGACAGCCACTCGCCGCGCACGACGTCGCGATGCTCCTCGGTGATCTCGATCATCACCACCGAGTAACCCGCGCGCGCCATCACCGTCGAAAACGCCCCACCCGCAATCCCGCCACCGACAACGACCAAATCCGGATTCTCGATACGGCTCATCACGTCCCTCGCGCTCTGTGTCGCGAGACGGTACCCCTGATTCAGGGGCGGCGGCTAGGCCGTAAAGAAGGGTTCACCACCAAGCCACGAAGGGCACAAAGAAGCTCACACAACGGCACAGTGACACAATGGGGTGAGAGCCCGCACGCGCCAGAAAAACAAGCGCGCTCATTGCGTCATTGTTCCATTTGCGTGGGTTTTCTTCTTTGTGCCCTTCGTGGCTTGGTGGTGAACCTTTTTTCTTCTCACGCCGCCCGCAGCGCCAGCTCTTCGCCGATCGCCTTCGCTACCGCAGGCCGCGCCGCAATGCGTTGCGCGTACGCGGCGAGCACCGGCCACTTCGCAAGATCGACGCCCGCGGGCTTTGCCCAGTTCAGCGTGGTGACAAGATACGCATCCGCCGCCGTAAACGTGTCGAGCAAAAACTCGCGATCCTTGAGGTGACGGCTCAGATGCTCGTACCGCGCCGGCAGCAGCACATCGCGCGCAAACGCCTTGGCTTCCGGCGGGCTCGCCGGATTGAACATCGTATAGAACAGTGCCTTGTGCACTTCCGTGCTGATATAGTTCAGCCACTGCTGCAGCTTATAGCGCGCACGCGTGCCATGCGCCGGGGCAAGCTTCCCCGCGGGGACCTGGTCGGCAATGTACTGCAGCACCGCCGGCCCCTCGGTCAGGATGTCGCCGTCGTCGAGTTTCAGCGCCGGCACCTGCCCCTTCGGGTTGATTTGCAGATAGTCGCGCCCGTCGCTGAGCGTCTTCGTCGACAGCGTCACCTGAAAGAATTTGGCGTCGAGCCCTGCCTCGTAGAGAGCTATACGGCTCGCCATCGAGCAGGAAAGCGGTGCGAAATAGAGTTCCATGATCTTTGCTCCTTGAATTTTATGCGACACCGCATATATATCTACTGGCGAAACTCGCCGTCAAGGATTATTTGCGATGTCGCATAAAAATGAGCCGCGCCCCCGTGGCCGCCCCCGAGCATTCGACGACGATGCCGTCCGCGCGGCGGCGCTCGAGGCGTTCTGGACCGACGGATTCGCCGGCGTTTCCTTGGACGACATCGCAGCCGAAACCGGCGTTGCCCGCCCCAGCCTCGCCGCCGCCTTCGGCACGAAGCGCGACCTCTACTTAAGCGCTGTCGAGGGTTTTGTGGCCGAGCTCGGTGCCGCCGCCAAAGCAATCCTCACCGGCGAGCGAGCGCTCCACGACGAACTTGCCGACTTCTTTGAGGGCGCCCTCACGCTCTATCTCTCGGGTAAGGACGGCCCACGCGGTTGCCTCGCGATCTGCACGCTGCCGGCCGAAGCCGCGCACGACGAGGCGATCCGCAAAGCCCTACGCTCGACCGTCGAAGGTACCGACGCGGCGTTGCGCGCGCGCTTCGAAGTTGCTCGGCGCAAGCGCGAGCTGAAGCCCTCGGCCGACATCGACGCGTTGGCGCAGCTTGCCGCAAGCCTGCTTTTCAGCCTTGCTCTCCGCGCCCGCGCCGGCGTTGCGAAAAAAGACCTAAAGTCCCTGATTGCGGGTGGCGTCGACCTTCTCGCCCGCGCGTGAAACGATCCTCATTGGTGGCTGAAGGCGGGGCTGCGCCAGCTAGACCGAAATAATCCGCTCGTTCAGCGCCTTGGTGATCGCCTGGATCCGCGACTTCGCGTTGAGCTTGGTCTTCGCGTTATCGATATGGAACCGCACCGTGCGCGCGCTGATGCCGAGGCGGCCGCTCGCCTGGCCGTCGGTTTCGCCGCCGGCGATCGCACGCAGGCATTGGATTTCGCGCGCCGACAACGCGTAGGGTGTCATCGGCGCCCTGTCGCTTAGCAGTTCGCGGTAGCGCGCGAACGCCGTGTGCGACAGGACTTGCAGCATCGCGCGCGTGAGCGGCGACGTGTCCGGCTTCAAGCCGCCGAAGATAAACCCGGCGAGCGGCTCGTCGCCGCTGTAGACCGGTACGATCAACCCATCCCCCCGCTTCACGACGTCCGCGAACAACTCGGTCCATTTCCCGGTCGTCGCCGGATTGTCGCGCAGCTCGGAGAGCAAAAACGTCTCCGGCGATCGCAGCGCCCGTTCGACAAACGGCGCTGAGGCATAGGTGTAGGTTCGGTCGATCGCGGGCGCCACGTGTGGCGCGTCGGTGTAAAACGTCGCGTCTGTCGCGCCGCCGGCAAGCCGGGCGGCGTCAACGCCGGCCAAATGCGTGTAACCGAACGGCGCGGCGAAAGTCTTGAGGCTGACCCAAATCTCTGCAGCCGTTGCGGCGTTTGTGATTTGGCCGAGCGCATCGGCAAAGCGCAGATTGATGTCACTCATGGTGCTTCATCCATCGCCGGGTGCAAGACTACGCCTGCCGTCTCGCCGTGTCATCGACAATCGTTGACGTCTCGGCGTGAATAGCAATTCTACGCCAACCGCTTCGCCAGCCCCGCACGCACCGCCGGCCACTCCTCGGCGAGCACGCTGAAATAGACCGTATCGCGCACATAGCCGTCGAACAACACCATATGCCGGCGCAACGTGCCCTCTTCGCGCGCGCCCAACTTGGCGATCGCAGCCCGCGAACGCGCATTGCGCGCATCGCACTTGAGCTCGATCCGGTTCAGCTTCAAATCGTCGAACCCGAACCGGAACAGCAAATATTTGCACGACGGATTGACCTCGCCGCCCCACGCCTCGCGCGCGTACCACGTGTGCCCGATCTCCACCCGCTTATGTGCAAGCTCGATATTGAGATAGCGCGTCGAGCCGACAATGCGCGCATCGCTAAGCCGTCGCACCGTGAACGCCAGTTCGCGTTCGCCCGTGCTCACCGAGGTCGTCCAGTCGAACCACCGGTCGAACCCGCCACCGCTGATATCGGCCGGCATATAGGCAAAGAGCGCCTGATCCCCGGCGGCCGCCGCACGCAACCCCTCGCGATGCGCCTCGTTATGCGGCTCCAACCGCACGAACCCATTCTCAAGCACTTTGGCGTCGATCCGCATAAATACCTTACAGTCAATGTTTGGCGCTGGCCCGGCAAAAGTTCCACAATTGTTCGGATGCCGGCTCTCGCAGAACCGTTTCGGGCCATTTTATGCTGATTCTCTGTGCCATCCGCGGCTAAGCCTCAGAAATCGCTGACGATTCCCTTGCGCTCCCAGTCGCCGAAGCGCGTCGGCTCGGGCCCCGCCGGCCCGCCGATTTCCTTCGGCTTTGGCTTTTCGTTTTTCGCCTGTTCGGCTCGCCGCGCCTCAGCCTCCGCAAGCGCGCGTTGCGCGGCGGCGGCGATCCGTTCGGCGATTTCCTTCTCGCTCATGAAAAAGAATATGGCGTCCCATCGACCGCACTGCAACACGGCTCACATTTGCGCGAAACGCGCTATGTCGCGCGACCGCGGGGCTGTGTCCCCCTATGATGCGCCGCAAGCTTTGGGGGGCTCATGATAAAGCGCATCTGTTTCTTCTCGATCATTCTGTTTCCGCTGCTGGCAGCCGCCGCGCATGCGTCGGATTTCGATGCCAAGGCCGCGACTGACGCCTATCTCGCAACCATCACCGGCGAGGCCAAGGCGAAGTCCGACGCCTACTTCGAAGGCGGCTACTGGCTGATCCTCTACGATGCGCTCTACGCGATAGGCGTCGCGCTGCTTCTGCTCTTCACCCGTGTCGCCGCCGGTATGCGCACCTTGGCCGAGCGGACCATGCCCTGGCGTTGGCTGCAGACGTTCTTCTTCGCCGTGATGTTCATCGCGCTCACTATCGCGCTGACATTCCCGCTGACAATGTACGAGGGCTTCACCCGCGAGCACGCGTTCGGTCTGTCGAACCAAACCTACGAACAGTGGTTTAGCGAGTATCTGATCGGCTCTGCCGTAGGCCTCGTCGGAGGCGGTCTCTTTTTGACCGTCCTCTACGCCGTCATCCGCCGCGCACCGAACACCTGGTGGATTTGGAGCGCCGGCGTCACCTCTGTTTTCTTCGCGATGGCGGCGTTGATCGCGCCGGTCTTCATCTCGCCGTTGTTCAACGACTACAAACCTATGCGCGACGGCGAACTGAAGCAGCAGATTCTCTCGCTGGCCCGCGCGAACGGCATTCCGGTCACGAACGTCTACGAAGTCGATGCCTCGCGCCAGTCGAAGCGCATCAGCGCCAACGTCCAAGGGTTCATGAGCACGACGCGCATTTCGTTGAACGACAACTTGTTGAACCGCTCGACGCCGGCAGAAGTACGCGCCGTCATGGCGCACGAAATGGGTCACTATGTTCTCGGTCACGTGAACGAGTTGATTGCCTACGTCTCAATTCTGTCGCTCATCGCCTTCGCGATCGCCCATTTTGGCTTTCACGCGTTGACGGGCATGTTCGGCGGCGTCTGGGGCATCCGCGACATCACCGACCCCGCGGGCTATGCGGTCCTGACCGTCATGCTGACGATCATAGGCTTCATCGGCACACCGGTCACGAACACCATGATCCGCACCAACGAAGCCGAAGCGGACATCTTCGGTCTAAATGCTGCGCGCGAACCGGACGGCTTTGCGACCACCGCGCTGAAACTGTCCGAATATCGCAAGCTCGACCCGACGCCCTGGGAAGAGTTCGTCTTCTACGACCATCCCTCAGGCCGCTCGCGCATTTCCATGGCGATGCACTGGAAGGCCGAACACCTTAACGAACTTTCACCTTCGCCCGCACCTGCTGCAGCGCAACCGCCCGCACCAAGCGCACCGCCAACCGCAGAAACCCCGCAGGCCTCCGCGCCGCCTGCGCCATAGAGTTCCTTGATGGAGGCCCTCATCGCACCTAAATCTTGGGCCATGACTCGGATGCAGGGCCCCCATCGATGAACTGGACCAAAACCGCGCTTTTGCTCGGCGTGATGACGGCGCTGTTCGTCGCCATCGGCGGCATGATCGGCGGCTCGGCCGGCATGGTCATCGCCTTCTTGATGGCCGCAGGCATGAATGCGTTCGCCTACTGGAACTCGGACAGGATGGTCCTGAGCATGTATGGCGCGCAGGAGATCGATGAGCGCACAGACCCCGACCTCGTCGGCCTGGTGCGCGAACTCGCCCGCCGCGCGCAACTGCCCATGCCAAAGGTGTACATTATGCAGAATCCGCAGCCGAACGCCTTCGCGACCGGCCGCGATCCGCAGCACGGTGCCGTCGCCGTGACGACCGGCATTCTGCAGCGCCTGTCGCGTGAGGAGCTAGCCGGCGTCCTCGCGCATGAACTCGCCCACATCAAGAACCGCGACACGCTCACCATGACGGTCACCGCGACGATTGCCGGCGCGATCTCGATGCTGGCGAACTTCGGCATGTTCTTCGGCTCCGGCGATAACCGCAACAACCCGCTCGGCATCATCGGCTCGCTCGCACTCGTGATCCTGGCCCCGATGGCGGCACTCCTCGTCCAGTCCGCAATCAGCCGTACCCGCGAGTACGAGGCCGACCGCATCGGCGCCGAAATCGCGGGCCAACCGCTCTGGCTCGCCTCCGCGCTTGAGCGCATTCAATCGGGCGCTGAGCGCGTGATGAACACGGACGCGGAGCGCAACCCTGCGACCGCCCACATGTTCATCATCAACCCGCTAGCAGGGCAGGGGATGGACAATCTCTTCTCGACGCATCCGTCGACGCAGAACCGCGTCGCGAAGCTGCAAGAGATGGCCCAAGGCATGTACGGCGCCGCGCAAGAAGCACCGCGCCGCGGACCGTGGGGTTGAAGCCCCGCGCCAAACCGGCCGAGACCCAAGGCCTTGGTGCGCGCGGCGCCGCTCTCGCGACGCTGTCGTCCGTCTTCTTCAGCGAACGCCCGTTGACGGAATCGCTTGAACAAGCACTGAGCAAAGCACGCCTTGAACCGCGCGACGCTGCCTTCGCTCGTGCCATCGTCACCACGGCGCTTCGCCGCCTCGGCGAAATCGACCACGTCATCGCAAGCTTTTTGCGCGAACCCTTGCCGGTGCGCTCCGGCCCAGCCGAGTTGATCCTGCGCTTGGCCGCCGCAGAACTCCTCTTCCTTGACGTCGCGCCGCACGCGGCGGTGAGCTCCGCTGTCGCGCTCGCCGACAAAGATCACCGCGCCCGCCACTTCAAGGGCCTGATAAATGCCGTCGCCCGCCGCATCGCCGGCGAAGGCAAAGCGATGCTACCGACGCTCGATGCCGAGCGCCTAAACACACCGCCCTGGGCCTGGGACAACTGGGTAGCCGCCTACGGGGAAGAAACCGCCCGCGCGATCGCCAAAGCGCACACCGTTGAACCGCCGCTCGACATCACCGTCAAAAGCGACGCCGAAGCCTGGGCGCAGAAACTCGACGCAAAGCTTCTGCCCACCGGCACACTCCGCCGCGCCGCCGGCGGGCGAATTGAAGAGCTTGCGGGCTACACTGATGGCGCCTGGTGGATCCAAGACGCAGCCGCCGCGATCCCGGTCACCCTGCTCGGCAACGTCAAAACCAAAACCGTCATCGACCTCTGCGCCGCCCCCGGCGGCAAGACCGCGCAACTCGCGGCAGCCGGCGCGAAGGTCACCGCCGTCGACCACGCCTTCGAACGCATGAAGCGCGTGATGGCGAACCTCACACGACTGAAGCTCTCAGCGGAGATCGAAGTCGCCGACGCCCTGACCTGGCGCCCGAAGGCGTTAGCCGACGCCGTCCTCCTCGACGCGCCTTGCACTGCGACCGGCACCGTCCGCCGTCACCCCGACGTTCTCTGGCGTAAAGACCTCTCCGACGTCATGGCGCAAGCCGACCTGCAACGCCGCCTGCTCGACGCCGCGGCAGAGATGGTCAAACCCGGCGGCACGCTCATCTACTGCGTCTGCTCGCTCGCGCCCGAAGAAGGCGAGCGCATCGTTGACGCCTTCTTGGGCAACAGCAAAGTCTTCATTCGCGAATCCATCATGGGTGAATTCGCAACCAAGGCTGGTGACCTCCGCACGCTCCCAAATCAGTGGGCAGATATCGGCGGCCTCGACGGCTTCTACGCTGCCCGCTTGCGGAGCCGCCCATGAACCCGCTAAGCCGAGACCTATGAAAAAGCCCAAGATCGCCCCTTCGATTCTCGCTGCCGATTTCGCCAGGCTGGGTGATGAAGTCCGCGCTGTGACCGAGGCCGGCGCCGACTACATCCATGTCGACGTGATGGACGGCCATTTCGTGCCCAACATCTCGATCGGCCCGCAAATGGTGAAGGCGCTGCGGCCTCACACAAAGCTCCCGCTCGACGTTCATCTGATGATTTCGCCGGTCGATCCCTACATCAAGGAATTCGCCGAAGCGGGCGCCGATATCATCACGGTTCACCCCGAAGCGGGGCCGCACGTCCACCGAACGGTGCAATTGATCAAGAGTTTCGGAAAAAAAGCCGGTGTCTCGCTCAATCCGGGTTCGCCGATTTCGCTAATCGAGCATATCTTGGGCGACATCGACCTGATTCTCGTGATGACCGTCAATCCGGGATTCGGGGGGCAAAGCTTTATCGATTCTCAGCGCGCCAAGATGCGGGACATCCGTGCGCTGATCGATCGGTCGGGCAGGTCGATTGAGTTGGAGGTCGACGGAGGTATCAATGGGCAAACCGCTGCCCTCGCTGTCGAAGCAGGAGCCGACGTCCTCGTCGCCGGCACCGCCGCGTTTGCAGGCGGAGCCGCCCGCTATCGCGACAACATCGCAAAACTCCGTGGCGGCGGCTGAACAAGCGGCGGCGGACGAAAAGCCGCCCGTCTACAAACTCAACGTCGGCGCCCACGCGCGCGAGTTCATCGAAGGGGCGCGCGCCAGCGCCCGCGAAGCGATCGCGCGCCGCCTGCACAAATCCGGCTTTTGGCAGCGCGGTCTGAACGGCCCGGCCCCGGACCGCGTCCTCGTTCATCCGCGGTCGTTCTACCCCAAGAGCATTGCCGAGGCCGAGCTTCTGCTCATGGGCCGCTTCCGCATGCCGGGCGGTGACGCAACCGCGCGCGATGGCTCGCCGTTCTTCATCAACCCGCCGAGCGAACTCTGGAGCGAAAGCCTGCACTCGTTCCATTGGCTTCGTCACTTTGACGCCGGTGGCTCGGAGCCCGTGCAAGAGCACCTGCGCCAGCTGATCGCTCATTGGGTTCGCGCGCACGGCAACTGGCACGACGTCGCTTGGCGTCCGCACGTGATCGCGCGCCGCCTGATGACCTGGGCGAGCTTCGGCAAGCTGATCCTACAAAACGCCGACGTCTTGTTCAGAAGCCGCGTTCTGCTCTCGATGTCGCGCCAAGCGCGCCACCTCGCCAAGACCGCTCAGGCGGCGCCACCCGGCATCGACCGTATGACGACCGCGATCGGCCTCGTGCAATCCGGTGTCTTCCTACCCGACGGCGATGGCCGCATGGCCAAAGGCCTGCACATGCTCGCCGAGCAACTCGGCGAACAAATCCTCCCCGACGGCAGTCACGTCAGTCGCAATCCTGAAACGGTCCTTGCTGTTGCAAGCGACCTGCTTTCGCTCGTCGACGCGATGGTTCAGCGTGACCTGATCGTGCCCGTTACGATCCGCCGCGCGCTCGACCGCATGATGCCGATGATCCGCTTCATGCTGCACGGCGACGGCCGCCTCGCACTCTTCAACGGCAGCACCGAAGGCGTCGGCGGCTGGGCGCAAACGCTGCTGTCCTACGACACCGGCCGAAGCCGCTTGGCGCCCACGTCGCTCGGCGGCTATCAGCGCCTCACCGGCGGCGAGACGCTCGCCATTGTCGATGTGGGCCTCATGCCGCCGCCGGCGCTCTCGACCGGCACGCACGCGGGCTCGCTCTCGTTCGAACTCTCTGCCGGCGACGAACGCATCATTGTCAACTGCGGCTCGTCCTACACGAAGGGCGCCGAGTGGACGCAAGCGATGCGCGCGACGGCGGCGCACTCGACCGTCACCGTCGCCGACACTTCGTCCGCGCACATCATGAGCGGCCCTTGGGCGCAGCGCCTGCTCGGTCCCCGCCTCGTCGACGGCCCGACCCGCGTCGAAACCAAGCGCAACGAAAACGAAGACGGCGTCCTCCTTGAGACCAGCCATGACGGCTACGCGCACCCCTTCGGCATCACGCATGAGCGCCGCCTGTTCCTCAGCCACGACGGCAGCGACATTCGCGGCGAAGATCGCCTCGTCCCGCGCAACGGCACCGAGCGCCGCTTCGCCGTCCGCTTCCACCTGCACCCCTCGGTCAAGGCCGCACGCAATGCCGACAAGCGCGCCGTAATCCTAACGCTCCCCTCGGGCAACACCTGGCGCTTCGGCAGCGACGCCGAACTCGACCTCACCGACGGCGTCTATCTCGGCACCGGCGACGCGATCCGCAAATCGCAGCAAAT
>CAZJOM010000020.1:0-52441 GCA_964547645.1 uncultured Flavobacteriaceae bacterium
GTTTGCTGCGCGCCTGCGGCGCGCGAGTTCCGCTCTTTGTAGCTTTGTATCTTCGTGCGAGTCCTCTTTCTTCTAGTTCCCGAACGCCTGGCGCAGCGCTTTGGCCGCGTCGGTGATGGCGCTTCGGGCGGTGGGTATGACTGCTGACATGTTGAAGAAGCCGTGCACCATGCCGGGGTAGTCGACGTAGACAGCCGCGACGCCTGCGCGGTTTAGTTTGTCGGCGTAGGCTTTGCCTTCGTCGCGCAAGGGGTCGAAGCCAGCGGTCACGACGTAGGCGCGCGGCAAGCCTGCGAGGTCGGTTGCGGCGAGCGGCGAGAGGCGCCAGTCGTTCGGGTCGGCGCCCGGTGCGTATTGATCGAAGAACCAGGACATCGTCTTCTTTTCTAAGAAATAGCCTTCGGCGAAACTGTTCATCGAACCGGTCTCGGCCTTGAACTGCGTTACCGGGTAGATCAGCAGCTGATAAACGATGCGCGGGCCGCTCTTTTGCTTGGCCATCAGCGAGACCACAGCTGAGAGATTACCGCCAGCGCTGTCGCCGGCGACGGCGATGCGGTTGGGATCGACTCCGAGCGTCGCGGCGTTCGTTTCCACCCACTTCACGGCGGCGTAGCAATCGTCGGCGGCTGCGGGAAACTTGTGTTCGGGTGCGAGGCGGTAGTCGACGGCGATCACACGGGCACCGGTTTCGTTCGCAAGTGTCCGGCAGAGCGCGTCGTGGGTGTCGAGGTCGCCGATCACCCAGCCGCCGCCATGGAAGTAAACGAGTCCCGGCAGCACCGCACCGCCGCCGACGGGGGTATACACGCGCAACTTGATCTCGCCGCCAGGGCCCGGCATCGCGATATTGTCAATCTTGCCGATGGCAAGGCCAGGCGGCTCCAGCGTGGAGGCCATCATGCGGTACATCTCGCGGCCCTGCGCGGGCGGTACCTCCCACAATTTTGGCATGGGATTGGCGGCCATTTGATCCATCAGGCCTTTGACGATTGCGTCGAGCATGGGTTCGCTTTCGAGTTTCGGGCGGCTCGCATCAAATAGGCGCGCGGGTGCGTGTGCAAGGGTTTCGGATTCAACCCCGGCGGCGCGTTAACACTTCGCTCGCGGCACCGCTTGCGCAGCGCGGGACAAGCGTAAACGGTTCCTACCCCCTTTAAGACGTGTGCAATGTTTGATTGCCGCTTTCGGCGAGCATCTCCTTAACGTGATCGCAGCAGCGCTCGTGCGAGAAGAAAGGGGAACAGTTCCAACCGCTTGGACACTCTAACCCGTGAGCGCGCTTTCGCCCGCCGGCCGATGCCTGGCCCAGCTTTTCCTGGGCCTCGCGTTGCTCATCGTCTCGACGGCCAGCGTGGCAGCTGCCCCAGAGGCGGTGAACGGCGTCCTCGATCTTTCGCAACACGACTTTTCGAAACAGCCGACGGTGAAGCTTCGCGGCGATTGGAATTTCTATCCGACCCGCTGGGCGAGCGAAATCGACGGAGCTCGGGGCGAGCCTATGGCCGTCCCGAAGCGGTGGAAAGCCGGCGCGTACAAGGGCTACGGCACTTATGTGCTGAGAGTCGTGCTGCCGGAAGTGCCGCGGGGCGAGCGGCTCATGCTGAACACCGGCTATGTCTTCTCCAGTTACCGGCTGAGCGCGAACGACCAGGTCATCGCCGAGAGCGGGACGCCCGCCGCGCGCGCCGAAGACGAAGTTCCGCGGGTTTACAGTCTGTTGGCGCCATTGCCGGGCGGTTCGCGAACGATCGAACTCAAGCTTGAGGTTTCAAGCCACCTTCGGTCCTGGGGCGGGGTGTTTGCGACGCCGACTCTGGGGCTCGAGAGTGCCATTACGGCGGATCGCAACTGGCTCTACGCACTCGCCGTGATGTTGGTCGGCGCCATGCTGTTCGGTGCGGCCTACCATTTCCTGGTGTTCTCTCTCTCGCGTGATGCGCATCCGAGCCTTTGGTTTGCGGTCTTTTCTTCCGTGCTGGCTTTGCGAACGGCGTTGATCGAGCCGATCGCACCGCACGCGATTTCTTGGCTTGGGCAGGATTGGATTTGGCGGATCGACTTTGCGGCAACGGTTTTGCTGCTGCCCACATTTTATCAGTTCTGTTACGCTGCTTTCCCGGCCTTCGTTTCGCGGCGCTTGGTTATGCCGCTCGCCGTGAGTTGCGGCATCGGTGCCGCGGCCAGCATCTTGTTCGGATCCGACACTGGCTCGATCGCGGTTCGCGTGATGGAGTATCTTCTGGCTCCACTCGCGTTGATTACCTTGACCGTCGGGATCGTGCACGCGGTCAGGCGCGGCGCACCCGGCGCGCAGATTGCGATGCTCGGCTGGATTGTCTGTGCGGCGGCGGTGGTTCACGACATTCTGATGGACTTGCAGATTGTATCCGGCATCAATCTGGTGACGTTCGGCTTCATCGCGTCCCTACTTTGCTTTTCCGGCATGATTGCGGCGCAGTATCGCGATAGGCTGCGACGGACGGCGACAGACCGCGACGAATTGGAAGCGGCGGTTGCGAGCCGTACGCGCGAACTCAGTGACAAGATCGACGAGTTGAAGGTGAGCCAAATCGCGCTTGAACAGGCGCGGCGCGATGCGGTTACCGCCAATGTCGCGAAATCGCGTTTCCTCGCTACCATGAGCCACGAGTTGCGAACGCCGTTGAACTCTATCTTGGGCTTTTCCGACATCATCCGCTCTGAAACGCTGGGGCCGGTGGGCGATCAGAGGTACAGGGACTATGCCACGCATATTCACGACAGCGGCACGCATCTGCTCCATCTGATCGGCGACGTGCTCGACATCTCGCGGATCGAGGCCGGCAAAGTGGAACTACGTCCGGAGCCGCTAGACATACGCGAACTGTGCGAGTCCGCTCTGCGTCATGCGGCGACGCGCGAACGGCGCGGTGCAGATGTTGTCACGCGCGCTTTCGAGGACGGTCTGCCACTTGTCACCGCGGACCAGCGCGCGGTCACGCAGATGGTGATTAATCTGGTTTCGAATGCGATGAAGTTCACGCCCGGCGAAGGGCGCATTGTGCTAGCAGCGCGGCTACGCGGCGACGGCGGCGTTTCGGTCGAGGTCGCAGACTCGGGCGTGGGCATGGATGCGGCCGACATTCCCAAAGCGCTGGCCGTGTTCAGCCAAGTCGATGACAGCCATGCGCGGCGTCACGAGGGGACGGGCCTTGGCCTGCCGATCGTGAAATCGCTCATCGAACTGCACGGCGGGCAGCTTTCGCTGACCAGCGAAAAGGGCAAGGGCACGACGGTTCGGCTCGACTTCCCGGCAAGCGCCAGTGTCAGAACAGACGCGGCAGCGGCTTAGACCACGATCACATCCGCCGGCGGCGCCTTCGCGTAGAGCGCTTCGACCAGTTTGGCGCGGCGATCGAGGGTGGCGCGCTGGTTGACGTAACCCTTGTCGGTGATCTCATGGCCATCGATGGAGGGCGGTTCGCTCATCAACATGAGGCGCATGACCTTGCCGGAGGAACCGCCTGCGGCCTTGTTGTGCTTGCGCAGGCCATCGCGGACGAAATCGATAACTGCGGTCGAGCGTAGAATTTCGTCGGGGGTTTTGAGGTTCGGGTCGGCGCAGATTTCGCGGGCGGCAGCCATGTTCGGCCAGGCAAGGATGGCGACGAATTCCTTGTCGAGGCCGGCGACCACGCAGTCCTGAATCAACGGCGAGGCGGCGGCAATGACTTCGGCGCGAAGTGTGCCGACGGAGACCCAGGTGCCGGAGGAGAGTTTGAAATCCTCGGTCACGCGGCCGTCGAAGGTGAGGCCCTTCGCGGGCTCATACGGATCGACGAACTTGGCAGCGTCGCCGAGCTTGTAAAAGCCTTCTTCGTCAAAGGCGGCCTCGGTGAGGTCGGGGCGATTGAGGTAGCCTGGGGTGACGGTCGGACCCTTCACGCGGACTTCGAGCTTTTGGCCGTTGGGCACAAGCTTCAGCGTGACGCCGGGGAGTGGCAGGCCGATCAAGCCCACGCGTTCGGTCAACCAGTGGACGACCGTGATGCCTTGCGTTTCGGTCGCGCCATACATCGTGGTGAGCCCGAGGCGGTGGCCGGTCGACTTGATGGCGAGCGCCTGCATGCGGTCGTAGAGGTCGTCGGAGAGCGTAGCGCCGCCGTAGCCCATGTATTTGAGTTTCGCGAAGAACTTGTCGCGGAGTTTGTCGTCACGCTCCATCGCGTCGGCAAGCATCGTGAAGGCGATCGGGGCGGAGCCGAACACCAGCGGCGATATCTCGCGCAGGTTGCGAATCGTCTCGTCGAACATGCCGGGGATCGGCTTGCCGTTGTCGAGATAGATCGTCCCGCCCGCATTTAAGTTGCCGTTGAAGCCGATGTTGCCGGCGGAGATGTGGTTCCACGGCATCCACTCCAAACTCTCAGGGATCTCGTCCGGATTTGGCGGTTCGGCGCGGAGGGATTCCTGCCCCGCAATGACGGCGCACATCATGCCATGGGTTTGGATCACGCCTTTCGGCATGCCAGTGGAGCCGGAGGTGAAAAGATATTTCGCGACGGTGGCATGGTCGATCTTGTCCATCGAGGCGCGAACCGCGGGACCTGCGTTCGTATCGAGCAGGCTCTCGTAAGATGTCGAGGGGAGATCGGGGGCCGGGATCACGGTTACGACTTCGACGCCCGCGAGATCGAGCGCTTTGATCGCCTTCGCGTAGAGCGGGCCGTTGTCGACAAAGATCATCTTCGGCTTCGTGAGTGCGGCGACGTGGCGGAGCTTGCCGTGATCCTGGCTGAACAGTGAATAGGCCACGGAGACGGGCGCGACCGGCACGCGCGCCTTCATCGCACCTAGCATCATCACGGCGTGTTCGATCGAGTTGCCGGAGAGGATGACAAGCGGCGCGTCGGGGCCGAGCTTGCGGTCGAGGAGCGCTTGGGCGATCGCGCTCGCGCGCTGGTTCGCTTCGCCGTAGGTGATATAGCGCCAGGGGCCTTGCGGCGTGCGCTGCGCCAAGAGATTGCGTGTCGGATGCTGGTTCGCGCGCTCTTCGAACAGGTGCGCGATCGAGCGATGCTGGGGCCCGAGATCGTAGAGCGAGCGAATGATGTACGTGCCGTCGCCTCGGCGCTGCGAGTAGATCTTCGGCGGCAGCATCGGCAGGGGTTTGAACGGCGGCAGGGTCTTGGCCGTCGCGGTCATGGGGCGTTCCTCGTTTTTTTCCAATGGCGTTACGCGGGAATATTGCACAGCCAAGCGGCGGTTGTCGCGCGCCGTCAGACGACCGCGCGCATGGCGTCGGGGGCTTCGGCAATAGCGGCGGCCACGACTTTGAGGCCGCGCTCCAGGGTAGCGATGTCGGCGGGGGCGCCGATGCAGAGGCGAAGGCCCGAGATCTGTCTTGCGTCGACGATAGGGGCGGCCGGCGGGGTGACGGCGACGCCACCGCGCATGGCGGCGCCGGCGACGCGTTCGGCTTTGAGTTCGTTCATCGGCAGCCAGATGTGTGGGGCGGTTTTGACACGCGGCTTTTCGATCGCCTTGCCAAGGAGGCGGATGGCGAGCTCCGTTCGCGCCGCGACGTCGCGTTTGATACCGGCTGCGATCGTCTCTGCGGTGCCGTCTTCGATCCATTGCGTGCCGATCAACGCGCCGAAGCTTGCCGGTGCGTAGGAAAAGGCACGCACGGTGGCGACCAGGCGCTCGAACAAGACCTCGTCGGGCGCTTGCAAGTAACCGCAGCGCAGACCGGGCGCCAGGAGCTTCGACAGCGTGGAGATATAGAATGTACGCTCGGGCGCGAGCGTTGCGATGGCCGGCACTTCGCCGCGCGCGAACGGGCCGTAGACATCGTCTTCGACGATCAAGAGATCGCGCTTGCGAGCGATCGCCGCGATCTCACTACGCCGCTTCAAGCCCATCAAGCGACCAGTCGGATTCTGAAGCGTCGGGATCGTGTAGAGTACGCGCGCGCCAGCCGCTGCGGCGCGGTCTAGCACATCGGGGGTTAGGCCTTGGTCGTCCATCTTCAGGCCCTGCAAGCGCAGCCCGAGTTGGTCGGCCAGCGCCTTCATGCCGAAGAACGTCGCGCATTCGGTCAGCACCGTGTCGCCCGGCTTGCACAGCGAGGCGAAGGTCAGTGTCAGCGCGTGTTGACCGCCTTCGCAGACGAGTAGTCGCCGCCAATCGGCTTGGGCGAAGTCCGCCGCCGCGGCGAGCCATTTTGCGCCGGCTTGGCGGTGAGCGGTCATGCCGGCCGGCGGCGGATAGCCCAGGTGGTCGGCGAGGTCGGCGCGGCGGCGTAACATCAGCAGCGTATCGCCAAGGCGCGCCGTCGCTGCCGCGAACGGCATGACATTGCGACCGAGGTCGATGAGGCCGGCGTCGGGCGCCGCGTTCGCCGGCCCTGCGACGAAGCTGCCGCGCCCCACAGTGGCGGTGAGGAGGCCTCGGCGGCGCGCTTCAGCATAGGCCTTTGTCACCGTGCCAACGCCGATCTTAAGGCGGTAGGCGAGATCGCGCTGCGGCGGCAACTGCGCGCCGGGCGCCAACGCGCCGGACGCGACGTCGCGCGTCAGCGCCTCCAGCAACTGGTCGTGCAGTGGCTTTGTGCTTGAGCGAAGTGACGGTTGCCACATGAGAGCTGCCTCGAACTTGTCCTATGAGACAATATACGAATTGACTATCAATTGTCACGTTACAATATCTGAGGCGATCCTTTGTGGAACACTCGTCATGAAACGCCTCGCCTTCGAAACCGTAGACGTGTTCGCCGAGCAGCGGTTCGGCGGCAATCCGTTGGCCGTCGTCACCGACGCGCGCGGACTTTCGGATGCCGACATGCAGGCTGTGGCCCGGGAGTTCAATTACTCGGAGTCAACATTCGTGCTGCCGCCTCAGAATTCGGCGAACACCGCGCGTGTGCGAATCTTCACGCCAATGAACGAGCTGCCGTTTGCAGGGCACCCGAACGTCGGCACTGCGTTTGTGCTCGGGCGACTCGCTTCGATCTTCGGGCGCACCACCGACGACGCGATGCGGTTCGAGGAAGGTGCGGGGATCGTTGAGGTATCGCTGGTGCGCCGTAGCGGTGAGGTCGCGGGAGCGCGCATTCGCGCGCCGCGTACACTTGAACTCGGCGAGGAAATCGAGCCGTCGGTGATCGCCTCGTGTGCATCATTTAATGCAGAGGAAGTCGCAGTCGAACGGCATGCGCCGGTAATCGCCAGCGTCGGGTTGCCGTTCGCGATCGCGGAGCTTCGTTCGCTCGATGCGCTTGGGCGCGCGATGCCGGATGTGGCGGCCTTTCGCGCGGCGGAGCGACTGCATCACCACGAAGACGATCGTTTTTCTTTGTTTCTCTATGTTCGGACGAGCGAGGGCCGGGTCCGGGCGCGGATGTTCGCGCCGCTGGGCCAAGTGCCGGAGGACCCGGCGACGGGAAGCGCATCGGCCGCGCTCGCGGCACTGTTGGCTCGGCTTGGGAATGCCGAGGCGGCGTTTCAAGTGACGGTCGAACAAGGAGTCGAGATGGGACGGCCGAGCGTGATCGAAGCCTCCGTCGAGGGCGGGCGCATTTTCGTGGCGGGGGCGTGCGTGCCGGTGATGCATGGGATGTTGATGCTATGAGCGAGACGATGCTGTTGGCGCTGGCCGCGTTTTGCTTCGTGTCGTCGATCACGCCGGGGCCGAACAACATGATGCTGCTCGCGTCGGGCGCGAACTTCGGGTTCCGGCGGACGCTGCCGCATATGCTGGGCGTTTCGCTCGGGTTTGCGGCGATGGTGTTTGCGGTCGGGATGGGGCTTGGCAGTTTGTTTACGGCTTACCCGCCGCTCTACGACGCGCTGCGGGTTGTCGCGATCGTCTACATGCTTTGGCTGGCGTGGCGGATTGCGACGGCGAGCGGGCTCGGCGAGAACGGAGGCGCTGCACGGCCGATGACCTTCCTTGAGGCGGTAGCCTTTCAGTGGATCAATCCGAAGGCGTGGGCAATGGCTCTCGGTGCGACCGCTGCGTTCGTGACGCCGGACGCCTTCGTCGCGGGCGTTGTGATCGTCACTGGCGTGTTCGCGTCGATCAACCTGCCCTGCATCGCGTCGTGGGCCGGGTTCGGCGTGGTGCTGCGCCGCTTCCTCGACCGGCCGTGGGCGCTGCGCGCGTTCAACGTGACAATGGCAGTGCTGCTGGTCGCGTCGCTTTATCCAATGCTTGAAGGGTTCGGCTATCCCGGCAATTGAGTCACCTAACGCCTAACGGTTGAATTCATAGAGCGCGGCGCGGGCTTGCCAACGGCTTTGGAAGAATGTGCCGAAGGCGGCGGCCTCGTCCGGGACGCCGAATGCGCGTGAGAACACGCCGCCACCCGATGCCGCCCATGTGCCTTCGGCGGTTTGATGATGATGACCGAAGTACGTGAACACTGTGAAGTAACGTGCGCTTTCGCCGGTCGAGGCAACAGTCATGAAACCCGGCTGCGGCGATTTTCGCCTCTGGGGTTCACCGGTCACGGAAATCGTTGCCTCAACCGTCTCGGTGCCATGTTTCAAACGTACACGCCATATGCCGGACTTCGCCTCATCGACGTCAATGGGTACGAATTCAGCCATCGGGTCCGATTTTGCAATGCCGGCGCGATCGACGTCTTTGTCGGCGTACCAGCTCGCCAGCTGTAGCCACTCCGATTTCCCTTGCATGCGCGGGTCCGCCTCGCCGACGCGCTCGGCGTGCACCCACCAAAACGCCATCGGCGATGCCTTCTGCGAAATCACGCGAACGCCATCGACATCGTAGTTTTCGATGAGCATGAAGCAGAGGCTGCCCACGAAGTGATTGCCGTAGCGGGGCGTGTTCGCGAGCAGCGCTGCGAGGCCTGGATCGTCTTTCGCCAACGCGCTTGCGTTGAGAAGTCGATAGCTCGCGGGAATCTTCATCTTGATGTCCGCGGGATCAATCAAATGATCGCGGCAGATCTCGGCGCGTACGCCTGACTGCTCGGCGATGCTGATGGCGCCGGGGGCCAACGTGCCGTATGTCACTGCTTGTTCTGCGGCTATGGCTGTCGCGAGCACCGTCAACGCCGCTATGAATGATGTTAGCTCGGCCAAAATAGGCACTCCGAGTGTCATGCGATTTTCAAAATATTGCACAAGTGCGGCGCAGTTGTCGCGGTCGTCCGCGACCATTCTTTCACCGCACCCTCACGGCAGGTTCAATCCTTGTCGAACGTCAGCTTTAGGCGCGGCAGTGTTCGGCCCGGGATCGAAGCCGAGGCCGCGAAGCCGTCGTCGCGCGCGCCCATACGCCGGTAGAACTCGGCAGCGCCAGGGTCGGATTCGATATTAAGCTCCCGGGCTCCAAGCACGCGCGCCTTTCGCGCGGCCCAATCGAAGAGTTGGCGACCGAGGCCGGTGCGCATGGCGCTCGGCTCAATGAAAAGCTTTTCCAGCGATGCGACCGTTCCCTCGGTTGAGACTTGCGCTAAGCCGACGACAGCGCCTCCACACTCGGCGACATATACGGCGTCGCCGGCAAGGTCGCTCGCGTGCAGCATCAACTCTGCCCGGCAGGCTTCGATAAAGGCGGCATCGTAGCCCCAAACGGACTTCGCGCGCAGGCAGAGTTCACTCAGCGCCTCGAGTTCATCCAGACGCGCGGGACGCAAGTACAACGCGTTGTTCGCAACGGTCATGCGCGCACCTGAACATGCCATGGTTAAAGCTGCAAGAGCGGCGGCTCGCGCCGAAGCTCTGCTGGAACTGACGCCGTCAGTCGATCCCCGTTTTGTGCACGACGCGATCACATACATGACGACGGAGCGCGCGATGGCGACGGCATTCGTTCACTGTAGGCCGGGCGGGGTTACGTCATTTCAGCCCGACGAATTGCGTGAAACATTTTCGCGCGACGCACGAGCACTGCGGGCATCGCGAAGGCGAGCGTGCGTTGCGTTACGAGCGTTGCACGCAACTGTCACCAGCGACGGGCGCGACGGTGCGCGTTGTTGTCAAATTAAAAAACCGCAAGCGAGAATAGCGAACGATCGTCGATGAGCACCACATCGGCGTGTTTTCGCGTGCGACGTGGCTCACACTTCTTCGTGAAACTGGGTTCGACGCGCGCGCAATTGCCGATCCGTGGAAGCGCGAGTGCTTCATTGCAACACGCCGCGTATGAGCGCGGCATCGCTGCAACGCGCGTGCGCGCGACAATGCGATGCAGAACATCGCGCAAACACGGTCGCGATGCTGCGACAGAGTTGCGTGCGTCGAAAGTTGCGGCAAAATTTTTTTTCGGCGCGAAATGCTGCGCGCATGCCGTGCGCTTTGTGCGAATCCGGGCGAATCTCACCAACGTACTAATCCGTGTACGGACTATTCGCACAGTGCGACGCGAATCTTTTGGTTGACATAGAAAGTTCATTGACCAAAATCGGTCGACCCTTGAGAGACGACCCCGCCGCATCGCTGCGTTCATGCGATTCCGCGGATCCCGCAAATCACCGGGCGTTCCCCGGAAAAAAATACGGATGCAAAAGAGATGATCGACGAACATTTTCGCGCCCGTACGACGCCGTCAACGACACGAACTACCCCGATCTAACGCGGCGCCTTCGCCGCTCTTTCCTTAGGTTTCCAGCGTATTCGACGCCGCGTGGCGCGCGGCATCGAGGAACTGTGCCTGCCCCCTCACAAGGGAGGGCGCAGCACCACTTCGACGTGCCTTTAACAGCGGGCGCAGACCCGCATCCAACAACGAGCAGGAGCCCCCCGAATGCCGCTACAACAACAAAAAGCAGACGACCGTTTCGATGATTTCTGGCCGCGCGTGCGTGCGGCGTTGCGTAGTGAGCTTGGCGATCACCGCTACCATATGTGGATCGAGCCCGTGCGGCTGGTATCGGCGGATGCCGACAGGATCGTCTTGGACGGCACGACACGCTTTTTGAGAGATCATGTCTCGGAGCGGTTTGGGGAGCGGATCGCGCAACTCTCTGCCCATTTTTCGGGCTTCAACCGGCCGGTCGAGTTCGTTGTCGAGACGCGGCCGAAGCTTGAGGTGCCGGCTTTTGTTGCCGAGGCGTCGCTTGCGACCCCGACGCTAGCGCCAGGGTCGATCCCGCTCGATCCGCGGCTGACGTTTGCGAACTTCGTCACCGGCCCGTCGAACATTGTTGCCTTTACGGAAGCGCAGCGGATTGCCCAGGCGGCGGCGCCGACGCCGGTTCCGATCGTGTTCTACGGCGGCACGGGTCTCGGCAAGTCGCATTTGGCGGTAGCGTGCGCGCACGCTGCGCTGGAGCGCAATCCGGGCCTGCGCGTTCTATATGTGACGGCGGAGTTGTTCGTTCGGGAGTTCGTGTCGGCGTGTCTTGGAAACAAGACGTCCGCGTTCAAGGACGCGGTGCGCAACGTCGACATGCTGATCTTGGACGACGCGCAGTTCTTTGCCGGCAAGGAAGCGACGATTGAGGAGTTTTTCCACACCGTGGATTCGCTCGTCGCGAATAAGAAGCAGGTGATCATCACCGCCGACCGGTCGCCGTCGTTGCTCGACCATCTGCCGGAACGGGTGCGGTCGCGCCTTGTCAATGGCGGCGGGGTCGAGATCGGACCGACCGACTTCGATCTGCGGCTGAAAATCTTGACGGCGAAGGTCGATGCGCTGGCGCGCGAGCGCAAGGGCGTGGCGATCGGCACGGACGTGCTGCACATGATCGCGGCGCGGATTACGAACAACACGCGCGAACTTGAGGGCGCGCTGCAGCGGATTGCCATGAAGAGTGCGGGACATGCCGGGCCGGTCACGATGGCGGCGGCGGAAGAATGGCTTTCGGACTTCCTGCGCGCGCATCGCAAGATCACGATCGAAGACGTGAAGCGTCGGGTGATGGAACGCTATGCGCTGAAGGCGGGCGAACTGGAGTCGCGCAGCCGCAAGCAAGAGATCGTGCGGCCGCGGCAGGTGGCGATGTTCTTGGCCCGCCGTCTGACGGGTCGGTCGTTTCCGGAGATTGCGCGCAAGTTCGGGCCGCGCGATCACACGACCGTGATTCACGGCTGCGATCGGATCGGCGAGTTGATGATCAGCAATCCCGAGATTGCCGCGGAGGTCGAAGACTTGCAGCGACTCTTGCGGAACTAACCCGGTTTCCGGGCCAACAAGACTGCAACAAACGCTCGGGGGCGCGGCAGTTCGTGGGTTCACGGGCTGCCGCTACTTCTTTGGCGTCGCGTTTGCGCTGGTGGCGAGTCAGCTTTTCACCACTAAGACACGAAGGACAAGAAGAAGAAAATCTCACACGATGACACGATGTTTGAGATCAACCGCGCGCGTTAGCGCGCAATGAGACTCTGGCTGGCGCTTCGCGCCGAAGGAGGGGCGCTCATCGTTTCATCGTGCCATCGTGTGGGATTTTTCTTCTTCTTGGTGAACCTTGGCGCTCCTTCGTGTCTTGGTGGTGAAAGGCTGACTCTGGTCGCGCGCTTCCGTCGCAAGCAAATCTGCTCTATAGGCGGCGCATGGGTGAGATCAATCGGGATGCGATCGCTGCGACGGCGGGGGTGATACGGCCGCATATTCGGCGCACGCCGGTGCTGAGCATTGACGGTGCGGATATCGGCGTTGGGGCGGGGCCGATCGCGCTGAAGCTTGAGCTGCTGCAGCACGCGGGGTCGTTCAAGACGCGTGGGGCGTTTGCGAATTTGCTCACGCGCGAGGTGCCGAAGGCGGGTGTGGTCGCGGCATCCGGCGGCAATCACGGGGCGGCCGTTGCCTACGCGGCGAAGGCACTTCACGTGCCCGCGAAAATCTTCGTGCCCAGCATTTCATCGCCCGCCAAGGTCGAACGCATTCGAAGCTATGGTGCGGACCTGGTCGTTGGCGGTGCTGCTTATGCGGATGCGCTTGCGGCCAGCGAGACGTGGGCGCGCGCGAGTGGCGCGCTTCGAGTGCATGCCTACGATCAACGCGAGACGTTGCTCGGTGCCGGAACTTTGGGGCTTGAGTTCGAAGAGCACGTGTCAGGGCTCGACACCGTAATCGCTGCTGTGGGTGGTGGCGGCTTGCTGGGTGGAGTTGCGGCCGCGTTGGCCGGACGCGTGCGGGTGATCGGTGTGGAGCCTGAGGGGTGCCCTACCCTTACGCACGCATTGGCCGCGGGCCGGCCGGTCGATGCGCCGGTTGGTGGGATTGCGGCGGACTCCCTGGGTGCGCGGCGCGTGGGCGATTTGATGTTTCCGATTGCACAGGCACACGTGGCGCGTGTTGTGCTCGTCAGCGACGACGATATCCGCCGCGCGCAGCGGATGTTGTGGTCGGCCTGCCGGATTGTGGCTGAGCCCGGAGGGTCGGCAGCGTTCGCGGCGGTGCTTGCGGGGCGCTACGTCGCGCAACCGGGCGAGCGGATCGGTATCGTCGTCAGTGGGGGTAACACGACAGCGGTGAACTTCGACGCTTGAGCGGCACGCGGCGCAGGTTCAGGATCAGCGCAACGGAGAAACCGATGAGCGACGTGTACGACGACTACCGCGACGAGTTCCGCAAGCGGGTTTTGGGCGGGCGGCCGCGGACGGTTTTGGAGGTCGGCGCAGGTGACGGCGCGTTCCTGAAGACCATCAAGGGTCAGGTCGACCGGTTGTGCGGGCTCGACCCGAGCGCGGAGCAAGTGGCGAAGCTCAAGATGGACGGCTTCGAGGCGGTCGAGGGCGTGGCCGAGCGGCTGCCGTTCGCCGACGGAGAATTCGATATCGTCGTGTTCTCGTTCACGCCGCATCACGTCAGCGATTGGAGTGCGGCCTTGACCGAAGCTTTGCGCGTAGCGCGCAACGGCGTTGAGATCCTGGACGTTTGGTACGACGAGACGATCGCGGATCAACGGACAACGGCGGCGCTCGACCGTTGGTACAAGACGATCGACCGGCGGACGGGCATGGTGCACAACGACTTTCTGTTGCCGGGCGCGATGCTCGCCCCCGTCATCGCGCGGCGCGATGTCACGTACGACTACGCGTGCCGGCGGATCGCGGCGGCGCTGAGCATTGCCGAGACGATGGAGCACGGGCGGGCGAAGCTCGCGAAGGTGGACAACGACCCTGCCCTCGCGCGCGCGTTCGAAGAGATCATCGCCGCCGGGCATCGCGACGGGATGAGTGACGAGGGCGCGATCCTGATGACGATCGAGAAGCGGCGGTAGCGAGCCCCCTACCGTTCAGGCGCGATCAACCAGGAACGCTGCTCGGCGGGGTCAAGCACGAGCGTCCAGTCCTTCAAGATCGAGAAGCCGACATTCGCGAACTCGAAGCGCTCGATGAATATGACCTCCGGGTCGATCAATTCGATAGGACCCACTCGCACTTTCCCTTTGATGCGCGAGAGAAATGCTTTGCGTTCTCCACCGGCCATTTTCACCGGCTTCGCGGGCGTCAGCGGCGTCTGCAACGAAAATCGATCGGCGATTTCCAGCGGTAAGCTGAAGCCGCGACCGTTGCCGGTGTCCAAATGCGCTTGAAGCTTCACCCCAGCGACATCGATTTCCATGGCCGGCAAGGGGTGCGCGCCACCGTAAGGGCTGGCGGCCGTGGGCGGGATTGACGACGGCGATTTTGGCACGACGACCACGCGCGACTTTGTCAGTTCAAAGCGCACCAGCGATCCGTTGAAGGTGTTCGGGCTCATGACGCCGGAAATTCCGGGCAACGGCACGCCAAGATCGCCCACCACCACGCGAGCGCCACTCACGTCGGCGTCGCCCAAGCGCGCTGTGGGCAGGCGCGAGAGATAGGCGGGGACCGGCTTCGCTGCGCCGGGGCTTGAGATGTGAACACTGCCTTCGTCGGGCAGCCGGTGGCGAGCGCCGACTTCGTTGTTCACCACACTGCCGCCCGCGCCGCTGTCGAAGATCACGGAGACCGGGGCCGCCGTGTCGATCGTCAACTTTGCCGTTGGTCGCGGACCGCGTGTGTCGAGCGGAATGACGCCGTCAGCCGATGCCGGCAACGCGGTCGCGAGCAATAGGGCGGCGATCAAGTGTATGGATTTCATGATGTTACTCCGGAGCGGAAGGGCGAGCGAGAAGACCAACGGCGGCGAGGACGAACCAAACGCCCTGTAAGATCACGACGGCACCCATGCCATGGACGTTCAAAGTCAATGTGCCGGAGACGAGCCAGGCGAACACGCCGATCCCGACGATGAAGCCCACAATCTTGACCGCCGCGGCGATCAGGCCCTTTTCCGGCCACGCGAAGGCGTAGAGCGCAATGGCGGCCGAGAAGAAGCCGACATGGAGCGTCGCGAAGGATTGATTTAGGTACCACTCCAGCCGCAGCAGGGCATGAAGCATGTCACGGTCCGTTGCGCTCGCGGCCAGTTGCAGGTCGATCAGTTTTGTTGCCACAAAACCGCTCATCGTTGCGGCAAGCACAACCATGACGGCGCCAAAAAGGTAGAAGAAAAAAGCAAGTGCCGCGGCGGGGCTGAAGCCGAGGTTGCGCGAAATCGCATAGGCGCCGAACGTCAAAACGGGCGCGGACCCTATGGCGACCGCGTGCACTATGACACCCAGACGAAGTAACCCTGGCGCCTCGGCGGAATGGCCCACACCCGAGGGGTGAAGCGCCATCACACCCAGCATTGCCGCGGTTCCGGTGATTAGCGCCAACGCGCCCGCGCGTTCGATTTTCACAATGTCCCCCCTCCGTTGCATCGCGTGCGCGTGATAGAATGATGCGCCCCGATGCGGATAGTCACGGGTGCGTGTGCGGCAGGCGTTCGGAGACAAGGATAGGGGTCGTGTCTAACAATTCTTCGCCGCGCGGCAAACGCATGAAGCCGAAGTTCGACAAGCGGATCAATCGGACCCGGATCGCGCTCGCGGAAGCACTGATGGCGCTTGGGCCGGCGCGGGGCGTCGACAACCTCGATGTCCGCTCGCTGACGGCGAAGGCCGGCGTGGGCCGCTCGACGTTCTACAAGCACTATTCCGACAAGGACGACTTCTTCATCAAGTCGTTTGCCGGCATGGTCGCGGCGCGCGATTCGCACGCGCATGCGTACCGGCGAAACTACGACACGATGCTGCCGGCGCACGAGGTGTTCCAGCATGTCGAAGAGGCGCGGGCGTTCGCGAAGTCGCTTGTTGCATCGGGACAGTTCGGACGGACGATCGCGGCGCGCGAGGACGTGTTGCGTCGTATCGCGGAAGGAAATCTCAATCGACTGCATCCGACCTGGCCCGCATCGCGGCGGCAGGAGGCTGCCGTGGTGCTCGCTAGCACTTTTGCGGGTCTGATGCGGTGGTGGATGGAGGATGGCGTGCGAAAGGACGCCGCCTATGTGGCGGGGCTTTACGACGCCATCGCCCGCCGCGTTCTCGCGGCTTGAGCCGCAGAAGTCAGCGCGAGCTTCTCGCTTGCGCCATGAGCGCCTCTGGCACCTCGAACGCTGCGCTTGGTCGTGCGCTGACGCTTTTGTACCAGGCGCTCAGGTTGGCGCATTCGTCCGGGATGTCGAGGCCGATGAAGCGGGCGAAGTCGAAGGTGGATTGGGCGACGATATCGGCCATCGTGTAGCGGTCGCCGGCGATGAAGGCGCGGCCGGCGATCTCGCGATCGAAGAGCTTGCAGCCGCTGACGAAGACATTGCGGTTCGTTTCGCCGTATTCGTTGAACTGCTTGCCGAAGGTTTGAGTCGCGACGGCGGCGGTGAACGGATGGGTGTGCACCCAAACTTGGCCGACCGGGACCATCAGACGAAACTCGACGCGGCGGAGCCACATGTCGATCGTCGCGCGCTCCTTCGCATCGCTGCCGAAGAGGTTGGGTTCCGGGTGGAGTTCTTCGAGATAGCGGCAGATCGAGACGCTCTCGGAGAGGTGGCTGCCGTCGTCGAGTTCGAGTACCGGCACCTGGCCCAGTGGGTTGCGGGCCATGTGCTCCGGCGCCTTGTGCGCGCGCTTCATCAAGGGCGTGGGCACGAGTTCGAGGTCGATGCCCTTTTCCTTCAAGAAAATGCGCACACGGCGTGGGTTGGGCGCGGGGTCGGCTTCGTTGTAGAGTTTCATCGCCTAGGACCGCGGGCATCCTTGCCCGCTCTTGTTGCTACGTTGACGAAGGAAGGGCGGGCAAGGATGCCCGCGGTCCCAGGAAGTTAGTTCACCCGGCGCTCTTTGCCCGCCCAATACGGTTCGCGCAGTTCGCGGCGCAGGATTTTGCCTGACGGATTGCGCGGCAGTGCTTCGATGAAGTCCACCGTCTTTGGGAGTTTGTAACCGGCGATGCGGCTTCTCGTGAAGGTGATGATGTCTTCTGGCGTTGCGGTCTGGCCGGGTTTTAGGACCACGATTGCCTTGACGGCTTCGCCCCATTTGTCGTCGGGGACGCCGATCACCGCGACGTCGGCGATGGCGGCGTGGCCGAAGATCGCGTTCTCCACCTCGGCCGGGTAGATGTTCTCGCCTCCGGAGACGATCATGTCTTTCACGCGGTCATGGATGAAAAGGAAGCCGTTCTGGTCGAAGTAGCCGGCATCGCCGGTGTAGAACCAGCCGTTCTTGATCGACTTCTCCGTTGCTTCGGGCTTGTTCCAATAGCCCTTCATCACCGTGCCGCCTTTGATCACGATCTCACCGACCGCGCCTTGCGGCACGTCTTTGCCGTGTTCGTCGATCACTTTGATGTCGAGGCCAGGATAGGGTTTTCCGCAGGACCGCAGCAGGCTGTCGCGATGGTCGGCAGGCTGCAGCGCGGTGCCGGCGCCGACTGTTTCGGTCAGGCCGTAAAGCTGGAAGAAGCCGCAACCCTTGAAGATCGATTGCGCTGTCTTGAGCAGATCCTCTGTGATCGGCGAGGCGCCGTAGAACATGCGCTTGATCGAGGAGATATCCGTCGTCTTGATGCGCGGGTGTTGGACCAGCATCAAGATCACGGCGGGAACCAGGAACATGTTCTTGATCTTGAATTTTTCGATCAGGTCGAAAATCTCATCCGGGGCCACCGTCTTCATGACGATGCCCTTTGAGCCTTGGGCGAGTGAGGTCAGACCCATGTTCGCGCCGGCAACGTGGAAGTTCGGCATGGCGATCAGGTTCGCGTCGCCGACTTCGAAGTCGGCCCATTGCGCATCTTGGCTCGACTTAAAGAACGAGACGTAGTTGCCGTTCGTGAGTTGAACGCCTTTCGGGTGGCCGGTGGTGCCGGAGGTGTAGAGCTGGATCGCGTCGTCGTCGGCGGTGATCTTGAGCGCCGGGTCTTTATCGCTTTGGCCGTCGCGCCATTGCTCGTAAGCCGGCCAGCTTTTGTGGCCGCCATCGATGGCGATGATGTGTTTCAGTTTCGGGCAGCTCGCCTTGACCGCTTCGATCAGGGGCACGAATTCGGCGCCACAGAACATCGTCTCGCAGCCAGCGTCGTTCAGCACATAGACGACTTCCGGCCCGGCGAGGCGCCAGTTGATGCCGACGAGGACCGTGTTCGCCTTGGCGGCGCCCAGCAGCACCTCGAAATAGCGGTCCGAGTTCATGCCCATATAGCCGATGCGTGCGTTCGGCTTTTGGCCGAGGGCGATCAGGCCGTTGGCGACTTGGCTGGTGTGCTTGTCGAAGCCGGCGAACGTGGTCTCGCGACCCTGGAACCAGAAGGCGGTTGAGTTGCCGCGCTTCTTGGCTTGCTGGCGCGGGATGTCGGCGAGCGTGTTCAGCCCGTTGAAGTCGTACATTCTAGTCCTCCCATGGCGTCTTTTGTTTGGGGCAATTTAGACGGAGAAGCCGTAGAGGCAATGGCCGATTTTCCCTTTTCGCGGTCGGCGGGCTCTGTAGAGTGGGCAAATCGCAACCAGAGAGACCCTTGCCATGGCCCGCGTCCCCTACCCCGATCCCAAGTCCCTTCTGCCCGAAACACAAGAGGCGCTGGCCAAGATCGCGCCGCTCAACATCTTTCGCATGTTGGCGGGGGGTGAGGGTTTGATGCCCGCCTTCCTGAGGCTCGGCAACTACATCCTTTTCAAGTCGAAGCTCGACCCGATATTGCGCGAGATCGCCATCATTCGGGTGGGCGTCCTCTCGAAGGCCAAATATGAAGTGCACCAGCACGAGCGTATCGGGCGCGATCTCGGTATGAGCGAGGGGTTGATCGAGGCGATGCACAAGGGGCCGGATCATCCGGCGCTGAACGAGATGCAGCGGCTTATCGTGCGCTATACGGACGACGTGGTGCTAAACGTGCGGGCCAGCGATGCGACGTTCAAGCCGCTTGTCGAACGGTTGTCGCTGCAGGAGGTGCAGGAGCTGATGATCACGATCGGCTTCTACATGATGGTCAGCCGGTTCTTGGAAACCTTCGACATCGAAATCGAGGGTCCCGGGACCACTGGCGTCAAGTTCCCCGACAGCCAAAAGCGCACCACATGAGCGACGATCTGGTCAGGCCGATGCCGGCGGAGTCGCGCGGCGAGGCGCCGGGGCGCGGGCGGCTTCAGGGTCGGCGCGTGCTGGTCGTGGGCGGCGGACAGGACACGCGCGGACTCGACGATCCCCCGGTCGGGAACGGGCGGGCGATGTGCGTGCTGTTCGCGCGCGAAGGGGCGCGGGTGGCGGTCGCCGATCGCCACCTCGCTGCAGCAGAGGCGAGTGTTGCGGCCGCGGGCAACGCGGCGTTCGCGATCGAAGCCAATGTTGCCGCTCCCGCCGATGTTTCGCGGATGGTGGCGGGGGCGCAGGAGAAGCTCGGTTTGATGGACGGGCTTGTCTACAATGTCGGTATCGGCGTCGGCGAGCCTTGGCTTGCGGGCGCGACGGCAGAGAGTTGGGATCGCGTGTTTGCGGTCAACCTTCGCGGGGCGATGCTTGCGTTGCAGGCGGCGATGCCGTCGATGGCGGAGGGCTCGTCGATCGTGCTGATTTCTTCGATCGCTTCGCTGAAGCCCGGCAGCCGGCTGCCGGCTTACGATGCATCGAAGGCGGCACTCGCAGGGCTAATGCGGCACGCCGGGATCGAGGGCGAGCGGCGCGGCATCCGCGTGAATATCGTGGCGCCTGGGCTGATGGATACGTCCATCGGACGGGCAGCAACGCAGGGGCGCCCGGGGCGCGCGAAGACGCCGGTGCCGCTCGGGCGTCAGGGGACAGGATGGGAGTCGGCATACGCGGCGCTGTTCCTGCTGTCGGACGAGGCGGCGTACATAACGGGTCAGGTGCTGGCGGTGGATGGCGGGATGACGGGGCTGCGGTAGGGCGCCGCAAGAAAAAAATTTCACCACAAAGTCACAAAGGGCACCAAGAGGCTCTGCTCGCCCTATCGGCACCGAGTACGTTGCGAAGTTCAAGTTGTCTCACGCGAAGGCGCGAAGAGCGCGAAGGTAAGTCGCGAAACTTGCTCCTTCGCGCGCCGCCAGGCGCGCTGTCAGACGTCGGATTGGCGCTTCGCGCCGAAATCGTTCGCGCCTTGTCTTCGCGCCCTTCGCGGCTTCGCGTGAGGCAATTGGATCGCCTCACGAGCACCCAAGCCACCATTCGCGCGCCAGCGCCTTGGTGCCCTTTGTGGCTTTGTGGTGAAAATTTCTTTCTTCCGCTAAGCTCGCTGCAGACAGAACACGGGAGATGCAGGTGGAGAACGGTAAGGCTTGGCTTGAGGGGGCGAGGGCTTTGTTGCCGGAGACGGTGACGCTCAGGCGGAAGATTCATGAGCATCCGGAGCTCGGGCTGCATTTGCCGAAGACGGTGGCGGCCGTGCGCGAGGCGTTGAGCGGGCTCGATGTGAAGATCGAGACGGGACCGTCGACGTCGGGGATGATCGTGACGCTGCAAGGGCCGACGCAGGGGCGGACGGTGCTCTTGCGCGGCGACATGGATGCGCTGCCGATGCCGGAAGATACCGACGTCCCGTTCAAATCGAAGGAGCCGGGGCGGATGCATGCGTGCGGGCATGACTCGCACACCGCTATGCTCACCGGCGCCGTGAAGCTGCTGCACGCGAACCGCGCGCGGCTGGCGGGCACGGTCAAGTTCATGTTCCAGCCGGGCGAGGAAGGCTATTTCGGCGCGCGGCATATGATCGAGGACGGGCTGATCGAGCGGCATCCGAAGCCCGACGGCGCGTTTGCGATGCATATCACGCCGAACGTGCCGACCGGCATCTTCACCGCGAAGGCCGGTGCGTTCATGGCGTCGACCGATACGCTGGAGGTTCGCGTGGTCGGCAAAGGCGGGCACGCCTCGGCGCCGCATCACACGGTCGATCCGATGCCGATCGCGTGCGAGATCGTGCTGGCACTGCAGAGTTTCGTCACGCGCAAGATCAATGCGTTCGATCCGGTCGTGCTGACCATCGCCAAGATCGACGGCGGTACGACGAGCAATGTCATTCCGGAGGCGGTGAATTTGCTGGGCACACTGCGCTCGGTGTCGGAGGGATCGCGCTCGCGGGCGAAGGAGGGTTTGAAGAAGGTGATCGAGAAGATCGCCGAGGCACACGACGCGCGCGCTGAGGTGAAACTTACGCCGGGCTATGACGTGACCGTGAATGACGGTCGTATGGTCGACCTTGCGGCCGCCGCCGCGCGCGATTTGTTCGGCGAGCGCGGCTTCATGCCGATGCCGGCGCCGGTGATGGGGGCGGAGGATTGGTCGTATGTGCTGCAGCGAATTCCGGGCTGTATGGTGTTTTTGGGCGTGGCGCCGGAGGGCTGCAATCATCATCACGCGGCACCGTGCCACTCGAACCGGATGATGCTGGACGAGGATGCGATGGCGAACGGGGTCGCGCTCTACGCGGCAGTAGCGGAGCGGTTTTTGGATCAGGGGTTGCCCGCGAAGGCTTGAAGCAGTGGAGGATCGCATGTCACTTGCGAAGAATGGATATGCCTTCAAGCGCGGCCTGACCGACCTTGGCAATGGGACGTTCGCTTATCTTCAGCCGGATGGGTCTTGGGGTTGGTCGAATGCGGGGTTGATTACGGATGGGGACCAATCGCTCCTCGTCGACACGTTGTTCGATCTGAAGCTGACGCGCGAGATGCTTTCCGCGATGCGGGATGCGGCGCCTAAGGCAGCGAAGAAAATCGGGACGCTCGTCAACACGCATCACAATGGCGATCATTGCTACGGGAACGAGTTGGTCGAGGGCGCGGAGATCATTGCCTCGGAGCATGCGGCAGAGGAGATGAAGCGGGAGCAGCCGGCGTTGCTGGTCAACTTCATGAAGGCGGCGCCGGGGTTGGGACTTACCGGCGAGTATTTGCTGCACTGCTTCGGCGTGTTCGACTTCAACGGCATTACACCGACGCCACCGACGCACACCTTCTCCGGGCACATGCACCGCCAGGTCGGGAACAAGCGGATCGACCTGATCGAGGTGGGGCCGGCGCATACGGGCGGCGACGTGCTGGTGCATGTGCCGGGGGATCGGACCGTGTTCACGGGCGATATTCTTTTCATCGAGGGCACGCCGATAATGTGGGCGGGACCGGTCGGTAACTGGATCGCGGCGTGCGACGAAATCTTGAAGCTCGACTGCGAGACGATCGTGCCGGGGCACGGGCCGGTGACCGACAAGCGCGGGGTTAAGGCCGTGCAGAGCTATCTGACCTATATCAGGGACCAAGCGCGTCAACGTTACGACGCCGGCCTCTCCGCGCGAGACGCGGCGCATGATATCGCGCTCGGCGACTACGATTCTTGGGGCGATGCCGAGCGTATTGCGGTGAATGTCGCCACGCTCTACCGGGAATTCTCCGGCGATCGGGCGCCGCCCAACCCGGCGGAGCTGTTCACCCAAATGGGCGAAATTTGGCAGAAGCGGCGCAAGTAGTTCTTTTTTCGTTCCAACTCTCCCTATAGTCTCGCGCTCTTGCCGATCAGGTGGGTCGGTCCGATTTGTGATTGTTCGCTTATCGGTTGGTGCCAAGTGGCGTTGGGGAATGAGATGACGGACGGGCCAGGTCAGAAGGAATTGCTCAACCGGTTGAAGATCAACCGGGAGGAGGAAGACGAGGACAGCGGCTCCAACCGTTGGCTTATCATCGGTTTCGTCGGTATCTGCGCGTTATTCGCAACGGGCGCGCTGTACGCTTTCTGGCCGAAGGGCGAAGCGCAGACCGCCGCGGCGGAGACACCCGCGCCTTCGACGACGGGCGCAAACGCTGCCCCGGCCAAGGCACCGGTTGCAGGCGGCGTGTTGTCGGCTTCGGGTTACGTGACGGCGCGACGGCTCGCCACCGTGTCGGCGGAAATCACCGGGCGGATGTCCGAAGTGCTGATCGAAGAGGGGATGACGGTTGAGGCGGGGCAAGTGCTCGCACGGCTCGACTCCTCTTTGGCGACAACGGAGCTTGCGATCGCCGAAGGGAATTTGCGCTCCGCGCGCGGCGCACTCGCGGCGGCGGCTGCCGACCGGGCGGAAGCGCAGCGTGCGCTGGTGCGCGTCCAGGGCGTGAACGAGAAGAAGTTTGCCAGCACCGCCGACCTTACACGCTCGGAGGCGGCGGCGGCGAGTGCGGAAGCACGCTATGCGCAGGCGCAGGGCGGATTGGCCTCGGCGCAAGCGACATTCGAGCGCTCGAAAACGTTGCTCGACAAGCACGAGATCCGTGCGCCGTTCGGCGGCGTGGTGACGACGAAAGATGCGCAACCGGGCGAGATCGTTTCGCCTGCAGCGGCCGGCGGCGGTTTTACGCGCACGGGCGTGTGCACGATCGTCGACATGAACTCGCTTGAGGTCGAGGTCGAGGTGAACGAGTCCTTCATCAGTCGCGTGAAGGCGGGCCAGCGCGCGAGTGCGACGCTTGATGCCTATCCGGACTGGGAGATCCCGGCGAAAGTCGTCGCGATCATTCCAACAGCGAACCGCGATAAGGCAACTGTGAAAGTTCGCGTCGGTATCGAGGCGCGCGATCCGCGCGTGCTTCCCGAGATGGCGGCGAAGGTTTTGTTCTTTGACGATGAGAAGAAGGACGCGGAGCGTGCAGCACCGGAGCCGGCGAAGACGCCTTAACTCCCCTCGCCCTTCCATTTCCGGAAGGGAGAGGGGCCGGGGGTGAGGGAAGGCCTCGCCCACCGACGCGACGCAGAATAAGAAACACGTTGTTTCATTGATTGAGATTTCTTACTTCAACGCCGAGCCTCGCGCAGAGGCCATCCCTCACCCCCTACCCCTCTCCCTTCCAGAACTGGAAGAGAGAGGGGAGATAGAGAGAGCCCTTCGATGACCGACCCGCTGATCGTTTTGAAAGCCGTCACCAAAAGCTACACGCGCGGTAAGCAGAGCGTGCCGATTTTTGAGCGGCTGGATATGAATATTCCGACGCAGGACTTCGTTGCGATCATGGGGCCGTCGGGGTCGGGAAAGACGACGTTGCTCAACTTGCTGGGCGGCATCGACAAGCCGTCGGGCGGGGAAATCGTGTTCGACAACAAGCGGATGGACAACCTTGACGAGAGCAAGCTCGCGGCGTTTCGCGCCGGCAATGTCGGGTTCATCTTCCAATTCTATAACCTCATGCCGATGTTGACGGCCGCGCAGAACGTGGAACTGCCGCTGTTGCTCACGAAGCTCGGGCCGAAGGCGCGCTCGGAGCGTGTGAAGACCGCGCTGGAGATCGTGGGGCTCTCCGACCGGGCGCGGCACAAGCCGTCGGAGCTTTCGGGCGGGCAACAACAGCGCGTCGCGATCGCGCGGGCGATCGTGTCGGACCCGAAACTCCTGCTTTGCGACGAGCCGACGGGCGACCTTGACCGCGAGACGGCGGGGGAAATTCTCTCGATGCTGCAGACGTTGAACCGCGATCTTGGCAAGACGATCGTGATGGTGACGCACGATCCGGAAGCCGCGCGCTATGCAAAGCGCACGCTGCATCTGGACAAGGGCCACTTCAGCGAGAAGGATCTTGCGGCATGACGCTGGTCGAACTCGTACGGAAGAATCTGTTCCGGAAGCGGTTGAGAACGTTTCTGACGATCATTGCGATCTTCATGGCGTTCGCAATCTACGGCGTGCTCGCGACGTTTCAGAACGCGATGACGGCCGGCATCGATTCCGCCGCGGCCAATCGGCTTATGGTGACAAACAAGATCAACTTCACGCTGGCGATGCCAATCGCTTACGTGAACCGCGCGCGCAGCGTGAAGGGGGTCAAGAACATCACGCATGCCAACTGGTTCGGAGGATACTACCAAGATCAGCGCATTTTCTTTGCGGCGTTTGCAGTGGATCCACAATCGTACCTTGAGACCTTCCCCGAACTGCTGATGCCCGCTGCGCAACGGCAGGCCTTCCTTACGAACAAAACAGCGTTGCTCGCCGGCAAGGCGGTCGCCGATCAATTTGGATGGAAGGTCGGTCAACGCATCCCGCTGAAGAGCAACATATTTACGCAGAAGAACGGGTCGGACACTTGGGACCTGGAGTTGGTCGGCATCTTCACGGGCGCCTCGCCCCAGGTCGATACGAACAACGTTCTGCTGCACTACGAGTACTTCAAGGACACCCGCAGCTTCGGCGGCGACACGATCGGCTGGATGATACTGAGGACCGAAAGCACGAAAGAGAACGCGCGGGTGATGAAGGACGTTGACGCATTGTTCGCCAACTCGCCTTTCGAGACGGAGACGCAAACCGAGCAAGCGATGGCGCGCGCCTTTCTCGAGCAGGCAGGCGATCTTGGCTTCATCATTACCTCGGTCGTCGGCGCAGCGTTTGCGACGATCCTCCTCATCGTCGGCAATACGATGATGCTGACCGTTCGCGAGCGGACGAACGAGATCGCGGTCATGAAGACGATCGGCTTTACGACAAGCAAGATCTTCTCTCTCATCCTCGGCGAGTCGATGTTGCTCGCGCTTATCGGAGGCGCACTTGGAGTCGCCGCCGCGTGGCTCTTCAGTTTTGTGCTGGCCGGGCCGCTGAGCCAATTCGGTCCGGTGTCTTTCACGCCCGGCACCGCTATCACGGCGTTCTTGTTGATGGCGCTGCTTGGGTTCCTCACCGGCGTCATTCCGGCTTACCGCGCGATGCAGACCGATGTCGTTACGGCGTTGGGGAGGAAATAGGCGATGGCGAGCACTTTGGAGCAGGTGGCCACTGTCACGGCTATGAACTTGCGTTCGCTTCCCGAGCGGAAGTGGACCTCGCTTGCGACGGTCGTTGCGGTTGGACTTGTCACAGGCGTGCTGCTTGCGTTTCTTGCGATGGCGCATGGCTTTCAGTCGACGGTTCAAGGTACCGGCGCGCCAGACGTCGCCGTTGCGCTGCGCAAGGGGAGCGGCAACGAGCTCAACTCGAACATCACGCGCGAGCAAGCGCTGTTGCTGGAGGAAGCGCCGGGGATTGCGCGCAGTTCGGACGGGAAACCGCTGATATCGGCCGAGCTCTACGTTGTCGTTGACGGCGTCAAGAAAGCGAGCCGGACCAAAGCGAACCTGCCCTTGCGGGGCGTTGGTGCGCGTGCCGAGCAAGTGCGCCGTGGCGTGGTCGTTACGCGCGGCAGGATGTTCCAACCGGGCACGAACGAGCTGGTCGTCGGAAGCGCCGTGTCGAAGCAGTTCGAGGGATTTGAACTTGGGCGCAAGATCAAACTCGGCACGCAGGTTTGGAACGTGGTCGGCGAGTTCAGCGCGGGCGGCTCCGTGTTCGAGTCCGAGATTTGGGCGGATGTCGCGATTCTGCAGGGTCTCTACCAGCGTGGGAGCACTGTGCAGACCGTACGGGCGCGGCTAACCAACCCGTCGAGTTTGTCGGAGCTTCAGCGCTACTCGGAGGCCGACCCCCGGCTCAAGCTCGATGTACGCGCGGAGAGCGTCTACTACGCGGAGCAAAGCAAGCAGTTAAGCGACGTGATCATGTATCTCGGCTGGCCCCTTGCCATCGCGATGTCGTTCGGTGCGATCGCCGGGGCGCTGAACACGATGTTCGCTTCGGTCGATGCGCGGACGAAGGAGATCGCAACGCTTCGGGCGATCGGATTTCGCGGGACGCCGGCCTTCATCGCGACGATGGTCGAGTCGCTTGTTCTCGCGGCTATCGGCGGCCTGCTGGGCGCGATTGCGACCTATCTCCTGTTCGACGGTATCACCGCGGCGACACTCGGGAGCAGCTTCACGCAGGTCGTGTTCTCGCTGAAGTTCTCCTGGTCGCTTGTCTTGCAAGGGTTGATCTTGGCACTGGTTATCGGCCTCGTCGGCGGCGTGTTTCCGGCGTGGCGCGCGGCGCGGGTGCCGCTGCTGGCGGCGTTCAAGGAGCAGTGATCAGAGCGTCTTGGCGTATTGGATGAAGCCCGTCTTGTCGGCGATGCGGTCGTAGAGGTGTCGGGCTTGCGTGTTGGTTTCGTGGGTTAGCCAGTAGACGCGGCCGCCGCCCGCCGCTTTCGTCACATGATAGACGTGTTCGATGAGGGCGCGGCCCATGCGGGTGCCTCGGGTGTCGGGGTCGACGTAGAGGTCTTGCAGGTAACAAGTCGGGCCGTTGCGCCAGCCGTGGCGGTGCAGGATGATGTGGACGAGGCCTTTCGCTTTGCCGTCGTGCATGGCGAGGTAGGCGAACATCGGCTCGGCGGGGTCGAGGAAGCGCTTGAACGTCAGGTCGTATTGGGCCGGCGGCAATGTGGTTTCGTAGAAATCGAGATACCCCTTCCAGAGGCGGTCCCAGTCAGTGCGGTCCGCCTCCGTGAGAGGGCGGACGGTGACGGCGCCGTATTTTCTGGCCGTGTCGAATGCCCTAGCGTCAAGACCGTAGAGGGGCTGCATCCGGATCGCCTTTCCGTGCGTATGTCGTGGTAAGAGAACTTATCGCAACACTCCCTGCAAGGCTGCTCACATGTCGTTGACCCTCTATGAGCACCCGCTCAGCCCTTATGCGCAGAAGTGCAAAATATCGCTCTTAGAAAAGGGCGTGGCGTTCGATTTGAAGATGCCGGCGGCGATCGGCACCGGTCAGGTCGATGCGGATTTCTTGAAGGCTTCGCCGCGCGGCGAGGTGCCGGCGTTGCTGGACGGTGATTTCGCGGTTTTCGATTCGACCGTGATCCTCGAATACATCGAAGACAAGTTCCCCTTGCCCGCGATGTTGCCGCGCGATCCGAAGCTGCGGGCGAAGGCGCGCATGATCGAGGACGCGATGGACACGCTCTTCGAGCCAATCAATTGGGGCTTGGGGGAACTGCGCTATTTCAAGCGCGCCGAGGGCGAGCAGGCGCGGGTAATCGAGGCGCGGGCGGCGGGCCAAGCGCGGGACTTCTTCACGTGGCTCGAGCGACAGCTTGGCGATCAGGAATGGTTCTGCGGCGCGTTCGGGTGGGCGGATCTATCGGTCATTCCCTATATCAACGGATCGACTGGGTTGGGCGTGGGTCCGGCGGCTTCGTCCAAACTCGGACAGTGGCAAGCGCGGGCGAACGCGCGGCGATCAGTTGCTCAGACCGCGCAGCAGGCGCTCGATTCCATCAAAGGCATGGCACTGGTCGGCGAAGCGGTGAAGCTGCGCCTCTTCAAGCGCGAGTATCGCGATCACCGGCTGGAGTGGATGATCCGCTCCGGCGGGCTTGATGTCGTGCTCGACGGGATCAAAGCCGATACCATCCGTTTCTCCAACGAATTCAAATAGGGCCCCTATGAGCAACGAGATCATTCTCCATCACTACTGGACGTCGCCGTTTTCCGAGAAGGTGCGGGTCATCTTCGGCATGAAGGGGCTTTCGTGGCGCTCGGTTGAGATTCCGAACATGATGCCGAAGCCCGATCTGATGCCCTTGACCGGCGGGTATCGCAAGACGCCGGTGATGCAGATCGGCGCGGACGTCTATTGCGATACGCAGCTGATCATCCGCGAGTTGGAGCGGCGGTTCCCGACGCCCTCGGTTGTTCCGCATGCGGGGTTGAGCTTTGCGCTGGCGTTTTGGTCGGACCGACCGTTCTTTCAGGCGACCGTGCCGCTGATCTTTGGCGAGGTCGGGCCGATGATCCCGGAGGCGTTCAAGAAGGATCGCGAGGCGATGTTTCCGGATCGCCCGTTCAACTACGAGATGATGAAGGCAGCGATCCCGGCGTTTAAGGATCAGTGGCGCGCGCATGCGGACTTCATCCACACGCAGCTGCGCGATGGACGCAAGTTCCTGCACGGCGACATGCCGACCGTTGACGACGCGCACTCGCACCTCAACGTTTGGTTCCTGCGCACGTTCTTCGCGCCGACTGCGGAGGCATTGTTGAAAGAATTTCCGTGGATTACGGCCTGGGCGGAGCGCGTTAAGGCGCTGGGACAGGGCACACATGTGCCGATGGACGCCAAAGAGGCGCTGGCGATCGCCAAGGCTTCAACTTCGACGGCGGTCGCGGAGGCGGACGCGCACGATCCGAATGGACGCAAGCCCGGCGACCGTGTCAGCGTGATGGCGGACGATTATGGGCGCGATCCGGTGGTGGGCGAACTTGTGTTCTCGACCGCGCAGGAGATTGCGATCAAGCGGACCGATCCCGTGGTCGGCGATGTCGTTGTGCATTTCCCGCGCGCGGGGTTCTTGGTGATGGCGGGTTAAGGGGGCGATCATGAACGTGGCTGAAGCAACGCCGGTTATCGTCGAGACCGCGCTCGGCAAGCTTGAAGGCTCGCGCCGGGGCGGCGCTTCGGTGTTTAAGGGGATTCCATTTGCGAGCGTGCGGCGCTGGCATGCGCCGGGTGCTGTTGCGCCTTGGGCCGGTGTGCGTTCCGCGCGTGCCGCCGGCGCCGTGGCGCCTCAGAATCCGACGCCGCTTGAAGGATTGATCGGCGGCGCGGGCAAGACGGTGCAGTCGGAAGACTGTCTTTCCCTCAACGTGTTCACGCCGGCGTGCGACGGCGCGAAGCGGCCGGTGATGGTTTGGATTCACGGCGGTGCGTTCACGACGGGGGCCGGCAGCCTTGGGCTCTACAGCGGGCGCGCGCTGGTTTCGACCGGTGATGTGGTCGTGGTCACGATCAACTACCGGCTGGGCAATCTGGGATTCCTGCGTCTCGCGGATCTGACGGGCGGACGCGTGCCTTCGACGGGCAGCGAAGGGCTTGCCGATCAGATCGCGGCGCTCATCTGGGTGCGGGACAACATTGCGGCATTCGGCGGCGATGCGGGCAACGTCACAATCTTCGGCGAGAGTGCCGGCGCCATGAGCGTCGGCTCGCTGCTCGCGAGCCCGAAGGCGCGCGGACTGTTTCACAAGGCGATTTGTCAGAGCGGCGGCGGGCACATCGCGCGTTCGCGCGAGCATGCGAACCGGGTGGCAGAAGTTTTCTTGAATCATCTGGGCGTGACGCCAAGCGACGTAACGGCTCTGGAGCGAACGCCGGTCGAGGCGTTGTTAAAGGCGCAGGCCGAATTGCTGGCGGAAGTCGACAATCACGATCCGCAGAAGCTTGGCACGATGGCGTTTCAACCCGTGATCGACGGCGATGTGCTAACCGAGTGGCCGATCGAGGCAGTGCGGCGCGGCGCCGCCAAAGGTGTGGCGCTGATTGCAGGGACAACGACGGAGGAGTGGAAGCTCTGGACGGCGCTCGACACGCGCTTCCATACGATGGATGAGGACAAGCTGGAGCGCTGGGCGACACGGGCATTCGGCAATGAGGCCCCTGCCCTGCTCGCGGCGGATCGCGATGGCACGCCGTACGAACGTTATGTTTCGATGCAGACGGACCGCGCGTTTCGTGAGCCGACCCTTCGGCTGCTCGCGGCGCAAGGGAGCCACGCGCCGGTCTATGAGTACGTGTTCGATTGGCGCTCGCCTGCGATGGGCGGAGCGTTCGGCGCGTGCCATGCGCTGGAACTCGGCTTCGTGTTCGGCTCGCACAGCCTGCCCGGCGCGGACAAGTTCTTCGGTGTCGGGCCAGAGGCCGAGGCGATCAATCTGGCGATGATGCAGACTTGGACATCGTTCGCGCACGGGCGCGCGCCGGCGGCCGCTGGCGTCGAGGCGTGGCCGCAATGGTCAAAGGCGGCCCCGGCTGCGATGGTGTTCGGCGCAGATTCAAGGGCCGCGCATGTGACGAAGTTCGAGCTGCCCAAGGCTTGGGCGGCCGTTCCCGACCGGTTGGTGGGACCTTAGGCGGCGGCGCTGGCTTCTTCGTTTTTGGTCTTCAGTTTCGAGGCGAGGTCGCGGCCGATGACGCGGTGGATGGCGACGGCGACGAGGTCGTCGGTCTCAACCAATTTGCGCAGGCGCTCCATGTCGAAGATGAAGGCGCGCATCGTGTGCTCCACGGTGACGGTTGCCGAAGCCGGGTTGCCGGAAACGAACGCCATCTCGCCGACGAAGGCGCCGCCTCGAAGGTGGGCGACGATGTTGCCGTGGCTTTCGACCGCCGCCTGACCGGTGCAAATGAGCGCGAGTTCGCTTACGGGTTCGCCCTCGCGCGTGAGGTTCGCCCCGTGCTCCAGGACGCGCCACTCGCCCGCCTTCACCAGACGCGCGAGTTGCGTGTCGCTAAAGCCCGCGAACACACCCTGGCGCAAGAGATGCGCGTGTTCCATGCGGCGGAACTTGCGGCCATCGGCGACAAGCCAGTAGATTTGGTAGGCATTGATCGCGATGAAGACGAGGTCCCAGACGATGCCCGTGTGCATCGCTCCGCCCGACAGTTGAAAGTAGGCGATCTCCAACGTCAGGCCCGCGACAGCCGTCACGCGCAACCAATAGATGTTCGTCAGATAGTACGAGATCGCGATCAGTACGTAGGACACATGTCCCGGAATGTCCGCCCAGATGAAAGGTATTTCCATTGCCAACGCCCAGAATTTGAGCGCCATTTTACACCGGTCTGAAGGCGGGCGCAGCTACTTCCGTCGAGGCGAGTCATGCCGGTTAATGGCTAGGGATGGCGTCAACTTGGTGCGCCTTGTTGCTGATGACCAGATTTGCCGCCTCAGTTCTCCAGCATCACCTTGCACTGCGTCGTCGGTTTGCGTAGGGCTTCGAATGCTGCGGGGAGACCGTCGAGGTTTACGACGTCGGTGATCATGTGTTCGACGTCGACGCGGTCCTTCGCAATCATCTCAATCACATAGTCGAAGTCGGCGGGGCGGTAGCCAAGTACGAATTGCAGGCAAAGTTCCTTCACCACACCGATCAACGGCAGGATCATGTCCATCTGCTGGCAGACGCCGGCGATGACAATCTTGCAGTTGCGGGGCGCCATCATCATGACTTCGTTGATGAGGCCGGGGGCGCCGACGCACTCGAAGATGATGTCGGGGGCTTTGCCCGCGATCGCTTCGACTTGCGGGATAATCGCCTTGGCTGGATCGACAGCGTCGGTCGCGCCGAAGCGGGCGGCCATCTTCGCGCGCAGATCTGCCTTCTCGCTGACGATGACATGACGCGCACCTAGAAACTTTGCCCAGAGCATGACGGCGAGGCCGACGGGCCCGGCGCCAATCACCAGCACCGTCGCGCCACGTTCCATGTGCGCCTTGTCGACGGCGTGCAGACCGACCGCGAGCGGTTCGACCATCGCGCCTTCGCGGAAGCTGACATTTTGCGGCAGCTTGTGCGCGCCCATGCCGCTGATCTTCACGAACTCCGCGTAGGCGCCGTGGCTTTGGCCGAGACCGACGCCCGCGCCCTTCGTGCAGGCGCCGAAGCCGCCGTTGAAGTTCAGGCACGGGCTGCTCTCGCCGCAGCAGATGAAGGGAAAGCCCGCGACGCGGTCGCCCGCTTTCCACTTGCCCTTGAGGGCGCCGCCAACCTCGATCACCTCGCCCGCGAACTCGTGACCCATGACGGCGCCGCCGGGCAAGGGTTGCACTGAGGTTGCCTCCGTCATGTGCAGGTCGGAGCCGCAGATGCCGCAGTTCTTGACCTTCAGGATCAGGTGCGAGGGCCCGCATTCGGGGTTCGCCAGCGTTTCGATGGCGAGCGGTTTACCGATTTCCTTGAAGACGGCGGCGCGCATGGGGTTCCTCGTCGGTTGTCATTGTCCGGTTCGGCTGACAATATGTCAGCAACAAGGCCATTGTCACTCTCATCGAAGGAACGACCGCATGACCATAAAACTCCGTAACGGCATCTTCCTGGCGCCGTTTCATCCGATCGACGAGGATCCCACACTTTGCATTCATCGCGATCTTGAGCTGATCGAGCATCTCGACAAGCTTGGCTACGACGAAGCGTGGGTGGGCGAGCACCATTCGGCGGGTTTTGAGATCATTGCCTCGCCGGAGCTGTTCATTGCTGCGGCGGCGGAGCGGACGAAGCGGATCAAGCTCGGAACCGGCGTCGTGTCGCTGCCCTATCACAACCCGTTGACGGTCGCGAACCGGATGATCCAGCTCGATCATCAGACGCGCGGACGCGTGATGTTCGGTGTGGGTCCGGGCCTTCTGCCGTCGGACGCGTTCCAGCTGGGCATCGATCCAAACACGCAGCGCGACCGGATGGTCGAAGCGATCGACGTGATCTTGAAGCTGTTCGCGGGCGAGCGGGTCACAAAGAAGACGGAATGGTTCAACCTCTCGAACGCGATTTCGCAACTGAGGCCCTATACCTGGCCGCATCCGGAAATCTGCGTGGCGTCAAGCGTGACGCCGTCGGGCGGTAAGCTTGCGGGCAAGCATGGCTTTGGCATGTTGTGCGTGGCGGCGACGCAGACGGGCGGTTATGACGCGCTGGGCATCAATTGGAAGATCGCGAACGACGTCGCAGCAGAGCACGGGCGCAAGATGAACCCGGAATTCCTGCGCCTGGTCGGCCCGCTGCACATCGCGGAGACGAAGCAGCAGGCGATGGACAACATCAAGTACGGCTTCCACAAGTGGGCGGAGTACTTCGCGAAGATCAGCCCGATCAATCCGAATACCGACCGCAGCATTGATCCCCTTGAGCAAGGCATCAAGGACGGCGTGATGGTCGTAGGCACGCCCGACGATGCGATCGCGCAGATCAAGCGCTTGCAGGCGAAGCAAGGCGAGTTCGGCTGCTTCCTGCAACTCGCGCATAACTGGGCGAACTTCGAGAACACGAAGAAGTCGTACGAACTGTGGCAGCGCCATGTAACGCCGGTGATCAACAAGGCGAACGCCAATCGCGTGGACAGCTACAACGACGCGGGCGCGAATTCCGAGAAGTACATCGGCGCGGCAATGGGGGCTGCAATGCAGACGATCCAAAAGCACGCCGCCGAACAGGCCGCGAAGGACAAGAAAAGCGCGGCGGAGTAAGGCATGCAGGCGTGGTGGGGTTACAACCTCACCTCGCCCGCCGCGATGCGGTCGTGGAGCTCGGGCGTCAACGGAACGTATTGGCTGTCGACAGGGTCAAGGAAGTAGAGCGGGTCTTTGACGACGCGGGGGTCGTAGCCTTCCTTCACGAGTTCGACTTTGCGGTGCTTGAATGTCCCGGTGATTTCGATTTCGGGCTGTAGGCGCAGGAAGATCGGGCGGGCATAGGCGGCCAGGTTCTTTTCCAAGTGAGTCTTGAACTTCGCGAGGTCGAGTTGGCCGGCGGCCACGAGCGCCGCCATGCCGGCGCGGCCGTCGGTGCCGGGTACTTTGACGCCGTAGACGTTCGCTTCCTTCACGCCGGGATAGGTCGAGATCGCTTCGGCGACTTCGCTGGTCGCCACGTTTTCGCCCTTCCAGCGGAACGTGTCGCCGATGCGGTCGATGAAGTAGAAGTATCCGGTCTTGTCGCGCTTTAAGAGGTCGCCGGTGCGGAACCAGGCGTCGTTCTTCTCGAAGACGTTTCGGAGTATTTTCTTTTCCGTGTCGGTGCCTTTCGAATAGCCTTCGAAGCGACCGCGCTCCTCGTCAATTTTGCCGATGGCCTCGCCCACTTCGCCGGGCTTGCATTCGATGCAGAAGCCCTTGGCGTCGCGGATCGGTTCTTCCTTGTCGATATCGAATTGCACGAGGCGCGTCTTCAGCACGTTGCGCATGTAGTTCGGGATGCGGCCGATGGAGCCTACCTTGCCGTCCATGTTGACGAGCGCGACGTTGCCTTCGGTGGCACCGTAGAACTCGATGATGTGCGGGATTTTGAAGCGCGACTTGAAGGCGGGCCAAATTTCCGGCCGCAATCCGTTGCCCATGACAACGCGCAGTTTGTGCTTGCGCTCGAGCGGATGGGCGGGCGAGTTCAAGAGATAGCGACAGAGTTCGCCGATGTATTCGAACTGCGTCGCGCCGTACTTCGCGCAGTCGTCCCAGAATTGGGTGGCGGAAAATTTCCGGCGGATGATCACCGAGCCACCAACGGTCAAGGTCGAGCCGATCGCGCAGACCCCACCGGCCGAGTGATATAGCGGCAGCACGACGTACATGCGGTCGCGCTCCGTCGATTTCATCGCAGAGGCGAAGGAATGCATCATGTTTTGGATGCGCAGGTGGCTCATGTTCGCGGCCTTGGGCAGGCCGGTGGTGCCGCTGGTGTAGATGAAGAAGCACTTGTCGTTCGCGGTCATGCCGGCGCGAACGTCCTTCGGCAGCGGCTCGCCTGATTGAGGGTTCAAGATGCGGTCGAGGTCTTCGGTCCCTTGCACCGTGCCGCCGGTGGTCCAGACCTTCGGGCGTTCTTGCAGATCGTCGATGCAGGTCGCGTAGTTGTCGGCGAGTTCGGCGCCCATGATGAGGTTCTTGGCACCGGAGATTGAGAGACTGTGCGCCAGCGCCTTTTCGCGGAGGTTCGTGTTGATGAGAGCCACCGCCACGCCGATCTTGACCATGCCGGTCCAAGCGAAGAGGTATTCGGGGCGATTTTCCATCAAGAGCGCCACGGCATCGCCGCGCTTCAGTCCGATCGATTGAGCCCAGCGGGCGTACTTATTCGCCTGCGCGTCGTATTCGGCATAAGTGTAACGCTTGTCTTCGAAGTAGATCGCGACGTTGCGGCCACGGGTCGCCGCCCAGTGCTCGATGATGTCCGCGAGTGTGCTTGGCGAGTCGGGCTTGAGCTTTCCGACCTTTCGCAGAAGGCGGCTCATACTGCCGAAGAAGCGCAATTCGCGCGCGACCGGTTCGAATAGACCCACAGATGCTCCCCTTCGCGGCGCTTGACGGCCGCGGCTTCGACGGTTGCCATATTGGACGAACGCCGAATTCCGGTATGAAATCGGCTGGCGTCGGCGCCCACGCGAAATAGGGCCGCCACGCGGAGCGGTCAAGCGAAGGTCTCAAGGTTGGATGGAAAAAGAGAACGACGCCTGGGCGAAGGCGGAGGTCTTGGACCTAAGGGGCCTCAAATGCCCCCTGCCCTCATTGATGACGGAGAAGGCACTGCGCGCGATGGTGCCGGGCGCTGTGGTGGCGGTGACGGTGACGGATCCAATGGCGCCACTGGACCTCAGGCATCTTTGCCAGACACAGGGGCACAGTTTCTTGGCGGAACGAGCGGCTGATGGCGCGACGAGGCAACTCTTGATCCGGCGGGGACCTGCCTAAAAGCTAAGGGCCTCGCCACCGGTTCGGGCGGCAAGGCCCTTGTTGGGCTTTTTCATGGACGGCCGGCTTTACGCGAAAAGCGACGAACCAACCGACAAGGCGGCGATGCCGACGAACAACGCGATCGCGAGTGCGGACATCTGGATGGCTGTGGTCAAGGTTTGCATTTGGGTCTCTCCTGAGAAGTATTCTTGCGGGGGGCGAATTTCTTTAGGCCACGAGGGCCAGGGCTTGGACCGGCATGGCGAGCGAGAACGCCGCGTAGGTGGCGACGGCGACTGCCGACCATTCGATCATCACTGTGAGCGTCCTCATTGCGGTCTCTCCTCTTTCATCCTGTCGGCCCTGTGGTCCTGCGGGCCGGCCGGTTGTCCCTTGCTGATGGACTAGTATCTGGTTTGCACTACTGATAATTCAACTGCACTATTTGCATACTAGGTCTGCCGTTCATGCATGCCTCGTTTCCGTCACAATATTTCCTAGCAAAATCAGTCTCTTAGATATTTCTGAGGGGTAACCGCTTGTTAATCTTGTTCACGAGGGCGATAGGTGTTATTTAATGACCAGTCAGTTATTTACTAAGATCAGAGATGTCGACCGCCCGATCACAGCGCTGGCAGAGACGAAAGGAGGCACGCCCCGCGGAGCTTCTGGATGCGGCGTTGGCGGAGTTCTTCGAGAAGGGATTTGCGGCCGCGCGGCTTGAGGACATCGCCACGCGGGCCGGGGTGAGCAAAGGCACGATCTACCTCTACTTCAGCAGCAAGGAAGAGGTGTTCGAGGCGCTGGTGCGTGCGATCCCGCAGCCGAACGTCGAACAGATCCGTGCGATCGCAGCCGATCCGTCGTTGCCGGCCGACGCACTGCTGGAGAGGGTGCTGCGTTTCATGGGCGGCGTTCTGCAGGACGAGCGGATGATGAAGTTCCCGCGACTCGTCATCGGCGAAGCCGGACGGTTTCCGAAACTGGCCGAGACCTATAAGCGCGAGATCATCTCGCGCGGTGCGAGCGTTATCACCGGAATCATCGAACGCGGGATCGCGCAGGGACGCTTTCGACCGGTCGATCCGCTGCGCGCGGCGTATGCCGCCATCACGCCGGTCCTTTTCGTCGCCATTTGGCGGACAACTTTTGAGGATCCCGGCGCACCGCTCGACGGGCCGGCGTTCATCGATCAGCACATCCAGACTTTTTTGCGTGGCATCGGACGTGGGGTTGAGCCATGAAACGTTTCGTTGGACTTTTGATTGCCGCTCTCGCGCTTGCGGGCTGCGGCCGCGAACCGCCGAAAGCCGTTAGCGGCTATGCCGAGGGCGAGTACGTATATGTCGGTGCGCCGGAAGGCGGCTGGGTCACCCAAGTCGCCGTGCAGCGCGGTATGACGGTGAAGCCCGGTGACGTGCTCTTTGTGCTCGACGGCGAGGCGCAAGTGGCGCAACGCGAGCAGGCGGCGGCGCAGTTGGCTCAGGCGCAAGCGCAACTTGCCAACGCGCAGAAGGGCCGTCGGCCCGATGAGATCGAGGCATTGCTCGCCGCCATCGGCCAGGCGCGCGCGAGTTTGTCTGTCGCCGAGGCCGAGCTGAAGCGGGCGACCGACTTGAAGAAGCGCGGCTTCGTTTCGCAAAGCGCGCTCGACACGAGGCAAGCGCAACGCGATGTTGCTGCGCAACAGCTGCGGCAGACGGAAGCGAATTTGGCGTTGGCTCGTAAGGGCGCGCGCAACGATGAGATCGCGGCGGCACAGGCGAATGTTGCGGCGGCGCAAGCGGCTCTTGGGCGCGCGGAATACGCGCTCAGCCAAAGGCGGATCGTCGCCAAAGTGGGTGGGCGCGTGGAAGATACGCTGCGGCGTGCCGGCGAGTTCGTGCCACCAGGCGGCGCTGTCGTACAGCTATTGCCGCCGAAAAACGTGAAGATCCGCTTCTTCGTGCCGGAGGAGCTGCGCGCGAAGTTCGGCGTCGGCACAGTCGTCGACGTGAGTTGCGATGCGTGCGCGCGCGGTATCAAAGCGCGGGTGACGTTCCTCTCATCCAGCGCCGAGTACACGCCGCCCGTGATTTACAGCGTCGGCTCGCGCGAGAAGCTGGTTTGGATGGTCGAGGCCGTGCCGGAGGGCGCCGTTCGATTGAGCCCCGGCCAACCGCTCGACGTGGCGATGCCGTGAGCGGTGCACTTGCCATCGACGTTGCCGATCTGACGAAGACGTTCGGCAGCCGAACGGTCGTCGACAAGTTCTCCATTCAAGTGCCCAAGGGCCAGGTGTGGGGATTCCTGGGGCCGAACGGCAGCGGCAAGACGACCACGATCCGTATGCTTTGCGGACTGCTTTTGCCCGATAGCGGAACCGGGACATGCCTTGGCTACGACATCAAACGCGATGCAGCGGCGATCAAGCGCAATGTCGGCTACATGACGCAGAAGTTTTCGTTCTACGATGACCTCTCGATCCGCGAGAATTTGGACTTCGTGGCGCGCGTCTACGAAATGGACGACCGCGTGAAGGTCGTCGATCAGGCGATCGACCGGCTGGGATTGAAGGCGCGCCAACAGCAACTGGCGGGCACGCTGTCAGGCGGTTGGAAGCAACGCTTGGCGTTGGCTGCCTGCATTTTGCACCGGCCGCAGTTGTTGCTCCTCGACGAGCCGACAGCCGGCGTCGATCCGCAAGCGCGGCGCGACTTCTGGGATGAGATTCATCAGCTGGCGGCGCAGGGGCTGACGGTTCTCGTGTCCACGCACTACATGGATGAAGCGGAGCGCTGCGACCGGATCGTCTATCTCGCCTACGGCACCGTACTGGCGCGCGGCACGGTCGCGGAGGTGTTGGCAAGCTCGAATCTCGTCACTTGGATCGTCACCGGCGAGGACGTGCGCACCCTTGCCAGCGCGCTGCACGGGGTTGCCGGGATCGACCAAGTGTCTGTGTTCGGCGTGACGCTCCACGTGAGCGGCACTGACGCGGCGGCGCTGGAACAGGCGATCGCGCCGTTCCGCACGCGCCCCGGCTTTACCTGGGAGCGCGCGAACCCGAGCCTTGAAGACGTCTTCATCCATTTGATGGCGCCCTTTCGCGAACGGACGACGGGGTAAGAACGATGCTTGGCATTTCGCTGCAGCGCATCTTTGCCGTGGTCCTGAAAGAGCTCATTCAGATGCGGCGAGACCGGTTGACATTCGGGATGATCCTCGGGATCCCGGTCGTGCAGCTGATGCTCTTCGGGTACGCGATCAATTCAGATCCGAAACATTTGCCGACGGCGCTCAACGTGCAGGACCAGAGCGTCTATTCGCGCACCCTCATCGCTGCGTTGCAGAACTCCGACTATTTCCGCATCGAGCACGTCATTAACGGCGAGAAAGCCGGGCACGACTTGTTGGCCAGCGGCGAGGTCGCGTTCGTGGTGACAGTGCCGCCAGACTTTTCACGCGCGCTGGCGCGTGGCGACCGGCCTCAGCTTTTGATCGAAGCCGACGCCAGCGATCCCTCTGCCGCGGCAAATGCGGTCGCCGCGATTTCTCAACTGCCGGCCAAAGTTTTCAATCGCGAACTTTCCGGCACGCTTTCTCCGCTGCGACCGACGCCACCGCCGTTCGAGGTGGTGGTGCATCGGCGCTATAACCCGGAAGGCATCTCGGCCTACAACGTCGTGCCGGGTCTGATCGGCGTCATTTTGACAATGATGATGGTTTTGATCACGGCGCTCGCCGTCACGCGCGAGGTCGAACGCGGGACGATGGAAAACCTACTTGCCATGCCGCTCCAGCCGTTCGAGGTGATGATCGGCAAGATTCTGCCCAACATTCTCGTTGGCTACATTCAAGCCAGCGTCATATTCATTGCCGCACGGCTGCTGTTCGGCGTGCCGATGCTTGGCTCCTATCTCGACCTGTCGGTGGTGATTGCCGCCTTCATCGCAGCGAACCTTGCGATCGGGTTCACGATTTCGACGGTCGCCGCCAATCAGCTGCAGGCAATGCAGATGACAGTGTTTTTTTTCCTGCCGTCCATTTTGCTGTCCGGTTTCATGTTTCCGTTCCGCGGCATGCCCGAGTGGGCGCAGTGGATCGGTTCGATCCTGCCGAACACGCATTTCATGCGCATCGTGCGCGGCGTGATGCTGAAAGGCAGCGGGCTTGGCGAGATGCTGAGCGACCTATGGCCGTTGCTCGCGTTCATGATTGGCGCAATGGCGATCGCCCTGCTGAGATATCGACGGACGTTGGATTAGAGCGGCTAGGAGGGATTCAGGCGTGGCTCTCGCGCGTTCAGTTAGGACCAAATTCCCTGGGGATAGCCGTGTTTACCGGATGGAAACCAAGGCGAAATGCGGGAATGGCGCAATCGCTGGTCTGTTGCAGTTTGAATTAAAACCGCCTTCACATTCGAACCGCGCTTCAAAGGGGGGCCGTCGAAGATGCCCCCGAACGCTTGGTGGAGGTTTTCATGCGCCGGTATGTGCAAGTCCCCGCGGTTTCGAAGCAGGCTCTTTTGTTGAGCTTGGGCGGTTAGAGTCATGCGCGCGGCACCTCTTTTCGCGGCGGTTTTGGCGCTCGGCCTGGCCGGGTGCGGGTCTGGTTTTGACGATCCGGGGCCGATCACTTGGAATAATACTGGTGCCAAACCCCGCATCCTGCGAAACGGCGAGCCGTTACAATGCGTTCCCTATGCGCGGAACGTGTCGGGGGTGCAGATTTTTGGCGACGCCTATACCTGGTGGGAAAAGGCGGCTGGGCGGTTCGACCGGTCCGAGACACCTGAGATCGGGGCGGTCATGGTCATGAAGGCCTATCAGAACGAACAGCGCGGGCATGTGGCCGTGGTGCGGCGGGTCGTGAACGAGCGCGAGATCGTGGTCGACCATGCCAACTGGTTGAACAAGGGCGAGATTGGGCTCGACAATCCGGTCTTGGACGTGTCCGAAGACAACGACTGGTCAGCGGTCCGGGTTTGGTATGCGCCAGGGGGCCATTACGGCGGCCGGGTGTACGAAGTTCAGGGCTTCATTTTGGGCCCGTCCGAGCTTCAGCGTGTCGCGGCACGCTGATTTCGTTCACACACTCCGACAGCTTGTAGTACTTCGCGACCCACATATTGTGGGCCGGTGGCGGATTTTGGCCAAATCTAGCCCTAAAAGTTAATGGTAATACATCATTAAGTTGACTCCCTCAGCCTGTGGCGCGAGGAAGCCCGGACGGATGGGTTTCCGGTTCTCGGAAGTCGAGGGAGTGTATCGGTTGCGAAATAGTACGCCACGTTGTCTCGCGGCACTCGTTTTAGCCGGCGTCAGTCTTGCCGGGTGCGGGACGTTGTCATCGAACACTTCGACTTCATTCGTCGACGGCGGTTCGTCTCGACTGGACATTATTCCGTCCTTCTTGCGCGGGTCTGTGGACAGCGAAGAGACCGTTGAGCTTTCGACGTCTGCCCCCCGGCCGGAGCCGTTGGGCGGCGAGGCGCTGTTGGCCGGGGTACGGCCTCAGATTCTTGACCCGAAGGCACCCCTGGAGTGCGTGCCGTTTGCCCGCGACGCATCGGGGATCGCAATCCGCGGGAACGCTAATCGCTGGTGGCAACTGGCCAAAGGCAAGTACACCCGCTCGCGCCGCCCGGACGAGGGGGCTGTGTTCGTGATGAAGGGCTACCAGACCAATCGCCGGGGTCATGTCGCCGTGGTGCGGCAGGTTCTGGATGACCGGACGATCGTGGTCGATCATGCGAACTGGGGCAATGACGGGCGCATTTATCTGAGCGCCCCGATCCGCGACGAAAGCCCCAAGAACGATTGGAGCAAGGTTCGGGTTTGGTACACGCCGACCGGCCAATGGGGACGGCGCATCTATCGCGCTAAGGGCTTCATTCTGCCGACGACAGCGGTCGCGGGCTCGAACATCAGCAGCGTGGTTTCAGGCAGCTACTGAATTTGCGGCGAGGCGCGTGCGGATCTCCTCCGCCACGGCCGCGAACAAGCCCTCCAGAGCGTCGAGCGCGCTACTTGCCGCGCGCAGATCAACCGTCTCCGCGTCGGCTTCGAATGCCTGGGCGGCGGCCGCGAGTTCGCCTGCCCCAAACAGGCGCGCTGCGCCTTTCAGAGAGTGTGCGCGGCGGCGTAGGGCCTCGCGATCGCCGGCGGAAAGGTCGGTGTGCATTGCCAACAAATCGCGCGCTTGGTTTGCGAGGAACGTCGTGGCGAGTTTCTTCACGGTCTCGGGCGGCATGTCGGCGGCGAGGTCGGCCCACACTCTGGCGTCGATCAAACCCGACAGTTCTTGCCGGCGCGTGGTGACGAAGGATTCGGCGTTGGCGGCGCGGCCGAGATGTTTCTGCAACGCGGCTTCGAGCGTCGGGCGACGGATCGGTTTGGTCAGGTGTTCGTTCATGCCGGCTTCGCGGCAGCGTTCGGCGTCTTCAACGAACGCGTTGGCGGTGAGCGCCAGGATCGGCTGGGTTTGATTGGGGCCGGCGGAGGCGCGGATGTGGCGTGTTGCCTGCAGGCCGTCCATCTCCGGCATCTGCATATCCATCAAAATGACGTCGAACTTCTTCGTCGCGGCGGCGCGGATTGCTTCGAGGCCCGTGCGCGCTTGCGTGACGATGCAGCCCAACTGTCCTAGCATTGTGGTCGCAGCGAAGAGGTTCGTCTCGTTGTCTTCGACGAGCAGGATCTCCGCGCCGCTTAGGGTTTGATTGCTGGGCCTCGTCTCGCCGCTCCAAGCGAGCGGGTTCGCGCAGAAAACGCCGGTTAGCGCTTCCAAGAGCGCCAAGTTCACAAGCGGCTTGAACAAGACCGCATCGAACTGCGTGCCGACGCCGGCCGAGACCGTTACGCCGTGGCTGATGGAGGAGCAGAGGATCAGTTTGATCGCGCGGCCGTTCTCAAGCTTGCGAATGGCGTCGGCGACTTCATGACCGGTTTGACCGGGCATGTGGCGGTCGAGGAGCACGACGTCGAATGGAGTGCCGGCGTTCCTCGCTTCATCGATGGCGCAGATCGCCGATAGGCCATCGGGAACGACGACAACGCTCATGCTCCAGCGCGACAAGCGGCGAGCGAGGATGTCACGGTTCAGCGCCAAGTCATCGACGACCAACGCACGTTTGCCGGCGAGCACGCGGATGTCGGCCGTGATCGAGGGCGACGGCGCGATCGGCAGGCTGATCGTGAAGCGGAACACCGATCCTTCGCCAGGCTCGCTGTCGACCGCGATCGCGCCGCCCATGGCGCCCACGATTTCCTTGCAGATCGCCAGACCGAGGCCGGTGCCGCCGAAGCGGCGCGTGATTGAGTCGTCGCCTTGAGAGAATTTCTGAAACAGTTTTGCGCGCGCTTCGGCCGACATGCCGATGCCGCTGTCGCGCACGGCGAAGGTCAGGCTCGCCTCGTTCGCAAGGTTTGGCTCGCCCGAGACTTGGATCGTGACGACGCCGGTCTCCGTAAACTTCACGGCGTTGCTGATCAAGTTGAGCAAGACTTGACGCAGCCGCGTCGGATCGCCGCGATAGGAGCCCTCGGCGTCGGGCAGAATGTCGGTGCAGATCTCGACGCCCTTTGCGTGCGCTTTGGCGGCGAAGGTTTGCGCGGCGCTTTCGACCAAGGGGACGAGGTCGAACGGCACGCTTTCGAGCGAGAGTTCGTTCGCTTCGAGTTTCGAGATGTCGAGGATGTTGCCGATGACTTGCAGCAACTGATCGGCGGAGGCGCGGGCGGTTTCGGCCTGTACGCGCTGTTCGTGGCTGAGCGTCGAATCCAACAGAATGTCGATCATCCCGATCACGCCGTTCAAGGGCGTGCGGATTTCGTGGCTCATGTTGGCCAGGAACGCGGACTTCGCCTCGCTCGCTTGCTCGGCGGCGGCCTTGGATGTTTCCAGTTCGGCGACGTATTGCGTACGCTCGGTCTCGCTTTGCTTCCACATGCGATCGGCAGAGCGGGCATAGAGGTAGCTGCCGATCACGAGCAAAACGATGAGGCCGGCAAACACGATCTGCGCGATCTGCAGACTGTTAGCTGTCGTGCTCAAGGCGGCGATTTCATCGCCCTGGCCTGCAATCACTTTTTGCATGATGCCGGTGATCGCATCGCCGGCGTGATGGAAGGCGGCATCGACCTTGGCCATTTCTCGGGTCGCGTCTTCGAAACGGCCGGCGGCGTAGAAGTCGATCACGACATGCGTGCGTTGCGCGAGTTCGGTCGTGATGCCGTCGAGGTCGTGAACCTGCGCCGCCAAAGGCGTCGTACCCAGTTCGCCCTCGACGACGGGCGCGAAGCGGTCCCGCACACGGCCTAGCGCCTCACCGAACTGCGCTTCGGCTTCAGCGAGGCGATGACGTTCACTCAGAACGCTCTTCGTCTGGAAGATCGATTCCGCGGGCGCACCGAGCCGCTCGACGACATCGCGAAGCGACAGCAACTCTTGGACGCGGCTATCCCAATTCGCACCGGCGACTTGCTGCGCCTGTAACATGCCGAGGGTGATTTGGCTGATGGTCAGAGCACCGAGAGCGGTGATGATGTTCAGCAACGCCAGCACTGCGAAAATGCGCACGAGCTTGTTGCGCGGTTTGGCCGTCCGGACTGCGGCGGCGGGGTCGCGCTTGGCCACGAAACGCCTCTTTAAGCTGCGGTTTCGCCGCGCCTTTCAGCGGCGCGACGCAAGAGTTCGTCGGCGCGCTGGCGCAGAGCCATCGGGCGGAAGGGCTTTTCGATGACATCGTCCGCGCCGAGCGCCTTGGCAGCGTCGATGAGTGGACCTTTGAGCGTGGTCAAACCGGCGGTCATCGCGAGGATCGGGATGGCCTTGTCGCTGCCACGAACCGCGCGAATGATTTCTAAGCCATCGCGGCCGGGCATCACGAGATCTGTGACAACGAGATCGAACGGTTCCTTCTTCAATCGCGTCAGAGCGGCATCGCCGTCGACGGCGAAGCGGAGCTCGTGACCGCTTCCCGCAAAGGCCGCTTCGGCAATTTGACGGTAGAGGTCGTCGTCTTCGCAGATGAGAATGTTTGCCACTTGGACTCGCGCGTTGAATTTGTTCTTAGTTGACGCTTGGTTGCCACTATCGCTCAACATGTGCGAAAGAGCGGTTAAGGTTCTGGCGCGCAAGGCAACTCAATGGCTAATAATCCGTGAACGGAGCAAATACCGCGCATTCGCTCTGGCGCCATGCTGACTTTTGCCGGCTGTGGGCGGCGCAGGCGGTGAGCGCGGTGGGGAGCCGGATAACGCGGACCGCGCTACCGATCATTGCGATCAATTCGCTGGGCGCATCCGCGACGGCGGTTTCGGTCTTAAGCGCCATGGCGCTAGCACCGGGCGTGATCGTGGCACTGTTTGCGGCGGGGCGAATCGACCGCTCGCGTAAGCGGCCGTTGCTGATCGCGATGGACTTGGCACGGGCGGGGCTTTTGCTGACCTTGCCGGTGGCGGCTTGGTTCGGGATGTTAACGATCGTGCAACTTGTTGCGATTGCAGCGCTAACGGGTGCCGCGACCGCGATGTTTCGCGTTGCAGATTCCGCTTATCTGCCGCGTCTGGTTGATAGCTCGCAGATCGTCGAGGGCAACACGAAGCTGCAGACGACGGAGGCGATCGCGGAAGTCGCCGGACCCAGCATCGCGGGTATCTTGATCCAAGCTGTTACGGCGCCGGTTGCAATCGTGGTGGATGCGCTGAGCTTTTTGTGGTCGGCGCTTTGGCTCAGGCAAATTCGAGCGGCGGAGGCGTTCGCCGCGCCGAGCGTGATTGAACACCCGTTCGACGACATCCGCGAAGGTTGGCGCGCCTGCCGGGCCCATCCCATCGTGTTTCCGCTGCTGATGGCGGAGGGAACGTTCGGACTCTTCGCCGGGTTCTTTGCGTCGATTTACATGCTGTTCGTCCTGCGGACCTTAGCGCTTGACGAGGCGACGGTCGGAATCATCATCGGGGTGGGCGGGCTCGGTGCGCTATGGGGTGCGGCGGCTGCCGCGCCGATGGCGCGGGCGTTGGGTTATGGCCGCGCGGTGGTGTTGAGCCTTGCGCTTTGGGTTCTGGCAAGCGTGTTCATCCCCGCTGCGGAGGGACAGGATACGCTCAAAATTCCGTTCCTGGTGGGGCAACAGATCCTTGGGGACGGATTCCTAGCGGCGTTCTTCATTTTGGGGATCAGCATTCGCCAGACGTCGCTGGACCCCGACCTGCAATCGCGCGCCGGGGCGACCTTTCAGGCGGTGGGCGGGCTCTCACTCCCCCTGGGGGCGCTGATCGCGGGGCCGCTCGCAGAGATTGTGGGGCCAGGCGCGACATTGTGGATTGCCATCGCCGGTGCACTGGTTCCGCTTCTGATTCTGACGGTTTCACGACTGTGGCGCTTGCAAACGCTAAACGATTCGCGACTCTCCGCGTGACGGGCCGCACTTGACCCGGCTTGGCGCGCCCCGGCACATTCCGCGCCGATACCAGACCGCTCTCCCGTTGACCTCAAGGAACATCATCACATGACACGCAGTCGCTTTGCGCGGCGTTCGATCCCTGCCCTGCTGCTCACCGTCTTTCTGACGGCGTGCGGCGGTTCGAGCGGGACGCCGGCCGTCGATGCCACACAGGTTCAGGCACGCATGGACGAATTCGTCGCTGCGCTGACTAAGCCGACGCCAGGGTCGGAGATCGTCGCCACCGCCGAAGGCAAGGCCAAGGTCGAAACGAAGGACGACGGCACCGTGATCGGCACGCTGCCGCGGTTGACAGTGAAGGGCGACGACGGCAACTCGGCGGTGGTCGACCCGATCACGGTCAAGTTCAGCAAGGCCGCGGACGGCGAAGTCAATGTCGAGGCGATCCTGCCCAGCACGATGGCGGTCAAGGACAAGACCGGTAAGGTCGAGGGCGAGATCAAGATCGGCAGCCAGACGCTGAAAGGCGTTTGGGTCGACAAGCTGCAGACGCTCGACAAGGTCGACATGCGGCTGGCCAACATCGCGATCACGGTTCCTGGCGAGCCGGGGACAAGCAAAATCGAACAGATCGCGATGACCGGCGGGTTCGATCCGAAGGGCTCCGGGATTTACGACGGCAAGTATCAAGGCGCGATCACGGGCTTCGTTGTCGACGATCCGAAAGAGAAGACGACGATGAAGCTCGGCTCGATCGGGTTCGTCGCCAACATGACGGGCACGCGGATGGAGGAGTTCGCGAAAGCCGCGAAGGAAGCGGGCTATACGCTCGCCAACCCCAACATCTTCAAAGCTTGGACGGGCGGACCGCTCGACCCGAAGATGCTGGCCTTCATGAAGCGGATGCCGGAGTTCATGGGCTCCATCGACTACACCTACAACATCAACGACGTGGAGATGGTGAAGGACGGCAAGCGTGAGTTCACGCTGAAGTCCTCTTCGTTCGGCTTCGGCGTGTCGCCGGACGACGCGGGCACCACGAAGGTGAAGATGACGTTCGGTGTAGGCGGCATGGCGGGCTCGGCGGACGAACCCTTCTTGCCGCCGGAAGCGGACGTGCAGGAGGCGACGATGGAAGTCGACACCTCCGGCGTTCCGGGCCGGAAGCTTTGGGAAATCTACATGGACGCGCTGCCCGCGCTGCAGGCAGAGGCCACGAAGGCGGCGAGCGAGACGGCGACCGGCTCCAAGGACGCGACCTCGGCCGGCTCCGAGGCTCTGGCGGAGGTCGGCAATGAACTTTCGGGCAAGTTCATGGAAGTCCTCTCGGCGGCGAAGCTTTCGATAGCGCTGAATAAGCTCAACCTCACGACGCCGACGGCGAAGATGACTGGCAAAGGATTGGCCACCTATCTTCCGGCGGAAAGCATGATACCGGAAGGCAAGGTGACATTGCGCTTCAGCGGCGTCGATGCGCTCGCCAAAGCGATGGAGAAGCGCGGCGCGAAAGACGAGATGGCGCAGCAGATCATGGGCATCGTCGCCGCGGTGCGCGCGATGGGCAAGCCCGATCCGGCCTCGCCGAAAGACGACCGCGCGTATCTGATCGATATCCAGTTCACCAAGGACGGCAAAGTGCTGGCGAACGGACAGGATATGTTGGCGCAGTAAGCAAGCAGCAACGCGACTATTCAAGCGGGCTCGGCGGAAACGCCGGGCCTGCTTGCGTTGGAGCTAACCGCGCGCTGACGCCAATGTGGCAATCCACGCTGCGATAATCCTGTCGAAATCTGCGCTACCGCGGGGAAAATCCCATGCGGCTTCCGGATCGCGTTCGACGTAGAGACTGTGGTTCAGATTCGGCAGTACCCTAAGCGTGATGCGCGTGTTTCCTCCTTCCGCCAGCGCGGCAGCCACTTTGTTTCGGCTGTCTTCGGCGGGCAGGTAAATGTCCTTGGCGCCCCACACGGCCAAAACAGGGACACGAACCTTGCGCCAAACCGGCAGCGGTTCGAACAGCAGAAGCCGCCGCGTGCCTTCATCCAACTCCGACGGATAAGGATAGGGCAGTTTCGACGCCTCGAACCAAGGTGCTTTGCTCGCCGCTTCTAGGTCCTTCAAGAAATCCTTGTCCACGCTGCCGGTTCGGGCGCGCTGATACATGCGATCGCGCAGCGCCTGTGCGCGCGCGATGTCGGTTTCGGAAAAGCCCGCGGCGCGCATCTCATTGGAATTGTGATAGATGCTCTGCGCCATCGGACCGATCCCCGGCGAAGACAACGCGATGACGAACGCAACGTTCTTCGAAAGCGTTGCAGCCAATGGCGCGATCCAGCCGCCCTGGCTCTGACCCGCGATGCCGATCAGCGATTTACGGATGTCTTGCCGTTTTTGCAGTGCTGCGGCACCTGCAAGCGCATCATTCGCCAAGTCTTCCAAACTTGCGGTCGTGTAGTCGCCCGTTGAAGCGCCCGTACCACGCTTGTCGTAGATCAGGGCCGCCATGCCGTGACGGGCCAAGAGTACGCCCTGGCCGCGATATCCCGCGCTGTTTCGGTTTTCCGGGTCACTGCCGTGCGCAACAACGGCCGCCGGAAACGGACCGGCGCCAGGCGGCAGCACCAGGGTGCCCTCGAGTGTGATCGGCCCATTGCGAAAGGTCAGGCGCTCTTCACGAAAGATGCTCGTTCTCGGCGAAACGCGACGCATCTCGAACCGAGCATCTTTTGCACCGGCTCCATTGAACGTCCCGACCAGACGATCGCCTTTGATCTGCCCCTTGAACGTCGACGCAGGCGCGTTTTCAGGGTGGCGCTCGATGCAAAAGGACGCCCCGCATACGCTGGGAACGAAGGGTACAGCAAAGAGATTCAAGTCAGTGTAGGCGACGTACGCCACTGACGGGTCCGCAAGCGGATCGAAGTCCAATGTCTGGGCGAAGTCGCGTCCATCTTTGCTCGCGCGGCCTTCCCAGTGTCCAGTGAGGTCCGCCAATTGTGGCGACTGCGCGCGGACAGCCGTCGCAGAAGCGAGCCCCACGAAGAACAAGAATGCGATCCGAACAGCCATATGTTGCCGTCTCCACGAATGCCCAAGATTTCTTGGGATTCTTCGCGCAAAGTTCGGAGTGCGACGAGACAACTCTGCGTGAAGAGTCCGCCCACCAGAAGTGAGGAACGGCGCGAAGGCCCCGAGGCGCGGCAGCGCTTGACTTGGCCTCAGTGCGCCGGTCTTTCTAGGCGCATGATAGCCGTAGGCAGGTGAGGGGCTGCGCCGTTTATGTCTGGTCAGGATCCCGCGTTGTTGCGCCGTCTTTTGCGCGCGAAGGACCGTATTGATGCGGCGTCCGATGAGGATTGGCCCGTCGAGCGGCTGGCCAGCGTTAGCGGCGTTTCGGAAGCGCATTTTGCACGTTCGTTCAAGGACGCGTTCGGTGTGCCGCCGCATCGCTACCTGCTGACGCGGCGAATCGAGCGGGCGAAGGCGCTTCTGCGCGACACCGAAGAGCCGATCATCGACGTTGCGTTCCAGACGGGGTGGTCGAGCCTCGGCACGTTTGGCCGCGTTTTCAAAGACATTACCGGAGAAAGCCCCACCGAACTGCGCGCGCGGGAGCAGGCAAGCGCGCATGCGCTCGATCGGGTTCCGCATTGCTTCATCAGCGCCGCGTACCGACCGGATCTCAAAACCGCAGTTTCGGAGAAGCGCCGTCAGGGAGCCCGCGCTACGAAGGGGGCGAACAAAACGGAGGTATCCACATGTCAAAAGGTATCGGCGTCATCGGCCTCTACGTCCACGACCAGGACGAAGCGCTGAAGTTTTACGTCAACAAGCTTGGCTTCAAGGTTCAAACCGACGCACGCAACGGCAACTATCGCTGGCTTACGGTTAAGCATCCGAACCAGCCGACTATCGAACTTGGTCTGTTCCTGCCCCAGGAGCCCGTGCTCGACGCCAAGACGGCGCAGACCATGCGCGAGATGGTGGCGAAGGGCGCAATGCCCCCGCTGGTCTTGATCGTGGAGGACTGCCGCGCGGCCTATGATCGTATGCGTGCGAACGGCGTCGAGTTTACGCAGCCGCCCACCGCCCGCTTCGGCAGCGTCGATGCAAACTTCCGCGACCCGTCCGGGAACGGCTGGAAGATGATCGAGGCACGCGGTTGATGTACGCGCAATATGTGCAACGCTCGCAACAGGAGGCTCGTGTGAGCAACTCTGTCCGTCAATTTCACCGCTGGATCGCGGCGCTCTTCGTGCTGAGCGTGATTGCGACCACGATCGCGCTGTCGCAGCCTGAGCCCGTGCTTTGGATGTCGTACGTGCCGCTTTTTCCGCTCGCCTTGCTGTCGCTCAGCGGCCTCTGGCTTTTCGTGCAGCCTTATCTGCCCAAGCGGCGTTCGGGGGTGTAGGCACAATGTCGAAGAACCAAAAAGCTACCGCAAAGAGGTCGACCGGCGGCGACTGGCGTAGCGAAGCGCTGGCGCAAATTCGCTCGCTCATTCTCGAAGCCGCACCGAAAGCAGTCGAAGAGGCCAAGTGGAAGAAGGCGAACAACCCGGCAGGCGTTCCGACGTGGTCGTGCGGCGGCATCATCTGCACCGGCGAGACCTATAAGGACAAAATCAAGGTGACCTTTGCGCAGGGAGCGGCGCTTGCCGATCCGGCGGGTCTCTTCAACGCCGGCCTCGACGGCGGAACGCGCCGCGCGATCGACATTCGCGAGGGCGAGCGACTGAATGCGGCGGCGTTCCGCGCGTTGGTCCGCGCGGCAGTGGCGCTTAACGCGGCGAAGAAGTCGTGAGCGTCACGATGACGGCAGGATCGACTGTTCCGCCGTCAGCACCGCTTCGATCAGGCGCATGACTTCGGTGATGTCGGCGACGATCGCGCGGACGCGGGTGATGTCGGCGAGGTTGGCGAACATGGAGCCGATCTCGAATTTGTCGCCGCCTTCGATGGCGATCAGAAGGTCACCGTCGATGAAGGCGCAGCGGAGGCGTTCGCCCTTGAAAGCGGTCTCGAGGGCGAGCAGGCGCTCCATGAAGACCGGATGGATGAGGTAGCGCGCTTCGACTTGATCGGTCGAATAGACTTCGAACGCTTTCTCCAACCGGCTGTCGCCGAGCGCGACGCGTTGCATTGAACTCATCCAGCGAGCGACCGTGTTGAAGATGCCGGCGTCGCGGCGGACGACGGTGGTGCCCAGGAATTTCTTTGGGAAGGCGATGCGAATCAATTGGCCGCGGAAGACGGTTTCCCAGCTGGTACCGTTCTTCGTTTGATGGCGTCGTTCAAGGTGGCCTTCGTAGAACGCGAAGGCGCAACCTTTGTGCGTGCCGCGGAAGCAGTCTTGATAGTCGGCGCGGTCGCACGAGGGGAGCAATCTGAGTTCTTCGAAGTGCGGCAGGCCGTCCTTCTGGAACGCCGAAATCTCGTAGGTGCAGCCGATCGCGTCTGCGATCGAGGTCAGCGACTGCGATTTTGCGGCGGTGCCCACAGCCGCAAGCGGTTGATACGCAAACCAATAACCGGCCGCGAAGGCGACGCCGCCGAAGATGAGGGCGTTGAAGATCTCCGTCGACCAGAACCAGACCAGCGCGCCGACACCCGCCGCGCCAAACGCGACAAGCACGATGCGCCAGTAGAACGTTTTCATCGCGACGTGGCGGTTGACCTCCTGCGCGCTCAGGATCGGTTC
>CAZJOM010000021.1:0-1345 GCA_964547645.1 uncultured Flavobacteriaceae bacterium
CGAACGCCACGGTTGCCGAGAATGCGGCTGGTGCGGTGGTCGGCACGCTGTCAACCGTCGACCCGGACGTTGGGGACACGCACAACTATTCCGTCTCAGATGACCGTTTCGAGGTTGTCGGCGGGCAGCTGAAGCTCAAGGACGGCGTCAGCCTCGACCATGAGGGTGAGCCCAGCGTGTCCGTCACGGTGACGTCGACGGACACTTCGGGGGCGTCGCTCTCCGAGTCGTTCAATATCACGGTCTCGAATGCGAATGAGGGACCGAGCGATATCGCGCTGTCGAATGCCACGGTCTCCGAGAATGCGGCCGGCGCGGTCATCGGCACGCTCTCCACCGTCGATCCGGATGCAGGGGATACGCATTCCTACTCCGTCTCGGATGATCGGTTCGAGGTTAGCGGCGGCCGGTTGAAGCTTAAGGACGGGATCAGTCTCGATCACGAGAGCGAACCTTCTGTCTCCGTAACCGTCACGTCGACGGATGCGTCCGGCGCGTCGATTTCCGAGTCATTCAATGTCACCGTCACTGACGCGAATGAAGGGTCGACGGACATCGTTCTCTCCAACTCCACCATTGCCGAAAACGCGGCGGGCGCCGTTGTGGGATCGCTCTCCACGATCGATCCGGATGCCGGCGACACACATAGCTACACCGTTTCGGACGACCGCTTCGAGGTCGTTGGCGGGCAACTTAAGCTGAAGGATGGCGTCAGCCTCGATCACGAGGGCGAGCCCACTGTCACGCTTACTGTGACGTCGACCGACGGATCGGGTGCCTCGGTCTCGGACTCTTTCACCATCACGGTCTCGAACGTGAATGAGGGGCCGACCGACATCGTCCTTTCCAATGCCACCGTTACGGAGAACGCGGCCGGTGCCGAGATCGGCGCCCTTTCGACTGTCGATCCGGACGCGGGGAATACGCATACATATTCCGTTTCGGACAATCGGTTCGAGGTGTTGAACGGCGATCTCAAACTCAAATCCGGTGTGACGCTCGACTACGAAGCGACGCCGAACATTACCGTCACCGTCACATCCACAGACCAGAGCGGCGCCTCCTATAGCGAAGCGTTCAACATCGGAGTCACCAATCTCAACGAAGCGCCGGTCGACATCAATCTCTCGAATGCGACTGTGGCCGAGAACGCGACCGGCGCCGTTGTCGGTACGCTTTCGACGGTCGATCCGGACGCCGGGAATACGCACACCTACAGCGTCTCCGACAGCCGTTTCGAAGTGGTCGGCGGACAGCTGAAGTTGAAATCAGGCGTCAGCCTCGACTACGAGACGACGCCGAACGTCGCTGTCACCGTGACCTCGACAGACCAGAACGGCGCCTC
>CAZJOM010000021.1:1445-45990 GCA_964547645.1 uncultured Flavobacteriaceae bacterium
GCGTCACCGTCACCGTCACGTCGACGGACCAGAACGGCGCCTCCTACAGCGAGGCGATGACCGTCAACGTCACGAACGTCAACGAGAATCCGACTGACATTGCGCTCTCGAATTCCTCGGTCGCCGAAAACGCGGCTGGCGCCGTCGTCGGTGCGCTTTCCACCACGGATCCGGATGCCGGCAACACGCACAGCTACTCCGTCTCCGACAGCCGCTTTGAAGTCGTCGGCGGGCAGCTCAAGTTGAAGTCCGGGGTCAGCCTGAACTATGAAACGACTCCGAGCGTCACGGTCACCGTCACCTCGACGGACCAGAACGGTGCCTCCTACAGCGAGGCAATGACCGTCAACGTCACGAACGCGAACGAGGCGCCCACGGGCATCTCGCTTTCGAATGCGTTGATCAGCGAGGGCACGCCGGGCGGGGTCGTCGGATCGCTGACCGTGACCGATCCGGACGCGGGCGATACGTTCAGCTACAGCGTTTCCGACAGCCGTTTTGAGGTTGTCGGCGGGCAACTGAAACTCAAGAGCGGCGTGAGCCTGGACTACGAAGCGGCGTCAAGCGTTTCGGTCACGGTGACCGCAACCGACGCCGGCGGTCTCTCCAAGGCGCAAGCCTTCACGATCACCGTTACGAATGCGAACGACGCGCCGACCGACATCGCGCTTTCGAACAGTACGGTGTCGGAGAACGCGGCGGGCGCCGTGATCGGCACTTTGAGCACGACCGATCAGGATGCGGGGAACACCTTCACATACTCCGTGTCCGACAACCGCTTTGAGGTTGTGAACGGGCAACTCAAGCTTAAGAGCGGTATCAGTCTCGACTACGAAGCTACGCCGTCGGTTACGCTCACCGTCACGACGACCGACAACACGGGCGCGTCATATTCGGAGGCGTTCACGATTTCGGTGCTGGATGCCAACGAATCTGGCGGCACCAGCGATGACGACATTTTCAACGGCGGCGCTGGCGACGATGTCTACGACGCGGCGAAGGGCAACGACACGCTTTATGGCAACGGCGGCAACGACAAGCTGTGGGGCGGCGACGGCAACGACAAGGTCTATGGCGGCGACGGCAACGACACGCTGTACGGCGACAAGGGCAACGACATCATCGACGGCGGCAACAATGACGACGTCATCGAAGGCGGCGACGGCAACGACACGCTGACCGGCGGGGCGGGCAGTGACACCGTCTCCTACGCGTCATCGGATCAAGGCGTCAGCGTCAACCTTTCGACCAACACCGTGTCCGGCGGGCATGCGAACGGCGACACGATCTCCGGTTTCGAGAATATCACCGGCTCAGGCTTTGCCGATACGTTGACCGGCGACGGTAATGCCAACGTCATCAGCGGCGGCGCCGGCAATGATACGATCGACGGCGGCGCGGGCAACGACACGATCGAAGGCGGTGTGGGCGCGGACAAGCTCACCGGCGGCACGGGCACCGATACGCTCTCGTATGCCGCATCGACCGCTGCCGTCTCGGTCAATTTGAGCACGAACGCGGTTTCGGGCGGCGATGCGGCCGGCGACACGATTACCGGTTTTGAGAACGTCACGGGATCAGCCGGCAACGACACGATCACCGGCGACGGCAATGCGAACGTGCTGACGGGCGGGGCCGGGAACGATACGATCGACGGCGGCTCGGGTAACGACACGATCGAAGGCGGCACGGGCGCCGACACGCTGACCGGCGGTTCGGGCTCAGGCGACACGGTGAGCTATGCCGGCTCTTCGGCCGGGGTAACGGTGAACCTCACCGCCAGCACGGCCTCGGGTGGCGATGCGGCGGGCGACAATATCTCCGGCTTCGAGAACGTCACCGGGTCGGCCTACGACGACACAATCTATGGCGACAACAACAACAACGTTATTATCGCGGGCGCAGGTGACGACCGGGTGTATTCGAGCGGCGGCATCGATACGATCGACGGCGGCGCTGGCAGCGATACGATCGATTTGGCCAACTTCAGCGGCGCCAACATGACGATCGATCTGGGTAAGGGGCTTGTCTACTACACGTCTCATCCGGCGGGCGCGGACTCGATCTCGAACTTCGAAAACGCCAGCGGCACGAACGCGACCGACACGTTCTTCGGCAATTCTGCCGACAACACGATGTGGGGACAGGCCGGCAACGACGTTTTCCACTTCTCGACCGCCGGCGGTCACGACACCGTTTATGGCGGGACCGGGAATGACTTTATCCAAATCGACTCGCCGGCCGGCAGCGGCGGGTGGCTCGAGTCGGTGAGCGGCGCGCCGTCGTCGATTGCGGCGGGCGATTGGTTGCTGCAGCTCGACAACGGGCAGAACTATCTGCTTCACGGTTCAGGCGGCAGCTTCACGTTCGACACGACGCACGCGGGCGTTCTGATCGGCGCCGACGGCAGCGAGATGAAGTTCACGGAGCTCGAGGGCGTGAACTGGTAGGCTAGATCGCCTTCTCCATAAACACGCTGCGCTCGATCGTGTGCGGCGGCAAGGCTAAGTATTCGCCGAACGGCTCGCACACCATAAAGCCGGCGCGTTCGTAGACTTTGATGGCGGCGTGCTGGACGTCGCCGGTTTCGAGGGTTAGGCGTTTGTAGCCCTTGGCTTTGGCTTCGGCTTCGAGGCGTTCCAAAACAGCTTGGGCGACGCCCCTGCCCCGCGCCGTTGGGCGAACATACATGCGCTTCAACTCCGCATAGCCCTCATCGAAGGCGATGCCGCCACAGCCGACCGCCTGGCCGTCGAGTTTGGCGATGAAGAACAAAAGGCCTGACGCGAAAACCCGATCAACGCTGAAGCCGTGGTGCTGATCGGGGTCGTAAGGACCGCGCAGCTCAGCGTCGAGTTCGTCAATCAGCGCGCGGGCTTCGTCGGTGGGTTTGGTCAGGCGTTCGAGGACAATCATTGGAACTAGCCGGTCGGGGCGTGAGGCGCTATCGTTGACCCAAAGACGCAATCTCAGTCAACTCGCGAAAGGACTTCCCGCCATGGCTTCGAAGATCACAAACGATCCCCGTATCGATCCGCGCATCAAGGCGATCTTCGGCGCGGCGCCCGACCTGGCGGCGGCAGGCGACGTTGCGAACCGCGAGGCGTTGCTCGCGGAGGAGAACGGCGCCGCAGCCCAACAGCGGCGGGCAATGGTCTCGATGTTCATGCAGATGTGCGACAATGAAGAGGTCGCACCGTCGAAGGGGCTGAAGATCACCACGGAGACGTTCCGCTCCGAGCCCGACGGCAATACGATCAAGATTCAGTACATCCGGCCCGATACGACGGACGTTCTGCCTTGCGTCTATTACATTCACGGCGGCGGCATGCAGTTCATGTCGTGCTTCGACGGCATGTACAAAGCATGGGGACGGATCATCGCCGCACAGGGCGTTGCGGTCGCGATGGTCGACTTCCGCAATTGCGTGTCGCCGTCGTCGGCGCCGGAAGTGGCGGCCTTCCCCGCCGGACTGAACGACTGTGTGTCGGGCTTGCGCTGGGTGGCAAGTCATGCGGCGCGGCTCAATATCGACCCGAAGCGCATCATCGTGGCGGGCGAAAGCGGTGGCGGAAACCTGACGCTCGCCACCGGCATGAAGCTGAAGCGCGACGGCGACATCGCGCTGATCAAGGGGCTCTATGCGCTTTGCCCCTACATCGCGGGGCAATGGCCGCAGGTTCAGAACCCGTCATCGACCGAGAACAACGGCATTCTGCTTGAGCTGCACAACAATCGCGGCGCCATGGCTTACGGCATCGAGGCGTTCAAAGCGAAGAACCCGCTTGCTTGGCCGGGCTTTGCCGGCGACGACGACGTGAAGGGTCTTCCGCCGACCGTCATCCACGTCAACGAGTGCGATCCGTTGCGCGACGAGGGGCTCGCGTTCTATCGGCTGCTGCTCAAGAACGGCGTCAAGGCGCGCGGGCGGCAATCGATGGGCACGACGCACGGGGTGGAGCTGTTCGCGATCGCGTGTCCGGACATCAGCTACGACACGGCGCGGGATATTGCGGCGTTTTGTAAGGGGTAGCGCCCTTCGAGGGCGGCGGACGCCTCTGAGATCGCCTCCCGGTTGCGCGATTGATCGGCGTGCGTCTTTTGTGCCGAAGTTCGTGCTACATACCTGCCGAGGATGCGCGTTCGCCTAGGGGACAAAACATGAGTCGATTGTTGGTTCTTGCGGCGGTGGCTTCGCTGGCCGCGATCAGCTTATGCCGCGCCGAGGACAAGGCAGCGCCGCCTCCGGCGACGCACGAAGAACTCGACCAACGCCTTGCCGCCATTTTCAAGGACGGCGCGATCCCCGGCGCCTCACTTGCGCTGGTCGAGAACGGGCAGATCACGTTCGTCAAAGGTTACGGCGTTGCCGACAAGGCCGCGGGAAAACCCGTCACGCCCGATACGGTATTTCGGGCGGCTTCGATCTCGAAGAGTCTGACCGGCATCGCCATCATGACCGCGGTTCAGGATGGGAAGCTCACGCTCGACGGCCGCGTCAAAGAACTGGCGCCCGAAGTGAAGTTCGATAATCCTTGGGAAGCAACAGATCCGTTGCGTCTGGTGCACCTGATCGAGCATACGACCGGCTGGCCCGACATTTCGCTCCGTGTACTGACGACCGACGGCAAGGGTTGGCCATTGAGGCGCGGCGTGCAAGAATCGAGTTCCGAGTTCGTCAGCCGGTGGAAGCCCGGGCGCTTCGCCGTTTACAACAATGCCGGCCCCGCCGTTGCGGGCGTCATTCTTGAGAGGGTGACGGGTCAGGCGTTCAACGCCTATATGCGCGAGCGCGTGCTGCGTCCGATGGGCATGGCGGCGGGCGACTTCGAACTGACGCCGGAGCTTGGCGCTCATCTGTCGAAGAGCTACGACGCCGAGGGCGCCGAAACGCCGTTCCAAAACATCATTCTAGGACCGGCCGGCTCACTCGACGTCACCGCGAAGGAACTCGCGCAGCTCGTGCGCTTCTTTCTTGGCCGCGGGACCGTCGACGGGCAGCAAATTTTGACGCCGGAGTCCGTCGCTCGCATCGAACGCAGCGAGTCGACGCTCGCGGCTCGCGTGGGCTTCGCGCCCTATGGCTACGGCCTCGGCAACACACCGTTTCCCGACAAGGGCGTTACGTTTCGCGGTCACAACGGCGGAATCGATTCATTCACCTCCGTGTACGGTTATTCGCTCAGCACGAATTCGGGCTACGTTCTCATGGCCAACGGCGGCGAGGGCGTCGATATCGCGCAGCCTGCAGCGCAACTGGTACAAGCCTATCTGACACGCAATGCAACGCCGAAGCCCGAGCCCATCGTCGCGGTCGAGCAGCAACAGCTTGATACGTATGCGGGGCTTTACCGCGTGATTACGCCGTCGAGCAGACTGACCCGGCCCTATCAGGAGCTCTTGGGCCTGACATGGGTGCAAGCCGGCAAGGGCAAGCTTATCGGCAGCGGCCGCGATTTCTTCCCCACCTCGCCGCACACGTTTCGGCGCGACGATCGCGAGGCGCCCACGCTCGCCTATGTCGAAGACGAAGGCGAAACGTACAGAGTCACCGCGTTCAACGCCGCTCAGAAGGAGCCGTTGTGGCGCGTTGCGCTCATTGCCGGCGTTCTGGGCTTCCTCGTGCTGGGCGCTGTCATCGGCATCCTCATGTCGCCTGTCTGGTTGATTTCCTTGGTGCGGGGGCGGCTTGCGGACCGTGGCGGCGCGCTGGTGCGCTTCTTGCCTTTGCTTTCGGTCGTGGCGCTGGGCGTCACCTTCGCGCTGCCCTTCGGCTATCTTGCCTCCGGCAGCATTCCCGCCGCCTTGCAGCTGGCACACCCAACACCTTACGCCTACACGATTTTTGCAAGCAGCATCCTGTTCCCGCTCTTTGCGGCGCTTGGCCTTTGGCGCGCGCTGACGGCGAGCGGCACCGGCGTGATCGTCCGCATCTATGCGACGCTGACCTCGCTCGCGCTGCTCGCCTTCAGCGCCTACGCAGCGTCGATCGGCTGGGTTGGTGCGCAAACTTGGACGATGTGAGGCGTGGGCTTGCCGCACGAGATGCTGAATGCAGATCAGGACTTGCAGCGCCGTAACGACGCGTTTGCGCGTTGTACGGTCGCGCTCAGCGGGCATCGGCGGAAGCCGGTGCGGCAGATTTTGAGCGAGCTTGCGGCGTCGTCGTATGTGGACTCGGCGCCGGACGAGTATGGCGAGGGCCGGGTGATCCGCTCACTCGAGGCGCAAGTGGCGATGCTGTTGGGCAAGGAAGCCGCCGTGTTTTCGCCGAAGGGCGTGATCGCGCAACAGGCGGCGCTTCGGACCTGGACGGAGCGGTCGGGGTCGCCGCTCGTCGCGCTGCACCCGAAGAGCCATATCGATCTCGACGAGACCGCGGCCTACGAGCGCCTGCACAACCTGCGCCCCGTTCGCCTCGGCGGCGACTTCGTGCCGTTCGTCGCGGCGGATCTGGAGCGCGTGCACGAGCGCTTGGGCGTGGTGACGGTGGAGCAGCCCTTGCGGCGGTCCGGCTTTCGCGTGTTGCCATGGGACGACTGGGTGGCGATCGGTGCCTGGGCGCGCGCGAACAAGGTGCCCCTGCATTTGGATGGCGCGCGGCTTTGGGAGTGCGGGCCTTACTACGATCGTTCGTATGCGGAGATCGCGGCGGTCGCGGACTCGGTCTATGTGTCGTTCTACAAAGGGCTTGGCGGGATCGCGGGGTGCGTGCTGGCGGGCTCAGTGTCGTTCATTGCCGAAGCGAAGGTTTGGCTGGCGCGCCACGGTAGCGCGCCGGTCACCTCGTTTCCGATCGTGATCTCGGCGTTGGAAGGATTGAAACATCACTTGCCGAAGATGCGCACCTATCATGCGCGAGCGCGCGAGATTGCGGACGCGCTGGCAGCGCTGCCGGGCGTGCGGATCGCGCCGTCGCCACCGCAGACAAATTCGTTTCAGGTCTATCTGCCGGGGACGATCGAGGGATGGAACGCGGCGACTTTGGCATTGGCGGAGTCGGCCGGCGTGGCCATCTTCCGCCGGTTTGCGGCGACGCCGTTCGCGGACATGGTGATGAGCGAGGTCGCCATCGGCGACGCGTGCGAGGATTTTGCTACGACCGATATCGTCGCGCGGGTGGCCGCGCTCGTCGCGCAGGCGCGGGTGGCATGAGAGAACGATAAACGGACACGACAATGATCAAGATTTGGAATTTTCCGCGCGGGGCGCGCGGGGTGCGGTTGTTTTGGGTTTGCGAGGAGATGGGGCTACCTTACGAGGCCGAGGCGGTTTCGTTTCCGCCGAGCGAGGCCTATCGCGCGCTGAACCCGCTGGGCAACGTGCCGTTTCTGCAGGACGGCGCCGTGGAGATCGGCGAGTCGGTGGCGATCATGCTCTACCTCGCCGAGCGGTACGGGCCGACGCCGCTGCTGCCGAAGGACGATCCGGCGCGGCTGGCGCGCGTGCTGCAGTTCACCGTGTTCGGCGAAGCCTCGATCGGCGGGGCGATGAACGGGCTGATGGCGACAAAGTTCATGGCGCCTGAGGCGGACAAGCGCAACTGGTCGGTCAACATGCTGGAGAAGCGCGTCGAGCAGTTTCTGGGTTTCGTCGAAAGCACGTTGGACGGACGCCCCTATTTGGTCGGCGACGACCTCACCCTCGCCGACATTTGCATCGGCACCGCCTTCGGCATGTGGCGCGGCGCCTTGGACAAGACGCTCTCGCCGGCTCTCGCAGCGTATCAGGCGCGGCTGCAGACACGGCCGGCGTACGCCCGGGCGCAGGCGAAGCAGGCGCGGTGAGGCCTCGCCCGCTACTTCGCCTCAAGCTCGCGAAGCCACGCCAGGATCGACGGCGCCGCCGCAAGCATTGACGGGTCGTGCCCGACCGGACCCACGTCGATGGCCGTCACCTGCGCACCGCGCGCCTGCATCGCGGCGGCCGCCCGGATCGATTCTTCCGGCGAGACGTCCTCGTCCTTCGATCCGTAGTACATGCGTACCGGAGCACGCGGCGTGATGTCTGCCACACCGTTGGCTGCGAATGTCTCGAGAAACCAATGCGAGCCGCCGTGATCGAACGCATCGAGGTAGGCTTCGACGAACAAGTCGCGCGGGTTCATCGGCATTGCATCGTGAATTTCCTGCGGGCTTGCGCCTGCAAATAGCTTCTCGACGAGCGCGGCATAGTGTGGCGTCAGAACGCTATCCAACGGATGGCCGTAATAGGCCGACTGGCCCCATGCCGCGTAGGCGAGATAGGCCGAATGAACCTGATTCCCTTTGAACGTTGCCGGCAGCGAGACGTTGCGCAAGTCGTATGCACCCGCGACCGGTGCTGCCGCCAACACCGCAACGCCGTCGCGTTCCAAGTCGCGCAATGCCGCCATCGTCGCCCAGCCGCCTTCCGAAAAGCCGGAAAGAAACACGGGCGCATCAGGGACACCTTCGATGCGCTTGGCGGCGGCGATCATCGCGGTGACCGAAGGCGCGATCGCTTCGGCCACGTAGTAGGGATGCCGCCCCTCGGACGCGCCCAAACCAGGATAGTCGGGTACGACCAGCGCATAGCCGTTGCCGGCAAAGGCGATGGCGGTGGCGATGCCGGTGCCGTCCGGCGCCGAGGGTACGGCGCTGCGCGTCGTGGTCGTTCCATGCTGAAAGCTCACGACCCGGCGCACGGTTGCGTCGCGCGGCAGGGCGAAGAGGCCGCTCAGCTTCACCGCAACGCCGTCGCGTCCGGGCGCTGTGTACGTCATACGGTAGCAGTCGACGGTATAGGCGACGGGTACGCCCTCCACCCCCGTGAGGCGAAGCAACACCCACGCTTCCCACGGCGCAATCGAACGCAACGGCGTTAGCTCCACGCCTTCCGGTGCCGCGAGCGGCCGCGCGCGCGAGAGCAGGCCTGAGAACCACAATGCCCCGGCAATCGTCAGCGCGACGGCAACTACGCCCAAGACAATCCACAAACCCCGCACGCGCCCCTCAAGATCGTAGCCGAACCGCCGCGAACACTAACAGAGCGCTCACACCCTTCCGAGCCTCGCCTGGATTTGCTGTTGGGCCCGACGCGCTCTGGCAAGCGACGGTCTTCGACTGGATCGCCGCGGGATGAGTGTGGAAGCGTTTGGCGTTCGCAGGGGTCTAGTTTTTTTGTGCTCGCGCGCTTGACCCTGCGAGGTATTTGTTCTATTTATGTTCTTGCTCATTCCGATGCCGTTTTTGCGGCGCTCGGCTGCAACTTGAAACTGTTTGGGAAGCGTCGCCGGCGCCTTGCTGTCGTGCCATTTGGCGTGCGTGGTGGCGGGGCGCGCAAACTTGTTTTTTGCCGCCAAGCTCCGGGTACATGGGGTTGTTCGCTCAAAAATGTGCGGGGGAGCCCCCAAGGGCGCGGATGGCTGCAGATTTTGTGGGCGAGACAGGTGATTGGCACCGTGTGCCAGTTGGCGAGGGCCCGCCTTCGCCAAGAGGGCTTCCACCTTCGCCAAGGCTTCGGCGGACAGGCCGGTGGGGCATTTTTCGTTCGCGTTGCGAACGAAAAATGGTGGGCGTGACAAGGATCGAACTTGTGACCCCTACGATGTCAACGTAGTGCTCTCCCGCTGAGCTACACGCCCACACAGCGAGGCGAACCGTATAACGGCGGCCTGCTTCCAAGACAAGCGCGGCGTCAGGGCGCGGGGGTGGAGAGAGCCAGTGCCGCCAATTCGACGGTCGAAACGGCGAAATGGCGCTTCGGCAGGCAGCCGGGGCGGTAGGGCTCAGCCGCCGCTTTTTCGGTGACCGCGTCAGCTAAAGCTTCGACCATCTCGCGCACTTTGTTGTTTGGAACACCCGCGAACAGGCGACGCTTGACCGTCGCGTCGTGCACGAGTTCGTGGATCAGCGTCAGATCGGTACAGGCTTCGATCGCGTCCTTGTTGATGTAAACGCGGCCGGCGATGTAGGCGCCGTCGTTGCCTTGTAAATAAGGGTGCTCGGCGGGAGCCCATTCGGTTTCGGGGGGCACGCCCGTCGCGTAGCCGGCGACGTCGACACCGAGGCCGTCCAAGATCTTCTCGACGCGCAACATGGCCAGGCGGATCTCGACCTCCGTCGGCGGTTCAGCCACCGCCGAACCGAGGCTCAAGCCGCACATCGCCAACGCGATGAGGCTGCGCCGCCAATACGCCAACATCGGTCGCCCGCCCCCGGTTGTTTCGGTGACAGGAAGGATGCGGTAACGATCGTAAAGAGAGCGTTAAGTTAAGATTTCGGTAGCTATTAGGCGGCGGCCATAAAGCGTTCGACTTCGCTTACAAGGTCGCGCAGGTGGAACGGCTTCGACAAGACCTTCGCGTCTTTCGGCGCGTTGCTCTTCGGATTTAGCGCCACGGCGGCGAAACCGGTGATGAACATGATCTTCATCTTAGGCGCGACGTCGGCCGCCTTGCGAGCAAGCTCGATCCCGTCCATGACGGGCATGACGATATCGGTCAGAAGCAGGTCGAAACGGCTGCCGCCATTCAGGCAGTCCAGGGCTTCGTCGCCTTGGCTGAACGAGGCCACTTCGTGGCCGGCCTTTTCCAGAGCCGAGGACAAAAACCGACGCATCGATTCGTCGTCTTCGGCGAGCAAAATCTTCGCCATGGTTCCCTACTCGCCCCTGTTTTTGGCGCTCCCGCGACCGCGAAGCGCATGCGAAGAATACGGCGGATTCCCTGCAACAGCCAAGGCTTTGCAGATATTCGGTTATTTTTGCAACCTGCATCACGTGCCAGCGGTCTTGATCACGCGGGCCTTCGATGCTCCACTGAAACCAATCAAACAAAGGTTAAAACGTGCGGTTGACAGGCGGTGGAGACAGGCGGGGACCTTCTATCGATCCCCCTTTTGAGGTGCTCGCGCCGGCCAATCAGTCGCTGCCCTTTGTCTTTGCGTCGCCTCATTCGGGACGCGTCTACCCGAAAACCTTCCTTCAGGCGACAAAACTGGACGGAACGGCCATCCGGCGGTCGGAAGATAGTTTTATCGACGAAATTTTCGGCTCTGCGCCGGCCCTGGGTGCGCCGCTACTGAAAGCCCACTTTCCGCGCGCTTTCGTTGACCCTAATCGCGAAGCTTACGAGCTAGACCCGGCTATGTTCGACGGACCGTTGCCGCAGTTCGTGAACAGCCGCAGCCCGCGCGTAACCGCGGGGCTGGGCACGATCGCCCGGGTGGTGCGGGACGGTGCGGAAATTTACACGCGCAAGATCAGCTTCCAGGAAGCGCAGTCACGGATCGATACCTACTACAAGCCCTATCACGCGACGTTGCGCGGACTGATGGAGACGACGCACAAGCAGTTCAACGCAGCGGTCTTGATCGATTGTCACTCGATGCCATCGGTTGGCGGCCCGCTCGATCAAGACATCGGCGCGAGCCGCCCCGATATCGTGCTGGGCGACCGGTTCGGTACCTCGTGCGCGCGGCGGCTCACCGATATGATCGAACGGGCGCTGGCGATGCAGGGCTTCGCGGTCGTGCGCAACAATCCTTACGCCGGCGGTTTTTCGACGGAGCATTACGGGCGACCTGCGCTGGGTCTGCACGCGCTCCAAATCGAGATCAATCGCGCGCTTTATATGGATGAAGAGCGGATCGAGCGGACCTCCGGCATCAAGCGGATTACGCAGGCGATCACCACATTGGTGCGCGCTATGGGCGAAGTCGATTGGCGCTTTCTGCGCTCATCGCTGCCCTCAAGCCAAGCGGCGCAATGACGGCGGACGTTCGCGACGCGGACGTTCGAGACTTGGCCGCGCTGCACGCAGTCTATTCGCATCATGTGCTGCACGGCTTCGGCACGTTCGACGAAGTACCGCCGAGCCTTACCGAGTTCGAGGAGAAATGGCGCGCCGTGGTCGATGCCGGATTGCCATGGCTGGTCGCCGAGCGCGGGGGCGAGGTCTTGGGCTACGCCTATGCTTCGATCTTTCGCCCGCGCACGGGCTATCGCTACACGATCGAGGACTCCGTCTATATCCGTGACGACCAGCGCGGGCGTGGCGTCGGTACGGCCTTGCTCGTGCCACTCATCTCACGCTGCGAGGCGACAGGAGCCCGGCAAGTCGTGGCTGTGATCGGGGATTCGAAGAATGCGGGCTCGATCGCCCTGCACCGCAAAGCGGGGTTTCGTGAAGCGGGGACTCTGGCGTCGGTCGGCTACAAGTTCGGGCGCTGGGTCGACATCGTCTTTATGCAGCGGACGCTGAATGGCGGCGATGCCGCACAACCGACTGGTCCGGGCGCGTGGCGGCCGGCTTGAGACAAGAAAAATGGGCCGCGAGGCTTACGCCAAGCGGCCCAAGTTAAGGGAGGAAACGCCCAGGAATGGGCTACGGAGAAAGGCCCGAAAGCCTTACTGCGCTGCACAAATATGGTCGGACTGCCGAAATAAATCAAGTGTTAAACGTTCACTCCTTCTGTTACAAATTCTGACATTGCGTTGATATTACTGACTAATTTTACATCACCTGGCGTATGTTTCAGGCACCCGGGTCGGTAGTTTCGGACTGTGGCAATCATGTTGCAGCGCACAATTCACGCGCCAACTCGAGTGCCACGCGCCTGTCGCATGTTGCCGCTACGAACATCCCCGCCGCGGGCTGGCGTTGAGTCGGGCGCAATGGTTGAAGCGGCCAGGGGAACACTGCACATTGGACCGTGGACTCGCTTTCCTCCGACCCTTCGGGGACGAACTTGACCCCCTGCCGGCGCGGGCGCTGCGGCAAATGCGCGTATTGATCGTCACGGATGCATGGGCGCCGCAGGTGAACGGCGTGGTCCGCACGCTTGAAACACTGGGCAAAGAGCTAGAACGGCTTGGCCACGCGGTCCGCTTTGTTACGCCGGACGGCTTTCGCACGGTGCCGATGCCGACGTATCCGGAGATCAAGCTCGCGCTCTTTGCGCGGCGCGCTGTCGGGCGGGTAATCGACGAGTTTCAGCCCGACGCAATCCATATCGCCACCGAAGGGCCGTTGGGCTTGGCGGCGCGGCGCAACTGCATGCGACGCGGGACTTCGTTTACAACCTCATTCCACACCCGCTTTCCAGAATACATCAATGCGCGCTTCGGCATTCCGACATCGTGGCCGTATGCGGGTCTGCGTTGGTTCCATGGTCCCGCGACCGCGGTGATGGTGGCCACAAAAACATTGGAGCGCGATTTGGCGGCGCGCGGTTTCAAGAACTTGCGGCTTTGGTCGCGCGGCGTGGATATCGAACTTTTCAAACCCGGCGACAAGAGTTGGCTCGACATGCCACGGCCGGTGTTTCTCTATGTCGGGCGGGTTGCGATCGAGAAAAGTGTCGAGGAATTCCTGAAGCAGGATTTGCCCGGCTCGAAGCTGATCGTTGGCGACGGGCCGCAGCTCGGCGAGTTGCGCGAGCGTTATCCGCTGGCGCGTTTTGTCGGTCCGAAATTCGGCGTCGAACTCGCCCGCCACTACGCGGCGAGCGATGTGTTCGTCTTTCCCTCACGCACGGACACGTTCGGGCTTGTGGTCCTGGAAGCGCTGGCAAGCGGACTGCCGGTGGCGGCACACCCGGTGCAAGGGCCGATCGACATCATCGGCGGCAACGATTCAGTGGGCGCGTTGGAAGAGGATCTGGGCGAAGCGGCGCGCCGTGCGCTGACGCTCAGTCCGCAGACATGCCGTGCATTCGCCACAGGATTTTCGTGGGAAGCCTGCACGCGGCAATTTCTGACGAATTTGGCGCAGCCCGAGCGCTTTGTTGGCTCACCCTAAGCCGCCAGTGATATACTACAATCTGGAAATGTGATTTTAGGTGCGATGATGCTCAGCGAGCCGGTCAGCGCGCGGTCAGGCTATTGGAGGCTTTATGTTCCAAAGCTCGTGACCGTGCTCCAGGAGGGGTACAGTCTCGGACGCTTTCGGGCGGATATCGTGGCGGGGCTTACCGTCGCCATCGTGGCGCTGCCACTGTCCATGGCGCTTGCGGTTGCGAGCAACACGACGCCGGATCGCGGCCTCTACACGGCCATCGTAGCCGGCTTCCTCATATCCGCGCTTGGCGGCTGCCGCTTTCAGATCGGCGGCCCTACCGGCGCGTTCGTCGTCGTCGTGTTCAATGTCATCGCGACGCAGGGCTATGACGGGCTCGTTGTGGCGACCCTGATGGCAGGCGTCATGTTGATGCTCGCGGGGTTTGCGAAGCTTGGAACCTTCATCAAGTATGTGCCGACGCCGGTGGTGACCGGATTTACGAGCGGCATCGCGCTGATCATCCTCACCAGCCAAGTCGCGGAATTGCTGGGCCTACAGCTCGAAAAGAACCCGTCAGAGTTCATCGAGAAATGGATTGCCTATTCGGCGGCGATCGGGACGTTCCAGCCCGCAACATTTTCCGTCGCGATGGCGTCGCTGGCTGCGATCATCGCATGTCGGCTCTGGCGTCCGCAGTGGCCAATGTTTTTGCTCGCCATCGGCTTGGGCGCAGTTTTCGTTTGGGCGCTTGCCCTTCCCGTGGCCACGATCGGCACGCGGTTCGGTTCGCTTCCCGGCACATTGCCGATGCCGCATATTCCGGAGATCACGCTGTCGCGCGTGCGCGAGTTGCTACCGTCTGCATTTACGATCGCGTTTCTTGCCGGTGTCGAATCGCTTTTGTCGGCGGTCGTGGCCGATGGCATGACCGGCCGGCATCACCGCTCGAACAGCGAGCTCGTCGCGCAAGGCGTGGCAAACATAGGGTCAGCGCTGCTCGGCGGCATACCGGCAACGGGTGCTATCGCACGTACGGCAACCAACATCCGCTCGGGCGCTTACTCGCCAATTGCGGGCATGGCACATGCCTTGTTCATATTGCTGTTTCTGCTGTTGCTGGCACCGGTCGCGAGCTTCATCCCGTTGGCCAGCCTCGGCGCCGTGCTGGCCGTCGTCGCCTGGAACATGGCGGAAGTTAAAAACTTCCGGCACCTGTTGAAGGCACCGCCGGCCGACCGCGCCGTGCTCATCACAACGTTCGTACTGACACTCATTACCGACCTTTCTACCGCCATCGAGGTCGGCGTCGTTCTGGCGGCGTTGTTCTTCATGCACCGCATGGCCAACGCTGTCGAAATTTCGACGGCCACCAAAATGATCGTTGAAGACATCGACGACTACTCGCGCGAGCGCACGATGTACGAACGGCGCACCGACATCCCTGACGATGTGGAGGTGTTCCAGATCGACGGGCCATTCTTCTTCGGGGCGGCCGCACGGCTTGGCGATATCTTGGAGCGCCTCCGTACACCGCCAAAGGCCTTCATCCTACGCATGGGTAAAGTGCCGTTGATTGACGCTTCCGGTGCCGCGGCATTGGAGAAGTTCATCGACGACGCTGCGCGACGCGGAACTCTGACCGTTCTAACGAATGTTCACCCCGATGTGGAATCCGTCATCACCGCCCTTGGGTTGACGCAAAAGAAGTCGGTGCTGATTGCAAAGAACCTCCAGAAGGCGCTGGCCGCCGTCAATGGTGGCGCGCGATAGCGCGCGTCTGCTATGCGGCAGCGCGCGCGTCGCGGGCCGGGAACTCGACGGTTGCGACGAGACCGCCGGACGGTTTGTTCTCAAGCCAGACGCTGCCGCCGTGGAGAGCGACGAGGCCACGGACGAGGGCGAGTCCCAGGCCCGTGCCATTGGCGCTGCGGTCGTAGCGATTATCGACGCGCGAGAACGGACGGAACAGCTGCTTGATCTTGTCTTCGGGGATACCTGGGCCGTTGTCGTCGACCGACAGCTTGATCGAGCCTGACGGTGTCCGGTTGATGCGGACGCCGATTACTCCTTGTTGTGGCGAGAACTTTACCGCGTTGGACAGGAGGTTGAGCGTTATCTGCTTAAAGGCGCGCTCGTCAGCATAGGGAACGGCAGCTGCCTCGATATCGACAGAAATGACTTGCTGCTTCTGTTCGGCGCGGTGCGCGATCAAACGAACAGCACCGTCAATGACTTGGCGCGCGTCGATCGGCTGGCGGTCGAGGTCCATCTTGCCGGCTTCGATTTTTGCAACATCGAGCATGTCGTTGATCAGGCTGAGCAAATGCTGACCCGACTCACGGATGTCCCGGGCGTAGGTTCGGTATTGTTGCGAAACTTCGGGACCCACCGCCTCGCTCTCGATGATTTCGGCGAAGCCCAGGATGGCGTTCAAGGGCGTGCGAAGTTCGTGGCTCATGTTGGCGACGAAGGCGGACTTCGAGGCGCTTGCGGCTTCGGCTTCTGCCGACTTGGCGACGGCTTCGCTACGCGCCGACTCCAACGCGGCGCTCACGTCTTCAAGTTCGAAGCGGGATCTAAGGACCTGATTTACCCGGTCGCGCGCGGAGGAGCCCATAAACCACGCGTACGCCGCGAAGATGGGGGTAAAGAACATGAAGACGTCGGCGGCCTCGCCCGAGGCGAATGAGGCGCGCAGCCAGAACATCAATGTAAGCGGCACGATGCCGGCGGCGAGCAGCGCCGGCAGAATCGAGCGGGTCAGCGCGAGCGCCCACATCATCGCAATGATGAGCAGTGCGAGGAATGTATTGTTGGTCGAATTGCCATCTTCCCAACACAGCAGCACGCCCGCCCCCCAGCTGGAACTGACCCAGACTTGTAAGGCCAGGAGCACGAGCAAGACCCGCTTGGGGTTTTGGCCCGGCACATTCGCCCAACGCTGCGTGACCGCCGACAAGATGGAATTGAACAGGTGCATGCCCACGATTGCGACGAGAAACGGCGTTGCGACGGCGCCGAAGGCTGGGAAGCGACCGCCCAGCGGTATGATCGAAAGCGCGGCCCAAATCGGATTCAACACAATCGTGAGGGGAAGCGACGACACGACGATGTCGACGCGGGCTTTCAGCCAGCGTTCGCTGTCATTAGTGGTTTGAGCGGCCGTGGACATGGTTCCCCCTGTCATTAAGACTAGCCTGGGGGCTTTAAGATTCGCCTGCACGGGGCCTTTCCAAGTCGTTAAGCGCTCACGCATTCCGGCCGCGAAAGTGCCTCAGGCCGCTTGCCTTGCTGCATTGCAGCGAAGCTAGTATACCCCGCCCGCGCGCGCCTAAGTGCGCCCATCCCTAGCGAAAAAATCGAAAAATGAACCTGCGCAATATCGCCATCATTGCCCACGTCGACCATGGGAAGACGACGCTCGTCGATCAACTGCTGCGTCAGAGCGGAACCTTTCGCGAGAACCAGCAGGTGATGGAGCGCGCGATGGACTCCAACGAGTTGGAGCGCGAACGCGGGATCACGATCCTGGCCAAGTGCACAAGCGTCGAGTGGAACGGCACGCGGATCAACATTATCGACACTCCCGGTCACGCCGACTTCGGCGGCGAGGTGGAGCGCATTTTGTCGATGGTCGACGGCGTCGTTCTGTTGGTGGACGCCGCCGAGGGGGCGATGCCGCAGACGAAGTTCGTGACCTCGAAAGCGCTGAAGCTGGGCCTAAAGCCGATTGTCGTGGTCAACAAGATCGACCGCCAAGACGCGCGCGCGCACGAGATTCACTCTGATGTGTTCGACCTATTCGCGGCGCTCGACGCCAACGACGAGCAGTTGGACTTTCCGACGCTCTATGCCAGCGGCCGTTCCGGCTGGGCGGTGCGCGACTTGGAAAAGGACGAGCGCAAGGACCTGACGCCGCTGTTCGAGACAATCGTTTCCCACGTCCGGCCACCGACGATCGCCTCGAAGGCGAGCCCGCAGTTCCCATTTGCGATGCTTGTCCGGGTGATCCAATCGGACCCTTACCTTGGGCGCATTCTGACGGGGCGTATCGAGTCGGGGGTGGTCGAAGCCAACCGGCCGATCAAGGCGCTATCGCGCGACGGCGAGATGATCGAGCGCGGGCGCATCACGAAAGTCTTGGCTTTTCGCGGACTTACGCGCGTTCCGGTGGATTCGGCCGGCGCCGGCGACATCGTCGCCATTGCGGGGCTGACTGTCGCTGGCGTTGCCGACACGCTTTGCGACGCGGAGGTCTTGTTACCAATCCCCGCGAACCCCATCGATCCGCCGACGATCGCGATTACACTGGGCATCAACGATTCGCCCTATGCCGGCCGCGAAGGCAGCAAAGTGCAGAGCCGTGTCATTCGCGAACGTTTGTTTCGCGAGGCCGAAGGCAACGTCGCGATCAAAGTGCGCGAAACCGAGAACGCCGACGCTTACGAAGTTGCCGGTCGCGGCGAGCTGCAGCTTGGCGTGTTGATCGAGACGATGCGCCGCGAGGGCTTTGAGCTTTCGATTTCGCGCCCGCGCGTTTTGTTCCGCGACGGACCCGACGGAAAGAAGTTGGAACCGATTGAGGAAGTAACGATCGACGTCGATGATGCCTATTCCGGCGTCGTGATCGAGGCGATGAGCAATCGCAAGGCCGAGATGACAGACATGCGTCCGTCTGGTGGCGGCAAGACGCGACTGACGTTCTATGCACCGTCGCGCGGGCTGATCGGATATCACGGGCAATTCCTGACGGACACGCGCGGCACCGGCATCATGAACCGCGTGTTCCACGAATTCGGTCCGCATCGCGGAAACATTGAAGGACGGCGCGCGGGCGTTTTGATCGCGGATCGCGACGGTGAAGCGCAAACCTACGCGCTTTGGTATCTGGAAGAGCGCGGCTTCATGTTTATCGAATCCGGCACCAAGGTCTATCAGGGCATGATCATCGGCGAGCACAGCCGAGAGAACGACTTGGACGTAAATGCGCTAAAGGCGAAGCAACTCACGAACTTCCGTGCGGCCGGCAAGGACGAGGCAGTACGGTTAACACCGCCGAAGTTGCTGACGCTCGAGCAAGCGATCGCTTATATCGGTGACGACGAATTGGTCGAGGTCACGCCGAAGTCGATCCGGTTGCGTAAGCGCTGGTTGGATCCGAACGATCGCAAGCGTTACGGACGTGCCAGCGCTTCTGAGACGTAACGGTTCCTTTTTGCAACAGTGTGTGCGATTCGTGCCGGAAGTCCCTGCTTTTCCAACAAAAAACAACCTTCAAGAGATGGCCGTACAGTTGCTTTCCTTAATGTTTCGATGCAGGGTTGGTGTGCCTGTTTTGGCACCAACTTTCAGTTGAACACTTACAGATTGCGTCCGACCTTCGTTCGTTCATAGTGGGTGTAGTCGGGTATCGCGCAGCAGTCGGGGGAGGCTCGTGAAGAACCCTATTGATTTGCATATCGGTCAACGAGTGCGTCATCGCCGTTGGCTTTTGGGGATGACGCAGCAACAACTTGCACAGTCGGTGGGAATCCGATTCCAGCAGATTCAAAAGTATGAGAGCGGTGCAAACCGGATCTCCGCTTCGCGTCTGTGGGACTTGGCACGCGCATTGGACATGCCGGTGTCGTTCTTTTTCGAGGGGCTTACCGGCGACAAGGACGCGAACCAAGCGGCCGACGACGGCGTCTTGCAGAACAAAGAGACGATGGATCTGATCCGCGCCTACTATGGGCTCGACGAAGGTCCGCGGCGCAGGCTGCTTGACCTTGCCAAGGCGTTGAGCGGGATGGAGCCGCGGACGTAATCAGAGCGATTGACAGTCGGAGCCATGGCCCGCAAACGTGAGCCATGGCTTCTTCTTTGAGCGCTGTTGCAATTTCCGACCTCACCGCCTTCGCGGAGGAACTCGCCGACCTATCCGGCCGGACGATTCTGCCGCACTTTCGTGCGCGTATCGCCATTCATAACAAGCTCGGCGACGATGGATTCGATCCGGTGACTGCGGCCGATCGCGATGCCGAGGAAGAAATCCGCAAGCGCATCAAGTTGCGATTCCCGTCCCACGGCATCATGGGCGAAGAGCACGGGCATGAAGCGGGCACCTCGCCGCTGACCTGGGTGATCGATCCGATCGACGGGACCCGTGCGTTCATGTGCGGGATGGCGCAATGGGGAACGTTGATTGCCCTCAACGACGGCATGAAGCCCATCGTAGGCGTGCTTGATCAACCTTACACGCGCGAGCGTTGGGTAGCGTCGAATGGCAGCACGCGGTTCCATCACACGCGCGGTGACACGGCCGTGCTGACGACACGGGGGTGCGGCGCGTTGAAGGACGCGGTTCTCTCCACGACGTCGCCGGTCGGGTACTTCTCGAACGACGAGCAGGACGCGTTTTGGGCGCTTTCGGCGCGGGCCCGGCTGACGCGGTTCGGGGGAGATTGTTACGCGTACGGCTTGCTGGCCATGGGCTTTATCGATGTGATCGTCGAGGCTGCCTTGAAGCCCTGGGACATCCAGGCGCTCATTCCGATCATCGAGAACGCAGGCGGGGTAGTGACGACGTGGGAGGGCGGTCCAGCTTTTGACGGCGGGCGCGTGGTCGCTTGCGGCGACCCGAAGCTTCATGCCGCGGTCATCGAGACCTTGGCGGGCGCCGGTTCGCGGTAGATTGCGCCGGGCGACAAGCCGACGAACGGGTCGAAACAGGCCCAAAAAGCGCGGCGGATATCGTCGCGCTCCATCATGATTTCGTGCTCAGCCTTTAGCATCACGTACATACCGCGTTTGATGCGGCGGATCAGCGTCATATCGGCGCCAGGGTGGACCAGCTGGTCGTGGGCAGCGCCGATCAGGAGCACCGGGGTTTCGATGCCCTGGGCGAATTCTTCGCTGGCCACCAAGGTCATCGAGCGATAGGCAGCCTCAAGCCAACCGAATGTCGGAGCGCCGAGCGCGAGCTTCGGTTCGGCCTTTAGGCAATTCATGAACCGGTCGAACCGGCCCTCATCGCTCGTTACGCCGTTGGTGGCAAAAACCTGAGCCAGTGGGTCGAGTTTTGCGCCGCCGAAGACGAAGGCGTTGTGGGCGCCGAGGGAGGTGGTCGCCGTGGCCATGGCGCGGGCGAACCACTGCGGATAGGGCGCCGTTTTTACCGCCAGCATCGGGGCGGTCAGCACCGCGCGATCGAATTCGTGCGGGAAGTCGTGCAGGTACCTGAGAAGGATGTTGCCACCCATTGAATGGGCCAGTGCGTGGTAAGGCTTCGTGCCATGTTCCCGCAGGACGCGGGAGACGACCGCAGCAAGGTCGGCGTCGAACTCCGAGAAGTCGCGCACATGTCCTTTGTGGTGCTCGGGCAAGGCGCGGGTTGAGAGCCCCTGACCCCGCCAGTCGAACGTCACTACGGAGAGGCCGCGGAGCAGAAGCTCGCCGATGACCTCAAAATACTTCTCGATGAATTCGGTGCGCCCGCCGATCAGAAGGACCGTGCCGCGCGCTTCATGGTCGGGCAATAGCCATCGGGCTGTACGTATTCTCACGCCGTCGCCGAGCGTCAGCCACTCAACGACACCGCCAGTCGGTGCCGGGAAACCCGGCACCGTTACCAAGTCGGTCGTCGCCCCTTCAGGGGGCATTGCCGGAGATTAGCCGGCGGCCTTGGCCAGGATCGGCCCGAGCTTCATGGCAACGCTCATGTCGCCGGCGACCTTTAGCTTGCCTTGCATGAAGGCGGTTGTGCCGTCGAGTTCGCGCGCGACCATCTTCTTGAAGTTCTCAAGCGATACGGTGATCGTGCAGTCGGCCGGTTTGTTGTCTGTCGTGACGGTGTTGGGCGTCGACTTGCCATCGATGTAAATGTTGCCCTTGCCTTCGAAATCGAACTTCAGGGTCGAGTTCAGGCCGGAATTGCCTCCAATCGCTTTCGACATGCCGTCTGCGATCTGGGTGATTTCATCGCTCATGCGCAGTTTCCTTTTGCTCTTAAGTGGAACAGGAGAACACATAGTGACGGGCGTGGCGCCCGTCAAAGCGCCTGGAACCCTATCGGCGGGCGGGGTTATAGCAGGGGCGTACGGCGCTCCACTAGAGGCCTTATCGGGTCAACGTGCCGTAGGGGTTGTGGTAGAGGCCAACGCGTTGCGCTAGGGCGTGGGGGCAGTAGGAATGTTCCGGACGTCCGTTGGCTGAGGCCCGATTATGAGCGGCGTGAAGATAAGGCTTGAGTCCACACACTATTTGCTGCGGACGATGGAGGCTGCCGATGCGGCTCTCGATTGGGGGCGTTGGCTCGCAAACCCCGCGACCGCGCGCATGCTCAACGCGAAGCCGCGCACTCTAAGCGAGGACGAACGACGGGCCTATATCGAGCGATTCGATTCACGAACGTCGCACCTGCTCGGCATTTGGGATCGCGAGACCGAGGCGTTTGTCGGATTTTGGTCGGTCTATGTCGATGAGCGAAGCAAGGAGTTCCTCATCAACGTGCTCGTCGGTTCGAACGAGCACAGGCACCAGGGAGCGCTGAAGGAAACCCGCTACCACATTTATCGTCACTTCTTCGATACTCTGGGCATGAATGCCGTGCGCCGCACCGTTGTCGGCTCGAACAAAAAGATGATCGCCTTCATCACCGAAAACAGGTGGATCGAGATTGGTATCACCCGAGGTCCCGCACTCGACGGAACCGGCATGATAAACATCCATCAGTTCCGATTGGGCCGCGAAGTGTGGGAAGAACGGCGCGAGGAAATAAAAGGCGGCTCATAAAAAAGCGCGGGCCGTTTGCAGGCCCGCGCCGCCACTTTGGTAGTGAGATTCAGGTCAGTCGATGTTGATCTTCAGATTGACCATGACCGAGTGATTTTTGTTCTCAATCTTTTGGCTAAGCGTCGCGATCTTGCCGTTGAAAAAGATGTCGTTGTCGGGCCCCTCGAGATAGCGGTAGCCGACACCCAGATCGACGCCGGGTTGAACTTCGTAGTTGAAGCCAGCCCCGAGTTGCCAGGCAAAACCATTGTGCTCGTCGGTGAATGTGGCCTGGGTATACGTTCCAGCGATCGCGCCATCGACCTTCGAGCGGGCCCAGCCGACGCCGGCCATGATGTAGGGTCGAGCCTTCGAGCCTACGTTGAACTCATACTGTGCGTTCGCCATGATCGCGAACGTGGATTGGTTCATATCCAACACGCCGCTGTCGATCCCCGTAACACGCGATTCAAAGGAACCGGTGCCGCCGATGTCGTGACGACGATAGGACACCTCCAACTCCGCGCTGAGCCCCTTGGCCCAATTCTCGAGCCGCGCACCAATCGCACCGCCAAGCACAAATCCTGTGTCGGAGTCAGCATTGATCGCCAGAGTGGTGGAGCTGCTGGAGGCGAAGCCCGAAGAATCCTTCAGGAAGTTGGCGCCGCCGAAAACGCTGAGATAAAGGTCGCCCGCTTGAGCCTCTTGCGCCCCCGCGAACAGGGCCAGCGCACTCGACGCCAGCAAAACCCGTTTGAATTCCATGTTTCGGCCCTCAGTTTCGTCAAAATGATGTGGAAGTCGCGGCGGACGTGCTGGTGTCAGAAAAGCGAGCGGCGCCCGATGGGCGCCGCTCCCTTACTCGTTACGGGTCAATCTTGATCGTAATGTTGGCTTGAACCGCGTGGTTCTCATTGTCTTCGGTCGGAATACCGAATTCGCCTCCGGTCTCTCCGCCATTGTTCGCAAGGAATGCTGGAAGCTTCGGTCCCTTGAAGAACCGATAGCCCAACCCAACGTCAACTCCGGGTGAGACCTCATAATTGAAGCCCGCTCCGAGCTGCCAAGCGAAGCCGTTGCGCTCCTGTTGGTACTGCGCCGACGTCGTGAAGGTGCCGCCCTCGCCGCCTGAGTCGCCAATGGCCTGAATGGCGCCATCACGACGGGCGCGAGCCCAACCGACGCCGCCGCCGACATAAGGCCGAACCTTGTTGCCGATGTCGATATCGTACCAAAGGTTGGCAAGGATTGCGAAGTTCGACGTATTCGAATCGACGATGCCGATGGCCGTCGTGTCAACGCCTTCGCCACCCGATTCGCCGCCGGCCGCCAGTGTCCAGCGACCCCCGACGTCGTTACGCCGGTAGCTGACTTCAGCCTCTGCTCGCAGGCCCTTCGCCCACTTGTCGAGGCTCGTGCCTATTGCGCCGCCGAGGACGAAGCCCGTGTCGGGTTCAAAGACCGTATGCGAGTCCGTAAACGACGTCGACAGCTTGCCCGTGAAGAACGACGTCGACGAATTCGATTGGAAGTTCGCGCCGCCGAAGACACTTAGGTAGAGATCGCCCGCTTGAGCTTCTTGCGCCCCCGCGAACAGCGCCAGCGCAGTCGACGCCAGCAATGCCCGTTTGAATTCCATCTGAGTCTCCTGAATGTCAGAACGCTAGGAAATGCTGCCCGGGAGTATCCGGTACCAGTTCAGATCTGGAAGGTTCGTTGAGGCGCCATTTCTGTCGGCGTCTTGGAACCCATCACCGCCGAAGTGGAAGGTGAGGCCAAAGTTCACCGCATTTTCGTCAAAATCTTCGTTGCTGATCTCGACGGCCCGGCCGCGATATTCAATGAACCCAGATACCGGGATTGATTTTCCGAACCAGTAGTGAACGCCAAGCGACCAGCCCCATTGCGTTACATCGACGTCTTCGAACTCGCCGTCGATATAGGCTAGGCTTGCGCCAATCTTGAGCACTTTGCTGGCGTAATAATTGCCGCCCAGCTGAACAAAACCAGCGTTCTCCAGCAGGAATGCGAGCTCAGAGCCGTCAAAGGAAAACGATTCCGAGTCCATGTAGCCCAGTTGGCCATTCAGCGTGAACTGATTGCAGAAGTACTGACCTTCGAATCCGGCCATGTACACGGGGGTGCTGTCGAAGGCGTTGTCGCCCGTAACCCGTCCTGCTCCGACAAATACGCCGAGCAAGCCTTGCTCGTCGCGATGGTTGATGTGGCCGCCGAGCGCGAAGTGGCTCGACTTGTTACCAAAAATGTCGTCCATCGAGGCGCGCCCGATGGCATCGAGTTGGATGTTGACGGTATCGCCGTACGGCAGATTTACGCGCCCCGACCCGATGACCGCCGCATAGGAGTCGTCGCTGCCATCAACATCTACCCACGTGTGCTCGTAACCGAGCGAAACGTCACCCATCATTCCTTTGGCGCTTGCGGGTGCTACTGCGAGCCCCAGCGCCACCAGCGACGTTGTCGCCAACGTCAAAGTTCTTACGTTCATTAGTCCCTCCTGAATGTCGCCGTGGCGCGGAAACCCCCGCACCTTCGTCTGCCTCAGGAAGACACCCCGTGGTTAACGAGCCGTTTACCGGCCGAATCTTTTTGGTTAACCGACGTTCGAATATAGGGATTTGCTAATTCGGGAACACGATGGAACGCACCTGAACGCCGCAATCTGAGCCGTGCGTGTTTTTCGAGTCACAGGCATAACGGCGCGAAACCGAATTTCGGTGCGCGCCGTTAGATATTTGCGCCCGCCGCAATGAGAGCCTCTTTGAGCGGGCCAAAGTGTGGTTCGTAGTTCTTCCAACGGCCGGCAGAGCGCTTGTAGACGGGCTGGCGCACCTGCCAAACGCTGGCGGTCAGCACTGTTCGTTTGACGTCTTGCGGGCGAAGGCAGGCCTCGTCCCAGGGCAGGCCGACAAAGTCGATGAGCTGGCGCGAGACCTCTTCCTGATTCTCGACCAGGTCTTCGTAGTCGATTTCGAGCATGCGGCCCGGCAAGACCTCGCGCCAGTGCTGCATCAAATGCTGGTAGTGGGCGTAGTGATGACCCAGATCGGCAAGATCGCGGCTGTAGGCGTGGGCGTCGTTGAAGTTCTGCTGCCAAATCGAAAGGCAGGTGTCGAAAGGACTGCGACGCGTGTGAATGATACGCGCCTTCGGGAACATCAGCGCGATGAAGCCGACGGCTTGGAAGTTGTGAGGCATCTTGTCGGTAACGCGGACGGCGCTCGCATCTTTTGCCTTCACATCGATCGCATCGAGGTAACGCTGAGCCAATATCTCAGCGCCGACCCATGTCAGCTGGAGCGGGTTCTTTTGCGGCCCTTCATCCTTGAACACGAGGCTGCCCATCTGGCGCTCGCAGCGTTTGACGGTCTCCAATTCGCCCGCGGCGTGGACGGCCGGGTGGGCACCGATAATGGTTTCGGTCAGCGTTGTGCCGGATCGTGGCATGCCCACGATGAACACCGGACGCTCGCTCTCAAGTCCAAAGCCCTTTCGCTCCTCATAAAATTTGCGCGTATAGGTGTTCTTGAGATCGGTGTATGTGCGCTCGAGTTCCTTTGCGTCGTACTTGCCCGCAGCCAGCTTGTTGGCGGTGTCGAAATACTTGAAGGCTTCGTCGTATCGGCCGACGTCGTCGTACATTTTCGCGGCGGCGTAATAGAGGCCCCGCAACTCCTTCGCGACGGTGTCTTTCGATGCGATCAGCTTCTCGACCATCGCGATCTCAGGATCGGTCGCCTTGAACTTTCGAGCGTTCGATAGATTGACGTAGCCGCTCGACGCACCCGGTGCGTTGGCGATGAGATCGCGCGCGGCCGCCTCAGACTCCGCCGTGCGGCCGAGACTCAGCAGAGCGCGACTGATCCCGCCCTTCGCTGCCTGGCTGTCGGGCTTCAGCTTCTGCAGCCGATCAAAGCACTTTAGTGCTCGCTCGCCCTGCCCCGTCAGGTTCAGCGTTCGACCCAGGTTGAGCCAGGCATCGGCCATGTCCGGTTTGATCGCGAGAGCGCGCTCAAGGTGCTCGATCGCATCTTCGAAGCGGCGGACGAGCGAGAGCGCGTTGCCGTAGTTGTTCAATACCACCGGGTCCTTCGGGCGGGCGGCGACGGCGCGCTCGAGGAAGTCGAACGCGGCTTCGTGGTTGCCCGCTTCCATCGCAAGCACGCCGAGCAGGTTGAGCGCGTCGGGCTGGTTCGGGACCTTTGCGAGGACAGCGCGATAGACCTTCTCCGCCTCTTCGCCGCGGCCGGCTTTGTGGTGTTCAATGCCGCCTTCGAGCTGTTTCTGCAGGTCGAACGGATTGACCGGATAGTTCCAACCGGTGCCACCCCGTTGCATAGGCATTCCGAGACCGGGGAGGCGTGGCTGCGGGGGCTGGGACATCGGAACTCTCTCAAACGGAAGGGCTTAGAATCGCTGTTGTTTACGCTTAGCACGGACGCGCGGCGGCGGGCTTGACGGTCGAAAATCCTATCCCCATTTGAAGCTTTGTTCGACGGGTGCCAATCGGGCCCGGGACGGACAGGACCTCGAAAATTCGGCCTTTTTGGCGGATTTTCCTTACATCGCTTTGAGAAGGATGGACAGTCATGCGCAGTTTCGATTTCAGCCCGCTTTATCGCTCGACCGTTGGGTTCGACCGGCTCGCCAATATGCTTGAGACGGTCAATCAGTTCGACCCGGCAACGCCGAGCTACCCGCCCTACAACATCGAGCAGTTGGCCGACAACGACTATCGAATTTCGATGGCCGTTGCGGGCTTCGGCGACCAAGACCTCTCGGTCGAGGTGAAGGAGGGCGTACTCACGATCACCGGCAAGCGCAACGGCGAAGAGCCGAAGTCGCGGTTCCTCTATCAGGGGATCGCCGGACGCAGCTTCGAGCGGCGTTTCCAGTTGGCCGATCATATGGAAGTGCGCGGTGCACGGCTTGAGCACGGTTTGCTGCACGTCGACATTGTGCGCGTGATCCCGGAAGAGAAGCGGGCGCGCAAGATTTCGATCTCGGCGGCGAAGGCCGGCGAGCCACGGATCGTCGATGCGACGGTTGCCAACGCGGCCTAACGCTAGAGTGACGGCGGCGCTGAGATGTTGGTCTCGGCGCCGCTTTCGTTTGATAGATTCAATGTGACCTCGACAACGCCGGGTTCCGGTGTTCCGGTGCGTTCGAAGCCGAGCTTGGCGCACATGCTGAGCATGCGAGCGTTTTCGGCGAGGACGTCGCCGAATATCTGCTTGGCGCCGGTAGTGCGCGCGTAGGCGATGATTTCCTGCATCAGGCGATAGCCCAGACCGGTGCCGATGCGATCGCTTCGCACCATGACGGCGTATTCGCCGCGCGTGCGATCGGGGTCGAGGGCCAGGCGGACGACGCCAACGCCTTGTGGCAATTCGCCGGACTCGTCGATCACGGCGAAAGCCATTTCGCGGTCGTAATCGATTTGCGTTAGCCGCTTGGCGAGGATGTCGGGCAAGCGCTGAAGCGTCGAGAAGAAGCGCATGCGCACGTCTTCGGGATCGCTGGATGCGATCGTATCTTGGAGTGGACCCGCGTCTTCGGGTTTGATCGGGCGCATCAGGTACGGGCGGCCATTGCGGTCTTCAATCTGGCGAGCGAGTTCTGCGGGATAGGGCTTGACTGCGAAGCGGTCGGTGCCGGGGCGCGGCTCCTTCGCGACGCGAATTCGAGCGTCGAGGGCCAGTACACCTTGGTCGTTTGCCCAGAGCGGATTGATGTCCAGCTCTTTCACTTCCGGCAGGTCGATCGCGATGTCTTGCAGCGCCAGGATCGCTTTGACGATCGCGTTCATGTCGGATGGCGGACGATCGCGGTAGCCTTTGAGCAAGCGCGCGACGCGGGTTCGGCCAATCATGTCGTTTGCGAGGATCGCATTGAGCGGCGGGAGCGCCACCGCTTGATCGTTTACGACCTCGACGGCGGTGCCGCCTTGGCCGAACAGAATGACCGGGCCGAAGAGCGGGTCTTCCGACAGTCCCAAAATTAGTTCATGCGCGCCGGCGCGCGAAGCCATCGGCTGCACGATGAAGCCGTCGATGCGGGCGTCGGGTTGTGCTTCGCCAATGCGCAGCAGCATGGTCGCCGCCGCGCGCGCGACCGAGGGACCATCCTTCAGGTTCAAGGCCACGGCGCCAATGTCGGATTTGTGCACAACGTCGGTCGACAGGATCTTGAGCGCAACGGGGAAGCCTATCGATACGGCCGTGCGGTGCGCTTCTTCGGGCGTTGTCGCCACGCGAAGATCAACGGTCGGAATTCCGTACGCTTGCAGCACCGTATTCGCTTCGACCGCGGTCAACCAATCGCGACCGGCCGCGAGCGCGGCATCGACTGCGGCACGTGCGGGCTTGGTGTTGCGTTCGCTTTCGACGCTTGCGGGCGGGATCTGCATCAGCATCTCTTGCGCCTGCATGCGGCGAACGAGTTGCATCATGGCCGTGACGGCTTTCTCCGGTGTCGCGTAACCGGGCAATCCGCCCTCATCGAGAACCTTGCGCGCACCGGCGACGGCAGCCTCGCCGAGCCAGGCGGTGAAGACGGGCTTCGCGTTGCCGTTGTCGCGCGCAGCGCGGACGACGGAGACCACGGTTTCGGCCGCCGCTGTGGAGTCGGCCACCGCTACCGGACAATTCAAGACTAAGACGGCGTCGGCGTTGTCGTCGGCCATCAGCGCCTCAAGGGCTGCACGGTAGCGGTCCGGGCCCGCGTCGCCGATGATGTCAACGGGGTTGGCTTTGCTCCAGCTCACCGGCAGGACGCCGTTCAGCGTTTCGACGGTGGCCGGCGATAGCGGCGCGAGTTTGCCGGCCTCGTCAATCAGATGATCGGTTGCGAGGACGCCAGCGCCGCCACCGTTGGTAAGGATGGCGAGGCGATCACCGGTGACGCGCTGGTTCGTCGATAGCGCTTCGAGGGCGCCGAAGAGATCGTCGATCGTCAGCACTCGGATCAAGCCCGCGCGGCGGAACGCGGCATCGGCGACGGCGTCGGAGCCCGCGAGCGCGCCCGTGTGAGAACGAGCGGCACGGGCGCCTTCGGCGTGACGGCCGGACTTGACCACGATGACCGGTTTCACGCGGGCGCAGCGGCGGGCGGCGGACATGAACTTTCGGGCCTGGGTGACGCTCTCGATGTAGAGCAGGACCGCATCGGTGCCGGGCTCAGCGGCCAGATAGTCGAGCATGTCGCCGAAGTCGACGTCGCTCATGCCCCCCATCGAGACGAGGTGCGAAAAGCCGATGCCGCGCGCGACGGCCCAATCGAGCACGGCCGTCAGCATCGCGCCCGATTGCGTTACAAAGGCGGTGCGGCCGGTCGGCGCCATGCGATGGGCGAAGCTCGCATTCAGGCTGCCGTTCGGCGCGAGTACGCCGATGCAGTTCGGGCCAATGATGCGCAGGGTGTGCGGGCGCGCCGCGTCGAGCATGCGTTGCTGCAAGAGGCGGCCGTCTTCGCCCATTTCGGCAAAGCCTGCCGTCAAAACAATGGCAGCTTTTGTGCCGCGCTTTGCGAGTTCATCGATCAGATCGGGTATCGGCGCCGGGGGCGTCGCGATGACGGCGAGTTCGGGCGCGCGCGGCAGGGCGTCGATGTTCGCGAATAGCGGCCGGCCGTGCAGTTCGCCACCCGCCGGATTCACGAACATTAGTTCACCTTGAAAGCCCGCCTCCGCGAGATTGCGCGCGACGACCGCGCCGACGCCGTTCGTCTTCCGGCTGGCGCCGATTAGCGCAACGCTGGCGGGCGCGAAGAGTGACCTCAGATTGCGAACGGACATTTGGTTTCTCGGTTGAGATTGCCGGCGGCACTTATCGGAAGGCCGCCCGGAGGCATTGTTGATCTGGGTCAAATACCCTTGCGGGCAGAGGCATAGCTTCCTATCTCCAGGTCAAGAGGCCGGCGGGTGTTTTCCAAGTTCCTGCGGTGCTCTTGTCCCGAGAAAAAACCTGACATTTTTGAGACGGAGGCACATTCCCATGCGTTCGCTGATTCCCCTTTCCTTTAGCAACGATCTTGCCCGGCGCGACGATAGTGACCCGTTTGCGATCATGCAGAAAGAGATCAACCGCATGTTCAGCGATTTCGGGCGCGGTTTGCCGGCGAGGTTCGGCGACGGCGACGTGTCGCCACGCATCGACGTCGCGGAAACCGACAGCGCTGTCGAAGTGACGGCGGAGCTGCCAGGCATCGACGAGAAGGATGTTGAGGTCGTGTTGCGCGACGATCTTCTGACGATCAAAGGCGAGAAGAAGAGCGAGCGGGAGGAAAAGAAGAAGGACTACCACTTGGTGGAACGGTCTTTCGGAAGCTTCTCGCGCTCGATCCGGTTGCCGTTTGAGGCAGACTCCGAAACGGTGAAGGCAAACTTCGCGAAGGGCGTCTTGAAGGTTTCGATCGCAAAGCCCGCGCAAGTTAAGGAAAAGACTGTAAAAATCCCCGTTCGGAGCGCGTAGCGCCGCGTGCATGGTACACGCAGAAGTTATGCACAGTGACTGCGGACACCACACTCCGCAGTCGCTTGCGTTTTAGTCCGCTTGTTGTTGAAAAAATGATTCTCAAGCGCAGCTTGCTGTTGTAGGGTGCCTTTGGGTGCGGGGGCGTTGCGATTGGGGGCAATGGCATTCCCGGCATTCGGGGGGAGCCGTCGTCGTTTCGCTGTTCGGGGCAGCTCCAGTATGATGAATTGGCCGCGTTCGTTTAATCGTCGACCTGCATTGGCTCGGCGTCAGGCCGCGTTTGATCCGTCCGCCACCATCGAAGAGTTGCGGGAACATATTAAGCAATTCTGGGTTGGGTTCGGGCCGCAGATCAAGGGCGTGGACGTACAACCTGTGTTGATCAGCGCCATCCGCGGCGAGTGGGTGGTTCCTGAGTCAGCGACGGGTCGCCGCGTCATTTTGTATTTCCACGGCGGCGGCTTCATTGCCGGATCGCCGGAGAGCCATCGTCCGCTGATCTCGCGCTTGGCGCACGCCGCGAGCGCGCGGGCCTTGGTACCGCAATACCGTTTGGCGCCGGAGTTCCCCTACCCTGCCGCGCTGCGCGATGCAGCCGATGCCTATCGTTGGCTGCTTACGCAAGGGATCACGCCGAACAACATTGTTTTCGCTGGTGACGGATCGGGCGGCGGCTTGGCGCTGGCGACCTTGCTCGCGTTGCGCAATGCGGGCCTGCCTTTGCCGGCCGCGTTGCTGGCGTTCTCACCCTGGGCCGACATGACCATGTCCGGCTGGTCGATGTTGAAGAACAAGCCCTCGGACGATGCGCTGAGCTGGGAGCTGCTCGCGACCTGTTCGCGTCACTATCTCAAGGGCGCTTCGCCGGCCGAGGCGTTCGCTTCGCCGATCTACGGCGACTTCCGCGGACTGCCGCCGATGATGATCCACGCGGGTAGCCTTGAAGTCCTGAAAGACGACGCGAGCCGTGTGGGCGAGCGGGCGGCGGCGGCGAACGTCAACGTGAACGTCGAGGTTTACGAAGGGATGCCGCACTTGTTCCAGGGACTGTCGGAACTCGCGGAGGCCAAGGTGTCGTTGACGCGGGCGGCGGCCTTTATCAAGGCTAAAACGCCGGAAGTGGCGCTGAAGCGCGCGGCACAATAGCTAGCGCTTTTTGGCTTTCTTGACGGGCTTCTTAGCCTTCGGCTTGGGGCCCGGGCGTTGGCGCGCCAGCGTGCGGCCGAGTTTCTTTTCCAACGATTTGATGAAGGCCGGCGAGCCGAATGGGCGGCCGGTGTGCTCGCAAGCGGCAATCATCTTCAGTTCAGCGCCTGTCAGCGGCTTGGCGAGTTCGGTCTTCCAATCGAGACCCTTGATCGCCTTCAGATCAAGGAAGCCATCAGCTTTGCCCTTGAGGCGTGCTTGTGCGCTGGACCAACGCCAGTCGCGTGCTTTCAGGGCCACCCGGCCGCGCACCGGCGCTTGCTCGACAAAGCGTGCGACCAGCGGCAACGAAGCTTCGTCCATCGGAAACGACGAGAAGCGACCGCGGAACAGGCCACCTTCACGGGAGCGGCGTGCGTTGACGGCGCGCGTGAAGCGGCGGTGTGCCTCGCCCAATGCCTGGCGCAACGCCTTCGGCCCTGGCGGCACCAAGATCAGGTGGACTTCCTTCGGCATCAGACAATAGGCGACGACGGAAACGCGCGCGCTTGCGCAACCTTCGGCGACCAAGGCGACATATTCCTTGTAGTCTTCGTCGGTGGAAAAAATGCGCTGACCAGGGTTGCCGCGTTGCAGCACATGGTGGGGCGCTCCGGGCGCCACTGCTCTTGCCAAACGAGCCATGGCGCAAAACTAGGCCGAAGCGGCGCGCTCGTCAACGAATCTATGTCCCCGAATTCTTTTTGGGTGTGACGCGCGGCAGCGATACGGTGCGGCATCGATTTGGAGCGTCCATCATGGCCCTGTTCCGTCTTGTTCTGCCCCTTTTGCTGGCGCTTGTGACGGCCTCTTGCGCGACCACCCCTGCATCCACCGGCAGTGTGCCGCGGGACGGGACCACCATCACACTCGTTCTGGTTTGCGACGTCTACAAGATGCAAGAGGAAGGCGGTCGTGGCGGGATGGCTCGGATCGCGGCCGCGCTGAAGGCGGAGAAGGCGCGGCATGCGAACGTTCTCATCGCGCATGCGGGGGACACGATCTCGCCGTCGTTGATGTCCGGCTTCGACAAGGGCGCGCATATCATCGACCTCTTCAACATGACGCCCTTGGACATCTTCGTGCCAGGCAATCACGAGTTCGACTTCGGGCCAGATGTCTTTCTGAAGCGCATGAGCGAGACGAAGGCCGCCGTGCTGGCGGCCAATCTGCGCGAAGGGAACGGGCAGCCGATCGCCGGCATCGCGGATTCAAAGATCGTGGCGTTCGGTCCGATGAAGGTGGGTTTCATTGGGCTCACCGCGGACGACTCGCCGGTTTCTTCGAAACCCGGCCGTTTGAAGTTTTCACCGACCTTGGCGACGGCCGAGCGTGAAGCGGCGCGTTTGCGCAAGGCGGGTGCGGATCTGATTGTGCTGGTGCCGCATGCGGGACGTCCGCTCGATCAGCAGCTTTACGCCTCCGGGATCGCGGACGTGATCCTGTCGGGGCATGACCACGATCTCTACATGAACTTCAACGAGAAGACGGCGATCGTCGAGGCCGGTGAAGATGGCATGATGGTGGTGGCGATCGATCTCTCGGTGAACGTCGAGGACAAGGGTGACGGCAAGCGCAAGGTCCGCTGGTGGCCGCACTTTCGCTTTGTGGATACGGCCGACGTCACGCCAGATGCCGTAGTTGCGGCGCGTGTGGCGTCGTACGAGAAGACGCTCGACGCCGAGCTTGGCCAACCGATCGGCCGAACGACGACGGAACTCGACAGCCGCAATGCAACGGTGCGCGGCGGCGAGGCGGCGATCGGCAATCTGTTTGCGGATGCGCTGCGCGAGGCAACAAAGGCAGATGTCGTGCTGATCAACGGCGGCGGGTTTCGCGGCGGCAAGGTCTATCCGGCGGGGACACAGCTGACGCGCAAAGACGTGCTGACGGAACTGCCTTTCTTGAACAAGGCCTATGTCCTCGAACTTAGCGGCGCGGAACTGAAGGACGCACTCGAGCAGGGCTTTACCGGTGCAGAGAACGAAGTGGGGCGTTTCCCACAGGTGTCCGGAATGCGGGTCAAGGCCGACGTGAGCCGGCCCGTCGGCCAACGGGTGGTATCGGTGACCGTGAATGGGGCGCCGCTCAATCCCCGTGCTAAGTACCGTCTAGCGACCAACGACTATCTGGCAAGCGGCGGCGACGGGTATGCCGCGCTCAAGTCGGCAAAGGTCTTGGTCGGCGAGACCGACGCGGAGCTGGTCGCCAACATCGTCATCGCTCATATCAAGGCGAAGGGCACCGTGTCGCCGGCGCTGGACGGCCGAATCATGGTCGGACGAGCTCGCCCGGCGGGATAACCAAGGGCTGTTGTTGGGTCAGGCGCGCCTTTGCTAGGGTTGGCCATGGCCGAGCTTGACGTCGCGCGGGTCGAAAAATTGCTTATCCGGGTTGCGGCCGCGGATAAGGCAGCTTTCCGGGAGCTTTATGACGAAAGCTCAAGGCTGCTTTTTTCGATTTGCCTCAGATTGTTGCGCAACCGGAATACGGCCGAGGACGTACTGCAAGAGTTGTACGTGCGGATTTGGGAGCGAGCTTGGCAGTTTGACCCCGAAAAAGGCACGGCCAAGACGTGGTTGACGGTGCTTGCGCGCCGGATGGCGATCGACGAATTGCGAAAGCGCAAGCCGCAGACGGTGTCTCCCGACGACATCGAGATCGAAGATCCGACCACGATGGAGCGGATCGAAGCCGGGGCCGACGGTGCAGCGTTGCAACGCTGCCTCGGCGGACTGGAGCAAGGGGCGCGGCGTGCGATCGTTCTCGCCTATCGCGACGGCTACAGTTATGAGGAATTGGCGCAGACCTTGTCGGCGCCGGTGGGTACGGTGAAGAGTTGGGTTTCGCGCGGCCTGCAGCGATTGAGAGTTTGTTTGGAGCGGCCGATATGAACGGCGATGTGCGAGCGGCGGAATATGTGCTCGGCCTTCTCGACGAGAAGGCTCGAGGCGAGGTAGCGCGCGCGGCCGACGGCGATGCAGCGCTTCGAGTCGAGATCGCTTGGTGGGAAAAAAAGCTTGCGCCGGTTCAGGCGCCCGACACCGGCGCGCCAGGCGCCGGGACATTCGATCGCATTATGGCGCGCATTGAAGCCGGCGGTGTGAAAGAGGTGCCGGCGTTGCCCGGCACGGTCACGCTGCGCGCGGGCGAAGGAGCCTGGGAGAAGCGCGACGACTTAGGCCTTGGCGTCGAGCGGCGAACGTTGTGGGACGATCCCGCGACGGGACGCCACGCGTTCTTAGTGCGCTTGGCGGCCGGCGGTACGGTCAATTGGCATGGGCATACGGCCGACGAGGAGTGCTACGTGCTTGAGGGCGACTTGAACTTCGGGCCGCTGAAACTGAAGGCCGGCGATTTCCACCTGGCCAAGCGGGGTATTACGCACCCAGCTGCAACTTCGCAGACGGGCGCCGTGTTTTTGATCAGCACACAGCACTGAAGCGGTTGGGTTCAGGCGAGTCAGCTTTTTCGCCTCCAAGAAGCACAAAGTTGCACCAAGAGTGTTTGTCTTTGGCGCGGAGCGCCGGTGGTGCTTCTTGGTGGTGAACGCCGACTCGCTGCGTTACGCAAGCTTCGGCGGATTGGATCATCCGTAGGCAGAGATTTGTGCGTTCGTCACAGCCTTGAACGCGCTCACGGGCTCGTGAGCGGTTTTTTCAGAATCGACGCAACCCAAACGAACAAGCGTTCGTAGAAGACCCCGACAGCAGCGAACGACGCGGCGCCCGCACAAAGAGGCCCACCGCGAAGCCTTCGCAGCCGTTCCCGAAACACTCGGGCGATTTCAATCCGGAAGGCGTGGTGCTTTTCCGGAAACGCTCAAACCTTGTCAAATTTGGAGAACCAATATGTCTTTTGCTCGTAAAGCTACTGCAGTTGCCTTCGCCGCGTCGATGTTCTTGTCGGGTGCGGCTCTCGCCGACGTTATGGTCGGCGGCCAAGCGATGTTCCCAACCAAGAACATCATCGAGAACGCAGTGAACTCCGCCGATCACACGACGCTGGTCGCCGCGGTAAAGGCGGCCGGCCTCGTCGATGTGCTGCAGACGAAGGGTCCGTTCACGGTGTTCGCGCCCGTCAATGCGGCGTTCGGTGCGCTGCCGGCCGGGACCGTCGATACGTTGCTCAAGCCAGAAAACAAGGGCGCGCTCACCGGCGTTCTCACCTATCACGTCGTGCCGGCGCGGTTGACCTACAACGATCTGCGCAATCAGATCAAAAAGAGCGGCGGCAAGGCGATGTTGAAGACGGTCGCCGGCGGTACATTGACGGCGGAAATGAACGGCCCCGTTAACATCGTGATCAAGGATGCGACCGGCGCTTCGGCGAATATCAGCGTCTATGACGTCATCCAATCGAACGGCGTGATCCACTCGATCGATCGCGTCCTGATGCCGAAGTAACCCCCAGAGCTTTGGCAACGCCGGAGGCGGGTCTTCCCTCTCTCCCCCGCCTCCGGCACTTTTTGGGAAGCGACACATGACCATTCACCCGCTTGTCGTTCGGATCACGCATTGGCTGAACGCGATTGCCGTCGTGATCATGATTCTGTCAGGCTGGCAGATCTACAACGCGCACCCGATCCTGCCGTTTTCATTTCCGGCTTGGATGACGCTCGGCGGTTGGTTAGGCGGGGCCATTCGGTGGCACTTCGCGGCGATGTGGCTCTTGATGTCGAACGGCCTCGTTTACTTGGCCTACGGCATCGCTTCGGGCCGGATCGGTAAGCGCTTCTTTCCGATATCACCGCGCGAGGTGTTGAGCGATCTCGGCGAGGCGCTCAGGGGCAAGCTCGCACATGACGATCTCGCGCACTACAACGGCGTGCAAAAAGCCTTCTACGTCGGCGTCATAGCCGCGTTGATCCTTGTGGTGCTGTCGGGGCTGGCGATTTGGAAACCGGTGCAGCTGTGGTGGTTGACCGCGGCATTCGGCGGCTTTCAGGGTGCGCGGCTCGTGCACTTTCTGGCGATGGCTGCGATCGCCGGTTTCATTCTCATCCACGTGGTTATGGCGCTGATCGTGCCAAAGACCATTCGGGCCATGGTGTTCGGGAGATAGTTTCATGCAGTGGCGCAAACTGCTTTCGCCGTCGGAGCGCGGCGCGGTGATGAAGGAAGCGGCGGGGCGGCTCGACCAGCCAACGCGGCGCCTGTTCTTGCGGCGCGCGGCGGGGATCGGAACGATTGCCGCCATCACGGGCGTGGCGATCGTCGATGGCCCCTCGGCCGAGACGGCGCTGAAGACGATGTCGCAGTTCAATGACCGGGTTCAGGCTTGGCTCTTTGATCCGAGGCGCATGGCACAAACGTTTGCCGAGGCGGAGATCACGCGACCCTTCCCGTTCAATGCGTTTTACGGTCCGGACGATGCGCCGGACTACGACGAGACTTACGAGCTTGCGATCGGCGGGTTGGTGCAGAACAAGCGCGCGTGGAAAGTGGACGAGTTGCGAAAGTTGCCGCAAGAAACGCAGATCACGAAGCACGTCTGCATCGAAGGGTGGAGCGCGATCGGTAAGTGGTCCGGTATTCCGCTACGCGACTTTCTGATGCGGGCAGGCGCAGACTTGCGGGCGAAGTACGTGACGTTCAATTGTCTCGACCGCTATTCGACACAGATCGACATGGCGAGCGCCTTGCATCCGCAAACGATCTTGGCGACGTCGTTTCTCGATGAACCGCTATCGCGCAAATACGGCGCGCCGGTGCGACTCAAAATTCCAACGAAGCTCGGCTTCAAAAACGCGAAGCACATCTACGAGATCGTGGTTTCGAACGACTTCGTCGAGGGATTTTGGGAGCGGCAGGGCTACAACTGGTTCGCCGGGCTTTAGCCGCGCGCTGCCGTTACGAACCGATCAACCTCCGCTTCGGTCGTTGCCCAGGAGCAAACGAGCCGGATCAGCGGGCGACCGTCCGTCGTCGGTTCCCATTGGTGAAACTTCGCGCCGGCCGCTTCCAGCTTTTTCATGGCTGCTTCGGAGGGGACTTTGGCGAAGACTTCGTTGGCTTCGACCGGCTCGGCGAGCGTGAATCCCGGAATCGCTTTTAGGCCTTCGCCGAGGCGTTGGGCCATGGCGTTCGAATGACTGGCGAGTTTGAGCCAGAGGCCACCGTCGAGCATCGCTTCGATCTGCGCCGAGAGGAAGCGCATTTTCGAGAAGAGATGTCCCGCCCGCTTGCGGCGGTAGCCCAAGTCGGCAACGCGGGCCGGATCGAAGAAGATGACCGCTTCGGCGGCCAATGCGCCGTTCTTCGTGACGCCAAAGGAGAGCGCGTCGACACCAGCCCTCCATGTGATGTCGGCGGGCTTGCACTTCAAATACGCCAACGCATTCGCGAAGCGGGCACCGTCCATGTGCAGCGCCACCTTCTCAGCCTTGGCGAGTTGACCGATCGCCTGCACTTCCGCGGCGGTGTAACTGGTGCCGAGTTCGGTCGCTTGGGTGATCGAGATCGCGGCCGGCTGCGGGTGGTGCACGACACCGCGGGCGAAATGGGCGAGTGCGGCTTTGATGTCGGCGGGGGCGAGCTTCGCGTGTGCGCCTTTCAGCGGGATGAGTTTGGCGCCGGCGGAGAAGAACTCCGGCGCACCGCATTCATCGACGTGAATGTGCGCGCTTTCGTGGCAGAAGATGGCACCGTGCGGCGGCGAAAGGGTGGCGAGAGCAAGCGAGTTTGCCGCCGTGCCTGTCGCGACCGGGAAGACCGCGACCTCCCTTTCGAACAGGGTCGAGAATTTCTCGGTCAGGCGCGCGGTGATCTGGTCAGCGCCGTAGCTTGCGGCCGTGCCGTCGTTGGCGCGGGCGATTGCGGCGAGGATTTCCGGCGCGGCGCCGGCGGCATTGTCGCTAGCAAAGTTCATGGGGTATCCCGTTTTCAGGGACACCCTAGCGATGTGATTTCAGATTGGAAGGGTTAGTGGCGGGCGAGTTCCCGCTTCGGCGATGGCCGGAAGATCAGATAGATCAGGCCGAAGACGAGCAGGAACGGCGCGGCCCATACGAAGAGATGGATAGCGATCCCCAGGACCGTGAAGAACAGCCCGACAGCCAGGCCGACGCCAGCCATCATTAGCCCCATCAGAATGACCAACAAGATCACCGGAAGGAGCAGTGCCATCACGAGCAGCGCGATCAATCCGCCTAGCAAATCGCCCATTTCTTTGCCTCCCTATGCCGCGATCGCGGCTAGTGTTAACCAGATAATACTAACTGGGCAGTAGTTCAACGGCAAGGGCCTCCAGAAATTTGTTTGAAGGATGGCCCGCGGTTGCATGGCGACCACAAGAACGACGAATGCGAATGCCACTCGATTTCCCGGCCCACAAAACGCAACCGCTGCGCGTTAAGTTCGCGCTCCAGTACGGTGATTCGCCATGGGTTTTGCCTCTGCTGTTCGCGTTGCGCCGCTTCAGGTTGGTGGTTGGAGTTCTGCCCCCGTGGCAGAGAGTGCGCCCATGACGGCGCCCGCAGCTATCGACCTGACGATCATCATTCCGACGCTGAATGCCGGCGCGCGGCTGAGCGAGACGTTGTCCGCCGTCGACGAAGTGCGCGACACGTTGGCGGTCGACGTGATCGTCGTTGATGGCGGGTCGAGCGACGATACGTTGACGCGTGCCTATGCTGGCGGCGCGCGCGTCGTTACGGCCGCGCGCGGGCGCGGGTTGCAGCTGTCGGCGGGCGCAAAAGAGGCGACCGGGCGCTGGTTGTTGTTCTTGCACGCGGACACAACGCTAGAACCTTTTTGGAGCACGACCGTCACATCGTTCATGCGCGGCAAGGGTAATGGGCTCAAGGCTGCATATTTCACGTTCGCGCTCGACGACGCGTCCAGCGCGGCGCGGCGCGTCGAAGTGCTGACGAATTGGCGCGCGCGTAAGCTTGGGTTGCCGTATGGCGATCAGGGTTTGCTGATGTCGCGCACGATGTACGACTCGTTGGTCGGGTATCTCGATCTGCCGATCATGGAAGACGTCGACATGGTGCGGCGGATCGGGCGGCAGAATTTGATCGAGTTGCCCGCAACGGCGACGACATCGGCGGCGCGTTACCGGCGCGACGGCTATTGGAAGCGGCCGATCAAGAACCTGACGCTGCTTACGCTCTATTTCATGGGTGTATCGCCGCGGCGGCTTGCCCGCATGTATGGCTAAACCTCTCGTCGTCATCTTTGCGCGCGCGCCAAGATATGGCGCGGTTAAGACACGCTTGGCGCGCGATATTGGCACCGGCGAGGCGCTCCGCTTTTATCGGCGGAATTTGGCGCGCGTGGCTCGACGACTGCGCAACTGCGGCGGCGTGGATACGATCTTGGCGGTTACACCAGATGGCGCGGTGGATATGCGCGGTCTTTGGCCAGGCAGAATCGAGGTTGTTGCGCAAGGCGGTGGCGATCTTGGACGACGGATGGTTCGCGCGTTACGGGCGGCCGGCAGTCGCCCGGCGATGATCGTGGGCAGCGACATTCCGGAGATTGAGGCGACCCATGTGATGGCGGCGATCGCGGCGTTGGGCGTCAAGCCCTTCGCGTTAGGTCCCGCGCGCGACGGTGGGTACTGGTTGATCGCGGCGCGCCACCCTGCGCGGTTGCGTGCCGGCGCACTCGACGGGGTGCGCTGGTCGAGCGCGCACACGATGCGCGACACGATCGCGCGGCTCGGCGAGGTGGCGATCCTTGATGCTGTTCTCGATGATGTTGACGACGGCGCCTCCTACCGGCGCGTGATCAGCCGATTGGCATGAGCGCTTCGACGAGGCGGTCGACGTCGGCTGCATCCTGATAGATCCCGAAACCGATGCGCAGGCGATCGCCGCGGTGGTCGACGATGATGTTTTTGGCCCCGAGTTCGCGATCGATGCGGGCGGCTTCGGTCGTGCGGAAGGTTAGGAAGCGGCCGCGCCTTTCAGGGTCTTCGACCATCAACTGCTTGGATGAGATAGAGAGATTCGCAGTGTCCAGTTTGGCAAGGAACGCGCGCTGCAGGTCGAGACAGTAGCGATGCATGTCGCCAACGGTCAGGGTCTCGGCCTCAAGCCAGTCCATCACGGCGTTCAAGCGATACAGCCCTGACGGATCGAACGTCGCGCCGGCGAAGCGGCTGGCGTCGGTGCCGTAAGCGACGCGATCGGGGCGTGTGTTTTCGAGCGCGCCGAATTCCGCGTACCAGCCGGTGTCGCGCGGGCGCTCGCCGTAGCCTGGCGGGCAATGCATGAAGCAAGCGCCCTCACCCGCCATTGCGTATTTGTAGCCGCCGGCGATGAAGAAGGCGCGGGATGCGACTGAGGTCAGATCGACCGGGAGCGCCATGAACGAATGGTACCCGTCGATGACCACGAACGCGTGCGTGTCTTCGACCGCATCCGCGATTTCCCCTAGATCCGCGACGGTAAGTGCGAAGCCGGAGTTGTAGAAGACTTGGCTTAGCCAGATGAGATCCCAATCGTCGCCCCGCCGAATCTCTTCAATAAAGCGCGACTTGAAGGTTGCGATCGGCTCCACCGGCACGCGCACGATGTTGACGAGTTCATCTTCTTGCAGGCGCGCCATCTGGCGCGTGAAGGAGTGGAACTCGCTATCGGTCGCGAGCACGTTGTGCTTGGGCAGGCCGTGGGTCGCCGAAAGGAGGCGCAGGAGCAGATCGTGCGTGTTCGGCGCGAAGACAATCGTGCGCGAGTCCGGCAGCGACAGGCGGCGGGCGATGTGGCGTTGGGCTGCCGGAATGACTTCGGCGAAGATCTTCTCCCACTTGCGATCGAGCAATGTCGCCGCGTCGCGCCAACAGGTTTCCTGCGCGTCGAGGGTTACGTCGGGCCACGGGTGGTGGCTGTGCGCCGCAAAATGCAAGGGGGCGCCCGTGGCGCCGATCGACTTGGCAAAGTGGTCTTTGAGATGGCGCACCGGGCTTTAAGACTCGTAGCGATAGCGCATCGACTTTCGCACGTCCTCGGGCAGTGGCGGAAGGGCAGAACGCGGAATCAGGAACGTGGCGATGGCGAATAGGTCGTTGTAAGCGCGGTGCTTGTCCGCGGTGGCGCGAAGATAGTCGTACCCTGCCGAGCCGCCCGTGCCGACCTTGCGACCCAGCATGCGCGAAACCATGAGCGCATGGCGCATGCGCCAGAGCGCCAGGGTCTCGTCCATATCCATGAGCGCCTTGAGCATACGAAAGCCGGCATTCGCCGCCGGTTCGTCGCGGTAGAGGAACAGGAAGAGTGCCGCTTGCAGTGCCCGGCGAGAGAACGTCCAAGCGCCCTGCGCCCGAAGGGTTGCGTAACTGGCGTCGTCGAGCAGCCCGTCGAACATTGCCCGGGACTTCTGCAGGGAAGCAATCTGCACGTCTTTCTCCGCCCGTCCTAAGTGCGGATGAGCGCGGATTTGGTCCATGTCGTGACCCAGCATCGCGTCAAGAGCCTTTGCGTAGGCATCACGGAAATGGAAGCCGCCATGCTCGACGAACGGCGTGCGCGATAGCCAGCTGTCGATCTGATCGTGGAGCGATGGTCTTGCTTCTTGCGCCCGAACCCGGTCGCGCGCAGCGTTGTCCAAACTGGCGTCGAAGCTCGCGTCATTAAAGGGGAGCCGGGCCTCGCGCTTCAAGCCCAAGCGAATCTCGAGCAGGCGGAACTGCTCGCTTTGGAACCCCGAACTCGGCATCAGCAAATTACGGAACTCGAGAAAATCCATCGGGGTCATGGTTTCCAGGATGTCGATCTGAGAGACAAGCAGTTGTTGAATCTTCACGACTCGTTCGGCGGCGTGCACGGCGCGACCGAGTTCGGCATCGTCGACCACTGAGCCTGCGAACACGCTTTGCACGAGATCGAGTTCGTGGAGAATCTGTTTGAACCAGAGTTCGTAGGTCTGGTGAATGACGATGAAGAGCATTTCATCGTGCGCGAGAGCCCCGCGCTTGGCGCTCTCAGGCTCTTGCGATCTGAGGATACGATCGAGTTTCAGATAGCTTGCGTAGTCCATGGGAGCTTTACCCTTATTTCAGTCATTGCGTAAACGACCGCCCAAAATCCGCGGGATGCGGTCCCTCACTGACAAGAACGCCAGCTGGGCCGCTAGGCACACCTTACCAATGCGCTAACGACGGTCGAAAAACCTACCTGTATTCACTCAACCGAAAGGCGAGTGTGTGATCGTTCGCTCAGAAGAAGACTGCCGGGAGAGGCCAATGGCGCGGGTTCTTGTTATCGACGACGACGCTTTGTTCGTCAAACTGATGGTGCACACGCTCAAACAGCGCGGCCATGACGTGGAGTTTGCGTTGGACGGTCTTGCGGGTTCGCGAGCGTTCAACGGATCGCCGTTCGATGTTGTGGTCTGCGATATCGTGATGCCGGAGCAGGAAGGTGTCGAAACCATCAAATCCATGCGGCGCGACCGGCCGGAGGTCGGGATCGTTGCGATCTCGGGCGGCTTAAGCCTGGGACCGACCTCGAACATCGACGTGCTGCACATCGCTGGGCAATTGGGCGCGGACGTGACGCTGAAGAAACCGTTCCAACTCTCGGAGTTGGCCAGCGCCGTCGAACTAGCGCTCAACACGCAGCGGACCGCCGCCGCCAAAGCCCACGGCTAGTCGACAAACACCATGCCTGTGGACGCGCCGCCCTCGCAGGCACACTCAGGCTGGCGACACTCGGCGCTCGGCTGGCTTCACTTCGTCTTCGCGGGCCTAACGCTCGCAACGGTGGCGGCGAGTCTTTGGCTCGCGCACTTGGTGGTCACCGGCTACGGTCACGCCATCGAAGAGTCGCGCGAATGGGACGGATTCGAAGTCCAAGCGACACAACTGAGCAGCGCGCTGTCGCAGATGCAAGCATCCGTCCAGAATGGACTGATCGCCAAGTCGGCTGACCTTTCGGCGGAGTTGGAAGGGCGCGGTTATCAGAGATTCACCGCCGCCGTCCTCGCCACTCGTCAAGGACTTGCAAACGAGGAGGGTTGGGGGCACGCGACGTTGCCGCGTTTGCGAACCGCGCTTGCCGAGTCCGTCGCGGGCGTCGAGGCTGCTCACCATGAGGCGGCGTTGTTGTTCAAAGCCGCTCGCGCCAACGACACGCGTGAGGCTCTTCTCAAGCTTGGCGCGGTGAGCAGAGCGCAACGTGTCGCATTGATCCAGCTGGAACGCGTCCGCGACCTCATTCGCGAAACGAAGGATCAATGGTGGCAGCGTCAGGGCGCGATGCTGAGCGAACTCAGCGCTATTGAACTTCCGATCGGCTCCGCCGTTGGGGTCGTGATCATCGCGTTAGCGATTTTTGGATTCCTCCTGCAGGGCCGTCATGCGGGCCTGGTGAGCGAGCTTCGCGTGGCGGAGGCGGAGCGCCGCAAGGAGGCCGAGCGACTGGCGC
>CAZJOM010000021.1:46090-49044 GCA_964547645.1 uncultured Flavobacteriaceae bacterium
AGCGAGCTTCGCGTGGCGGAGGCGGAGCGCCGCAAGGAGGCCGAGCGACTGGCGCTCAGCGAAGAGCGCTACAAGAGCCTGTCCGCATCGATGGACGGCATTGTCTATCGCGTTCGCTTGGGAGAGCAGTGGCTTCTTGAGTATCTCAGTCCCAATACAGCGCGATTCTTCGGCGTCGCTCCTTTGCAGCTCGTCGGATTGCCGGCCGATCAAATCCTTTGGTGGGTCATTCGCCGGCGCGATCGTGAGCGCCACCGGGCGGTCATCGAACACGCCGTTGCCTCGCGCGATCCTTATGAGGTCGAATTCCAAATCAAGGCGCCGGATGGGAAGTACCGCTGGGTGCTGGAGCGCGGCCGTGTGGTCGATGGCGCGGGTCCAGGCGATGCGCCGACGCTTGACGCGCTGTTCGTCGATGTGACGCAACAAGTCGAAGCCCGCGAGGCCCTTCGCGAGAGCGAGGCGCGGTTCAACAGCATGGTCACGCATCTCGACGGCGCGCTTTACCGGTCGCGCGCGAGAGAGCCGTTCGTCGACCTCTACTTCAGCGACGGCGTCGAAAGGCTGACGGGATACACCCCCGGCGAATTGACTGGACCTCAGGAACGGTACTTTTCCGAAGTCGTATTGCCGGAGGATCGGGCGAGGGCTTCGGCGGTCTTCCAACGCGCTAAAGAGCAACATGTTGCGGTCGAAGTCGAATACCGCATACGCCATAAAGACGGCTCGATCCGTTGGATCTACGATCGCGGCGCGCCGGCGGAGATTGACGCGGATGGCCGCCCGACTTTCATCGACGGCCTGATGATCGACATCACCGCACGCAAAGACGCCGAGGAGCGGTTGGCCGCGACCGAAGCGCGTATTGGCGAACTGATCGAGAACGTCGATGAGGTCTTCTACACCTGCATCGCAGACGATCATTGGACCGCAACCTATCTGAGCCCGTCGTTCGAGCGTTTGACGGGTTATCCGGTGGCGGACGTTCTTGAAAACAACACGCTGTCGCTCGGCGACCTGGTTCATCCCGACGATCGGGCGCATGTGCGGGAAGTGGGGGCGGCGGCGCAAGGCCGTGCCTTCGAGATGACCTATAGGATCGTGACGAAAAGCGGTGAGGAACGCTGGGTCTTCGAGCGCGGGCGCACGACGGGGAAGACTTCCGACGGTCAGAAACTGGTGTCTGGCTTTATGTCCGACATTACCGTCCAAAAGAGGCTGGAGCAGGCGGTCAACGAGCGCGACTCGCGGCTTGCCGCGCTGACCACAAGCCTGGACGGCGCGATGTTCCGCGCGCGGCTCACCTCCCCGGTCACAATCGACTACATCAGCCCTGGCGTTCAGAAGATGCTTGGACTGCCGGCGGAAGAGTTCATCGGGAAGCCCTCGCTAACGCTGGAACGAATGAATCCAGAGCACCTGGCGCGCTATCGCGAGGTCGTGGTCGCCGCCAACCGTGAGATGCGTCCCTACGAAATCGAGTATCAGATCACGCATCTCGACGGATCGAAGCGGTGGATGCTGGAGCGCGGCTGCGCCACGGAGCCGGACGAGAACGGCTTGCCGTGCTTCGCCGACGGCTTGATCTTCGACATTACCGACCAACACAATCTGCGCGAACAGCTGGCCGAGCGTGAGCGACGGCTGGCCGACCTGACCGCCAACATCGACGGCGTTCTGTTCCGGGCGCGGCTCGGCAAGCCGCCGATCATGGAATACTATAGCCCCAGTATCAAAAAGCAGTTGGGATTCGATCCGACCGACGTGATCGGAAAACCGTCGATCGGCCTTCAGCTGATGCATCCCGATGATCTCGGCCGGTACGAGCGCACAGTCCTCGGCGCGCTGCGCCGCAAGGAACCTTACGAAATCGAGTACCGGGTGGTTCTGCCCAGCGGCGAGACGAAGTGGCTCATGGAGCGCGGCAGCGCCACGGCGTTCGACGAACGCGGGAAGCCCACTATCCTCGAAGGCTTTTCGATCGACATTAGCGCGCGCAAGGAGATGGAATTCGCGCTTGAGGAAACGAACAACCGTGTGCGCAACCTGGTCGAATGCATCGAAGAGGTGTTCTTCACCTGTCGCGTCGACAAAGAATGGACAATGCAGTTCATCAGTCCCGGTATTGAGAAGCTGACCGGGCATCCGGGTAGCGACTTCCTCGGCAATCGGGTGCGCAGCTTTGCTTCGCTGGTGCATCCCGATGATGCGCAGCCGGCATCCGAGCTCATTTCTAAAGCTATTGAGACCGATCGTTCCTACGAGATCGAGTACCGGCTGTTCCGCAAGGACGGCTCCATGCGCTGGGTGTTCGAGCGCGGTCGGAAGTCCGGCGTTGGTGCCGATGGCGTGCCGTTGATTCACGGCTATATCGCCGACATCACAGAACGCAAGGCGGTCGAGCGGGCGCTTGCGGATGCGCGCGATGCGGCCGAGGCGGCGAGCAAAGCCAAGTCGGAATTCTTGGCGATGATGAGCCACGAGATTCGCACGCCCATGAATGGGGTGTTGGGTATGACCGGCGTTCTGCTCGACACCGACCTTTCGGCCGAGCAGCGGCGAAGTGCATCGACTATTCGCGAATCGGCGGAGAGCTTGCTTTCGATCATTAATGACGTGCTGGACTTTTCCAAACTTGAAGCGCAGGCGATGCAGTTCGAGCGGGTCTCTTTCGACGTGCATTCGCTGCTCAGCTATTCAAGCGAGATCGTGCTGCCACGCGCCAATGCGAAGGCGATCGAACTTAAGGTCGATATCGACGCCGACGTCCCGCAGTTCATCAATGCGGACCCCGGCCGTATTCGCCAGATCATTCTCAACCTGCTCGGCAACGCAGTGAAGTTCACAGACAAGGGTGGCGTTACACTGAAGGCGAGCGCCACGCTGCACCACGGTGACGCGATGCTGCGGATTGCGGTTGTCGATACCGGGATCGGGATTCCGGCAGACCGGCT
>CAZJOM010000021.1:49144-50652 GCA_964547645.1 uncultured Flavobacteriaceae bacterium
CAGCTCGTCGCGCGGTCGGTGCTGGCGAAGTTCGGCATTTCGCCCGATTTTGTCGGCAACGGTTTGGAAGCCATCGATGCGGTTCGTCAGCGGACCTACGACTTGGTGCTGATGGACGTGCATATGCCTGAGATGGATGGGCTCGACGCGACGAAGGCTATTCGCTCGCTCAAGGATGAAAGGGCACGGATACCGGTCGTGGCGCTAACGGCCAACGCGTTTGCACAAGACATCGAGCAGTGCCGCGCGGCGGGCATGAACGGCCATGTCGGCAAACCGTTCCGGAAGGAAGAACTTATCATCGCGATTGCCGATGCGTTGCAGGGGCGCAATCGGTTCGACGCCGCGCGGTCGTCCGAGAAGCTCGCGCAAGCGTCGATCGTGGATTGGGACGTAATCGAGCGTTTCCGCGTCGACTCGGGCGACGAGATGCTGCAGCTGCTGATCGAGACATTCGTCGCCGACGCGGTGCCGAAACTCGATCTGTTGGCGCAGGTTGCGCGCGATGGCCGGGCCGATGCAGAGGCCGTGCGGATTGCGCACTCGTTGAAGAGTGCGGGAGCGATGGCGGGTGCGACGGCGCTATCGCGCTTTGCGGCGATGTTGGAAGGTAAGCTGGCATCGAAGGCTGCGATGAGCGAGGCGGAAGCGGCCGAGATCAAGGCACTTTTCACAGGTTATCACGCCGCTCTGAAAGAACGCGGTCTCGCGGCTTAAGGCTGTGCACCTTCGAAAACAGTCAAAAGCCCACGCGTGACGGCGCCCGGGAAGACGCTGTTGTGCGTTTCGCCGTCATAGATTTTCAAGCGCACTTGAAGTTTTGGGTTGTTGCGGCTCTTCAGCTTCGTCACGAGCTCTTCCAAATCGTCGACCATGGCGCGGTTCACTTGCGGCTGATTTTCCAACGAGCCGACGGCAAAGAAGACGCTGGCTTGTGGCCTCGCGCCCGCCGCCGCTTCCTCCATCGTGAGCGCGGTGCGGTTTGCGTACCAAAGGGAGGGGCTCACAACGACGTAGCGCGTGAACAACTCGGGCTCGGTCAGAAGAATGTAAGTCGCGAAGAGGCCGCCGTAGGAATGGCCGATGATCGTGCGATCGCGACGATCGGCGCGAAAGTGTTTTTCAATGTATGGAACAAGTTCCGTGCGGAAGAAGGCGCGGAATTTCGGCGCACCGCCGGAAACCTTTTGGAACTCGGCGCCATAGCCGCCGTCAGGGGCGTAGACCGGCGTGTAATCGCGGGTGCGGTTCATCCGGTAGACCTCGCGGTCAGCGGCTGCGCCGGGGTAAGCGATCGCGACAAGGATCATCGGCGGCAGGTTTTCCCGCTCGATGAAGTGTTGCACGATGTTGCGCACAAGAGCGAACGAGTAGTCGGCGTCGAGCATGTAGACGACGGGATAGGTCTGTTTCGCTTTGGCGTAGCCCGGCGGCAGGGCGATGAAGATGTCGTAGTCCACGCCGGTTTTGCCAGAGTGGAGGTGGCGGACTTCGCTGTTGGGGACGGT
>CAZJOM010000022.1:0-48170 GCA_964547645.1 uncultured Flavobacteriaceae bacterium
GAACCGCTCCGCATAGTCGAGCGTGTAGTGCGGAATGCCGATCCGCTCCGCCGCCACCTTGGCGTCATAAATGTCTTGGCCAGCGCAGCATGCGCCTTTACGCTTTGGCTGCCCGTCGCTCGCGTAGAGCTGCAGCGTCACGCCGACAACGTCATAACCGGCACGCTTGGCCAGCGCCGCCGCGACCGCGCTATCGACGCCGCCCGACATGGCCGCAACGACGCGCGTCCGCGCCGGCTCGCCGGGCAGATTCATAAGCGCGCGAATATCGTCGGTACTCATCATGGCGGCGCGAATATAGGGAGCCGCGGCGCCCGCGCAAGCTAAACGCCTGCGACAATCAGGATTAGCTCATGAAATCCAGCAACGACATCTGGCTGATCTGCGCGATCATCCGCCCCGCTGCTTGCGCCGCCACCTGGTCCTGGTTGAGCCGTGCCACCGCTTCCGACAGGTCGACGTCTTCGATGTCGCCGATGAACTTGGTGAAGTACGCCGACATGCTCTCGTGCCGGTCGCGCGCCGCCGTCACCTGCGCATGGCGCGACCCATTGATCGCCGCATAGGTGTTCACATCCGCCTGCACGGCAGGCATCGACGCGTGCTCGGCAATCAGGAACGTGGTTTGCGCGGCCGTGGACGTGAACCCGAACGGACCGTTCGCACTGGCATCGAACGTGCCGATGTCCTTGAATGTCTGCATCAGGCCAAGTCCGATATCGCTGGCCAGCATCCCGGTCTCGATGACCTCGTTCTCGTCGATCCGCTGCGTTTGCTTGACCGCCGTATTGTCGAACGCATCGAACACCGTCGGCACGCCCACGAGCGACGCCAGGTCCGGCGTATTCACCGGCGGTTGGTCCGTGCGTGAGCCGCCATAGACATATTTGCCATCGATCCGCGCGTTCAGAATGCTCACCGTTTCGTTGTAGAGGTTCTTGACCTCCTCCATCATCGCCGGCGCATGGCCCGTCGAGATCGCATCGCCGATCGCCGCGCGTAGCCGCCCGGCAATGTCGCTCAACTGCTGCAAATGCAGATCCTGAATATCGAGCTTGTTCAGCACTTCCTTGGTCGTCGCCGAATAGGAGTCGATCGCCGCCGACTTCAGCTTCGCCGAAGCCAAGACGCCCGCCTTGTCTTTCACGTCGGCGAACTGATCGCCGACCTTGCCGGTCGAAATCTGCTGCTGCGCGGTCAGCATCCGCGTTTGAATGCGCGAATACTCGTTGACCAAACCCTGGCCGAACGTCCACGTGCCTACGCGATCAAGCATGGCGTATCCTCACCCTATCTCACAACTTCGAAAAGCGTGTCGTACATCTGTTGGACGACGGACATCAGCCGGGCGGACGCGTTGTACGCCTGCTGAAAGACCATCATGTTGGAAAGTTCTTCGTCGATATTGACGCCTTCGATCGACGACTTGCGCGTCGCGATCTCTTCGCTCACGTCCTGGCGGTAAATCTGATCGGCCTTGACCGAGTTGAGCATATCGGACTGCGAGCCCATCACCTGCGCCACATAATCGCCGATCGACATCGTACCCGAACCAAGCCCGCCGGCTGCGCTCCACGAATAGTTCGCGTTCGCGATACCCGCCAAGCGAAGCGCCCCGCGGTTGTCGCTGACACCGAGCACCACATCGCCCGGCGAGGTCGTCGGTAGAAGATCGAGCTGCGCAAGCCCAAGCTTCGCCGCATTCGTCGTGATGTCGCTCCTGACCGAAAGCGCCGCAGCCTGGTTCTGCCGCATTGCGGTGCCCAAGCCGAAGAACTGGCTCATGCTGAGGCCCGTGGTCCCGCGCGCGGTCGTGTCGTTCGTCACCTCAAGCCGCGCCCCGGGATAAGCCCCCGCCGGCGTCATCGTCATTTGCCCATTGGCATCGAGAGCGAACGTCGCCATGCCGCCGGCCGCCGTATTCAGGCTCGTGATCATATCGTTCACTGTCGTGCCACCAACCGGGACGCTGAACGTTCGCAGAATCTGCCCCGATGCGCCGCGCAACACGAAGTCGGCTTGACCGCCGACGTTGAATCCATGCGCATCGCCGCCGGCAACACCGGTCGCAAAGCTCGACGGGCTCGCACTCGTGACCAGGTCGTTCAAGCCGAAGAACTGCGACAAGCCCCGTCCGCCGCGCAACGCCGGCGCCGCCGGATCTTGCAGCATCGCCACCCCGTTGCCGGGGCTTGCACTGATCGAAAGCACGCCGTTCGTAAACGTCGCTGATCCGTTCGCGCCCAACCCGGCGTTGATCGCAGTCACCAGATCGTTGACCGTCGCATAGCTCGCCAAATTGATATCGAGCCGCTGCACCAACGCACCGCCGCCGTCGACGATCGCAATGGTCGCATTGCCGGTGAAGTTAAGCGGATCGCCGCCCGCAAGTCCCGTATTGCGTCCGGTCAAACTCGACGGCGCCGGCACCGCGGCACTATCGTTGTGAATGGCGTTGAGCTGTTCGACCAGCGTCGAGCCGATCAAACCCAACTGCTCCGCCAAATCCGGCAGCGCCTTGTCGCGCATGTCGAGCAAACCGCGGATCGAACCGCCCTGGATACGCCCCTCAAGCGCGACCGGCGGACCCACGTCGTTGCCGCCCTCGGGATTCGTCCGCTGCAAAGTCAACGATGGAAAGGAGGTGGTCGCCCCGACGGCCGAAGGTCCCGGATAGCGAAATTCGGAGCTCAAGTCGGAAACCAGCGCCGTTCCGTCGCCTAAGGAAACAAACACACGCCCATCGGCCTGCTCGTAAGAACGAATATCGACAAACTTCGCCAGGTCGCTGATCGCCCGGTCGCGCTGATCGAACAGCCCGCTCGCCGTATCGCCGTTCGCGACCGCGCCTTTGATCGACTTGTTTAGGTCGTAGATCTTCGAGATCAGATCATTGACGTTCGCGACATTCGTCTTGAGCTGCGTGTTCGCATCTTGCCGCAGCCCCTGCAGATTGGAAGCAATTCCCGAAATCGCGCTCAAAGCGGCGGTGATCGACGACAACGCCGAGTTGCGCCGCGCCAACGACGACGGATCGACGCTGAGCTGCGTCAGCGCAGACATCGCGCTGGAAATGCGCGTGTCGAGCGATGAGCCGCCGTTCAGCGAACCGATCAGGTCCTGCGCTCGCGAGAAGAAGTCCTTCAGAACTTCGGCCTTACCCAACGCCCCTGCCGACGAACTAGCTTCGCTCGCCAGGAACTCGTCGGCAATACGGCGAATCTGATCGACCGAAACGCCCGTCAACTGCCCGGCCGTAAGCCGCGGCCCGAAATCGACCAAGCGCCGGTGATAGCCTTCCGTATTGACGTTCGCGATGTTGTTCGACGTGACGCGCAGTGCCGTCTGGTTAGACTGCAACCCGCTCGTCGCCGTATTCAGGATCGCATTCAACGACATGGCCGAGTTGAGCGACATAGACGTCTCCTAAACCTTCGCCGCGACCGGCAGCTTTTGCCCGCCGATGCCGCAATTTCTGCCCGCATGCATGCGCGCGCAAAGAGGCGGCGCGCAGGAAAACCCGCGCAATTCCTCTGTTCCGAGCGACACAACACACATGGAGGCGTGAACCTGACCTGCTGCTTCGCGATTGAGTCTGCAACCCCGGTGCCAGCCCGAGAGCGGCAGTTTTCGCGCGGTCGAATCTGCCGGACGAGCCTGCAAACTCTGCCGCACGCCGAATGCCGGCCCGCGCAAATCCGCGGCGATTCTGCTGGCAAGGCCCTTGCTAACAACACTCGCGACGCCATGCGTGCGTCGAACAACTGCGAGTGCCATGACCGATATCGCCGCCTTCTTCGCACCAACTGCCCTGCCCGCCGCGGCCGGTGCGGTCGTTGCTGCGAACACGCAAGGCGCGCAAAGCGGTCAAGGCGACGCGTTCGCCGCGCTACTGTCGGAATTCGAAGCCGCCGTCGGTCTGACCACCGGTCAGCTATTGAACGGCAAGGCCGCAACCGCACCGGCCGTCGAAGGCAAAACGACTCAAGGCGACATTCAATCATCGCCCATCGTCGTTCTCGCAAACGGCGGTGACGCTTCAGCCGTCAACCCCGATGCGACGCTTACGGCTCAACTCGCTGCGATGCAGGCCGCGCTTCAGGCCCTGCAGGTCCAACCGGCACCCGCAGCTACCGTAACGGCGGTCAATGACGTTCAAACGACTCAATCTGCAGTCACTCAACTCGGCCTGCGCGGCTCCATCGTTGTGGCGGAAGCTGATCAGGCCGCCGCACCGCCTAAGGCAGATGCCGTCGTCACCGCAGCCGCACCCGGACAACAAACGCTACCGCCCGAACTGCTGGCCGCACTGAACACTCAGAAGCCGACCGCAACACCGCAGCAGCCGCACGCAAAGAAGACCGAACTCAAGAGCACAACCGCTCCGGCGCAAACAGACGCGGCCCCGCAGCTTCAACCCCCGGCCGTCGATCACGCTGCCAAGACCGCGGAAAACGGTTCGGGCAACGCCTCGTTCCAGTCGAATGCGAACGCCGGCAGCCTGGCGCAACAGCCGGCGCATCAAAACGCGACGGCGCCGACCGCAAACCCGCAAGCGTTCGCCGTTGCCGCCGCTCCCGCTCAAGCCGTCATCGACACGCCGAAGGTCACGGTGACGATGACACCCACGCAACCAACCTCGGTGCCGCTCGACGCACTCGCCGTCAACATAGCGCGCAAGGCCGAGGCCGGCGTCAGCCAGTTCGACATCACCCTTCACCCGGCCGAACTCGGCAAGCTCGAAATCTCGCTGAGCGTCGCCGACGACGGCCGCATCCATGCCGCCCTTCGCGCCGAACGTCCTGAAACACTCGACCTGCTGCAGCGCGACGCCCGTCAGCTTGAGTCACAGTTGCGACAAGCCGGCCTCGATGTCGGCTCGAATTCGCTGAGCTTCTCCCTGTCGCAGGGGAATGGTCAGCAACGCCATCAGCCTTTCGTCGGCTGGCCGGCCTTCGCGGACGCGCAAGCAGCCGCCGGCGCCGCCAAGGAACAAGCCCTCACCGCCTATGTCACCGTTCGCGAACGCGACGGCGTCGACATTCGCGTCTAACCGGATAGAGCACCATGACCATTGACGCCGTCGGAGCCGCCGCCGCAGCCGCACAAACCAAAGCGCAGAAGTCGCTGAGCGGCAACTTTGACACGTTCTTGAAACTGCTGACCACGCAGCTGCAGAACCAAGATCCGCTGGAGCCGCTCGACTCGACGAAATTCACGGAGCAGCTCGTCTCCTATTCGCAGGTCGAGCAGCAAATCAACACGAACCAAAGCTTGGACTCGCTGATCGCGCTCTCAAAGTCCGCCGCCGGTGCCAACGCCGTCGGCTACCTGGGCAAGACCGCATTGACCGCGGGCGACGCGACGTCGCTCGATGGCGGTTCGGCGGCGTGGCGCTACGCGCTGCCGAAGGACGCAGCAACGCTCGAGCTCGCCGTCACCGATTTGAACGGCCGCGTCGTACGCACGCTCTCGGGCGGCGACAAGACGGTCGGCACGCACGAGATCACCTGGGATGGCAAGAACAACGCCGGCACGACCGTCGCCGACGGCACCTATCGCCTCTCCGTCATCGCCAAGACGGCGGACGGCAAAGCGATCGACAAGGGCGTCTGGGGCGTCGGCCAGGTCAAGGAAGTCGATATGTCGGGCGTCGAACCGCTGGTTTTGATCGGCAAGCGCGCCGTGAAACTCGGCGACATCGTCGGATTGAAGTGAACGAGCGCGTCGCAAAGCGGCGCGCATGAGGAAATGAACGAAGCGGCCAACTCGAAGAGTCCCGCTTCTCGCCGCAAAACAGGAGTGAAGTTATGAGTCTCTATGGTGCGCTTTATACGGGCGTTGCAGGTCTCGCGGCGAACAGCCGCGCGATGGCCACAACCTCGACGAACATCTCGAACGTCAACACGGTCGGATTCAAATCGACGAAGGCCGAGTTCTCGACGCTGTTGAGCTCGACCGGCACACAAGGCGACTTCGCTGCCGGCGGTGTGAAGGCGGTCGCGGTCCCGGAGATCACCGGTCAAGGCAACCTGCTGCAAACGAGCTCCGCGACGGATCTCGCGATCTCGGGCCAGGGCTTCTTTGTCGTCACCGACACGCCTGTCCAAAACCCAGGTGTGAGCGAATTGCTCTACACCCGAGCCGGCGCTTTCCAGAAGGACGCGAACGGCTTCCTGCGCAATGCCGGCGGCTATTTCCTGCAAGGCTGGGCGCTGGACGTAAACGGCAACCCGCCGACCAACGCCGCCGATATGACCCTGGTCAACCTTGGCCAAGTGACCGGCACCGCGCTGCCGACGACGACCGCCGAACTGCGCGCCAACTTGCAGTCGAGCACGGTCCCTGTCGGCGCCTACACTGCAGGCGACTTGAACTCCGGGGCCGTCTCGCCGCAGTTCGAGACCTCGATCGAAATCTACGACAGCCAGGGCTCCGCCCGGCCGGTTCGACTCGCCTTCGTCAAGACCGCGGCGAATACCTGGGCCTATGAAGCGATCTACGACGGCAACGCGGCCGACATCGGTGGCGCCAACCCGATCGCGACCGGCGCCATTACCTTCAACACCGACGGCACGGTCGCGACGCCCACGCCGCCGACCTCGATCACAATACCGTTCGTCGCCGCATCCGGCTTGGCGCCGCAGCCGATCGACTTCGACTTCGGCACGCCGGGTCTGGCTGATGGGTTCACTCAGTTCGACACGACATCCACGCTTTACGGCACCAACATCAACGGCACTCTGTTCGGCGGCTTGAGCGGCGTGCGCGTCGACGAGCAAGGCTTCGTTATCGCCTTGTTCACGAACGGCATCGAAAAGAAAATGTACAAGCTGCCGATCGCCACCTTCCAAAACGCGGACGGCGTGAGCGCCCTGAACGGCAACGCCTATCGCGCGTCGGTCGAGTCCGGCGGGCCGTCCTTCAAGGCGGCAGACGTCGGTGGCGCGGGCTCGATCTCGAATCTCGCTTTGGAACAGTCGACGGTCGACATCGCGCGCGAGTTCTCGAACATGATCGTCATCCAACGCGCGTACAGCGCAGCGTCGAAAATCATAACGACCGCAGACGAAATGCTCGACGAACTCACGCGTTTGAAGCGGTAGTGACGGTGGGGCGTTCATACAAATGAATGCCCCATTTCGACTGGCATAGGAGTTGCTGAGAACACAGCAACGCCGCGTAAACCGTGCTTTTTGACCTCGAATTCATGGGGGTCCGGTACGCTTCGCGGCAATGGGGTGTCTAAGTTTGAGTGTGCAGGAGGGCTTATGGTGATGAGCGAAGAACGGCATGGCCGCGTGACCTACGTGATCGGACCCGACGGGAGTCCGCTGACGATTGCCGATTTGCCGCCGCCCGGCACAAAGCGCTGGGTAATCCGCCGCAAGGCTGAGGTTGTCGCTGCGGTCCGTGGCGGCCTGCTCAGCCTGGAAGAGGCTTGCAACCGTTATACGCTGACGGTCGAGGAGTTTCTGGCTTGGCAGCGTGCGATCGATAAGTACGGCCTGGCGGGCCTTCGCACGACGCGAGTTCAACAATACCGCAATTAGTCCGTAAACGGATTATTGAAATGCAAGGCCGGGCATGGGTTTCCCATCGCCCGGCCTTTTATGTTTTGGTCATTTCTCACTAACCCGAACTTTACCGCGGCATGGGTAATTTTTGCCTATGCCAAGCCGCAAGAGGCGCTCCAAGCGTGTCTGTGCAGATTTGGCGCACAAGACGAATAAAGCGGTGCGGGAGCAGTTGCCTTGTCCGAGATACTAAAGACGATTGGCGTCGCGAGACTGTTCGCGATGGCGGGCCTCACGGCCGTCGCCGTCGGCGTGCTCATGTACGTGTCCGGCGGCATTTCTGATACGCCCAAGGCCCTGCTGTTCTCGAACCTCGACCCGCGCGACTCTTCCGAGATCGCCACCCGCCTCGACGCAATGAAAGTGCCCTACGAGTTGCAGGGCGAAGGCTCGACCGTGCTCGTGCCCTCCGACCAAGTGCTGAAGCTGCGCATGCAGTTTGCCGGAGACGGTCTCCCGGCAGGTGGCTCGGTCGGCTACGAAATCTTCGATCGATCGGATACGTTCGGTCAAACGAGCTTTGTCCAGAACGTCAATCTGATCCGCGCCCTCGAAGGCGAACTTGCGCGCACGATCCGCTCGCTCTCGTCAATCTCGAACGCGCGCGTACATTTGACGATCCCCAAGCGCGAACTCTTCAGCGAGAAGAACCCGGAACCCGCGGCCTCCGTCGTGATCCGCGCCCGCGGCACGATCGCAGCCGCCCAAGTCCAAGCCATTCAAAACCTGATCGCTTCGGCCGTTCCCGGCATGAGCGCGAACGCGGTCACGGTTATCGACGAAAAAGGTGTCATGCTGGGCGGCGGCGCCGCCCCGGCGGGTTCGACGATCGCTCACGATGAACGCATCGCAAGCTTTGAAGACCGCATGCGCGCCCAAGTCGAAGACATTGTGACGAGCGTTGTCGGCCCCGGCCGCGCGCGGGTGCAGATCTCCGCCGACATCGACTACAACCGCATCACCAAGGAAAGCCAGACGTTCGATCCGGACGGTCAGGTCATCCGCTCAACGCAATCGACCCAGGCCCAGGCCAGCAACCAAGACGGCAAAGGCGGTGGCGGCGTGACCGTGACGAACTCTCTACCCGGCGGCGACGGCGCGGCCGGCGGCGCGAATTCGTCGTCGGATAACCGCAACGAAGAAACCATCAACTACGAAATTTCGAAGACGACCTCGACCGAGGTCCAAGAAGGCGGCCGCATCAAGCGTCTGTCCGTGGCGGTCGCCGTCGACGGCAACTACACGACCGACGACAAAGGCACGCGCACCTATCAAGCGCGCGCCGCCGAAGAAATGCAGCAGATCGAGCAGCTCGTGCGCTCGGCGATCGGCTACGACGAAAAGCGCGGCGACCAGCTGAAAGTCGTGAACCTGCGTTTCAGCCAACCGGAAGCCGAAGTCCTGCCGCCCGCCGAAGAACCGTTCATGGGCCTCGTCAAAGAGGACTACTGGCGCATCGCGCAGTACGGCGGCTTGGGCTTCATCGCCCTGCTCCTGATTTTCTTCGTGATCCGTCCGCTGATCAAAGCGCTGACCTCGCCGCAACAAGGAGGCATGCTCGCCTCGCAAGCATTGCCTGCGCCCGCGGGTTCCGCCGGCGCGCTACCCCAAGGTGCCCCGATCGACGCATTGGGGGCCCCAACGTCTGCCGGCGCATTGCCGGCGCCGAAATCCGGCGTCCAAGCGATGATCGACATCTCGCAGGTCGAAGGTCAGGTGAAGGAATCCTCCGTCCGCAAGGTGGGCGAGATTGTGGCCAAACACCCCGACGAAGCGACGTCGATCATGCGCCAATGGCTGCATGAGACGGCATGAGCACGCGGATGATCGATCATGTCTAAGACACCCACGACCAAAGCCGCCCGCGACGACGTCAAGAGCCTGACCGGCCCCGAGCGCGCCGCCGTGCTCTTGCTCGCCCTCGGCGACGAGCATGGCGCACCGATCTGGAAGTCGCTCGACGACGACGAAGTCAAAGAGGTCTCCCAGGTCATGTCGAACCTGGGCACCGTGTCCGCCTCTCTTACCGAGCGGCTGATGGTCGATTTCGTTTCGCAAATCTCCTCGACCGGTTCGGTCATGGGCTCCTACGACACGACCGAGCGGTTGCTGCAGAAGTTCCTGCCCAAGGAACGCGTCGGCGTCGTGATGGAAGAAATCCGCGGCCCTGCCGGCCGCACGATGTGGGACAAGCTCTCGAACGTGAACGAGCAAGTGCTCGCGAACTATCTGAAGAACGAGTACCCGCAGACCGTCGCCGTCGTTCTGACCAAGATCAAGTCCGAGCACGCCTCGCGCGTTCTCGCGGCGCTCCCGGAAGACTTCGCGCTCGAATGCGTCGGCCGCATGCTGCGGCTCGAGTCGGTGCAAAAGGACATTCTCGACAAGGTCGAGCACACGCTGCGTCAGGAGTTCATGACGAACCTCGCCCGCACCGCCAAGCGCGACGCGCACGAGCTGATGGCCGAGATCTTCAACAACTTCGACCGTCAAACCGAAGGCCGCTTTATGACGGCGCTCGAAGAGCGCAACCGCGAGGCCGCGGAGCGGATCAAGGCGCTGATGTTCACGTTCGAGGATCTTGGCAAGCTCGACTCGGGCTCGATCCAAACGCTGCTTCGCGCCATCGACAAGGACAAGCTTGGCGTCGCGCTCAAAGGCGCGTCGCCGACCCTGCGCGATCTCTTCTTCTCGAATATGTCCGAGCGCGCGGGCAAGATCCTCAAAGATGACATGGAAGCCATGGGCCCGCTGCGTCTGAAAGACGTCGATGAAGCCCAGATGGGCATGGTCAACGTCGCCAAGGACCTGGCTGCCAAAGGCGAGATCATGATCTCCAAGGGCAACGCCGAAGACGAGCTGGTGTACTGATCATGAGTCAGGCCCGCCCCGTCAAATTCAACTTCGACAACGTGTTCGGCACCAAGGGTTCCGCGCAAGGCGCCGCTCCGCGCGCCCGCAGCACATATTCGTCCGACGAAGTCGAAGCAATCCGCAAGGAAACCTTTGCACAAGGCAAAGCCGACACCGAAGCACAGGCGGGCGCGTTGCGCGCCGCCACGATGGGCGCGGTCGCGCAACGCTTGAATGCTTTGATCGGCGCCATGGACGGCACGCTACTGACGCTACGCCAGGAAAGCGCGGCACTCGCGCTGCAAGTCGCCCGCAAGTTGGCCGAATCAGCGCTCGCCGCGTTCCCTGAGAAAGAGGTCGAAGCACTCGTCGCCGATTGCCTCCACAAGCTGCATCGCGAACCGCGCCTTGTCGTTCACGTGTCGACCGCCTGCGCCGAAGCGCTGCGCGCCGACATTGACGCCTTGGCCCAACAACACGGCTACACCGGCCGTGTTGTGATCCTCGCCGAACCCGGATTGACCGGTGCCGACTGCCGGGTCGAATGGGCCGACGGCGGTATCGAACGCGATCTCGCCGAGACCTTTGCCACGATCGAACAATGCGCCGAACGCTGGCGCTCCTCCAATTCGAGTGAAGAGAGCTGACGATGTCACAAACAACCGACGTCACCCTGCCCGACCTGCAAACGACAACGCCCGTCGCCCTCGATCAGCCGGCCGAACCCGAGGTCAAGCGCACGGCGAGCGATCTCGATGCCGTGTTCAACGTCGCGGTCAACGTCTCGGCCGTGCTCGGCAAGTCGACGATGGAAGTAAGCCAGCTCTTGAAGCTCGGCCGCGGCTCCGTGGTCGAACTCGATCGCAAGATCGGCGAAGCAATCGATATCTACGTGAACGACCGCCTGGTCGCGCGTGGCGAAGTGGTTTTGGTGGAAGACAGGCTCGGCATCACCATGACGGAAATCGTCAAGGGCGACCGGACCTAAGAAACAGAAGAACGAATAATCGAAAGAACAAACTATGCGTCTTCTCATTGTCGGACAACTGAACGGCCAAATCGGCGCGGCCACCAAGATCGCGATCGCGAAGGGTGCGAAAGTCGCCCACACGACGACGATTGAACAGGCCATGGCGGAACTCCGCGACGGCCGCGGCGCCGACCTGCTGATGGTCGACGTCGCGCAGCCGATCGCAGAGCTTTCGGCGCGCCTTCAGGCCGAACGCATCCATGTCCCGATCGTGGCTTGCGGCATCTCGACCGATCCGGCGGCTGCCGTCGAAGCGATCAAGGGCGGCGCCAAGGAATACATCCCCCTGCCCCCCGACGCGGCACTGATCGCAGCCGTCTTGGCCGCCGTCGCTGACGAAAACCACGCGTTGATCTTCGAAGACAAGGCGATGGCCAACGTCATCGCGTTGGCCGAGCAGGTCGCGCCAAGCGAAGCCTCGATCCTGATCACCGGTGAATCCGGTACCGGCAAAGAGGTGCTCGCCCAACACGTGCACCGCAAGTCGAACCGCGCCGACAAGCAATTCATCTCCATCAACTGCGCCGCGATCCCGGACAACCTGCTCGAGTCCGAGTTGTTCGGCCACGAAAAGGGCGCTTTCACCGGCGCCGTGGCGCGCCGCATCGGTAAGTTCGAAGAAGCCGACGGCGGCACGCTGCTGCTGGACGAAATCTCGGAGATGGACGTCCGCCTGCAAGCGAAGCTGTTGCGCGCCCTGCAAGAGCGCGTCATCGATCGCGTCGGCGGCGGCAAGCCGATCAAGGTCAACATCCGCATCATCGCGACCTCGAACCGCGACTTGGCGCAAGCCGTACGCGACGGCACCTTCCGCGAAGACTTGCTCTATCGCTTGAATGTCGTGAATCTCAAGATCCCGCCGCTCCGCGAGCGTCCGGCTGACATTCTGGCGTTGGCCGAACACTTCACGCGCAAATATGCCGAGACGAACGGCATCGCGGCACGCCCGCTGGCTGCCAGCGCCAAGACAGCGCTCGCCGCTCACAGTTGGCGCGGCAACGTGCGCGAACTCGAAAACACGATGCACCGTGCCGTGCTTCTAGCCCAAGGTCCCGAGATCACGGAAGCCGCGATCCGTTTGCCCGACGGCTCGAAGGTCGGCGACGTCGTCCCGATCACGACCCCGGCAGCGATCGCGCGCGCCGCGCAAGCCGCCGAAGCGGTGAACCGCGAAATGGTCGGCCGCACCGTCGCCGATGTCGAGCGCGATCTGATCATCCAAACGCTCGACCATTGCCTCGGCAATCGTACGCATGCGGCGAACATCCTCGGCATCTCGATCCGCACGCTGCGCAACAAGTTGAAGCAATACACCGAAGAAGGTGTGCGCGTGCCCCTGCCCGGCGGTGGTGAAGCCCGTCTCGCCTACTGAGTTAGAGGTCCCTAAATGGCCGAAGCAACTGCCGCAGTAAGACCTCCCGTCTCCGGCGGAGTCATCGCCGTCAGCCTTGACATGTTCAAGCGCGGTGACTTGTCGCTCGCGATTGGCGTCATGGCGATCATCGCCGTGCTGCTGTTTCCGTTGCCGACAGTCTTGCTCGACATGTCGCTCGGCCTGTCGATCGCGCTCTCCGTGCTCATCTTGATGACAGCGCTGTTCATCGAGCGTCCCCTGCAGCTTTCAACTTTCCCGACCATCCTCGTCATCGCGACGATGCTGCGCCTGTCGTTGAACCTGGCCTCGACCAAGCTGATCTTGAGCGCCGGTCACGAAGGCACGGCCGCTGCCGGCCACGTGATCGAAGCGTTCGGCAACTTCCTGATGACCGGCAACTTCGTCATCGGCATCATCGTCTTCATCATCTTGGTAATCGTCAACTTCGTCGTCATCACCAAAGGTTCGGGCCGCATCGCCGAAGTCGCCGCCCGCTTCACCTTGGATGCGATGCCGGGCAAGCAGATGGCGATCGACGCCGACCTGTCGGCAGGCCTGATCAACGAAAAGGATGCGCGCGAGCGCCGCAAGAAGCTCGAAGACGAAGCGAACTTCTACGGTACCATGGACGGTGCCTCGAAGTTTGTGCGCGGCGACGCGGTCGCGGGCCTCGCGATCACGTTCATCAACGTCATCGGTGGCATGATCATCGGCGTCGGCCAGCACGGAATGAGCTTCGGCGACGCGGCGCACACCTACACCCTGCTCACCATCGGCGACGGCCTGGTCACGCAGTTGCCGGCCCTCCTCGTCTCCATTGCCGCCGGCTTCATGGTCTCGAAGGCCGGCATCGACGGTTCCGCCGAAAAGGCGATCATCCACCAGTTGACCGACTATCCCCAGGCGCTCGGCATGGCCTCCTTCGTAATGGGCATCATGTCGTTCCTGCCCGGCATTCCGACGGTGATCTTCATGGTCTTGGCCGGTGGCGCCGGCGGCCTGGCCTACGTCGCGACGCAACGCAAAGAAGGGGTGCGCGAAGCGACCGCCTCCGCCGCACACGCCGCTGCCGAGAAAGCAAAGCCCGCCGGCGACGAACCGATCCAAACCGCACTGGCGATGGACTACCTGAAGGTCGAGATCGGCTACGGCCTCCTGCCGCTGATCAACGACACCAAGGGCCATCGCCTGACCGATCAGATCAAGTCGCTGCGCCGTCAGATCGCCTCCGACATGGGCTTCGTGATGCCCTCCGTTCGCATCATCGACAATATGCAGATCGCGCCCAACGACTACGTGATCCGCGTCAAAGAAGTGCAAGCCGGCAAGGGTGAACTGATGCCCGGCCACTTGCTCGTCATGGATCCGCGCGGAGGTCAGATCGATCTGCCGGGCCGCCCGACGCGCGAACCGGCGTTCGGTCTGCCGGCCGCCTGGGTCGAAGAGCGTCATCGCGACGAAGCCTCGTTCCGCGGCTTCACCGTCGTCGACCCGGCGACGGTACTGACCACGCACCTGACCGAGCTCCTGAAGGAGAACATGGCCGAGCTTCTTTCCTACGCGGAAACGAAGAAGCTGCTCGACGATCTCGCGCCGGAGCACAAGAAGCTCGTCGAAGATCTCGTCCCTTCCCAGATCACGATCACGGGCGTCCAGCGCGTGCTGCAGTCGCTGTTGGCCGAGCGCGTCTCGATCCGCGACCTGCCGACGATCCTCGAAGGCATCGCCGAGGCCGCCTCGCGCGCGGCGACGACCGTGCAGATCACCGAACACGTACGCGCCCGCCTCGCCCGCCAGATCTGCGCCGCGAACACGGCGCCCGCCGGCTATCTGCCGCTGATCGCTATGTCGCCCAACTGGGAAGCAGCGTTCATGGAAGCACTGATCGGTCAGGGCGAAGAAAAACAACTCGCGCTTGCACCGTCAAAGCTCCAGGAATTCATCCAGACCGTGCGCGGCCGCTTCGACGCCGCCGCCAACGAGGGCGAGGCGCCGGTTCTCCTGACCTCGCCGATTGCGCGCCCCTATGTACGCTCGATCATCGAACGCTTTCGCCCGCAAACATTCGTCATGTCGCAAAACGAAATCCACCCGACGGCGCGCTTGCGCACGCTGGGCCAGGTCTAAGGTCTAACCGATGCACGTTCGCACCTTCGTCGCCGACACTGCCCACCTCGCAATGGCTCAAGTCCGCGAAGAGTTGGGACCGGAAGCCGTCATCATCGCGATGGACACCGCCGCACGCGGTCGTGGCGTCGTCATCCGCGCAGCGTTGGATCAAGTCGAGGCCGAGATCGCCGAACCGGCGCAGGAAGAGGTGGTCACACCCTTCGAGCAGCGCTTGGAACAAATGCTCGCCGCACGTCTGCGCACCCCCGTGCCGGTTCGTATGGCACCGCCGGCATTCTCGGTCCAGGAGCTGACCGCCGCCCTCGCCTTCCACCGCTTGCCGGAAGCGTTGGTGCAGTCGCTCGCGCAAACTGCAGCCGCCTTCGAAGCCAGTGACATCGAGCTTTCGCTCGCGCGCGCACTCGAACGCCATATCACGCTGTCCCCGCTGCCCATTCTCCCCTCCCGGCCGGTCGTCCTGATCGGCGCACCAGGCGCCGGCAAGACCAGTGTCGCCGCGCGCCTCGCTCTTCGCGCCGCCACATCCGGCGCGACCACGGTTCTCGCCACGCTCGACGGAGCCAAGGCCGGCGCACGCGCGCAACTCGAAACCTACGCCAACCTCATTGGCGCGACCGCGCACACAATCGACGACGCCAACGCTGCGCGCGCTCTGATCGAAAAGAACGCTGGCGCACAGATCTTCATCGACACGCCCGGCGTCAACATCTTCGATCGAGCCGAACTAAGCGCCACGCAAGCGCTGATCTCAAACCTCAGCGCCGACGCGCTGGCGGTCATACCCGCAGGCCTCGATGCCGATGAAGCGACGGAGCTCGCTGAGCTCTACGCCGCCACGGGCGCCACCCGTTTTGTCTGCACCCGCACCGATGCGACGCGCCGGCTGGGCGGCATGATCACGGCGGCGACGAAGCTCGGCCTCTCCCATCTCACGAATTCACCATTCCTCGGCAATGGCGTCGAAACCCCACACTCGCTGAAAATCGGGCGCGTCCTCCTGGCCGCCGGACACGCCTAACACGCGAGCGTCGCAACGCATCGCGCAGCCACCAAGCGAATTCGCCGAAAAAGCACCGTTGCACGGACGCCACAAGCACGCGCCCACTGTGGCGCGCTCGTGTGCGCTGGCCGGATTTTCGGATACTCTTCCTCCCAAACAACTCTCGGGGGAGGGAACTGATGTTGATGCCTATTCTGCAAGAAATGTGGGACATCGTAATGCGCGTTTTTGGCGGCGCTGACACGATTTCCTTGGTTATCATGCTGGTCGTGGTGGTCGCGTCAGGCATGGTGCTGGGCCGCGTTGGCCGTATTGTCCAGGTGACAGTCGGCGCCTTGGTGATGTTCGGACTCATTCGTCTGGCCTACACCGTCACGCAAGGCGCGGAGCCAACAGCGCTGCCGTCGACCGCCTGGAACGGGCTGAAAGTCATGTCCGTCGGCGACCTTACGGTCTATTTCCTGGCCTTCGCGATTGTGATTACTGTGGTCCACATCATCCGCAACTCCGTCGGCTCCGGCGGCGGCGGGGGCGGACACGGGCATCACTAAGGTCGATTGAAGCCGGCGGTCGCGAAAAAGACTCGCGCCGCCGGTCATTGGTTGTGACAATATCTAAAGTGTGGACGCGGTGACGTGCGGACGACAGATCCGTCGAACCGAACGGCCAGGTGGGTAAGGGTTATGGAAAAGCAGTTTATCGACTTCGTCGGCCACGTGTTCACGTTGGATTGGGCGCTCTGGGCGCTTCCCTTGAGCTTGCTGTGCTCGTTCCTTGTAAGCCGCGTTGTGCCCGGATTCGTCATCGCAGCGGTCGCGGTGGCCGTGCATCATGTCGGTCTCATTTATACGGCAAGCGGCAAGGTCCCCTCGATGGATCAAGTTCTGACGATGGCCCAGAAACTCGAACCGCTCTCGGTTGCGGCTGAGTTCGCGGCTTACTCGTTCTTGATCATCGTCTTCAGCCTCACGCGTCAGGATATGTTCCGCCCCAGCGTGCTGGAATAGCCCGTCTTAGTCTGCGTCGCGCCAGCTGTCGTAGGACCAGCGGCCGGCGCCATGACCCACCATCACCAACAGACCGCCGGCGATCGCCATGTTCTTGGCGAAGAGTTGCATCTCTGTGCGCATCAGATCGGCATCGCCGATCGCCCAGAAATCGTGCATCAGGAAACTGACCACGAGCGTGTACATGAACAGTATCAAGGCCATCAGCCGGGTCCGAAAGCCCATCGCCAGTCCCACCCCCGCGCCGATCTCAACCACGACGCTGAGCGCGAGCAGTATGGGAATCGCGCCAATCCCGTGCTGCGCCATGGCAAACGCGCTGTCATTCCAATTCTGCATCTTCTGCAGTCCTGCGAGCACGAACAGGGCCGCCAGCATGCAACGCCCGACCAAGGGAGCAATCGCCTCGCCGAAGGACATGCGGAACTCCCCTCTTACGAACAGGTACCCTTGCCAAGATACGTGAGTCTGGGTGTGATACCAGCGCCAGATCGCCGGAGAACGGTCTCCTAAAGCATGCCGCCCGCTGATGAACAATTGTGGATTCTAGCCGGTCTCGCCGTCGTGGCCGCGATCTTGGGCCTCGTCGTGCGCCACCTGCTGCATGGCCGCCCGAAGCCGCTGCCGAAGGACGGCCCCATGCGCCTTCTAATCCGGCCTCTCAAAGAGCTGAAGCCAGACCCGAACCACCTCTACCTCGGCACCACGATTGCCCGCGAGCTGACCGCAAGCTTGAAGAAGTTCGAGCGCCTCGAGCCACTCCTGAGCGAATCCGCCGCCGCCCTCGTCCTCGACGGCACCGTGCGCAAAACCGGCCCGCGCGTGGTCATGAACATGCGCCTGGCGAATGGCCGGCATGCGCTCTGGCGCGGTACATATGACGGAGCCATCAACGATCTCGCCTACATGCAAAACGAGATCGTCGTGCACGTCACGCGTACCCTAAAGGTCGCGCCGCGCAAACAACAAGCGGCGCAACCGAGCGTGGCTTAAGGCCGGTTACTTCTTCGCCGGCTCGTCCTCAAGCTGCCACATCGGCGTTTTCATATGACGCGCGCCGTAGAGCGCAAAAACCAGCAGTCCCAAGAAGAACCAGAAAATTAGTCGTTCCCATGTATCGCCGGGCAAGTTCCACATCATGTAGCCACAAACGCCGATCCCGATGAGCGGCGTGAGCGGGAACAACGGCGTCACGAACGGACGCTTCACGTTAGGCCGCGTCGATCGCAGGACCATCACACCAATGCAAACGAGCACAAAAGCCAAAAGCGTTCCAATCGAAACCAGTTCGCCCAATATGCTGATCGGAAACAGCCCACCGAACACAGCGGCAAAGATGCCGACGATGATCGTGCCTGCGACCGGCGTGCCGAACGTCTTGCTCACCGACGAAAACACCGGCGGCAACAGGCCGTCGCGCGACATGGCGTAGAAGATGCGCGTCTGGCCATAGAGCGACACTAGAATGACCGTCGAAAGTCCGAGCACCGCGCCAACGTTAACGAACGGCTCAAGCCATTGCAGCGATGGCGCCGCTTGAATTGCGACCGAAACCGGATTGGCGACATCAAGCGTCGAGTAGTGCGCCAACCCCGTCATCGTCAGCGACATCAGAATGTAGAGCACCGTGCAGATAGCAAGCGATCCCAAGATTCCGATAGGCAAGTCGCGCTGCGGGTTCTTCGCTTCTTGCGCTGCTACCGAAACGCTGTCGAAACCGATATAGGCAAAGAAGATCACGCCCGACGCGGCAACGATCCCCTCCCACCCAAACTTGCCGGGTCCTTGCGGCTCAGGGATGAACGGCGTCAAATTTGACGCCTGGATCAAGGGCAGACCAAGCGCGATCACCAACATGACGACCACGACTTTCAACAGCACCATAATACCGTTGACGCTGGCCGACGCGCGAATGCCCACGACTAACAAGGCCGAGAGCACCGCGATGATGCCGATCGCTGGTAGATTGATAATCGCACCGGTAAACGCGATATCGGTCATGCCGCCGCTGCTGGTCAAAGGCGCTTCCGACAGCGCGGCTGGAAGAGGTAGGCCCAAATTCGCCATGAACGCTTTGAAGTAACCCGCCCAACCGACCGAGACGCTGCTCGCCGCCATCGCGTACTCAAGGATCAAGTCCCAACCGATCACCCAGCCCGCAAACCGTCCAAACGCCGCGTAGGCGTATGTGTAAGCGCTCCCGGACTGCGGGATCATGGCCGCGAGTTCCGCATAGCAAAGCCCCGCGGCTGCGCATCCGACGCTCGCAATGACGAAGGAGAGAACGATCGCCGGACCCGCATGCTGCGCCGCCGCCGTTCCCGTGATCACGAAAATGCCCGCACCGATAATGGCGCCGATGCCAATCGCTATCAGCTGCCAGGGTCCTAACGTGCGTTGGAGCTCCGGAACATTCCCGGCCGCGTCAGTAATCCCGCCAGTTTCGCGTTCGCCCATCGTCGCTCTCCCTATTCTCTTGTTTTCTCCGCAACCTTGCCGGCGCGAAGCATCACCTCAGAGTTGTCCCGGATTCCAAGCCGCTTGACAAATTGGAACAAATAGCGAACAACATGGTTAGGGGCGCGATAACGAAGACAGGAACGATCCGATGTTCGCCAGAAGAGAGACGAATGACCCGGCCAAGGTGCTGCGCCTGCGCGCGGCGGAGTGGAGCCGGAACGAAGCGTTGCGTATCACCCCGCGCCGCCGCTGGGATACCGACCCGGCTGTCAAGCGCATGGTCGTACACCGCCGCGATATCGGCGAGCTGGCGCTGACCCCGATGCGCTGGGGCCTGGTGCCCGAATGGTCGCGCGACACCCAAGAGCCGCGTCCGCTGACCAACATCGCCGCCGAGGCGGTGGGCGAGCAGATCGAATGGCGCCGTCTCCTCAACACCCACCGCGGCGTGGTCCCGACCGAGCAATTCTTCGAGTGGAAGCGCGTCAACGGCGTGAAGACCCGCGAATACGGCTTCCGCCTGCGCAACCGCCGCCCGATGATGATTGCAGCGCTGTGGAACCGCACACCCGGCACGGCGGAGAGCTTCGCTTACATTTCTTGTGAGGCGAACCGGCTGGTCTCGCTCATCCACGACCGCATGCCGGTGATCCTGGATGACGGCGACGTCGCGACCTGGCTGAACCCGAACGCGACGCTGGAGAGTCTTCTGGCGCTCATGCAGCCGGTCAGCGCCGACGAACTCGAACTGCGCGCCGTGGCCCAGCCGGACGTCAGAGCGAAGCCGTATCAGCCTTCGCTCTTCGCCAACCGCGCCGCGTGAGGCTCTTTAGGCCTTACGCGCGTGGCGTTCCATCGCCATCTCGTCGAGGTCGGCTTGCACCTTGCGCGCATATTCCACGCGATCGCGTTGGGCCTCAGCGTCCGCCGCGATCTCGTACTTCTTGAGTTCGCGGTAGGCGTTCTGCAGCTCCTCAGTCACGGTCGTGGCCTGCTTCTCGACCTCGTCCACGGAGCGCTGGATGTTCTCGCGCCGCGCTTGCACCGAGCGCGCAAAGGTCGGGAACGCCAGCCGGCCCAGGTCGCTATGCGCGGCCCGGCGCTGCTCTTCCTGCACCATCGCTTCCAGATCCGTCATCTTCTTGCGCAGATCCGCGCGCATGTCGTCCAGCGACTTCAAGCGCTTGCGAATTTCGTCGACGCGAAAACGATTTAACCTGATCAGTGCTTCACGCGATTTCATTGGACACCCCCACGCAAGTTATCCGCCGCTCAAAATGGCGGCGAGTTGTTCGTAACCGTTCTGCAGTTCGCCCCGTTCGCTCTTGGCTTGGCGCAAGAACGCTTCGAGGCTCGGATAGAGTCTGATCGCGCGATCCACCTCCGGATCGGCGCCGGCGCGATAAGCGCCGAGGCGGATCAGCTCCGCCATGTTCTCGTAGGTCGCGAGCACCCGGCGTGCTTCGTCGACCAGCACCTGCTCTTCAGGCGCATTGCAGCCCGGCATCGTCCGCGACAGAGAGCGCAGCACGTTGACCGCCGGATAGCGCCCGCGTTCGCCGATCGCCCGCTCGAGCACGATGTGCCCGTCCAGAATGCCCCGCACGGCATCCGACACCGGCTCATCGTGGTCGTCGCCTTCGACGAGCACCGTGAACAGCCCCGTGATCGTGCCCGACCCTTGCAAGCCCGGCCCCGCGCGCTCCAACAGCCGCGGCAACTCCGCGAACACCGACGGGGTATAACCCTTCGAAGCCGGCGGTTCGCCGCTGGCCAAACCGATCTCGCGCTGCGCCATCGCAAACCGCGTCACCGAATCCATCAAGCAGAGAACCTGCAGCCCCTGATCGCGGAAATACTCCGCCGTCGTCAGTGTCAGATACGCCGCTTGCCGGCGCATCAACGCGCTCTCGTCCGAGGTCGCGACAACCACGACGCTGCGCGCCAAGCCTTCGGGCCCCAGATCGTCCTCCAAAAACTCCTGAACCTCGCGCCCGCGCTCGCCGACCAAGCCGATCACGATCACGTCCGCGCTGGTGTAGCGCGCAATCATCGAGAGCAGCACCGACTTGCCGACGCCCGACGCCGCAAAGATGCCGAGTCGCTGGCCCTGACACGTCGTCGTAAATGTGTTGAGCGCCTTAACACCCAGATCGAGCTTACCCCCGACCCGCGCCCGCGCATGCGCCGGCGGCGGCGCCGCGCGGATTCGATACGGACGCCCGCCGACCGGCAGCGCTCCCTTCCCGTCCACCGGTTGCCCTAGCGCATTGATCACGCGCCCGAGCCAGCGATTCGACGGATGAACCTCGGCAACTTCGGCATCGACATAAGCCTTACAGCCCATCTTCACGCCGTCGAGTTCGCCGAACGGCATCGTCAGTGCACGTCCGTTTCGAAAGCCTACAACCTCGGCGCCGATTTGACTCCCGCGCGGACCCTCGATCGCCAGCCGCGTGCCGACCGCGAGCGCATCCACAGTGCCCGCTACTTCTACGAGCAAGCCTTGCACGCCCGTCACACGGCCATAAGACCGTGAACGGGGCGCTTCCGCGACCGCCGACATAAGAGCGTGCATGAGTAAGTCCGTCTAAACCACGGGCGAGTATGGCTTCACGCCGCTTAAGGTTGCCCTAAGCACACGCAGCGTTTCCAACTGCGGCAGGAAAACGTCAGCCCGCGGACAATCGTGAACGCGCCCGTTTACCATAGTGGTTTGGCGATTAAGCTTTATTAAGCATTACCACTTAGATTCGTTGGTGAAGGAACCAACAAGGGCACCGGTTGTAGCCCGGGCTGCGAGGGGAGATTAGACGCATGAGAGTTCTCTTGATCGAGGACGATAGCGCCATGGCGCAGAGCATCGAACTGATGCTCAAGTCCGAAGGTTTTAACGTCTACACCACCGACTTGGGTGAAGAAGGCGTCGACCTCGGTAAGCTTTACGACTACGACATTATCATTCTCGACCTGCAGTTGCCGGACATGTCGGGCTTCGACGTCCTCAAACAGCTGCGCGTCAACAAGATCGCGACGCCGATCCTGATTCTCTCGGGCTCGACCCAGGTCGAAAACAAGGTCAAAGGCCTCGGCTTCGGCGCCGACGATTATATGACCAAGCCGTTCCATAAAGACGAGCTGATCGCCCGCGTCCACGCCGTTGTGCGCCGCTCGAAGGGCCATTCGCAGTCCGTCATCCAGACCGGCAAGCTCACCGTCAACCTCGACACGAAGACCGTGGAAGTCGACGGCAGCCGCGTCCACCTGACCGGCAAGGAATACCAGATGCTGGAGCTGCTCTCGCTCCGCAAGGGCACGACGCTCACCAAGGAAATGTTCCTGAACCACCTCTACGGCGGCATGGACGAGCCCGAGCTCAAGATCATCGACGTCTTCATCTGCAAACTGCGCAAGAAGCTGCAGGCCGCCGCCGGCCAGCACTACATCGAAACCGTCTGGGGCCGCGGCTACGTCCTGCGCGACCCGATGGAAGAGAAAGCAGCCTAAGGCCTTAAGGACCTGAGGGGGTCTGGAGAGGGGCGCCGGCGGAAACGCTGGCGCCCTTCTTGTTTGGCGAATCCCGCTCACGGAAAAGCGACTCTCACAGCATCACATCCGCAGAAATCGGCCAATACGTACGTCACGGTAGCATCACGCCGTGTAATGTCTCCAGCGCCGATCGCAAGCGCAGCGAAGCGCGAGCTGGGATCCAAGGCCACAAGCTCGGAGCGAATTGAGAAAACAGCACAACGACCCCAGGTCCCGGGGCCCCTACTGCGCTCCGTTCGGCCGGGATGACGGCTGAATGAGTCGGCGCTACGCTGCCAACCCCATCTTCGCCAGTTCCGCGCGGAACGCTTCGAACTGGCGGCCCATCTCGCCCGCGTCAATGGCGGCTGCATCCGCCCCGTCGCTCAACGCGGCTTCGGCAGATCCCGCGAGACCGGACAACGCCCCCGCCCCCACCATCGCGCTGGCGCTCTTCAGCGAGTGCGCGATGCGCAATGCCTCTGTCCGATGCTCCGACGCATGAGCAATCGCCGCGAACCGCGCCAGCTGACCGCGCGCGTTCTCAACAAACGTATCGAGCAGGAACTTCAGCATCTCCTCGCCCGACTCCGCGCGAAATCTCTCGATCACCTGCCAATCGATGACAGCCTCGTTGCCCTGCCCCGCCGGCTTCGCTGCCGGCGCCGCCGTCCCAATGGTGCCGCTCAACGCCGCCGCGATCGCGACCATAAGCTCCTCTTTGCGGAACGGCTTGCCGACGTGTCCGTTCATGCCGGCGGCCGCACAGTTGCGAACGTCTTCGGCAAACGCATTCGCGGTCAACGCAATGATCGGCACGTACGCATTCGCCCCCGGCATCGCGCGAATCGCCCGCGTCGCTTCAAGTCCGTCCATCTCCGGCATATGCACGTCCATAAGTACGACATCATACGAAAACTTGCGCACGGCCTCGATCGCTTCGATGCCGTTGCCCGCCACATCCGGTGTCACGCCGAACTTGCCCAGCACCGACCTGGCGACCAAAAGGTTCGTCGCATTGTCCTCCGCAATCAGTAAGCGCAGCGGTCGTCCCAAAGCCTTGATCCGCTCGGCCGCCGCCGTGAGAGCAGCTTCCGCCTCACCGTGATCGCCATGCGCCACGTCGCTCGCGCACGCTTCATCGACCGGCAACTCGAACCCAAAAGTCGACCCGGCACCGAAGGCACTCTCGACCCAAACGCGCCCGCCAAGCAATTCGACCAACTTCTTGGAAATCGCAAGGCCAAGCCCCGTTCCGCCGAAGCGCCGCGAAATTGACGCGTCTGCCTGTCCGAAGCTTTGAAACAGCAAATGCAGACGATCGGCGGGAATACCGATGCCGGTGTCGCTCACCCGCACCTCGATCCAACAATGTCCGCTGGCATCGCGCCGCGCCGAGGCCTTCAGCTCGACGTGGCCACGCTCGGTAAACTTCACGGCGTTGCCGAGGAAGTTGAGAACGACTTGCCGAATTCGCCCCGGATCGCTGCGCACATACATCGGCACGTTTTGGCCGATCGACACTTGCAAGGCCACCTGCTTCGACTTCACACGGGGCGCGACGATTTCCACCGCGTAGCCGAGCAGCGTGTGCAAATCGAATGCCGTCGATTCGATCTGCATGGCCCCGGCTTCGAGTTTCGAAAAGTCCAGAATGTCGTTGATGATGCGCAGGAGGCTGTTGGCAGACTCGCGAATGGTACGCGCGGTGTGCCGCTGTTCGTCGCTGAGATCGCTGTCCAAAAGAACGCCCGTCATGCCGAGCACCCCATTCATCGGTGTACGAATCTCATGGCTCATCATCGCCAGAAAGTCCGACTTCGCCCGCAACGCGTGCTCCGCCGCATTCGTTGCTTTCTCAAGGTCCGCCGTCCGTCGCCGCACCAGCTGATCGAGTTCAGCCTCGCGACCGCTCACGAGCTCGAAGTTGCGCCGCTGGATCGACAACGCAATCCAGAGGGCCAACATCAACGCCCCCAACAGGCCCGCAGCCATATTGGCGGCATCCTGCGCCGCAACGACTTCGCCCCGCGACCAAAAGGCGGCGTCGGGACGCGCCGCTTTCAGCACCCAAACACCGCTGGCGTCGTGGACGCGCAAAGCGCCTTCGCTCTCGTACAAACGCGCCCCCGTCTCGGTCGCGACAGCGGCGTCGCCGGTCGAGAAGCGATTCTGCAGGTTCGATAGCATGAAGTCGCGCCCGGGCAGCCAACCCTTCACGGTCGATGTCAGCAAGATTCCCGACACCATGCCCTTCAACCGTCCGTCGCTACCATAGAACGGCACCGAAATGACGATGCCTTTCCGTGCGCTGTCGTCAAGGTCGGACGGCGAGAAACGACGGTTGTCGCACGTGACAACCGCAGGACCGCCGATCGCCGGATAATCGAGCCCGCCGAACGCCGACTCGACCGGCGCCAGCATCTTCAATTGCGCCAGTTGATCGCGCATCAACCGGTACTCGTAGATCTCAAGCTCCTCTACGCGCTCAGCCTCGGCGACGGTTTTGGGACCGTGTTCTCCGCCCTCGCCGCCCTCCTCGGCCGAGGCCGGACCGCGGTTCGCGTCGCGGCCGACGATCAGTTCGTCGAACATGATGATCGGCGTTTCGAGTGCGCCCGTCGTTCGATCGATTCGCTCGGGATCGAAGTCGGCGGGCAGAACATAGACCTCGGAAATGTCGACGTTCTGCGCCAGGTTGTTATAGAGCTCCTGCACCGAGCGGCGCGCGTTCTCGTCAAAATTGCGGGCATGCCGATCGACATTGCGGATGCCGGGAAGCCGCGCGATCGTGCGCAGCGCTTGATAAAGATGATTGAAGTTCTCTTCCACGCCTCGTGCGACCACATGCGTATTCGCTGCGGACTCCGCGCGGTAGTTCTTCAACGCCGTTTCCACTTCGTCGTCGCGCCGCACATACACGAGCGCAATGAGCGCCACGCCGCCGATCAGAACGGCGGCGTGCCACTTCGAAACGAAGCGCCGTGTGAGCGTGATGAGGGAACCGGCTTGGATCATGGTCGACGCTAGGGGAAACACGCAGATGACAATACGGTTACGCACTTAAGTTGGCGTGTATGGAAGCCAGCCGCGTTAACCGCCGGCGGGTCTTCCTAACCTCGCCTTAGTCACGCTTCGCCGCATCTTGTTAAGTTTCGCCGCCTAAGCTGATCCATCGAGCCCAAGGAGGCGTCATGGCACGCGTTCTCGTCGTCGACGACGACAAGTTGTTTAGCGCACTGATGCGTAGGGCGTTGGAACAGCGCGGTCACCACATCGTTTTGACCGAAGACGCGAAAGCAGGCCGCGCCGCGCTCGCGGCCGAGGAATTCGACGTCATCGTCTGCGACATCGTTCTGCCCGACGAAAACGGCCTTCACGTACTGCGCGATGTTTGCGCCAACTATCCTGCAATCGCCAAAATCGCCATATCCGGCGGCAAGGCGGCAGGCCGCACCGTGCATGTCGATGTCTTGCACTTGGCCCAAACATTGGGCACCGACGCGGTCGTCAAGAAGCCGTTCGAGCTCTCGAGCTTTGTCGCGACCGTCGAAAATACGCTTCAGAAGAAGCGTACCGCAAAATCCAAGGCGTCGGCTTAGGCGCCGACTGCCTTCGCTACCGGCACGGCTGCCGCAGGCGCCGCCGCGGTAGCCTTGACGTAAAGTCCGCGCGCGCCTTCCAGCGGCGAGAACGCCGTCGTCAGACCGACCACGGTTTCGGCTGCCCCCAATAGCAAATACCCATCGGCCGGCATCAGCTGCCCAACGCGCAGCAAGATGTTCTTCTTCGTCGCTTCGTCGAAGTAGATCAGCACGTTGCGGCAATAGACGATGTCGAACGAGCCCATGCCGGTATAGGGGTCCAGCAAGTTCGCCGACCTGTACTGCACCATGGAACGAATTTCTTCCTTGATGCGCCAAGATTCACCTTCTTTGGTGAAGTACTTCATCAAAAGCTGAATCGGCAGCCCGCGCTGAACCTCAAACTGGGTGTAAAGCCCGGATGTCGCTTTCGCCAGAATCTCGGTCGAAAGATCCGTGCCGACGATTTCGACCTTCCAGTCTTTCAACAGGAGCGCTTTTTCCTTCAAGATCATTGCTAGCGAGTACGGTTCTTGTCCGGACGACGCCGCCGCGCACCAAATGCGCAAACGCTTCGTCCCCGCACGGGCCTGAAGCATCTTGGGCAACATGATCTTTTCGAAGTGCTCGAAAGGTGTCTTGTCGCGGAAGAAGAACGACTCGTTCGTCGTCATCGCTTCCGTGACCGCGCGCGCCACCGTCTCGTCGCCCGCACGTAGCTTTGCAATGATCGCATCGACGTTTGCAAGTTGATGCTGCCGCGCGAGCGGCGCAAAGCGTGACTCGATCAGATAGCCCTTATCGGGCGTGAGAACCAAACCCGATCGCCGCTTCAGCAGCTGCGCAACAAATTCGAAATCAGCCGGTTTCATTTGATCCCCAGATACTTTCGAACTTCCGCACCGATCGAATTGAGCGGCAACACCGCCGACGCGAGCCCCGCATGCGCGACTGCTGCAGGCATCCCCCATACAACGCTAGTCGCTTCATCCTGTGCGAGGATCGTGCCCCCTTTGGCCGCGATCGCCCGTGCACCTTCGCGCCCATCGCAACCCATTCCCGTAAGAACGACCGCAAGGGCCGCCGGCCCATAGGCTTCGGCAATGCTGCGAAACATCGGATCGACCGCCGGCCGGCAGAAATTCTCGGGCGGCGTCTGCGTCAGTTCGATCGGACCGCCGCGCGACTTGATGAGCATGTGACTGTCGCCCGGCGCCACATACAAGCAACCCGGCTCAAGCTTCATGCCTGAAGCACCCTCAACGCATTTCAACCCGGACGCCCGCCCCAACGTTTCGGCGAGAATGGTCGTGAAGGTTGCAGGCATATGCTGCGTAATCACCACCGGAACATTGAGCTTTGGCGCAATCGCCACGACGAATTGCGTCAACGCCTGCGGCCCGCCGGTCGACGAACCGATGGCGAGGATCGCCGGTGCCGCACTCGACGCCGAGCGCAACTTGATCGGCCCGGATGGCGCCGCCGGTTCCGACCGCAGCGCCGCTGGTCGCGCCCGGCCAAGCGCCGTAATTCTCGCGCACAAGTCGCGGCGAAACGCTTCGCCCTGCTCCGAGGGCCCAACCGAGGTCGGCTTCGGCACATAGTCCGTCGCGCCCAACGAGAGCGCCTTCAGCGAAATTTCGGCGTTCCGGCGCGTCAGTGTCGATGCCATGATCACGCGCGCATTCGGGCAAGCCTTGATCAGAAGCGGCAGTGCTGTGATGCCATCCATTTCCGGCATCTCGATGTCGAGGACGATCACGTCCGGATCGGCAGCTTTCACTTGGTCAAGTGCGACCTTGCCGTTCTGCGCGCTGGCAACAACCTTGAGTCCCGGCTCGCTCTCGATCCAACGGGTCAGGAACCCGCGAATGACGGCTGAGTCGTCGACGACCATCACCCGGACGACCGCTCTGGTCCTGGGCCGCACGACGGGGGCTTTCGCGGCGGTGACGCTCAAGCGCTTGGCTCCTCTTGCGTGAGAATGCCGGTCTCGCTCAGCTTCGACTCGATGATTTCCTTGTCGAACGGCTTCATCACATATTCGTTCGCACCCGCTTCCATCGCCTGAGTGATGAAAGACAACTCGCTCTCGGTGGTGCAGAACACGACGACGGGCTTGTCGCCGCCGTCTTCCTGCCGCAATGCGCGCAGGAACTCGATCCCGTTCATGTTGGGCATATTCCAATCGAGCAGGATCGCGTCGGGCATCGACAGACGGCACGCGTCGAGCGCGATTTTGCCGTCCTCGGCTTCCGATATTTCGAACTTCAGCTCTTCAAGGATTCGGCGCGCAACCTTGCGCACCACGCGGCTGTCGTCGACGACGAGACAGTGCTTCATCATACACCCCGAACCTGGTCGATCGGCGCGCGGCTTTTGTCTAAGCCGCTTCCCGCCAGTCGGAATACCCTAATCGCAGAGCCGTAAACACGCGTTGAAGCCGATCGCGAATTCCGGCCTGCCTCGGTCGTCAGGTCAGATGGTGTAGAAATCCTTAAGCTGCTTCGCGCTTTCCGAAGTCCAGGATCGTCGAGATATTGAGCACGATCAAAAGCTTGCGGTCCAAACGATAGACGCCTTTCGACACCGCCCGCCAACGCGGATCGAGATTAACCGGGTTCGGCTCGAACGTCTCCGGCCCCAGCGAGAGAACATCCCCGATCTTGTCGATCAGAAGTCCATAGGACTCCCCGCCCCGCTCAACCCCGACCGCCATAAGGTTCTGCGCCGGACCGCGGGGCATACCCAGATGCTGCCGGCAATCGATCATCGTGACAATGCGGCCACGCAGGTTCAGCACGCCGGCGACGTCGGGATGTGCCAACGGCACCGGTGTCAACGACTTCGGGCTGAACACATCCTGCACCTCGTCGATCGGCACCCCGAAAAGCTGTTCCCCGATCTCGAACGTCACGAAGTCGCTGGTCGATTCCCTGCTCATGCCGCACGCGCCTCGTTGCCGATATGCATCTCTATGGCCGACATCAATCCCTCGCGGTCGAACTTGCGCGCCAAAGCGTCAAAAGGACTTTGCTCGTCGCCGTCGTTGTCCGAGGCCAACCCAACAACCGGGGTCGCCTGCCATTGCTTGTCGTTCTTGACCGCCGTCGCGAACGCGCGCCCGTCCATTCCCGGCATTTGAATATCGCTGATGATGATGTCGAACGTGCGTCCCTCGTCCTTCAGCTTGAGCGCGACTTCGGCCGACGCGGCCTCGGTTACCTCGTAGCCCGCCGACGCGAGCAACGGCGCCATCATCGTGCGGAAGAACGGGCTGTCGTCGACCAGGAGCACCTGCCGGCGCGCAACCACCGGCGCCCGCCTGGAGAACCACGACTGGAACACGTCGCTCACGTGATACGCGATATCGACGACATCGGTCGCCTTGTCGCGCACTACGGCGCTGCCGACGAGCCCCGACTGACCCGCCGTCAGTTCGACTCTCAGCGTTGCATCCACGATGTCCAGAATTTCATCGACCGCCAGACCAACCGCCCGCTCGCCGTCCGAGAACACGAGCACCGGCTGCGTCCCCTCGTGCCGCAGATCGGACACAAGCGAGGTAATGATCGGCATCAACGCACCGCGATACTGCAGCACCGCCCGGCCGTTCGAACGCTCGATCTTCGTGGCGTCGACCACTTCCAACCGCGTGACAGCGGCGAGCGGCACGGCCTTCGGTTCTTCCGACCCCGCACGAAACAGCAATAGCGCTTGCTTTGGCTCGCGCGACCCGACCACGGCATGCGACGCTTCTTCCGCAGCACTTCGCGCCGCCGCTTCGCCCGACACGGCGGCCGCCACGCCGTTCGGGTCCAGGATCATGATAACGCTGCCATCGCCCAGGATCGTGTTTCCCGAGTACATCGGGATTTCCTTGAGGATCGGGCTGACCGGCTTCACGACGATTTCACCAGTATCGAACACGGTGTCGACGACGATCCCGAACGTCCGGCCGGCGGCCTGCGCCACAACGATATGCGCCTCGCCGCCCGCGGTCTTTTCGCGCTGCGGCAGTTTCAGAACTTCGGCCAACTGCACCAACGGCAGCAACCTGTCGCGCAATCGCAGGACCGGCGTGTTGTTGATCCGCTCGATCTTCGTATCCGTGCCCTCAACGGCGCGCACCAACTCCATGACGCACAGCTGCGGGATTGCAAAGCGCATGTCGTGCACGCCCACGATCAGCGCGGACACGATCGCCATCGTAAGCGGAATCTTGATGGTGAAGGTGGAACCCTGGCCCTGCACCGACTTCAGATCGATCGAGCCGCCGATCAACTCAATGTTCGAACGCACGACATCCATGCCGACGCCGCGGCCCGACACGTTCGTGACCTTGGTCGCCGTCGACAGACCGGCGTGGAAGATGAAGCGATGAACCTGCGCCTCGCTCATGCGCGCCAGTTCGGCTTCCGTGACGATCCCGTTCGCCAGCGCCTTCGCCTTGATCTTGTCGGTCGGCAAACCGCGCCCGTCGTCGGAGATCTCGACGATGATATGTCCGCCTTCGTGATAGGCGCTGAGCTTGATCGTACCGGTTTCGACCTTGCCTGCCGCACGGCGTTCCGCCGGCGTCTCAAGTCCATGGTCGCCCGAGTTGCGGATCATGTGCGTGAGCGGATCTTTGATCAGCTCCAGCACCTGCCGGTCGAGCTCGGTCTCCGCGCCGATCATCTGCAGCTCGATCTTCTTGCCCAATTCGTTGGCAAGATCGCGCACGATGCGCGGCAGTTTCGCCCAAGCATTGCCGATCGGCTGCATGCGCGTCTTCATCACGCTTTCTTGCAGATCGGCCGTGACGTTGGAGAGCCGTTGCAGCGGCACTTTGAATTCGCTGTCGTTCAGATGGCGTACCATCTCGAGCAACTGATTGCGCGTCAGCACGAGTTCGCTGACCATGACGATCAACTGCTCGATAACGTCCACGTTGACGCGAATGGATTGATCGGCGATCGAAGCTCCACCGGCTTTGGCGCCGCCTTGCGCGCTCTTCGCCTTGTCGTTCGCAGCGGGCTGAGGCGCAGCAGCGTGCTCCTCGCTTGACTCCCCGGCGGACACCGCGGTCGCCTCCGCATCTTGCGCCGTGCGCTCAGCCGCCGAACCACCGTCACCCTGCCCCAGCTTGCCTTCCGCGGCGAGCTCCAGTCGCGCCAGCAGATCGCTGTCGTCGCCCTGCGGCTCGCTCTGCGTCTGCTCGATCTGAACCAGGATCTCCTTAATGCGGTCGAGCGATTCCAGGATCAACGTCACCGCGTCCGGTGTCACTTGAATGACGCCGTCGCGGAATTTTCCCAGTACGTTCTCCGAGTGGTGGGCAACCTTTTCGAGGCGCGGCAGACCGATGAAGCCGCAGGTACCCTTGATCGTGTGAACAAGCCGGAAGATTTTTTGCAGAACGTCCTTGTTGTTCGGATCGCTCTCAAGCTTCACCAGCTCAGCATCCACGACCGTCAGGCTCTCGCCCGACTCCGTCAAAAAATCTTTTAGCAGATCATCCATGGAAGGAGCGAACTCCAAAGTCGTCGGTTCTGAGGTTCTTAGGCATTGTCCACCCGGTTTCCTTCTTCGTGCTCAATGCCACAGTCGTTTCGGCCTTACTTCGCGAGCGCCAGCGCCGCCTGCCTTGTCGTCGCGGTTGCTGAGTTCGCCACTTTGATCGCTTCGCTGATGTCATTGATGTTCGTCGCGATGCTCGTCACGGCGGTCGCCGCGCTTTGCATATTCGACGAAATCTCCCGCGTGACGGCATCCTGTTCCTGGACCGCACCGGCGGTTCCGGCGACGAAGTCCTTCACTTGCGTAACAGCTTGCTGGATCAGGTTAAGCGCGCCGATCACATCGCCCGACACGTGCTGGACGTTCGTGATTTCTTTGTTGATTTGATCGGTCGCGTCGCTCGCTTGCCGCGCCAAGTTCTTGATCTCGTTCGCGACAACCGCAAACCCGCGGCCCGCGTCGCCGGCGCGCGCCGACTCGATCGTTGCGTTCAGGGCCAGCAGGTTGATCTGACTGGCAATGTCTTGAATGATATTGACGATCGCGCCCATCGATTTCGACGCTTCGCCCAGCTTCTGTGCCGCCTTGTCGGCGTCCGTCGTATGCGTCACCGCGCCCGTGACGGCCGTCAGCGACTTGTTCATGCTTTCGCTGATCTCGCGAATGGACGCGCTCATTTCCTCGGCGCCTGCCGCCACACTGTTCACGTTGGCGGACGACTGTGTGGCCGCACTCGCAGCGCTCGTCGCCTGCACCTCGGCGCTACGCACCGCGCCGTCGATCGCGCCGACATTCTCGTCGATAAGCTTGCGAACATTCGCCATAAGCTCGATCTGGGCGGTGATGTCGGTCGCGAATTTAACGACTTTGAACGGCTTGCCGTTCATGTCCAAAATCGGATTGTACGATGCCTGAATCCAAATCTCGCGCCCGCCTTTGGCCAAGCGCTTGTACTGCGCCGCCTGATATTCGCCGCGGCCGAGCTTGCGCCAGAATTCCGCATAGTCGGGCGAATTCTTGTACGTCGCCTCGACAAACATGCTGTGGTGGCGCCCCTTGACCTCATCAAGGCTATAGCCCAACGCGCCAAGGAAGTTCGGGTTTGCGGTGATAATCGTGCCGTCGAGTTCGAATTCGATCACTGCCTGCGACTTCCCAATCGCCGAGACTTGCCCGCTCAGATCGGCAAAGACCAGCTTGGCTTTGGTGGTGTCGGTCGCAATCTTGACCACCTTGCAGACCTTGCCGTCGGTACCAAACACCGGATTGTAAGACGCTTGGATCCACACCTCGCGCCCACCCTTGGCTATGCGCTTGAACTCGGCCGCCTGAAATTCGCCCCGGCCCAACTTTTGCCAGAACTCCCGATACTCGCTCGACGACCGGTAGGTCGGCTCGACAAACATGCCGTGATGCTGCCCCCGGATTTCGTCCAAGCTGTAACCCATGGCGCCGAGGAAGTTCTCGTTCGCGTTCAGGATGGTCCCGTCGGTCTTGAATTCGATCATCGCCTGCGATCGGGAAAAGGCGTCGATCGTCGCCTTGGCTTCGTCAAATCGCTTCAGACCGAAATTCATAGTGCCTCCACTGGACCTTTGGGCGCCGCATCTGCGGCTGAAAAATGCGCTAGGCTCACTTCTGGCGGTTCATAATTGACGAAGACTTAATGAAGAGCGCGCCGGCTAGGCGGCGCGCGCCTTCTCGAGGAATGTTTGCACCTGTTGCCCAAGTACATCTGACTGCCTTGTCAATTCGTCCGATGTGGTCAGCAATTGCGTAGCCGCCGAACCGGTCGCCGATGCCGCCTGGCTTACGCCGGCGATGTTGGACGAAACCTCCTGCGTGCCCTTCGCGGCTTCCTGAACGTTACGCGCAATCTCTTGCGTCGCCGCGCGTTGCTCGTCCACCGCCGAAGCAACCGAGGTCGAGATCTCGCTGATCTTCCCGATCGTCTTGCCGATTTGCTGGATCGCAGCGACGGTATCCGACGTTGCCCCTTGGATCGCACCGACAAGCTTGCCGATGTCTTCCGTGGCACGCGCCGTTTGGTTGGCGAGGTTCTTCACCTCCGACGCCACCACGGCAAAGCCCTTGCCGGCCTCGCCGGCACGCGCCGCCTCGATCGTAGCATTGAGCGCTAAAAGATTGGTCTGCGAAGCGATATCGCTGATCAGCTTAACGACATCGCCGATTTTCTGCGCCGCTTCTGCAAGCCCTCGCACTTTGGAGTCGGCTCGACCGGCTTCTTCCACGCCGACCTGCCCCGCCTTCATCGTTTCCGACATCTGCCGTGCAATTTCGGCGATCGAGGCCGATAGCTCTTCGCTGGCCGCAGCCACCGTCTGCACGTTCGCAGAAGCCTCTTCGGCAGACGCCGCGACCGCACTCGACTGCCGCGTGGTTTGCTCGGCCGTCGCAGACATCGCCTGTGACTGCGCATGCACGCCCTTCGCCGCCGCGCCGACCGTGCGCACGACCTCTTTCATCACCGCGTCGAAGTCGTTGATTGCCGTCTCCAGCACCTGCTGCCGCTTCTGACGCTCGATCATCATAGCCTCCTGATAGACCGAGAGCGCGATCTCCATGTCCATCATAACGGCCGTATTGATTGCGCCGATTACTTCGGCGCTGCGCTTCGGATCGCGATACTGCACAGTGGCTAGCGCCACCAGACGATTGAGAACCAGCAGATAGCCGCCGATGTACCAGCGCGGATCGAGGCCGATACGGCTGTGCGTCAACCCGATCGTGCGCACGCCCTGCATGTAGCTCTCGTCGAATGTTCCCGAGAACAGCCTTTGCCAATGCGCGCCCTGCGCGCTTTTCAGACGCGGAATCTGATTGCCGGCCATGCTCGCGAGCTGCGGCACGGAGGTGATATGCGTGTAGAAGGCGTCAAGCACTTCCGGCAATTTCGGTTCGAGAACTTTCCAAAACTCCCGGAGTGCGGGACCGGTCCGTTCTGTGACGCGCATGAACCGCAGTCGTCCCTCGCGGTCCAAGTTCATCGAATTCTGCGCTGTCTGCATATCTCCCTCCGGAGCAAATTTGTTCTTCCTTGTTGGCCCAGGTCCGTGCTTGCGCGTTGAGGTCAGGTTCGGCTGGAAAAACCGCCGAACGCGCTGGACAACCACCCCAACGAACAGTTCCGAATCGGCCGGATAACCGGCTGAGCTATGCGTATGTCAGGCTCCTTAACGCAGTGTTAATGCTGCCGGTTGTGGCACCCCGCTCTTGGTCGCCGTTGCGCGCGGCACACGCCATGCAGCAACTCGATTGAAATACAGCAGCACGGTGCGCAACCGTGCCGCTTCGGGACACAAGTTGAGAAGGTGAACGTGCTATGGCCAGATTGATGTGCGCCGCGCTCATGATTGTACTGACGCTCACGCCCGCCGCGTTCGCGGCTGAAGCACCGGCAGTTGCCGCTTGCAAGCATGTAGCCGAAACGAGCCACGAAACGGCATGGCGCCTCGAACCTTCGCTCCGCGCGATGATCGAAGACCACCGCGCCCGAATGAGCTCGATCTGCACGCAGTTGAGCGCCGCCACGGGATCGAAGTCCGAACTCCTAGCGGATTGTCTGAGCGAAGCAGCCAAAGGGCCCCGCCACATTCAACGCGGCCGCGACATGGACCGCGATCACGTGGCGCGCCAAAAGGAACTCTGCCGCAAGCTCGCGTCCTAACTGCGCCCTAGCCGGCGCGCACCATCGTTAGGAACTGGTCTACTTCCTTACGCAGACGCTCCGCTTGCTGCGAAAGCTCGCTCGACGCTTCGAGAACTTGACCCGCCGACGATCCCGTTTCGCTCGCCGACCGGCTCAAGCCTGCGACGTTCGACGAAACGGCCGCCGAACCGTTCGCGGCTTCTTGAATATTGCGGGCAATTTCCTGTGTCGCCGAGCCTTGCTCTCCTACAGCCGTCGAGATCGACGCCGAAATTTGACTCATTTCGTCGATCGTGCCGGCAATCGCGCGAATGGCATCGACCGCTTCGTCCGTTGCCGATTGAATGGTCGAGATCTGCGCCGTGATCTCATCGGTGGCTCGCGCCGTCTGATTGGCCAGATTCTTGACCTCGGACGCCACGACGGCAAAGCCTTTGCCTGCCTCGCCGGCGCGCGCGGCTTCGATCGTCGCGTTAAGCGCGAGCAAGTTCGTTTGCCCCGCAATATCGCTGATCAGCTTTGCGACATCGCCGATCTTGCGCGCGGCGTTCGCAAGTCCCTGCACGGTCGAATCCGTCTTCCGGGCGGCCTCCACCGCCGACGTTGCGATTGAGACCGATTTCGACACTTGCCGGCTGATCTCGCTCACCGATGCAGATAGCTCTTCCGCAGCGCTGGCAACCGTTTGCACGTTGGCATTCGCCTGCTCCGACGCCGCCGCGACCGCGGTCGACTGACGCGTGGTTTCTTCCGCTGTCGCCGAGAGAGATTGGGACGATGCCGTCATTTCCGTCGCCGCCGACGCGACCGCATCCACGACGCCCTTGACGTTGACTTCGAAATTGTCGGCCAACGCCCGTTGCTTCGTCACGTTCTCCCAGTTCAACGCCGGCCCGGCATACGAGCCGTCCTGATTGCGCACGGCAAAGACTTTGAGTTGAAATTTCTGATCGCCGACCGAGATCGTCGCCGAGTGCGGTAACTTGGACGGGTCGCGAACGATGCGACGCACATGCTCCGGATCGCGATGCATGATGTCGATACTTTCGCCGACAAGTTGGTCAATCGGCTTCTTGAGAAGCTTCTCAAGCGGCTTCAGCAACTGGCGCGAGGACTCGTTCATGTAGGTGATGCGGAAGTTATCCCGCGCGTCCGCGAGAATGACGCCGGTCGGAATATCGTCGACCATCTTCTGCAGCCGGTAAGCCTCCGCAACCTTGTCGCGCAACACCAGCGAGGCGTCAATCATCTGCCCAAGTTCATCCTTGCCTCGGGCTTTCAGCGCGATGCTTGTGTTCCCCTTGCTGATCTGACCCAACGCTTCCGCAACGCTCTGGATCGGCGCCGATGTCATGCGGCCGATAAGATAGCCCCCGACCAGTACGCCCGCGCCAGTCACCAGCATCGCCGTCAGCATCATCATGATTGCATGATCGATTGTACCGTACACTTCCGACGCCGGAATGCTGAGGATGACCAACCACCCGGCGCCTGGATAGCCGAGAGCACCTTTGGACTTCAGATAGGCCGTGACCGACAGCTCGGCACGGCCGTCCGTGTAACCTTCGGCAACGCCGCTCTTACCTTCCGATGCCGCCTTCGATGCGGCGTCGCCCTCGGTCAGCAGATTCGTGACGGCGAGCTCCTTGGCGTCGCGCACATAAGCCTTGCCGCCCAACTTCTGCGAATCGTAGTCGACAAGCAGAGTGCCGTCTGGCCGCGCAAGCATGGCGTCGATCGTTTGGTAGCCGAAACTCTTCAAGTTTGCGTGCGTCGCCGCCACCATCTCCTCGACCAACGAAAAGTCGGCGAAGTTAGCCCACACGCCGATTGTCTGCCCGCTCCCAGTAACGACCGGCGCGGCAAACACCATTGAGAAGCCGTCATCGCCATAGAGCCGCGCAACCAGCTCGCTCGCCGCCGGTTGCTCCACGACCGTTCCCGTCAACCCGGTTGGTCCCTTCAGAAATTCGCCGGCAACGGCCTTGCGAAACCAGCTGGCTTTTGAAAAGTCCACATCGTAAATGAAGTTCGAGTTGATCGGCTTGCCGTCCGGCTTGGCCGAGTTCACGGCCAAAACTTTGCCCTGCATGTCGACGAAGATCATCAGCTTGTAGAAGCCATACTTGTTCGCATAGCCGTTCATTGCCTGGATGAGCGGGTTCGCATTGTCTGGCCTACGCCAATTAGCCGCGTCCCAGGCCGATGTGTTCAGGCCGAACGCCTGAACGTCGCCATAGCGCTCGAACAGATTGCGGTCGATCAGCTCCGAAAGGGCCTCGGCGCTCCGAAGCACGGTACGCCGCGAGTCTTCGGCGTTGAATTCCTTGACGTAGAGATAGAGTCCGAAGAGCACCGCTGACGGAATAATCGCAAAAGCCAAGAAAGTTGCCGCGAATTTGTACGTCAGGCTCATATCGCGAATGCGGTCAAACAAACTGATCATCAATTCCCCCTGAAACCGGCGCGAATCGGGCTGCAATCTCGCATTTTCATGCGTAGCCGCGACTGCTTAACGGGGCGTTAAACCTGCCGATATTGCCCGGTCGTTCGGATCTCGACGCGCTCCAGGAAGCCCGGCGCAACTGGCGCTGTAAGACTTAGTCGACGCTCCAACTGTTCTTCAGCTGCAGCCGCAAGCCTGCGACAAACGCATCGTCCACCGCTTCGTCGCCGCCCGGCGCGATAATCCATTGCAGATCCGGCTGGAGCGAAAGCCACTCCGTGATATCCGCGTAGTAGGTGAGCTCGATGTTGATCTCGCGATTGGCTGGATCGCCGCCCGCATCCACGATCAGCTGACGCCCCTTGCCGCCAATCTCAGCAACCGCAACGGCAAGTCCAAGCTGATCGTCCGGTCGCGCCGCAACGACGCCGGTGCCCACAAGGCTCGCGCCGAAGAACGACGACACGGAGTTCACGTCGTCGTTCGCCACGCCGAGCCGCAACGACCCCGACAGATCAAACCCAATCTCATCCCGCCCCCACAGCGCTTCTTCCAAGGCGACGTAAGCGCCGCGATTGTGGTGCGTGCGGGTCGACAGCGCATCGAGATCGGCGAACGCTTCCGTGTAGCCCCACACGCCAATCGACCACAACCGTCCCTCGCGCGCGATGCCCGCTTCCGCAGCGATGAGCGCGCCATCGCCATCGTCGAAGTCGATCGCGGTGCGCTTCGGATGCTCCGGATCCCCCGATACGCCGTCGGCCACGACGGCGCGGGCATAGACACCATCCTCAAACGCCCAGTTCAAGCGCACGGCCGCGCTCGTCACCCACCACATCGATGGTCCATTGAGCCCCGACTGAGAGAAATCCGTACCGCTGCCCTGCGCTGAGTTCAGGAACAAGGCGCGTACTTCGCCGGCATCGAACTCGCTTGCGACGTCATAGAGACCGGCGCGCAGCGACCCGTGCCCATCCGCAAACGTCTGATCGACCCACGCTTCCACGACGCGGACCGCCTCGATCCCGGTCTCGATGTTCGAAACGCCGTTCAGATCGCCGGCCTTCTCGCCAATGCTGTTGCCGTTCGTATAGATCCCATAGAGAAAGAACTGCGCCCCGCCCCACCCCAACGTCTTGTCGAGATCGACGCTGAGTTGCGCGTCGATCAGGTCGAGATAGGCACCACCGCGATCCAGCCCGCCGTCGAACACCTGCAGAGCATCGGCGGCGTACGCGAGTTGCAGATTGATTGCCGGCGTTGCCTCCGCTTCGTCCGCAGCCGGCACGCCAACACAGATAAGAAAACTCGCACCCGCAAGTAGGATCTGACGCACGTTGAAGCTCACCGCTGACTAGACCGAAACCAGTCTCAAGGTGACGCGCGGCAGCTAAGGCGAAGTTAATCGCAAACGCAGCAATCGCTTGCCAATAACGGCAGTCAGCGCCGTTCGAAAGCCAGGTCGAAGCGAACGAGCTCGGGGTCGACCGTATAGTTGATCTGGCCGCCGATCTTTCGGGCGAGCAGCGCGGTCACGAACGGTGCGATCGTCCGGCCGGTCAAATCTTCGGGCGGAATGGCTAGCGCGAGCCCTTCCTTGATGTCGAGCGCCAAGTTCGCGCGCGGCCCTTTGGCGATGATCGCCGCCGTGAAAGAATTTTTTCCTTGCTCGGCACGCACCGTCAAAACGCCGCCGCGCGGAATGCAATCCGCGCCCATCGCTGCGACATTCAGCATCACGCGGATGATTTCCTTGTCGACTGAAATCGCGGGCGCTTGCCAGTCGAGCTTCGCCTTGCCGGTCTTGAAGAACTCGGTCGCAACCTGGCCCACTTCGCGCAAGTCGATCTCTGCGCCGGCCGACCCCATCGCGCCGAATGCAAGCCGCGCAAACAACAATCGCGCCTTGGCCTGACCGACGCTATGTTCGATCAGTCGCATCGCGTGCGCGCGCATTTCCGCGTCCTGCTCGTCCGCCAAGATTTCAAGGCCGTTCGAGATTGCAGCAACCGGACTGATCAAATCGTGGCAGACGCGCGAAACCAGCAAGGCGCCAAGTTCGAGCTCATGCGGAGCGGCGGTAGGAGTTTTCACGTGCACGTCCGGTGTTGGCGGCGGGACGAGTGACAAGTATTCTGAAGCGAGCTGTTCCATCAACCTAAACCAACAAAATTCCGCTTAAAATTGCCTTAAGCCGAGCAACGAAAGTCGCCATGACGAAGCACGAACCGATCGGCAGTGAACTCGAACCCGGTCAATATGTCATGCTCTCGGGCGCGCAAGACTGGGGATTGGGCCAGGTGCAATCGGTCGTCGGCGAGCGCGTCACGGTCAACTTCGAGAACGCAGGAAAGCGCTTGATCAACCTGCGATATGCCGTTCTAAAGCGCGTCGACCCGTCGGAGTACATGGCGTGAAACCCCTGACAGACGAATCCCGCACAACCTTGCTCGCATCGATGGTTGCGATTGCCCGCGAGGCGGGTGCGCTGATTATGCACCACTACGCGGGCGAAGTGACGCGCCGCGACAAGGCGGACAAATCCCCGGTCACCGTCGCGGACGAAGAAGCCGAGAGACTCATCATCGCCCGTCTGCTCGACACGGCAGCCGAAATTCCCGTTGTCGCCGAAGAAAGCGCGGCCGCGGGCTCCCTGCCGAACGTCAGTGGCGGAGTCTTCTTCCTGGTCGACCCGCTCGACGGAACGAAAGAATTCCTAAACCGGAATGGCGAGTTCACGGTCAACATCGCCTTGATCGAACACGGCCGCCCGACCGCGGGCGTCGTCTTCGCGCCCGCCGTTCACCGCCTCTTCTGGGGCAGTGGCGCCAACGCGTTCGAAGAAAAGACCGAAACGAAACATGTCACCGCAATTGCAACCCGACCTACTCCCGCGGATGGGATGGTTGCTATCGCGAGTCGCAGCCACCGGGACCGCCTGACCGACGAGTACCTCGCACACTACCCGATCAAGGAAATCGTCGCCGCCGGTTCTTCGCTGAAATTCTGCGTCATCGCCGCCGGCGAAGCCGACATCTATCCGCGCCACGGCGCAACGATGGAATGGGACACCGCGGCCGGTCACGCCGTCCTTCTTGCCGCCGGCGGTCGCGTCACGCGCCTCGACGGCAAGACACCCCTCACCTACGGCAACGCCGCCGAGAAATTCCTAAATCAAAGCTTCGTCGCCTGGGGCCGTTAGGCCAGCGCAACTTTCAATAACGTCGACTCCGCCGCCACGACCTTCACCTTCGTGCCGGCCGCGAAGTCGCTGCCGTCGGCAGCCTCCGCCGACCAGCGCGTGTCGCCCAACGTGACGGCACCCTGCCCATGGTGAAAGTCTTCGGCAACGGTCGCAACGCGGCCCACCAACTGATCCGTTCGCTGGTTGAGCGTCGACCGGTCGCTCGGTGCAGGCTTCGGCAAATAGTAGTGCGAGGCGACCACGAGTCCGACCGAGAGCGCCGCGAACACGCCGAGCTGCACGGCCCAACCAACATCCAAAGCGAACGTCATCAGTCCCACGACAGCCGCCGCAATACCCGGCCAAATCAAGTACTGCGTCGGCATGATCATCTCGATCCCGATCAGCACCGCAGCAAGCGCCAGCCAGTGGAACGGTCCGACGTCAAGCAACCAAGTCATTTCCATGTTTCGCGTCCCCTCTAGCGCGCGGGCGGCACGGAGCCGCGCTGCGCGGCGGCAGCAGAGCCCTTATCGCCGGCAAGCTTCGCAAGCTCGCCGATACCTGCGATCGAACCCAACAAGCCCGCCGTTTCCATCGGCAGCACGACGAACTTCTGGTTCGGCGCCATCGCCAACTCCTTGAACGCCTCGACATATTTTTGACCGAGGAAGTAGTTGATCGCCTGAACGTCTCCCTTCCCGATCGCTTCCGAAACCAGCGTCGTCGCCTTCGCTTCAGCTTCCGCCGACCGCTCGCGCGCCTCGGCATCGCGGAACGCAGCCTCGCGCCGGCCTTCCGCTTCGAGGATCGCCGCCTGCTTCGAACCTTCGGCACGCAGAATGGCCGCTTGCTTCTGGCCGTCGGCGGTCAAGACCTCTGCCCGCCGTTCGCGCTCGGCCTTCATCTGCCGCGCCATCGATTCGGTAATGTCGGACGGCGGCGAGAGATCCTTGATCTCGATGCGCGTCGCCTTCACGCCCCAAGGCTGTGTTGCCGCATCGATCACCCGCAGAAGCTTCACGTTGATTTCGTCGCGCTTCGACAACACCTCATCAAGGTCCATCGAGCCGATCACCGTACGCACGTTCGTTAGCGCGAGATTGGCGATCGCTTGGTTGAGGTTCTGCACCTCATAGGCCGCCTGCGCGGCATCGATCACCTGAATGAAGGCGATCGCGTCCGCCGTGACCTGCGCGTTGTCCTTGGTGATGACCTCTTGGCTCGGAATGTCGAGCACGGTCTCCATCATCGACATCCGCCGCCCGACACGTTCCGTCAGCGGATTGATCAGCCCAAGACCGGGCTTCAACGTCCGCGTATAACGCCCAAACGTTTCGACCGTCCATTCGTAGCCTTGCGGCACGAACTTGATGGCTCGAAAGATAACAATGACCGCCGCAACCAGAACGGCGAAAATGAACGTTGTGCCGAAATCTTCGAACATTCCTGGACCCCTCTCGACTTTGTCCCGAGGCGGTTCCGTGCCCGCCCTTGCGAATCAGACGGAATCATAGCGAAGCTCACAAATCAGCGCCTTGGCACCCCGCTTCGCAAATGTCATATGGCGAGGCTAGTATCCCCCGCAAGGGGCTTGAAAAGTACCGGAGAACCACCATGACCGAGAAGAAACTCAGCCGTCGCGAAGCACTAATCAAGGGAACGGGCGGCGCCATGTCGCTCACCGCCGCTATGGCGCTCTTGAATGAAACGGCCAGTGCCGACGACACCTATTCGAAGAACGAGATCGTGCAGATCGCCTCCGACTTCTTCGGCATGACGACCGCAGCCGTCGCCCAAGCCGTGGAACGGGTCTTCGCGGACCTCGGCCGCCCGAACGCCTACATCACCGGCGAAGAAGGCTCGGGTGCCTTCGTGGTCGGCCTGCGTTACGGCAAGGGCATGATGCACAGAAAGGCGTTCAAGAACCTGCGCGTCTATTGGCAAGGCCCGTCGATCGGTTTCGACGTCGGCGCGAACGCCTCGAAGTGCTTCACGCTGGTTTATCAAATCCGCCGCCAGGAAGAGATCTACCAACGCTTCCCTGGCGTCGAAGGCACGTACTACTTCATCGCCGGCATCGGCGTGAACTATCAGCGCTCGGGCCGCATCTCTCTAGCCCCCATGCGCACCGGCGTCGGCATTCGCGCCGGCGTCAACGCGGGCTACCTGAGCTACACCCGCGAACGCGACATCCTGCCGTTCTAACGAACGGCACCAACGATGAGGCGCGAGATCGTCGACTACTACGACAGTCTCGCGCCTCACTACGACGAAACCCGCTTCGCCAACAGCTATGGCCGGTTCGTTGACGCGCGCGAAAAACAAATCCTCCGCGCCTGGCTGCCGAGCGACCCCAGACACACGCTTGAGCTCGGCTGCGGCACGGGCCGCTTCTCCGCATTCGCAGCAACCGCCGCTGACGCCAGCAAACCAAGCCTCGCCATAGCGCGGGCCCGCAACCAAACCACGCGCTTCGTCGCCGCGGACGCAGAGCGGCTTCCCTTTCCGTCCGCGTCGTTCAACGCCGTGTTCGCGCTCCATTTGCTGATGCATCTCGAAGCCGAAGCGATCCGCGCAATCTTCGCCGAGTCGTTTCGCGTGCTACGCCCCGGCGGCTTGTTCGTCGCCGATATCGTCTCGAAGACGCGCCGCCGGCTCACGGGTCAACACAAAGCGAAACAGGTCTGGCACGCACAGACGGCACTGACGCGACGCGCCTTCGAAGACATCGCCCGCGCCACCGGCTTCACGCCATCGCGCATGACCGGCCTCTTGCTGCTGCCCGTTCACCGCTTCCCCCACCGCACCCGCCAGCCGCTCTCGCACGTCGACGCCTGGCTGGCGCAGCACTTGCCGTCGCTCTCGTCCTATTTGATCGCCGGCTTCGCGAAGCCATGAGCAAGCTGCGCCAAGTTGTTCGCAGGCTCGCACCGATGCAACTCCGCCTCGCCGTTGCTATCGCGCGCCGCACAGCGAAGGATGCGCTCAGCCGCACCAACTTCGCCGATACCCGCACCGATCAAGCCAACCTCGCGGAGACAGTCGCCGTGACCCAGCCGATCCGCCGCACCGCGCACTTCGAAGGCAAGCTGCACAATCTAACGCTCGCCGCCAGCATGCTCGACGGTATCGAGATCCCGTCCGGCGCCACCGTCTCCTTCTGGCGCGTCATCGGACGCCCGACGGAAGCGCGCGGTTTTCAAACCGGCCGCGCCATCATCAACGACCGCCTCAGCGCCGACATCGGCGGCGGCCTCTGCCAAGTCGCAAGCCTGCTCTACGAGCTTGGCCTGCGCACCGGCATGCACATCGTCGAACGCCACCCGCACAGCCGCGACCTCTACACCGAAGACACCCGCTTCACGCCGCTCGGCCTCGATGCCGCCATCGTCTGGGGCTTCAAAGACGTCCGCTGGACCAACGCGCACAAGCGCAATGTCGTGCTGCACTTCGACGTCGAAGGCGAAACCCTCCACGGCAGACTGCACACCGCAGCCCCCATCCCCGCCTACGACCTCAGCATCGCAAGCCGCGACGAAGGCGCATGCCGCCACGTCGAAGTCGCCCGCACGCACGGCCCAACGCGCACCGTCGTCAGCCGCGAAACATACGTGATCGACCCGGGCTAAGGTCCCGACATGCCACACAGCGAAAAAGCCAGCCGTGCGGAACACGGCTGGCTCAAATCCTCGCTCAAGCGCTAAACGCTATTCCCAGGTCGTATAGCCGAGCGACAAGGTTTTCGTACCACCTGGACCCGGCAGAATGGCGTTCACGCGGAACTGGCTGTAACGGCCCTGGTTGGTCCGTACACAGACATAAGTTCCGACGGGGAACGACTCGAGCGCGACCCGCGCCGGGCTATACGGCCCGCCGCTGGAGCACCCCGCGTATCCGCGGTTCGATCCGTCGCCAAGCCACATCCGGGCACCGTTGCGCGGCGTCAGATACATCTCCCACGCCGTCACGGCCTCGAACCATATGTCGGAGTCCGACGCGTTACCAACCCCACCTTCGTCGAGATCGAACGTGTAGGTCTGCGGCACCGACAACGTGTTGGTCGAGTGAGTGACCGCACCACCGCCCGGACCACCTGGTCCGCCAGGCCCACCGCCCGTGTAGCGACGGAGCGACGAGATCATGTCGTTCCACCCACCGGGTACGAGGTTCGGCACATCGCCCGACACAACGCGGCAACGACCGGCGTAGTTGACGTGCTCGCACACCTCCCATGCACCCGGCCCACTCACACGCAGGCTGGAGATGACGTCGTTCCACCCCATCGGCACCAGGTTCGGAACATCGGAGTTGAAGGTCTGGCTTCCACCCGCGTAGTTCACGTGCTCGTAGACAGTGATCCCTGCGCCGGGTCCACCCGGTCCACCAGGTCCACCAGGTCCGCCTGGACCACCGGGCGGCCAGCCAGGACCACCTGGACCGCCTGGATCACCAGGACCACCGGGCCAACCGGGGCCACCGGGAGGCCAGCCCGGCCAACCGCCGAACTGCTTGCGGAGCGTGCCGCGCGCCACATACGGACGGCGCCCCGATCCATCGGTGAAGCGCGTGAAGATTGCGTAGGACAGACGGTCACCCGGCCGGTCGGACAGGATCAGTGTCGTCCTTGCAAAGCCGGGGTTGAACTCCGCAACGACGTCGGTCGCGCTGACCGTTGGGTTCGCCGCCGGGCTATACGAATAACCCGTCGCGCTAGTCGTGCCCCAATCGCAGTCCGTCGGGTGACACTGTCCCCAAACGCGAATGTTGAGACCACCGCCGCCGGCTGTCACGCGCACGCGTGTAATGTCGCGCGTACCGGCATCGTCATTTCGCCAATTCCCTGTGAACTCGCCGTAGCCCGCAGCGAAGGCGGGTGTGGCAAGCATCGTTGCTATCGCAACGATGAGCGCTTTGAAGCGCATGGTTCCTCTCCTCTTCATTAAGAACTCAAGGTCCTTTCGGATGGCCGGAACTTAGGACGCGCGAGGCGCCTGGTCTAAGCGGCAGCCGTCACACACTTGGCCGTTGTCCACCGTTCATAATCCACGGCACGCTAGTTGAATGCTGCATTTGCGAAAATGATTTGACGAGAATCTCGAAAAGCGCCAAAAGGCTCGCGGGACACGTCCCCCCAACGGGATGCGCCCATTCTGAGAGGAATGGAACGACATGACAAAGCCTGCCGAACGGCCGACCCGGCCGCATTTTTCTTCTGGCCCCTGCGCAAAGCGCCCTGGCTGGACCCCCCAAGCCCTCAACCAAGCCCTCGTCGGACGTTCGCATCGTTCGAAGCCTGGCAAAGCCAAGCTCGAACAAGCGATCGAACGCACCCGCAAGGTCCTCGGCATCCCCGCCGACTATCGCATCGGTATCGTTCCGGCGTCCGACACCGGCGCGGTCGAGATGGCGATGTGGTCGATGCTGGGACCAAAGCCCGTCGACGTTCTCGTCTGGGAAAGCTTCGGCAACGATTGGGCGACCGACATCACGAAGCAGCTGAAGCTGCCGAACGTGCGCGTCCTCAAGGCCGGCTACGGCGACTTGCCGAACCTCGCCGACGTAAACCCGGCGCACGACGTGATCTTCACCTGGAACGGCACCACCTCCGGCGTCCGTGCACCGAACGGCGATTGGATCTCCGACACGCGTGAAGGCGTCACGTTCTGCGACGCCACCTCGGCGGCATTCGCGCAAGACCTGCCGTGGACCAAGCTCGACGTTACGACGTTTTCTTGGCAAAAGGCGCTCGGCGGCGAGGCCGCGCACGGCATGCTGGTGCTGTCGCCCCGCGCCGTCGCCCGCCTCGAAAGCCACAAGCCAACGTGGCCGATGCCAAAGCTCTTTCGCATGACGAAAGACGGCAAGCTCAACGAAGGCATCTTCAAGGGCGAAACCATCAACACACCCTCGATGCTCTGCGTCGAAGACTATCTCGATGCGCTCACCTGGGCCGAAAGCGTCGGCGGCTTGAAGGGCTTGATGGCCCGCGCCGATGAAAACCTGCACGTCATCGGTCGTTGGACGAAGGCCGCCGGTTGGGCCGACTTCCTCGCGAGGGACCCGAAGGCGCGTTCGAACACGTCGGTTTGCTTGAAGATCGTCGATCCGTGGTTCACCGCCAAAGACGCCGACGGGCAAGCCGCGGCTGCGAAAAAGATCGCCGACCTCCTCGACAAGGAAGGCGTGGCCTTCGACATCGCCGCCTATCGCGACGCCCCACCGGGCCTGCGCATTTGGTGCGGCGCCACCGTCGAAAACGCCGACGTCAAAGCGCTACTGCCCTGGCTCGATTGGGCCTGGAACCAAGTCAAGGCTTGAACAAACGGGATTTGGTTTTCGGGATTCGGTTATCGGCGAACACGATCACCGAATCCCGATCACCGACCACCTATCCACGACCCCAAAACGCGGAACGCCAACAATGCCCAAAGTCCTGATCTCCGATCAGCTCTCCCCCGCTGCCGTGCAAATTTTCAAAGATCGCGGCGTCGACGTCGACGTGAAGCCCGGCCTTACCAAAGAAGAACTGAAATCGATCATCGGTCGCTATGACGGCCTGGCGATCCGTTCGGCCACGAAAGTCACCGCCGATCTGCTGACAGCGGCGACGCATCTGAAGGTAATCGGCCGCGCCGGCATCGGCGTCGACAATGTCGATATCCCGGCCTCCACCGCGCGCGGCATCATCGTGATGAACACGCCGCACGGCAACTCGATCACAACGGCCGAGCACGCGATCGCGCTCATGTTCGCGCTCGCCCGCGAGATCCCCGCCGCGAACGCCTCGACCCACGCCGGCAAGTGGGAAAAGAACCGCTTCA
>CAZJOM010000023.1:0-19933 GCA_964547645.1 uncultured Flavobacteriaceae bacterium
CATCGCGGCCAGCGTTTGGGCGGTGGTGATGTTGGCCATCAGCGGGGCGTCGCCGCCGAGTTGGCGGGCGAGGATGTAGGACGAGGAGGCGCCGGGGACAGCGGCGCAGATGAGAGCCGCGGTCTTAGCGGCTGCCGTGACGCCGAGCAGGTGTGCGCCGACTGCGACCAAGGCGGGCATCGCTACAAGTTTCAGGATGGTGGCGACGATGAGCGGGGCGGGGCGGGCGCGCGCGTCGCCGAGGTCGAGGCTGGCGCCAACCGCCAGAAGCCCGAGCGGCAGAGCTGCTTTGCCAATTAGATCAACCGTCGTGCTGGCGACTTTGGGGATGGGCAGGCCCGTGAGTTGCACCACGATCCCGGCCAAGCAGGCGAGGATCAGCGGGTTGCGGGCGAGCTGTCGTCCCAACATCGCGAGGCCGGTTTCTCCGTTGGCGTGTCGCATTAGCACGACGACGCACAACGCATTCGCGAGCGGCACCATGATTGCGACGGCGATCGCGGCGAGCGCGAGACCCTTTGGCCCTAAGACGGCGGCGATGGCGCCGAGCGCGACGTAGCTGTTCCAGCGGACGGCGCCTTGGAACAGGCTGGTGAAGGCGGGGCCGTCGAGGGCGAGGAGCGCGCGAAAGGGGTAGACGAGCGCCGCCATCACGATCATGGCGCCAGCGAGCAGGATCGACATGCGGCCGAGGGGCTCGTTCGTGAAATCGGCAAATGCAATGGCGCCGAAGAGAAAGCATGGGAAGAGCACGAAGTACGTGACGCGTTCTACCGCGCGCCAGCCGTCGTCGTTCAAGAATGCCAGGCGGCGCAATACGGCGCCGATGGCGATAATCGCGAAGATGGGGATCAGGGCGGCAATAACGTCGGTCATGGACGCTCGCCGGAGATCTCTTCGAGCGACTTCTGCGCCGGCTCGGGGAGGAAGAATACAGGGATGAGGCAGAGCGGGGCGAGTACCACAAGCGAGGCGATCGCCGGTCCGTGAGCGCCGAAGACGTTGAACAACTCACGCTCGACGACAAAGGCCATGATGCCCCCGAACAGCGACGACATGAAGCGTATCGCGGCAGCGAGGCTTCGGTGCGACGTGGGGAAAAGCTCGGCGCCGAGTGAGGCGATCAAGACGTCGACGGCCAACAGCGCAAACAGACCTGTCGTCCAGAATAGGACGAGCCACGCGCCGCTGGCCCAGGAGAAAAACAGCCCGAAGCTGACCGTCTGTATCAGCACCGAGACGGCGATGACCTTGCGCCGGCCATACTTGTCGCTGAGCGTGCCCGCTGTCGTCGTGCCCAAAATCGCGATGAAGCCAGCGCCAATCGTCAAGGCGCTGACCTGCCAAGGGAGCCACTGGTGCGTGCCTTGGAGATAGGAGGACGCTAACGGGATGGCGGTGCCGATGGCGATGCCGAAGATCAGGCACAAGGCGATGAGAAGCAGCAGGCGGCTTGGGTAGTTCCGCATCAGGCTGACGAGCGGGCTGACGGTGCCGCCTTTCGCGCGCTCGCGGAAGCGGCGGGTCTCGGGGAGGGCGCGGCGCGCCCAGAGCAGCCATAGAAGCGGGATGGCGCCGAGCGCATAGATCGCCCGCCATCCGAACGGCAGCAGATTGACGAGCGCGAAGACGAGCGCAGCAGCGCCGCCGCCGAGTGCGCCAAGAGCGCCGAGTTGCCCGGCGGCCCAACCGCGCGTGCGTTCGGAGAATTCCTCGGCGATCACGACCATGCAGAGGATTTCTTCGGTGTAGATGAAGATGCGCGCGATCGTTTGGGCGGCGATGAACTCCGTGAGCGTTTGCGCGAAGGCGGTCCAGACCGTGGTGACGGCGGCGCCCGCAAGGGTGATCATCAGCAGGTTCCGCCGGCCGATGCGGTCTGCGAGGTAGGCGAGCGCGAGGGCTGGAAGGATGCCCAGGCGGAACAGTGCGATGACGATGCCGATATTTTCTTCGGGGATCGAGAAGCTCGCTTGGATTTGCTTGGCGGCAAAGCCGTAGATGTTCACGTCATAGCCGGCGATGAAGTACGCGGCGCCGACGAGCAGCAGGAGGCTGCGGTGCTCGCGCGGGATCGCCTCCGGCGGGCGAATGTAGATGCGGCGGAAGAGTTGCCCGAACATTAGCCGCGCCTCATCGCGTCGAGGACGCCCTGAAGGATGAAACTTGCCGCCATCTTATCCACGACTTGTTTCCGCTTGGCGCGCGACACATCCGCTTCGAGCAGCGTGCGGGTCACGGCCGTGGTCGACAGCCGCTCATCCCAGAAGAGCGTCGGGATCGGGTACTTGGTCTCGAAGTTGCGGGCGAAGGCGCGGGCGGATTGGGCGCTGGGGCCTTCCGTACCGTTCATGTTCAAGGGTAGGCCGATCACGAGGCCCGCCACGTTGTGCTTCTTGATCAGAGCGATCAGATTTTGGGCATCGACGGTGAATTTGCCGCGCGCCAGCGTCTCCAGCGGGGTCGCGACCGTGCGCAACACATCGGTAAGCGCGATGCCGATCGTCTTCTCGCCCAGGTCGAGACCAAACAGGCGCTCGCCGGGTTTCAGGGCTTGGGCCAATTCGGCCGGGGTTTTGACGATCACGAGGGTGGCGGTTCGCGCCTTGCAAGGCTCATGTCAGGTTGGTAGCAAAGCCCCCGTTCCACCACAAGAAATCGATCCTTATGTCCGTCGATAAAGACACTGTTAGGCGCGTGGCGCGGCTTGCGCGCATCGCTTTTCCCGAAGAGCGGCTTGAGCCGATGGCTGGCGAGCTGAACCGTATTCTCGCCTGGGTCGAGCAACTGAACGAGGTCGATACCTCCAAGGTTGAGCCGATGACGAGCGTCGTCACCATGTCGCTCAAGATGCGTGACGACGTTGTGACCGACGGCGAGCGGGCGGCGGCGGTGGTGCAGAACGCGCCGCTGGGCGAGGACAACTACTTTGCTGTGCCGAAGGTGGTCGAATGAGCGATCTTACCGGACTGACGATTGCCGAGGCGCGCGACGGCCTGACGAAAAAGGCGTTCAGCGCGAAGGAACTGACCGAGGCGCATATCAAGGTGATGGAGAAGGCGAGGGCGCTAAATGCGTTCGTGACCGAGACGCCGGAGATTGCGCGCGCCGGGGCGGCGGAGGCGGACAAGCGGATTGCGGCGGGTTCGGCGCGGGCGCTGGAGGGCATTCCGCTCGGCATCAAGGACCTCTTCTGCACGAAGGGTGTGCTGACGACGGCGGGGTCGCATATTCTGGACGGCTTCAAGCCGCCGTATGAGTCGACTGTATCTCGGAATTTGTTCGACGCAGGCGCGGTCATGTTGGGCAAGCTGAACATGGACGAGTTCGCGATGGGGTCGTCGAATGAGACGAGCTACTACAAACCGGTGATCAATCCGTGGCGGCGGAAGGGTTCGAATACGCCGCTGGTCCCTGGCGGATCGTCGGGCGGATCTTCCGCGTCGGTCGCGGCGCGGCTTGTGATGGGCGCGACGGGGACGGATACGGGTGGCTCTATTCGTCAGCCCGCGGCGGTGACCGGGATTGCAGGGATCAAGCCGACGTACGGTCGTTGTTCGCGCTGGGGGATTGTCGCGTTTGCGTCGTCGCTTGATCAGGCGGGGCCGATGGCGCGCACGGTGCGCGACTGCGCGATCTTGCTGAAGACAATGGCGAGCCACGATCCGATGGATTCGACGAGCGTCGATCTGCCGGTGCCCGATTACGAAGCGGCGATGACGGGCAACATCAAGGGGCTGCGCGTCGGCATTCCGAAGGAGTACCGGATCGACGGCATGCCCGCCGAGATCGAGGCGCTTTGGCAAAAGGGCATTCAGTGGCTGAAGGATGCGGGGGCGGAGACGGTGGACGTGTCGCTGCCGCATACGAAGTATGCGCTGCCGGCGTACTACATCGTGGCGCCGGCTGAGGCGTCTTCGAACCTTGCGCGTTATGACGGCGTGCGGTTCGGGCTGCGCGTGCCGGGCAAAGACATCACCTCCATGTACGAGAACACGCGCGCGGTGGGATTCGGGCGCGAGGTGCAGCGGCGGATTCTGATCGGCACGTATGTGCTGTCGGCCGGGTACTACGACGCCTATTACATCAAGGCGCAGAAGTTGCGCACGCTGATCGCGCGCGACTTCGAGGAAGCCTACAAAAAGTGCGACGTGCTGCTAACACCAACAGCGCCGGGGCCCGCGTTCGGAATCGGCGAGAAGACGGACGACCCGATCTCGATGTACCTGAACGACGTGTTCACGGTGACGGTGAACCTTGCCGGGCTGCCGGGGATTTCGGTGCCGGCCGGGTTGAGCAGCGATGGGTTGCCGCTCGGGCTGCAGCTGATCGGGAAGGCGTTCGATGAAGCGACGCTGTTTCGCGTGGGCGAGGTGATCGAGAAGGCTGCGGGAGCGACGCCGCGGCCACAGGCGTGGTGGGAGGTTTAGGTGTCCGGTGCCATGACGCGCATTTCGAAAGTATCGCCTGAGGATCGTGCCGATATTCTCGATCTGATTGCCGAATACAGCTACTCCTTCGACGAAGATCGTATTTCTGACTACGTAGCGCTCTTCCTGGCGGACGCGGAGTTGTCCTTCTATAATGCGGGAGCAGCAGCTCCACTCGCTTTGACGTCAACCAATGATGAACGCCTTGTCGTGATGCAAGCGATACGTTCGGGTTCCCTCAATCAGCCGGGTCAACCCCGCCATATTCAGACAAATACCGTACTGCAGGTCGTTTCACCTGAAAGAGTTGCGGGGCGCACGATGGTCATTTGCACGCAGCAACCCTTTGACGGATCTCCGTGCCGCGTGCTTTTTTCCGGCATCTATGAAGACCAATTTCAAAAGACGAATCAGGGCTGGCGCTTTGCCGTACGAAAATGTTTGCTCGACAGCAAAAATGTGGGGACATGATACATATTCCCCTTTGATTTTCGGCCGGAACGGCTTGGGCTTGGCCGGGTTTCGCGCGGGCGAGGTGATTGAGAAGGCTGCGGGTGCCACGCCGCGGGCGGCGGGGTGGTGGGAGGTTTGAAGGGGGCACGAGCGCAGTCTGGGACCGCGGGCGTCACGCCCGCTTTCGAGCGATGACGCTGCGCTGATGCCGTCCCAGAACGGCTTCGTCGATTGATCGTAAGGCGCCAGCGTCAAAGAACGCGCACTGGTCCCGGGACCGCCGGCGTCCGGCGTCCCCGCCGGCTCTTGCAGCGGTTGAGAGTCTTGACGTGTCACCGGAACCCGACCGGAGATCGGTGTCGCTCCGCTAATCGATGACGGAACGAGCCAACCAACCTAGCCCGAAAGTTGCGGCGCAGATGGCCCCGTTCCACACAGCGAAGCCGAGCGTAGGCAAGAGCATCGTCGCGAAGAATTCTCGAGACTCTACGTCGGCGCCCATCGACGCCATTCTTGCGGTCTGTGATCGCAATACCAGCAATCTCTCGACGAAAAGAATTATTGGAGGTGCGAGAAGAAGCAACGGTGCCTGGTGCAGCCATCCGAATACGAGACTTGCCACCCAAAGGACCAAGATCACAACACCGGTACGGCCCATTTCATTCTCTCCAAATTAGGCCGCGCGCTCGTGGCGCTTTTTCATCGCAACTTCAAACTCGGGTTTGAGGTGCAGCTTTCCCGTCACCCAACCAAGGTACGTAATCACATCATTGAAGTGCCTTGGATAGTCACTCTGCACAATTGCCATTAGCTCTTGGTGACCTTTCCGACCGTTGGGGCGCGTCATCAAGTCGTCGAGAATCAGGCAGATGGCCAGATATTCCGCTTCAGATCGCTCCTTTCCCTCTTCGTTTTGAATGATGTTCGCATTGTGCTCCAGCAAATCGGTCAGCAGCTTTTTGCCTTTGTCCTGCCTTCTGAAAATGTCGAAGATTGCCATGTGCATAACTCCTGCTGGGTAAGCCATCGGCGCGGGGTTGTGAAATAATCGGTCAGGCGAATCAGTCATCATCTCGCGAAAGGTAGCGCAGCATGAGCGTTACTGCGACTTCACGAGCGGTTTGGATTGTTCCTGCTGTGCTTCTCGTAATCGCCATTGGGGACTGGCCTTACGGCAACTATCAGATTGTGCGATTTGTGGTTTGCGGCGCATGTGCATATTTGGCATACGTCGAGTACCAGACCAATCGGGCAGCGAGTGTTTGGGGGATCGCGTTTGGCGCGATCGCGCTCCTGTTCAATCCAATCGCGCCGATACATCTTAACAAAGATATTTGGAGGTGGCTCGATGGTTCAGCTGCCGTCGCGCTCATAGCGCACCTGATTTTCGTCCGCGAGCGAAGGAGAGCCGCGTAGGCACATTCCCAAAAGGAGGAGCACTGCAATGGAAGCCGTGAAGGGTATCGGAAGTGTGATAATGGGTGTCGCGTTGTTCTGCGGCTTGATCTTGATCGCGATCTTGATAATCGAGGGCGCAGCTTCTGTGTCCGAGTTGTTGCTTCCGTATTTGTCGGTGGCGATATCTTACGTACTGCCTATCTGCGCGCTCGTCTTGATGCCCCTAGCCCTCATTCCAAAGACCCGACTTATAGCGGTTATTGGTTTTGTTTCGTCCTCGTATTTGTTTGGTGTCGCCACCTGGATGTACGGGCTCATCGTGACCTACACCCTATGGGGCGTGGGCGGCGTGGTGGCGGGATTAGCAATTGCCGGTGTTGGCGTTGTTCCGTTTGGTATTGTGGCGGCGGCGATTGATGGGCTTTGGCCAGTTGCCGGTGAACTGGCACTTGGCTTCGCGCTGACCTTCGGTTTGCGTTTCTTAGCCGTGTACCTGGCTCACCTTGTTGATCAACGCGAGCTTGCCAAAAGCGGCGTTCTTAGCTGATGCGGGAGCGGTGGGTGCTAGACGAATGAACATACATTGTGCCTGAGCGCGGCTGTAGCCATTGCTCGAAATGTGCACTTATGCCGCCTTGTCGAGCCCAGGCTCCCTCGAAACGCCTATGAAATAGCTCTATCATCAACCAGGCCGCTGCACACTCTTGCCTTGTGCCGATACCGCGACCGATATCCATCGAAACCGCCGACTTGGGATTATCCGCTGCCGCAAATGCTTTTACCACGTCCGAGTCATCGTTGACGTATGGCTTGCCGAAACCGGTGAATTTCGGTGACAATGCACTTAACTGCACCGTCGCGATGGACCTGGGTCGACAGTTGGCGCGGTGCGCAGCGGAGACTGCGCTGTCGATCGAAAGCCCTGAACGAGGATGGTGCACGATGGAGAATCGATCAACAAACCCAGATGAGCCCGGCTATCACGTGCCCAACCTGGGACGAGATCTAACCGTCGCTGAGTCGCAGTTGCTGGATGAACTAGCGGCAGGACGAAAGTGGACGGGGGAATCTGTAGGCGACGGTCGGTCCCCCACCTCCGTTTTTGTTCGCGAAGAGCTGCTGCCTGCGGTTGACGCAGGCGTTCTCGCGAGAGCGCTGGTTAGTTCGATTTCGGACGAACCCCTGATTTTCACAAAGGCGGGCGAGCGATTTCGAATGCCCTACGGCGGAATCTCCGTCGGATCGGTCCGCCTAACTGGTCCGTTTGACCTTACTGCCATTCGCTTTCCGCATCCGATTCGATTTCAGAACTGTGCCTTCGATGGTCCCGTTGTCATTGATAGCGCTCGCCTCGGTCGGATCGCGTTCAACAGTTGTCGACTTGCTGAACTCCGTGGGAACGCCGTCCACATTGATGGCGACTTAGACCTGCCCGATTCGCGCATCGATGGGATAGTCGATCTGCGCGGCGCAAGGATAGGCGGTGTGATCATGCTCGATGGTGCGCTTGCAAACGAGCGTGGGCATGGCGATCGAGCCCTAGACGCAAACAACGCTCACGTCGGGGAGGACATATTGCTGCGGAACGGGTTCCGGGCGAACGGCGAGACGTGCCTTCGAAACGTTCACGTTGGTGGTCATATTGATTGCAGTGGCGGGCAATTCTGCCATCCGACAGCGCACGCGATCGTGTGTGACTCCGCGAGAATCCAGCGTGATGTTTTGTTTACAGATGGGTTTTCGGCTGACGGCAAAGTGAGCCTACTTCGTGCGACCATTGGCGGTAACGTTAGGTGCGACGGTGGGAGCTTTAAGGCGCCGAGCGACCCGCAGGTGTCGGTTCTCGCGCTTGATTTGCAATGGGCAACTGTCGAAAGCAATTTGTACCTCGTCGATGTATCTCAATTTGAAGGTGGGCTCGATCTACGTGACGCGAGCGTTCGCGGCTTCGCGGATGATGGCACGGCGTGGCCTGCAGCTGGGAAGCTGCGTGTCGATGGCTTCAAGTATGACCGCTTTACAGATGCGCCACTGGCGGCGGAGCGTGCAGGTGGCCGGACGGAGGTGTGCGCCTCGCGGAGGCCTCAGTGGTTGAACCTTCAGGAAGAGGAATATGTTTCGAGTCGGCTAAACCCGCAACCGTTCGTCCAACTGGCGGGGGTGTTAAAGGCAATGGGCCATCAGAATGAATCGCAATTGATTCTAGGAAGATATGAGGACTTGCGATTGCGTTGGTCGAAGTCTCCGGGTTTCTTCGAGAGGCTCACGAAGTATCTTTTTCAGTATCCGTTGAAATTCGTTGCTTATCACGGTTTCCAGCCGCTGCGGGCGGCAGTGATTTTGCTTGCTTGGATCGTGTTAAGTGCGGGTATTTTTCAAGCCGCATTCGACCGCGGTCAGTTGGTGCCAAACGCTACTTTGTACGGCTCTGCGCCTTCAGTTTCAGTTCCGAAATTCAGTGCATTTGTCTACGCTATGGATGTTGTCATCCCATTCTTGGATCTCCGCGAGGAACAGCGTTGGCTTTGGGCTGAAACGAAGATGGGTACCGCTCGGCATGCCTGGCCCTGTTCAATGTGGGCGGAAGACGGAGAGCCGACATTCTGCGACGCGCTAGTTGATTGGGGATTACCTCTCTGGTGGTTTCGCTATCCGGCGATCCTTGGCGGCCTATATCTGTCTTTCATCGCTGTAGCGGGCTTCACTGTGCTCGTTCAGCGTGAACGTCCAAGTGCCATGCCCTAAAATCTGGTGACAGCTCAGGGCGCCGTCTCGTGGCTGCTGGCTGTGGCCGATGTTTTTGACCGCACTATTCGCTTGCCAATGTTCTTATTATGTTCTAATTTGATTGGAGCATGAGTTAGGGCCGATGGTGCGATGACGGACAGAGGTGTGGCGGTGCGGCGGGCCGTTGGTTGGCCCTGGATTTTGGGGCGCTCGGGGACCCGTTTTTCCGCCAACTTCAGGGTACATGGGGTTGTTCGTCGAATTTTGGTCGGGGGACTACTACCGCCGCCCGCTCTTTCGGCATTTGAGTTGGACTGACCCCGGAAGAAAGGAAGAGCCGGCAGGGATGCCGGCGGTCCCAGGAAAAAAGAGCGAGCGTGGGGTGTGGGCTGCCTTGTATAAGCCTCGGCCCGGCCGGAGGAGTTGAGTCATGAGCACTGGATTCGTCACATCGCGCAAGGACACTGGTCCGTTGCTTGAGGGTGCCACGGGCAAGTGGGAAGTTGTCATCGGCATGGAGGTGCATGCGCAGGTGCACTCGAAGGCGAAGTTGTTTTCGGGGGCTTCGACTGAGTTCGGGGCGGAGCCGAACGCGCATGTGAGCTTCGTCGATGCGGCGATGCCGGGGATGTTGCCTGTCATCAACCGCTACTGTGTCGAGCAGGCGGTCCGCACGGGGCTTGGGCTCAAGGCCAAGATCAACAAGCGGTCGACGTTCGATCGTAAGAACTATTTCTATCCGGATCTGCCGGCCGGCTATCAGATTTCGCAGTACAAGGACCCGATCGTCGGTGAGGGCGTTGTCATCGTCGACATGCCGGGCGGCAAGTCGATCCCCGTCGAGATCGAGCGGCTGCATCTGGAGCAGGACGCGGGCAAGTCTCTGCACGATCAGCATCCGGATCAGTCGTTTGTCGATTTGAACCGTTCGGGTGTGGCGCTGATGGAGATCGTGTCGCGGCCGGACTTGCGATCGTCGGAAGAGGCGGCGGCTTATTTGAAGAAGCTGCGTGCGATTTTGCGGTATCTCGGCACCTGCGACGGGAACATGGAAGAGGGTTCTATGCGCGCGGACGTGAACGTCTCGGTGCGCAAGGTCGGCGGGGCGCTCGGCACGCGGTGCGAGATCAAGAACGTGAGCTCGATGCGCTTTGTGGCAGCCGCTGTCGAGTACGAGGCGCGGCGGCAGATCGACGTGATCGAGGGCGGCGGCAAGATCGTTCAGGAAACGCGGCTCTACGATTCGAAGAAGAACGAGACGCGGTCCATGCGCTCCAAGGAAGAGGCGCATGACTATCGCTATTTCCCGGATCCGGACTTGCTGCCGCTGGAGTTCGACGATGCGTTTGTTGGGCGGATCAAGGCGTCGCTGCCGGAGCTACCGGACGACAAGAAGGAGCGCTTCGTGCGCGACTTCGGGCTTAGTCCCTATGACGCGGGCGTCTTGATCGCCGAGCGCGAGAGTGCGGACTTCTTCGAGCAGGTGGCGAAGGGCCGCGATGCGAAGCTCGCCGCGAACTGGGTCATCAACGAGCTGTTCGGGCGGCTGAACAAGGAAGACAAATCGATTGGCGAGAGCCCGCTGTCGGCGGCGGCGCTGGGGTCGATCGTTTCGATGATCAGCGACAACACGATCTCGGGGAAGATCGCCAAGGACGTGTTCGAGATCGCGTGGAGCGAGGGCGGCGATCCGGCGGCGATCGTCGAGAAGCGCGGCTTGCGCCAGGTGACCGATATGGGTGCTATTGAGGCGGCAGTCGACAAGGTTATCGCCGCGAACCCGCAGAAGGTCGAGCAAGCGAAGGCTAAGCCCGCGCTTGCCGGTTGGTTTGTCGGTCAAGTCATGGCGGCGACCGGCGGCAAAGCGAACCCGCAGGCGGTCAACGAGATCCTGAAGAAGAAGCTTGGGCTCTAGCGTTGCTGCCGTTTCGCCTCACAGGGGAAACGGGTTCCGCGCGTTCGTCCGGTTGGGGTGCTCAACTCGAGTGCGCGAGTGTGTGAATCCGGCGACGGCTTTGTGCGTCGCCAAGCGCTATATTTGCCTTTGCGATTGGAGCTTTAGCGATGGCCGCCCCGGCGACTTTGTCGTCGAACACACCTGTGCCGCCGCCAGCGCCGAAAGGGGCGCCGGCGACGATGGCGCCTCCACGCCTGCGGCCCAAGCCGGTGAAGCCGCCGCCGCCCGTGCCCGCACCGCCGTCCGCGGACAGGCTTGAGGAGTCGGCGCGGCATGCGCTGCGCGGGTTGGCGATCATCGTTGGGCTGGGTCTCATCTATCTGATCTCCGATCGCGTGGTGGCCACGGTCACGCGTTGGCCGGCGACGATTCAAGAGGCGGTCGCGCCGTCGCACTGCACGCAGTTCATCGATCTCGCGAAGACGGCGTACGGCGAGAACTGGAAGGTGCGGCTCGATCCGCGCGACGTGACGTGCGACCAAGAGGTCAAAGCGGAGTGGGAGCGGCAGAAGCTGACGCGCTACACGCCGCCGCCGGAGCCGCTGTTTGCGCCGGCGCCGGTCGTTGCGCCGGTGGTGCCGGTTCAGACCGCCGCCGGCCGCTCCGGACCGGCAACGGTTTGCCTCAACGTCGTGTCGCTGGCGAAAGCGAAATACGGTGAGGAATGGCGCTCGAAGTTGGAGGGCGCCGATCGTGTGTGCGCGGGTGAGACGGCCGCTCCAGTCTCGCAAGTCGTGTCGCAAACAGGCTCGACTCCCTGAAGCGATTCGCGGGTGATTCGTCCAAAATGGGCTGTGGACAGATTTCGGCGCGCTCGCCGCCCGTTAGTACTCCGTATACGGATGATCGCCGGAAGTGCAGATTTTATGTGCGTTTCCTGACGATGAGGATTTCAGGTATCGGGCGCGGAGCCACCAGGTGTTGCGTATCGCGTGCGATTTGACCAATATGTTGGTGCTTGAGGGCGCAAGGTGCGCCTTCCGGATGTAAGAAGGAGTTACTCCACTATGCCGATGACCGCAAAACGTAAGGCCAAGAAGCCGACGTCGAAAGCCGCCGCGAAGCCGAAGGCCGCGAAGAAGACGAAGAAGAAATAACGAGCGAAACTTCGAAGGCCGGATAACGGTCGAGAAGAGGGCCTTGAGGGCCGGGGTTGATCCTGGACTTGGATTTCCCTCCCTTTAGGCCGGACAACTCATCGGCGGGATAGCGGGCCACCACGTTGGCGGGCCGCTATCCCGCCGAATTCGTTTGTGCGGACGCGTATCCATCGCACAGGATAGGACGTACACGGAACTTCGCGAAAGCGGACCCGAATTTTTTTTGAAGCCTCTTCGCGCATTAAGACCAGGCACTCGACGCTCTTAACGCAGAAACGCTATGTTTTTAGCGGGTTTTGGAGCGGCGCCGCTTTCACGCTTAACCGAAAAAGCGTTTGTTTTCTTAAGCAAAAACACGCTTTCGCATTAACGCGCCATTCAGCGTGAGTGGTCATTCTCATCTCATCAAATGATCGAATTCAAAACGAATTCGACGCGCTTCATGGGAGAGACGACGATGGCGGTGATCGACTTTGATACCGTCCTGGATATGGAAGGCGACGCGAAGGCGGGAAAACCGCAAGCGCTCTATCAATTGGGCCTGTGCTACTCGACCGGCCAGGGGGTCGAACTCGATCTCGTTCGTGCCCACAAGTACTTCAATCTGGCGGCCATGAAGGGTGTGGCCGAGGCTCGTCTGTGGCGCGCGGAATTGGCGCAGCAGATGACGACCAACGACATTGCCGAAGCGCAGCGCCTGGCGCGCCTTTGGCTGCAGGAAACGGCGCACTAAAAACCATAAGAAACGTAAGCGCCAAAACGGGCTTTGGGTTTCCCCCAAGGCCCGTCTTTTTTTGCGCGCGCGGGCACGGTAGGCTTGGCTCATCATGAGCAAGCTACGCGGCAACGTCCTTTTGAGCGAGCGCGACGGCGCGGTTCTGACGCTCACCATTAACCGGCCCGATGCGTCGAATGCGATCGACAGCATGCTGCGCGAGGAACTGACGCAGGCGTTCGACGAGATCGCGGCCAACAAGCAGCTGCGCGCGGTGGTGCTGACCAGTGCCGGCGAGGATGCGTTTTCCGTGGGCATGGATATCGCCGAGATCGCGAGCTTTTCGGCGCTTGAGGTCGAGCTCGTCGGCCTGCGGGCGCGCGGCGTGTACGAGCGGATTGCGGCGCTGGAGATTCCGGTGATTGCCGCGATCAAGGGCGCATGCCTGGGAGCAGGGTTCGAGCTTGCGCTGCATGCGGATGTACGGCTTGCGCGGTCGGATGCGCGGTTCGGGTTGCCGGGGATCAATGTAGGCATGAACGCGGGTGGCGGGGCGCTGGGGCGGTTGCAGCGGATCAGCGGCAACGGCTCGGCGGCGGCGCTCGCGCTGACCGGCGGAGTGGTGACGGCGGAGCGCGCGTTCATGCTCGGGCTCGTGTCAAACGTGTCGGCGATGAACGACTTTGTTCCTTCGGTGCATCAGTTGGCGGCGCATCTGGCGACCTTGTCGCCGGTTGCGGTCGCGGAGACGAAGCGGTTGCTCCGGCTCGCGGCCGAGCGCGGGATCGAGGCGGCGGCTGAGCAGAGTCCGAAATCACTCGCGCGCTGTTTCACTGACGGTGACGCAGGAGCGCGGCTGCAGATGATGATCGGCGGCCGCGACCCGGAAGCGACGGTGCACTAACTAGGTATTCTTCTTGCGGCAGCTGCGGCCGGCGGTGCCCTTTGCGCACTTGCGTGAGTTCGACGCCGTCGCGCTTGAGCGCTTTTTCTTCTTTGTGGTCGCGCCCTTCTTCGACTTTTTCGTCGGCTGAACATCCTCAGGGTCGTCATAGACGGGCTTGGAGGAGACGACCGAGGCAAACTGTGCGTCGGGCGCGGGCGTCGGGGTGAAGACGGGGCTGACCGCGGGCGTGGCCGCGTCGACGGCCGTTCCGGCAGGCGCGGGCGTTGCGGCCGGCGCGGGCGACGACGAGAACTGCGCTTGCGCGGAGGCAACTTCGGTGTAGGCGCCGCGCTTCAGATCACTCGCGATTGCCAGCGGCACGTCCCGTCCGGCGAGAACGTTGCGGTAGATCTGCGTGTTTTCCATCACGCGCTGGACGTAGTTGCGCGTTTCGTTGAACGGGATGCGCTCGATCCAATCGATCATGTCCGCATTCGTCGCGCGCGGATCGCCATAGGTCGAGATCCACTGATTGATGCGGCCTTGGCCGGCGTTGTAGGACGCGATCGAGAGCACGTACGAGCCGCCGAAATCTTCCAGCAGGCCGGATACGTGCGCCATGCCAAGTTGCAGGTTCACCGATGGCGTGAAGAGGTCGCCTTTGCTGCCGTAGTCGAGGCCGTGTTGACGCGCGGTCAGTTTCGCCGTGGCCGGCATCATCTGCATGAGGCCGCGCGCGCCGGCACCCGACATCGCTTCGGGGTCGAATTCGCTTTCCTGACGCGTCAGGCCAAGAACCAACGCCGTTTCCGGCGCGACACCGTTGCCGCGATAAACGGGCAACGAGATCGTCGGATACGCAATATCGTAGACGGCGACATTCTTCTGCAAGCCGCGCTTGGCCACGCGTAACGCGAGAGCCGGCTGGTTCATCTGGCGCAGCGCGTTCGTCAGCACAACGAATTGATCGCGCTCAGTGAAACCTTCTGCGACAGCGAGCGCGAACGTGCGCAGCAAACCTTCGGCGCCGACATCGGCGAGGGCCTGCATCGCTTGCATCACGCTTTGACCCATGAAGGCTTGCGTCGTGGGCGTCGAAGTCGAGCGCGAGAAGGGCAGGTTCAGTGTGCCGCGCGGGTTCACGACCGAGGCCGCGATCTGACCGTAGTAGGTCATCGGGTAGGCGGCTGCCGTTTGGTATTGTTTCTGCGCTTCGGCGCTGCGGCCCGCTTTCTCAGCGGCGCGGCCCGCCCAATAGTGTGCGCGGGCGATGCTGATCGGCGCGGTCACGCTTTCGCGCAGGCGCATGAAGTGATCGTACGCCGGGTCGGGTTTGTTCAGGAATTTCAGCGAGATCCAGCCCGCCAGGAATTCGGCCTCCGCGTAGGGCAAACCTGCGTCCTTGCGTAGGTCGTGGCCGGCGGCGATTTGATAGGCTTGCTGCGCGTTACCGGCGTCGAGCGCTTCGCGTGCTTGATAGGCGCGTTCGGCCGACCATTCGTCGATCGCGGGTGGTTGTTCGTTGAGGTTAGCAGAGGCCGCGATCAGCAGCGGGCGGGCTTCATCGTCGCGATCGCGTTTGCGGAGCCAGCGGGCGCGATCGAACAGCAGGCCCGGATCGTTGCGCAAGTTCGACGAGACGCGCGAATAGGCGGCTTCGGCGTCGCGTGCGCTTTGGCGCAATTTGATGCGCGCCGCGATCAGGGCGTCGTACTCGCTCGACAACCAGTTCGTCATCGCATTCGCTTGGCCGTACTCGCCGGCCCACACGAGGCGCGAGGCGCGGCGTTGATTGTCTTCCGCGCCCAGATGCGCCGAATAGCGAGCGGCAATGAACGATACGCGGTCGAGCGTGAAGTTGCCTTCAACCCAGGCGCGGCGAAGCCATTGCTTGGCGTTGGCGTCTTGGCTCTTGCGGAGATACGCATCCCCGAGCTTGAGCATGCCTTCGCCGGAAACAGGATCGCGGCCCTGGAACCAAGCGATCACTTGGTCTGCCTGCATAGCGTCGGCGGGCATGGCTTCTTCGGCCCGGGCTTGCAGTGCGCGCTGGTTCGGCCAGTCGCGGTGTGTCTGGAAGTAGCGATCAATCTCGCTGAATGCGGCGCCGTTGTCTTTGGCCGTGTAGGCGCGCCAGAGCACGACGTCGCGCGCTGCCGGGCTTGATAGTTGCGACGCGAGTTGGATTGCGGCGTCCCACTGTTTGCGGTCGGCGGCATCAAAGGCGCGATCGAGGATCGAAACGTCGCTTGCCGATAGAGACTGGGTGTGCGAGCGAACGCGTCGTGACGCGTCGTCATCTATGGGAGCCATCTGCGCGATCGCAGAGGCGGCGGTTAGCACGGAGAGGGCCAGTGCGGTGGCGTACAAACGCATACTTTTACGGGGAGATTTCACGTGCGCTCTTTCCGAAGATTCGCTTCGATCACAAGGCGTTAACGTACCTTAACCGGTCAAGCTAGTGGCGGCCAGTCTGCGAATATCACACGCCGTCCAGAACGATCGCGTTAACCCGGCTTGTTCGGCACCCCCCTTGGGTCTAACTTTCGTCACTAATCAGCCCCTTAATTTTGAAGCTCCCATGACCCTCGACCTCGCGCGCCTGCACGGCTCAATTCCCGCCCTAATCACGCCATTTCGAGACGGGCGGGTGGATATCAAAGCGTTCGAATCCTTCGTCGAATGGCAGATCGCCGAGGGGACCAACGGGCTTGTCCCCTGTGGTACGACGGGAGAATCCCCAACTTTGAGCGACGACGAGTTCGCGGCCGTCATCGGGGCGGCGGTCAAGATCGCGAAGGGCAGGGTGCCGGTGATCGCGGGGACGGGCTCCAATTCAACCAGCCATGCGATTGAGCTGACCCAACTCGCCCAGAAGTTGGGGGCGGACGCGGCTCTTGTCGTGACCCCCTACTACAACCGGCCGACGCAGGACGGGCTCTATCTGCATTTCAAGGCGATCGCTGATGCGACGCGGCTGCCGGTGTTGATCTACAACATTCCCGCGCGCTCTGCGGTCGATATGACCGTCGATACGATGGCGCGGCTGGCGAAGACGTCGAACATCGTCGGCGTTAAGGACGCGACGGCCAATCTCGTGCGCGTGACGCAACAGCGTCAGGCGTGCGGCGCGAAGTTCGTGCAGATTTCGGGCGAAGACGGCACGGCCTTGGGCTTCAACGCGCATGGCGGCGTGGGTTGCATTTCGGTGACGGCGAACGTCGCACCGCGTTTGTCTGCTGACTTCCAGGCTGCGTGCGCGAAGGGCGACTACAAGAGCGCGCGCGAGCTGCACGAGCGGTTGATGCCGTTGCACGACACGTTGTTCTGCGAGACTTCGCCTTCGCCGGTGAAATATGCGGCGAGCCTGCTCGGCCGTTGCGAAGAGACCTGTCGGTTGCCCCTGGCGCCGCTGTCGGAGTCGTCGAAGGCGCGGGTGCGTGCGGCGATGACGAAGGTCGGCCTGTTGAACTGAACGCGGATCATGGCCAAAGCGAAAGATAAGGACGCTGCGGGAAAGATCGCGGCGGACAACCGCAAAGCGCGGCACAACTACTTCATCGACGAAGTGGTGGAAGCCGGCATCATGCTGACCGGGACCGAGGTGAAGTCGCTGCGCGGCGGCAAGGCCACGATTGGCGAGTCCTACGCGCAGTCGAAGGACGGCGAGATCTTTCTGATCAACGCCTATATCCCCGAATACACCGAAGGGAACCGCTTCAATCACGAGCCGCGGCGGGTGCGGAAGTTGTTGTTGCACAAGCGGCAGATCGCGAAGCTTTCCCAAGCGATCGAACGCGAGGGGATGACGCTGATCCCGCTGAAAGTCATCTTCAACGCGAAAGGGCGTGCGAAGGTCGAGCTTGGTCTGGCGAAGGGCAAAAAGCTGCACGACAAGCGCGACACGGAAAAGAAACGCGATTGGGAGCGCGAAAAGGGCCGCCTGATGCGGGAAAAGGGCTGAGGGTCCGCCTCGCGCTGCGAGCTGAGCTCACACCTCGGTCGTGTTCCACGCGATTTCCGTCCACGTGGACGCTGTTCCTGGTTCAAGCTCAATGAGGAAGTGGGGTTCGTTTTCGGCGGCTTTGGGATCGTCGGGGTCATAGGTTTGGACCAGGCGCACGCGCAGGGGGCCTCTCGGGACGGCTATCCAGAGATCCGCTTCGTCCTTCGATGGAATGGTGTAGTCGTCGAACTGCGCGGCCATGGTGAGGGCGGTGTAAGAGGCGAGGTGTAGTTTGCCGGCCGTGGCTTCGATCGTGCCGGTGATTTCGCGGAAGCCTTTGTCGGCTGTGATCTTGTCGCGGAGTTCGACGATGTAGTCGTTGCCGCCGTCACCGGCGTCCCAAACGAGCAGCGCGCGCTTCGCCATCGCGCTTTGGAAATGGGCGACAAGCGACTCGAACGTCCAGTCTGGGCCGACGAACGGCACGTAGGCTTTGGTGTCAACGAGGCCTAAGAGGCCAGAGTCGTCCATGAGGGTTAGGCGTTTGGTGATCATCATATACCTCACCTCGTCCTATGACAGAGGGCATCGTTCTTGTCATGCGCTGAGCGTTGGCCGGTTTGCCCCCGCTGGAAGCGCCGGTATCTTGTCGGCCCTTTGTGCGTTGGAGGTGCTTCAAGGGCGGGCGCTCCCAGCGGGGGCCACGTCCTTCAAGCTTGAGGCGGTTATCGCTATGCTACGATCGTGCGTGTGCTTTGGGCGTGACTGATGACCGACGAGATCAACGAGAAGCTTTTGGCGGCGAAGTTGCGTTGGGCGAAGGCGGCGCGGAATATTACGGGGAAGACTGATCCGGAACGACTGGAGCGGTTGCCGCCAGGACAGCGGTTGGTGGCGAATTGGCCGGTGCTGGATCTGGGGCTGCAGCCGGATGTGACGAAGGCGGATTGGAAGCTCACCGTCGATGGGCTGGTTGCGAATCCGGTTTCGTTGAGGTTCGAGCAAATTTTGGCGCTGCCGCAGAGCGAGAGCGTGTCGGACATCCATTGTGTCACGAAGTGGAGCCGCTACGACAATCATTGGGTTGGGGTTTCGTCGCGTGCGCTGATGGCGCTGGTGCGGCCGAGGGATGAGGTGGGGCACGTGATCTTCCATGCCTATGACGGTTACACGACGAACGTGACGTTGGAGGCATTCGCGGCGGAAGATGTGATGATCGCGCATTCGTGGGAGGGCTATCCGATCACGCGTCAGCACGGCGGACCGGTACGGATCGTCATCCCGCGCTACTATTTCTGGAAGAGCGCGAAGTGGGTGAAGCGGATCGAGTTCAGCCGCGACGACAAGCCGGGCTATTGGGAAGTGCGCGGCTATCACAATGTCGGCGATCCGTGGTTGGAAGAGCGCTACGACTGAGGCGGGAGGTTCGCGTTGCGCAACTGGGTTCTGATGTTCGCGGCGGTTGCGGCTTTGGCACTGGGCGGCTTGTTGTTGTTCCGTGCAGAGGCGCCGGGATCGCCTTGCGTCGAGCAGACGTTCGAGGCCAGCCGGTTTACCGTTTGCGCATTTCGCAGTGCTGAGCATGAGCTCAATCTCGTGTTTGATGACGGCCATGGCCGCGCAGTGCGCAGCTTCGAAGCGCTGGCGGCGAGCGGTGCGGTCGACCTGAGGCGGGTTCGCTTTGCCATGAATGCAGGCATGTTCGACGTCGCTGGCGCCCCGATCGGGCTCTTGGTGGCGGAGGCCCAAGAGCGACACCCAATCAATCAGCAAAGTGGGACCGGCAATTTCTATATGCAGCCCAACGGCGTGTTTTTCGTCGACGAGCGAAACCACAGCTACCTTTTGCCGACGCCGGATTTCGTAAGCAGCGGGCTGTCGCCAATGTGGGCGACGCAGTCCGGGCCGATGCTTGTGATCGACGGTGTGCTGAACCCGAACTTCGATCGTGACGGCCCTTCGAAGAACATTCGCAATGGGGTCGGGCTGCGTTCGCTCGCGCTTTCGTATTTCGTGATCAGCGAGGATCCCGTGTCCTTCGGCAAGTTCGCGCGGTTCTTTCGCGACGTGCTGAAGTGCGAGAACGCGCTTTATCTGGACGGCGCGGTGTCGAGCCTCTGGCTGCCGGCCGCCAACCGGCGCGACGATAACTATGCGCTGGGGCCGATGGTCGTCGTGAGTGACAAGGTGCGGCGGCCGGAATAGCCGGATGGGCGTTGGCATCCGCTGCGCCGGCGGGTAGAACTCGCCTCTCTTTATTGGGTGGTGCTCATGCGTCTTCGGGTTGGGATTGTTGGGGTTAGCGGCTATGGCGGCGGCGA
>CAZJOM010000023.1:20033-41384 GCA_964547645.1 uncultured Flavobacteriaceae bacterium
TGCTCATGCGTCTTCGGGTTGGGATTGTTGGGGTTAGCGGCTATGGCGGCGGCGAAGCGCTGCGGCTTTGTGCGACGCATCCGGCGTTCGAGCTCGTTTATGCGGGCGGCGAGGGCTCGGCGGGGCAGAAGCTGGTCGAGCGCTATCCGGGGCTTGGGCGGCTCGGCGAGCTCACCGTGGAGAAGTGGGATCCGGAGCGGTTGCCGAAGCTTGACCTGTTGTTCGCATCGTTGCCGACCGGGCAGTCGGCGGCGGCGTTGGCCAAGGTGCCTTCCTCGGTCAAGATCGTCGATATCGGCGGCGACCACCGTTATGTAGACGGGTGGACGTATGGCCTCGCCGATGCGTGGCCGGACGAGATCAAGAGCAAGACGCGGATCGCCAATCCGGGGTGCTATCCGGCGGCGGCGCTTGCGGCTCTGACGCCGTTGGTGGCCGAGCGGCTGATCGAGCCGCATCAGATCATCATCGACGCGAAGACCGGCGTCAGCGGCGCGGGGCGCGGTGGTGGCGAGGCGACAATGGGTTATGGCGAGGTCAACGAAGACCTGTCGCCGTACGGGTTGTTGAAGCACGTGCACATGCCGGAGATCGCCAAGACCATCGACCGGCTTTCGGGTGCGAAGTCCGAAGGGTTGGTGTTCACGCCGCATCTGGTGCCGATGACGCGCGGGATCCTTTGCACGATCTATGCGAAGGGGAAGGTTTCGACCGAACGCTGCTTTGAGGCCGCGCGCGGGTTCTATGCGAACCGGCCGTTCGTGCGCGTGGTCGATAAGCCGCCGCATACGAAGTGGGCGACCGGCACGAACCTGGTGTTCGTTTCCTATGCGTGCGATCCGGCGCGCAATCTGGTGATCGCGATGGGCGCTTGCGACAACCTGGGCAAGGGTGCCGCGGGGCAGGCGATGCAGAACGCGAACATCATCACCGGGCACCCGGAAACGATGGGCCTTGAGGGCGTCACGGTTTGGCCGTGAGGGCTGGGCCTGAACGCAGCGTTTTGTACCGGGCGGGCCGGGTGACAGCGACGGATAGCCGCCGCTGATTCGTTGAACAAAGATTCGCGGACGGCCTATCCTCGGCTGGGTGCTCATTCTCGGGGATCGACTATGACACTTTGGATGCGTTGTCTTCGCGCGGTGCTCATTGCGTGTGCGGGGTTGGGGGCGGTTGCCGCCTCCGCCGCCGAGCGGACCGTGGTCCTCGTCATGTTCGATGGTTTTTCGCCGGCAATGGCGGACGCGACGAAGACGCCGAACCTGGATCGCATCAAAAAGGAGGGCGCTTGGTCGCGGCATTTGGTGCCGGCCTATCCGACGATTTCGCTGACCAATCACACGACGTTTGCGACCGGTTGTTGGCCGGAGCACCACGGCATTGTTCAGAACAATTTCTATGACCCGAAGAAGGGGGCTTACTCGCAGGACGGCGACGCCGATTGGATGACGGGATGCGAGACGGTGTGGCAGGCGGCGGAGCGTCAGGGGATGCGCGCGGCGGCACTGAACTTCGCAAACCGTTGGGGGACGACCAAGGGCAAGCTTGCGAGTTTTGCCAACCCGATGGAGCCGTGGGAGCAGCTGCCGTCGGATGAGGCGATTCTGGAGCAGGCGCTGGCGCATTTGAAGAACAACGGGCCGACGCGACCGCGGTTGATTGCGCTTTATTTTCGCGGGCCTGATCACGAGGCGCACTTCAAGGGGATCGCCGCGCCGGAGACGTTGGCCGAAGTTCGGCGGGCGGATGCGATTGTCGGCAAACTGATGGCAGGGATCAAAGCGCTGCCCGCGGGGCGCGAGGGTACGCTGATCGTCGGCACGGATCACGGCATGATGGACGTCGGGTCGATGGTCAACATCCTGCGGATCATGAACAAGCACGGGATCGACGCGCACGACGCAGGCGATGGAGCGACGCTCTACCTTTATTTGAATCCCGGTGAGAACGCGGATCGTGTGGGCAAGGCGCTTGCCGAGTACGACTACGCGTTCGACGTCTATCGGCCTGCCGATTTGCCGGTGTTCATGCACCTGGGGAAGAAGAACCCGCGGATCGGGGATCTGATTCTGCACGCGAAGCCGCCCTATTGGGTGGTTGGGTCGGCGAGCATTCCTTGGTACGGCTACCTGCTCGGCATTCCGTGGTGGTGGTCGGAGACTTTCACCCCCGACTTCGGCGGCGTCGTCGCCTCGCACGGCTATGACCCGTCGATCCAAGAGATGCACGGCATCTTTTACGCGTGGGGCTCCGGCATCGCGTCGGGCAAAGAGATTGCGCAGCTCGACATGATCGACGTGCATCCGACCGTAATGTCGCTGCTCGGCCTTGAGCCAGGTAAGCCGGTGGACGGGTTGATCGCGACGGAGGTGCTGGCGCCGGCCGTTCCCTGAAGGGTTGTGACGGTGTTCGCTTGCTTAGAGGTGGGCTACGTCTGTTAGGCTCGCCTCGGCAATTGGCGAGATCCAACATGTTTGTCCGATCGATCATAGCACTGTTTCTATTGGCACTTGCGTTCCCGGTGGGTGCGGCGCCGTTTCCGGGGTGGGAGCGGCGGACGGGGCAAGACAATGTTTTGGGGTTGCTCTCGCCGGTCGACGGCGATCAGCGAGCCGTCGCCTTCTTTCTGCGCGCGTCGGAGCCGATTTCGGGGACACCTGAGTCTTGGTTTGCCGGCAATGTCTCTTGGTTCGCGGGCAAGGCGACCACGATGATCGGGCGCAGCGGGATGCGGCGGGCGCAGAACATGATGCTGGAGACGGGACACTACCGGCGCGTCGACGGGGTTGAGATCGACATTCTTGTTGCGGCTTATCCGGTCCGGCAGGGACGCTATCAGCTGATGGCGATCATTTATCCGACGGCCATTCAGGACAGCGATCCGCGCGTCGTCTATGCGATCGACTTCCTCGCCTCGGCCTATCGCGGCGCCTATGAGATGCGCGACAAGGCGCAGTTCGACCGGACGGCACCGACCGCGCAACAAACCACGCAGGTCAGCAACGATCAGCCGCCCGCACCAACGCCGCCACCGGTAGCGCCGCCGGTGCAGCAGAGTGGCAAGAATTGCTACCGCAAGCCGATCTGGGGCCTGCGCGTGTCGCCATGGTGCCAGCCGTCGGGTGTGTGCAACGACCTTTGGATAAAGGACTACGAGACAGTTTGCGAGTAGCGCATCACGGGGAGAGCAGTCGCCCGAGTGCCGCGATCACATCGTTGGCGCGCTGGGTCAACGGGCCCGGCAGCTCGCCGTGGATGTGGGCTGAGGCGGGTTGAAGGATTAGGCCTACGGTGAGGTGCGTCGCGGTTTGTGCATCCATTGTACGAACGGAGCCTTGCTTCATGCCCTCCTTGATGATCTTGCGCACGACGGCGACCGGTGTCGTCGTGCCCGGCGGGACCTTGTCGACGGCGTCGTGCTGGGTGATCAGCATGAATGTGAATAGCGTCGGGTCTTCGTCGAACGTTTTGTAGAGATGGCGCACGATCGATTCGAGCTTGCGCATGGTCGTGGCGCTATGGCGCTGGATCGTGTCGAGCGTTTTCGCCAGCGGCACGTAGTTCGCGACGAATAGATGCTCGACCAGTTCGTCTTTGCTTTCGAAGTGACGGTAGATCGTGCCTTCGGCGATGCCGGCGGCGTTCGCGATGTCCTTTGTCGTCGTTTGGATCACGCCCTTGCGGACGAAGAGGTTGAGGGCGGCCTCCACGATCCGGGCCTTGGTGGAGTGAGTCATCCGGCTCCCATGCGCCTCAAGAACGCGAGGTGAGATCGTATCAAACCGAAGAACGTCGTGCGATTGTAACGGATGCCGAATTCGGCCGCGGTTTCCTCGATCATTTCCGAGATCGGCACATAGTGGCGGTGCGAGACGTGTGGGAACAGGTGATGCGCGGCATGGGCATTCGCGCCGCCTGCAACGAATTGCGCGAGCCGACTCTGCGGGTTCCAGTCGAGCGAGGTGACGAGCGCGTGGGTGGCGAAGTCGTGGCCGAGCGCTCCGGTTTCGTCGGGTTGCGGGAACGCCGTTTCTTCAGCGAAGTGCGTTCCGATCAGCATCGAAACGAAGACGAATGATGCAGCGGCGTTCATCAGTAGCGCGCCGAGCACGATCTGCCACCAGGCGAAAGGCAGCAAGATGAGCGGGATCACGAACACAAGCGTGGCGTAGACGATCTTGCGCACGAAGAAGGCGACGTAGAAAGCGGGCTTGTGTTTGATGTTCTTCAGGTTCGCGAGCTCGGTTGTGAACAGGTACTGGAAGTCCTGGATGAACGCCGAGTGGAAGCCCACGATCGCGTAGAGGACGGGCGCATAAAGGTGCTGCCAGCGCTGGTACCAACGGCGCGGGTGGTTCGGCGACAGGCGCAGGAACATGTTGCTGTCGATATCGATGTCGCAACCGCTCACGTTCGGGAAGATGTGGTGCGACTTCGCGTGGCGCAGCTGCCAAAGATCGGGGTCGACGCCAACGAGCGTGAACGACGCGTTTAGCGCAGCTTGGTTCAGCCAGCGATAACGCGAGACGATGTTGTGCGCGCCGTCGTGGCCGACGTTGATGGCCATCAAGATCGTCGAGACGCCGGCGGCGACGGCGAGCGCGAGCGTCACGCCGCCGGAAAGTCCGCCGAAGAGCACGAGAAGATAGAATGCAACTGCGAGTGCAAGATAGAACGCGGCTTTTCCCGCGACGAACAGGCCGCCGTCGGGGTGTTTGTCCTTCATATAAGCGTCGACCTTTGTCTTCAGCTGCGTGAAGAAACCGTTGGTGGAGATGGGGTCGAAGTGGATGCGGGCGGCGGGGAGGGGCGCCGCCAACGAGCGCTGGGTTGCATCGTCTGAGTAGTACATCACGATCGTGGACATCGGCTTCTCCGAATGTGAGTGAGTACTCACTCACATTCGCCACGAACGGTCGTTTTGTCAATGCGCTGTCGGAATTCGTTATCGAAATGTGACCGCAATCGCACTCAGCGGAGAAACGCGCGGGCTTCGGCGAAGACGGCTTCGAACATTTCGGTCGTGAGTTTGCCGGTGTTCGTGTTGTAGCGGGAGCAGTGGAAGCTGTCGAAGAGCGTTGCTCGGCCGAGGTTGTGTTGGGCGCCGTGGGCGAAGGGGTGGGCGGCGAGCTTCTTGCCGAAGGCGCGTAGCGTGGCGTCGTGGGCGATGCGGCCTAGGGCGACGATCGCCTTCAGGTTCTTCATGCCTTCGAAGGTTGCCGTCAGGAACACACGGCAGGTGGTGGCTTCTTCGGGAGTTGGCTTGTTCTCCGGCGGTACGCAGCGCACGGCGTTGGTGATGCGGCAATCCACGAGCGCGAGGCCGTCGTCTGGCTGGGCGAGATAGGTGCCGCGCGCGAAGCCGAATTTCAGAAGCGTGCCGTAGAGCAGGTCGCCGGCGAAGTCGCCGGTGAACGGGCGGCCGGTGCGGTTGGCGCCGCTGACGCCGGGGGCAAGGCCCACGATCAGAAGGCGCGCATCGGCCTTGCCGAAGCTTGGCACCGGCGCGTTGAACCAGGTGGGTTGCTTGGCCGCGTTCGCGGCGCGGTACTTTGCCAGGCGCGGGCAGAGCGCGCAGTCGGGTGCTGGTTCTTCCATCGCCCGCATCGTTGCACTTTGAGCGCCGCGCATCAGTCGCTATCGAGACCGACGGGGACGTATAATTCGGTGACAGTGCACATAATTCGTCGAAATTCGTGCACTGTCTGTCACCGAATTAATTCCACCTATGAACGGCATCAGTTGCTCCCAAGCGCTGCGAACGGGTGGTCCTAACCGACTTTAGGTGCGCGCGACAGGGGGTGATTTTGCGCGCAAGCTCGGGCACAGTGGATTTCTCGATGTTGGAGGGCGCGGATGTTCAGTCATGTGACGCTGGGAACGAACGACTACGCGAAGGCGGAGAAATTCTACGATGCCGTGATGGCGGTGCTCGGCCATCCGGTGATGTTCAAGGCGAGCGGTACGGCCGCCTATGGTACGCCGACAGGCCCGAAGGTTTTCATCGTGCCCCCGTTTGACGGCAAGGCTGCGCAGCCGGGAAACGGGGTGCATGTCGCGTTTCTGGTGCAGGAGCGCGCGACGGTCGATGCATTTCACGCGGCGGCGCTAGCGCATGGCGGCGTTGACGAAGGTGCTCCAGGTCCGCGTCCGCACTATCACAAGAACTACTACGGCGCTTACGTGCGCGATCCGGACGGCAACAAGATTCAGGCGGTGTGCCACCGGTCGGCGGGGTAGGGGTCAGTTCTTCGCCTTCATCCAATCGGCTTGCCTTGCGGCGAAGCCGGTGATGGTGCGGACTACCCAGCGGGGGTTTAGTTGGGCCCAGGCTGCTGCGAGTTGGTTGGGGAGGCCGGGGACGAGGATGGTTTGGCCTGCCATGGTGGCTTTGTAGGCTTGTTGGGCGACGTCTTTGGGGTTCGAGATCAGGAACGACGGCGTCCATTGCGCGGTCTCGGATTGCGCTTTCACTTCGGCGACCATGTTCGTGTCGGTCAGGCCGGGGCAGAGTGCGGTCACGCGCACGCCGGTGCCGCGCAGTTCTTCGGAGAGCGATTCGGTGAGCGACAGCACGTAGGCTTTGCTTGCCGCGTAGACCGCCATCGAGGGGATCGGTTGGAACCCTGCCAGCGAAGCCACGTTCAAAATGCGGCCGAAGCGGCGCTCCAGCATGTGGGGCAGAAGATAAGACGTCAGTGCGGTCGTGGCCGCGATGTTGAGTGCTACGAGCTGCTGAAACTTTTCGGGGTCCGTATCCGCAAACGGGCCGACGTCGATGATGCCGGCGTTGTTGATCAGGATGTCGATCTCGATGCCCTTGTCGTGCAGCGTTTCGACGACCGCTTTCGGGCCCTGTGGGGTCGAGAGGTCTTCGGCGATGACGAAGGCATCGGTGTCGTGCGCGGCGTTCAGTTCGCCGGCGAGCGCCATCAGCTTGTCTTTGCTGCGGGCGACGAGAACGAGATGATGGCCGTGCCGGGCAAATTCGCGCGCGAGTTCGGCACCGATCCCGGCCGACGCGCCGGTGATGAGCACGCGACCTAACGTGCGCTCGCCCATCAGGGTGGGCTTTTTCGGTGTGCCGTTCTTCTTCTTTGCGCGGGGCATCGACCCGTCCCCCAACTGTGTTCCGTCCGTTAAGCCCCTTCGTGCGCGCCCGGCGCACGAAGGGGAAGCTTGGACGGAGATCCTTGCCTTAGGCCGCGCGGCGCACGGTGGCCACGAACTTCGAGATCGGCTTCAGCGACTTCGTCGAGCTTTCACCGACGATTTCGCTCACTTCGCGGAACTGGCGGATCGAACGGCGGACGAGTTCCGTCAGCGCGTGCTGCTGAATGCGGACCGCTTCGGCAAACGTTTCAGCCTGCAGCGTGTCGCGCAGGGCTTCGAACGAGTGCACGACGTTGTCTTGCGCATTGGCGACGATCTTCAACGCGACCTTGCGGCCTTCGCCACCGAACGTCTCACCGGCTTCGCGGAACGCGTCGCCCGCATCGCGCAGGCCGTCCTGCACGCGCGCAACGAAGTGCGTCGCTTGGTTGCGGACACCGTCGAGGTCAAAATTCACTTCGGCCTTTTGCGCCTTCGCGCGGCCATTCGTCTTTTTCGCTTTCGCCATGATTCAATTCTCCGTCTTCTGCTTAAAGGGTCTGAGGGTTCAAGCCGCCAAGGATTTGGCGGCTGCTTTCTCCGCGGACTTCGCGTGATCGACGATCAGCGCGGCGATCCGCGGGAGAAACTTTTTCGGCAGGTCGTGAGCCATGCCTTCGATGATTTCGAGCTTGGCGCCCTTGATGTTGCGCGCCGAGTCTTTGCCGGCTTCAACCGGCGCGAGCGGGTCCTTCGATCCGTGGATCACGAGCGTGGGTGCCGTGATTTTGCGGATATGGGGACGCAGGTCACCGGTCGCAATGATCGCGGCGAGTTGTCGCCGCACGCCGGCCGGGTAATACGAGCGGTCGAAACCGTGCGCGATCTTTGCTTTGAGCTCGCTGTGATCTTCGCCTTCGGTGCGGATCAAGCTCCACATCTGCATTGCGCGTTCGATCAGTTCGTCGCGGGAGTTGCCCTTGGGCTTGCTCAAGAAGAGCGGCATCGTGATGCGCGCGCTCGGGCCCGGCAGCGACGGGTTCAATGTGCCGGACATGATCGAGGTCAAGGACGTGATGCGGTTCGGGTGCAGCGCCGTGGCGAGCTGCGAGATCATGCCGCCCATCGACACGCCGACTAAATGCGCACGCTTGATCTTCAGCGCGTCCATCAGGCCGATCGTGTCGGCGACCATGTCGTGTAGCGTGTATGGCGCGAGGCCTTTGATGCCGATAAAGCGCGCTGCCGTTTGGAAGATTGGGTTCGGCGCGCGTTTGCCGTGGACTTTGGAGGTCAAGCCGATGTCGCGGTTGTCGAAGCGGATGACGCGGAAGCCCGCATCGGTCAGCGACTTGATCAGTGCGTCGGGCCAGAACGTCATTTGTGCCGCAAGCCCCATGACGAGGAGGATCGCCGGCCCGTCCTTCGGGCCGGTGTCCTCGTACTCAATCGTCAGGTTGTTGGCTTTGACTTGCGGCATGATTCTGGTCGTTACTCGGCCGCCGAAACGACAGTGAGCTTCGGCTTGCGCTTGCGCGGACGCGACTTCTTCTTCGCCGGCGCAGGCAGATCGGCGACGGCGGCAACCGGAACCGGTTCGACCTTCGGTGCCGGGATCGGCTTCTTCAGCGCCGCGGCTTTGATCTCCTCGAACGACTCTTGGAGGAAGCCGGCGTAGACTTCCGGATCCGGAATGATCGAGCGGTCGGAGGTGAAGGCGATCGTGATGCGGCCGCAATAGCTGAAGACCGGGTGGATGATGCCCATGCCTTCGAACACGGGTCCGAGGCCAAACTGAGTGACCAAGCGAGCGCCGTTCATGTAGAGCGGGATTGGGGGGCCAGGGATGTTCGTGATCACGGTGTTGAACATCGGTGCGATGCGGTTCGCGAGGCCGAGGCGTACGTAGAGACGTGCGGCCAGACCCGACAGCGTCGAGGGCATGAACTGCGCGTACTCGGTCATCTGACGGGCGCCGGCGGCGTTGGTCAGCGCCTTCGAGGCTTGCGCCTCTTCGTGCACAAACTGGAGGCGACCGAACGGATCGGCGATGTGGGTGCCGATCGGGATCGTCATCGCGGAGACTTGATTGCCGAGCGCGTTCTTTTCGCCGGGCGTGCGGACAGAGATCGGCGCCATGCAGACGAGGGATTCGCGCGGGAGTTCGCTCTTGCCCTTCAGATATTTGCGCATTGCGCCGCCGACGATGGCGACAACGACGTCGTTCACGGTGGCGCCCGGAAGGCGCAGGCGAATGTCCTTGATCTCGGCCAGCGAGAAGTCGCGGCCATCAACGACGCGGTTCATCGTGACCGAACCGTTGAAGCGCGTGCGGGGCACGCGGCCCATCGACGTGTGCAAGTTGCCGCGAACGAGGCCCATCGCTGCTTTGGCGAGGCCGGGCGCGGACTTCGCGATCGTGCGGGCGAGGCGCAGCGGCGTCGCGACGGTGTTCACTTGCGCGCGGGCAAGCAGTTCGACCGACGTCGGCGTGCGCTCCGGGATCCAAGGGCGATCCGGCGGTGCAATCGTGCCTTCGGGATCGATGCTGTGCACAGCATTCGCGATGTCGACGCCCGAGACTCCGTCGATCGCGGCGTGGTGGATCTTCGAAACGATCGCGTAGGAACCCTTCGGCACGCCGGGAACGTTGTTCAGGCCTTCGATGACCGTGAATTCCCAGAGCGGCTTCGAGAGATCGACGGGGCGCGAGTGCAAACGCGCTGCTTGAATGCAGAGCTGGCGCCAGTCACCCGGCTGCGGGAGTGCGATATGGCGAACGTGATATTCGAGATCGAAATCCGGATCGTCGACCCAGTAAGGGAAGTCGAGGTTGAGCGGAACGTTCGCGAGCTTGCGGCGGAAGCTCTTCGCCAGGTGCAGGCGCGATTCGATGAAGTTCAGAATGTCTTTGAAGCGCACGAACGAATTCGGCGCGGTCGACGGATCGTAGATGGCGATGGCGCCGATGTGCATCGGCGTGCGTGGCGTTTCCAAATAAAGGAACGCCGAGTCCATTCCCGAAAGCTGTTCCATGATTCCCTGCCCTGTTTCTTGTGCCGGCGTGTTGCCGAATTGACTCTGTGCCCGAATAAACAAAGACGCCATCCATCGGGCGTTGTCTTGGTTGCCGCTTTTTGCGGCGCACTCAACTTGTTCGCAGGTGCATATAAGAAAATGGAGTTGCGGTCAATGGTGCATTGCACCATTTGAAAAATGACACGCTGTCATCGTTCAATTTGCGGGAAAAATGTTGGTTATCCCTGTCGTTTTTATCACTGGAGTCGACGCGCGACAGTCAGTCGCGGGATAGGATGCCGAGTAAGAAGACGTCCAACGTCTGCCAATGGCCGTCGGCGACCTGCCTCGTATTTCCCGACTTTGCCCAAGAAATAGCCAGGGCGTTCCAGCCAGCAACCAGTGCCAAAGCGGCTGTTTCCGGCGCGATTCTGTTGGCAAATTCGCCGGATTTCTGGCCGTCGCGCACAATTTCACCGACCATCGCGATGAGACCTGGCGAGACCTCGTTGAATGAGGCGCCAGAAGCCGGTTGGGAGATCAGCTCCAGCACGACTTGGCGCATGAGGTGGCGACGATTTCCCCATTCCGTCAGATAGGTTCGCAGAAGCGTTTTTAGTCGCTCTGAGGCCTGCACCGGCGCGGTTAACAGCTGTTCGCTGACCTTTGCGGCAACGTCTTCGTTGTAGGCGAAGAGCAGCGCTGACTTGTTCGGAAAATGCAGGAAAAACGTAGCGTTTGCGACGTCGGCAGTGGTGCAAATGTCCTCAATGCGGACCTGCTCGTATGGCTTGTCGGCCATGAGCTCGAGGGCTGCATCAAGGATGCGCCGGCGGGTGTCACGCTTCTTGCGCTCGCGGCGGGAGATTTGCGGGTAGTCGCTGCCGCCATAGCCTTCTGACATCAAAACCATCCCTCGCAATCGCACAAGTTGCGGATCATATCTATCGTTAGAGCGAACTCTAGAGTGAGAGGTTGCCATGCGGCAAGTGCTTGATCTGACACTGCTTGTTTTGTCAGGGACCCTTGGCAAGGGGTGCCAAATGAACTTACCGTCATGAAAGTGTCGAGTTATCCGACTCGTAGAAGTAGCGAGGGCTTCCTGTATGGCCGTTGTTGACGCTGCGTCGCTTGGCGTCGGGGAGATTCCCGCCCCGTCTCTTCTGTTGGCCCTTACCGAGGCGGGCCGTGCGATTACCGAGTTGGTCACGCTCCAGGGGGCTTCGCCTCTGCTCAGATTTGCGCCAACGGGTGACGGACATCCCGTCATGGTACTGCCTGGCTTCCTCGCGGGCGGGACGACGACCGCACCGCTCCGCCGGTTTCTAACCTCGAAGGGATACGAGACCTTCTGTTGGGGACTCGGGCGCAATCTTGGGCCACATGCGATTGGACCCGAAGGCGAATTGCTGGGTCAGCGGCTTGAGTCCATCCACCGCAAGATGAAGCGCAAGGTCAGCCTGGTCGGCTGGAGCCTGGGCGGCATCATGGCGCGGGAGCTTGCCAAGCGGTATCCACAGTATGTGCGCCAGGTGGTGACGCTGGGCTCTCCGTTTGGCGGCCATCCGCGCGCGAACCACGTGTGGCGGATCTATCAAGCGGTGACCGGTCAAGAGCTCGATCCCGTGACGATGCAAGACGTGTTCGACAATCTTGCCGAACCGCCGAAGGGGATTCCGTCGACGGCGATCTTCTCGAAGGAAGACGGCGTGGTGTCGTGGCGCGCTTGCGTCGAGAAGACTTCGGGACTGACCGACAACATCCAGGTCTATGCGAGCCACTGTGGACTTGGCGTGAACCCGTCAGTGTACTTCGCAGTCGCCGATCGCTTGGCGCTGCCGGAACGCGAATGGCGGCCGTTCGACCGCGACAGCTCGATGTGGCGGCGGATGGTCTATCCGTCGAGCGGCGAGTTCGTCCGCCGCGCGCGGGCCTAATCTTTGTAAGCAGGCGGGTAGGGCGTGCCGAGCGTGCGGTAGCGGCGCGCTAGGTCTTCGCCGCGCGAGGTCATCGGCTGGGCTACGCCGCCGATGAGGATCGTTGTCGCTTGGCTGCGCGGCTCCAGCGGGTCGCCGTCCCACACCACGATATCGGCTTGCTTGCCGCGTTCGATCGAGCCGATCTGGCGTTCGCCGAAGATGCGGGCGGGGTTGATGGTCAACGCGGCTAGTGCTGCGCCGTGCGGCAGGCCGTGGGCGACGGCGTTGCCGGCGTTGTAGCGGCTCTCGCGGGCGCGGTGGCCGCCGTCGCCGTTCGCAAATGTGATAGTGACGCCGGCGGCGTGCAGGCGGGCGGCGTTTTCCATCGTGGCGCCGCGGGCCTCGAAGCTGGCGGGCAGGTTCGCGGTCGGGTTCAGCATCACCGGCACGCGCGCGCGGGCGATCTCGTCGGCGACCATCCAGCCTTCTTCGGCGCCGGAGAGGACGATCTTGAGGCGGTAGTCACGCGCGAGCTTCAGAACTTCGCGGATATCGGCGGCGCGGTGGGCGCCCACGATTAGCGGCATGCGGCCACGCACGACGGGCACGAGCGCGTCGAGATCGGCTTTACTGAAGCGCAGTTCGCGGGTCGCGCCGCTGTTGAAACTGCCGCGGCGGGCCGCGTACCAGCGCACATCATCAAGATCGGCGCGGAGAGCGGTAATCGCAGAGCCACGCGCACCGCCGGCGCGGGCGGCGCCGCCTTCGCCGAGTTCAAGCACCATCGCGGCGCGGGCGCGCTTCACGGCGTTGCGGCCCTCGGCGAGCGTGATAACAGCGGCTTGGCCTGCAAACAAAAGCTCGCGGCCATCCGCGTCGGCGTACGCCGGCGTGACGAGCGCGCGAGTGACGCCGCCAAGGCGGGCGACCGGAATTGTCACCGAATCCGGGTCGATGCTGTATGAGATGTCGAACGCTGCGCTCAAGCTTGAATTTGCCGTGGCGTTGTCTTGCGTTTGCTTAACGAGTTCGATTTCAAGCGCACCGAGGTTGGTGCCTACGACGAAGAAGCCCGGGGTCACCTCGCCCCCCTTGGCGTCGATGACGGTTGCGTTCGCCGGCACGCGGATGCGTGTGCCGACGCTGTCGATGCGGCCGTTGCGGACAATGATCGTGCCATTGGCGATGTCACCGGCGCGGGTCATCGTGTGGATGCGCGCGTTGGTGATTGCGATCGTGTCGGCGATGGCGGCTGTAGCGGCCAGCAGTGCGAAGAGGGCGATGACGGTAGCGCGGAACATTATTCGCCTCCCTTCGGTTGGCCGAGCATGAAGTCGGACTTGGGCTGGAACTTCTTGTCGTTGCGGTCGTACATCAACGCGCCGTCGATAAAGACTTTCTCCGTCTTGGCGTAGACCGAGAGCGGGTCGGCGTTCCAAAGTACGACATCGGCCATCTTGCCCGGCTCGAGCGTGCCGGTTTTGTCGAGAATGCCCATCATTTTAGCGGGATTCGCGGTGATCCATTTGATGGCGTCGGCCTCGGATATGTTCAGGCCTATTCGCCGGCCTGCGGCGAGTGCGGCGGCTGCTTCTTGGTTCAGGCGTTGCGAGAGGATCGGATCGTCGGAGTGGATAACCGCGCAGCCGCCCGCCGCGTGGACGAGAGCAGCGTTCTCTTCGATGCCGTCGATCGATTCCATCTTGAAGCCCCACCAGCCGGCCCAGGTTGCGACGCAGATGCCTTCCTTCGCCAGGAGGTCGGCGACCTTGTAGGCTTCGGAGCCGTGGTGGAAGGCGGCGATCTTGTAGCCGAACTCATGCGCGATATCGATCATGATCGCCATCTCGTCGGCGCGGTAACAGTGGTTCTCGACGAGGATCTCGCCGTTCAGAACGCCGGCGAGCGTGTCGAGTTTCAGATCGCGGTCGGGCGCTTCGCCTTTGCCTTCGGACGCATGATACGCATCCCATTTCTTCGCGTAGGCTGAGGCTTCGAGCCAGGCCTTGCGATAACCGGCGACGTTGCCCATGCGGGTCGAGGGTTGCGAGCCTTTGCTGCCGTAGACGCGCTTTGGGTTTTCGCCGCACGCCATTTTGAGGCCGTAGGGTGCGCCGGGAAACTTCATGCCTTGCATTGTCGTCGACGGCACGTTTTTCAGCGTGACCGAGCGGCCGCCGAAGAGGTTCGCTGAGCCTGGGAGCACCAACATAGCGGTCACGCCGCCGCGGCGATTGGCGTTGAACGCTTCGTCTTGCGGCCAGACGGAGTGTTCGGCCCAGACTTCAGCGGTGTTGGCGTTGGTCGCTTCATTGCCGTCGGAGACGGCGTCGACACCGGGTTGTGGGTAGACGCCGAGGTGCGAGTGCGCGTCGATGATGCCGGGCGTCACCCATTTGCCCTTTGCGTCGATGACGGTGTAGCCGGCGGGCACGGCGATGTTCGCGCCGACAGCTTCGATCTTGCCGTCTTTCATGAGCACTGTGCCGTTGTCGATCTTCTCCCCCGCACCGGTGAAGATTGAGGCGCCGACGATGGCGGTCGGCGTGCTGGGGAAAGCTTTGTAGGTCGAGGGGAACGGGTTGGCATCGACCTTGGGATCGAGGTCCGGCCGCTTCGGCTTTGTGGTGTCGAGGTCTGTGGTCGTTGCGCAGCCGGTCACGAACAACGCGGCCGCTACGCAAGCGGCTACAATGCGCCAATTCAGCACGATACTGTCCCCCTAGAACCCCGGGAGACTATTGCACGTTCGGGCGCGTTTGAACATCCGCTCGGGGTTCTTGCGTCTATGGTGAATTCGGGTCCGCTGGTCCTCAGCCGGCGGACCCGATCGGTTGCGCTTACCAGATGCGGACACGATCTTCCGGCTTCAGGTAGTAGCGGTCCGAGTCCTTGATGCCGAAGAGGTCGTACCAGACATCGACATTGCGCGTCGGACCGATGACGCGGAACTTGCGCGGCGAGTGCGGGTCGGAGGCGATTTGCGCCCGCACCGCGTCGTCGCGGGCCTTGCCGCGCCAGCTTTGCGCGTAGGCCAGGAAAAACCTTTGATCACCCGTCAGGCCGTTCAACACCGGCGCGGGTTTGCCACCCAGCGAGGCGTGATAGGCGTCAAGCGCGACGAGCAGCCCGCCCAAGTCGGCAATGTTTTCGCCCATCGTCAGCTTGCCGTTGATATGCGATCCGGGGACGGGTTCGTAGCCGTCGTATTGCCGGCCAAACGTTGTGGCCGCCGCTTCGAAGCGTTTTGCGTCGTCGGGCGTCCACCAGTCGCGCAAGCGGCCGTCAGCATCGATCTTGCGGCCCTGGTCGTCGAAGCCGTGCGTGATCTCGTGGCCGATGACCGCACCGATCGCGCCGTAGTTTACGGCGGGGTCGGCGCTCGGATTGAAGAGCGGCGCTTGCAGGATGCCGGCCGGGAACACGATCTTGTTTTCCAGGCCGCCGTTGTAGGCGTTCACCGTTTGCGGTGTCATGCTCCACTCTTGGGGATCGGTGGGTTTGCCGAGTTTGGATAGCTGATACTCGAATTCGAAGGCGATGCTGCGCGAGACGTTGCCGTAGAGATCGCTGGCGTCGACTTTCAGGTTGCGATAGTCGCGCCATTTGACCGGGAAACCCACCATCACTTTCATCTTCGAAAGTTTGAGTTGGGCTTGGGATTTCGTCGCGTCGCTCATCCAGGCGAGCTTTTTGATGCGCTCGGCCATCGCGACTTTCAGGTTGGCGACGAGGCCTTCCATCATCGCCTTCGAGGAGGCGGGGAAATAGCGCGCGGCGTATTCCTCGCCGACGAGCTCTCCCAAACTGCCTTCTGTCAACTCGACGCCGCGTTTCCAACGCGGGCGAATTTGCGGCGTGCCTTGCAGTTCTTTGTCGGCGAACTCGAACCGGCTGTCGACGAAGCGTTTCGAGAGATAGGGGGAGGCGCCACCGACTACGTTGAACGTCTGCCAAGCTTTCAGCGTGTCGAGCGGGGTGGCGGCGAATAATTTGGCCAGGCGCTGAATCGCAGTGTTTTCGAGCACGATCAGGTTCTGCATGCTCTTGGCGCCGAGCGCGTCGAAGAAGCGCCGCCAATCGACCTCGGGAGCGTAGGACTGCAGCGCTGCCACCGACATCGGATTGTATATCTTATCGATGTCGCGGCGTTCGGCTGCGGGCCAGCTTGCTTCTGCAACGCGCGTTTCGAAGTCGAGGATGGCAGCCGCCGCCGCGTCTGCGTTCGGATAATTCACCGCCTTCAATGTGCGCAGGATGTAGGCGCCGTAGGCGACCTTCTTCGGTTTGAATTGGTCGGTGAGGTAGTAGTCGCGGTCGGGCATGCCGAGACCGGCTTGGCCGAGATAGAGAGCCGAGAGCGGGCTTTTCGCGTCGGCGAAGATGGCGGCGCCGAAGAGCGAGGCGCCAAACGCGCCGTGCGTCTTGCCCATGTAGGCGGCGAACTCACCCTTGTCCTTGAGGGCGGCAACGGCGGCGAGATCGGCTGCGAGAGGTTTCGCATCCAGCGCTTCGACTTTCGCTTCGTCCATGAAGCTCTTGTAGAAACCGCCGATTTGTTGGGCGCGCGCGGAATTCGGATTGTTGGCGCTTGCTTCAATCAGGGAGCGCAGTTGATGTTGCGTTCGGTTGTTGATGTCGCGCCCCGTGCTCACGCTCGATTGGTCGGCCGGGATCTCGTTGCGGGCGAGCCAAGTGCCGTTGGCGAATTCGAAAAAGTCGTCGCCGGGTTTGACCGCCGCGTTGCGCGCGGTAAGGTCGAGGCCCCAGGGGCCGTAAGGCTGGTCGGCCCGAACGAGGGTGAGTGTCGCCGTGGAAAGAGCGACGACCGACGCCGCGATAAGCGACGCGCGAACAGGCAGTTTCATTGTGTACCCCATCAGCTGCTCCGCCCATGCTGCCCTATCCACGTGACCGATGGCGCTCAAAATTCTGTCATCGAGCCGATCATCCGGGGTAAGCTGGCTCAATGATCTACGTCGCATTGGGCGCCAATATGCCGTCGTCCGTGGGGCCACCTGCGGTTACGCTGCGGCGTGCCATCGAGGCGATGCCGCGTCTGGGGATCGCCGTGGTTGCGGTTTCGCCGTTCTATCGCTCGCCCGCTTGGCCGGACCCGTCCGATCCCGCGTTCGTAAATGCGGTGGTGGAAGTGCGCACACGGTTGGGGCCGGCCGAGTTGCTGCGGGCTTTGCTCGGGGTTGAGAAAGCGTTTGGGCGGGTGCGCAAGCGGGCTAATGAACCGCGGGTGCTGGACCTCGATCTGATCGATTTTGGCGGCCTGGTTAGCGATGTGGAGCATCTGATGCTGCCGCATCCGCGGATGCATGAACGGGCCTTCGTGCTTAGGCCGCTGGCCGACGTGGCACCGGGCTGGCGACATCCTGACACGGGGCAGTCGGTTGGCGAATTGCTCGGAATTGTTGGGGAGGCTGGGCTCGAACCTATGGAACATGCCTGAATCTTGGCGGTTTTCCCTTGTTTTCGCAGGCGCAGCACGCTAGCTATTCTCTTCACCCTTATCGAAGGAAATCCGCGCCTCATGGCTCGCGTTACCGTTGAAGACTGCGTCGACAAAATCCCCAACCGGTTTGAGTTGGTTTTGCTGGCGGCGCACCGCGCCCGGTCGATCACCTCGGGATCGAACCTCATGGTCGATCGCGACAACGACAAGAACCCGGTCGTGTCGCTGCGCGAGATCGCTTCGACGAAGCTGAAGCCGGAAGGTTTGCGCGAGGAGTTTTTGCTCAGCCTGCAACGCCACATCGAGACCGACGAACCGGAAGCCGAGAAGGCCGCGATGGCCGAACAGGCCGATACGCCCGAGTTCGCGCACATTTCGGAAGCCGAGTACGCGCGTGCCATGCGCGCCGACTCCGACGTGAAACGGCCAGAGGTGGTGGAAGAGGTTGACGAAGGGGACGTCTAAACCGGGCATCCCGGCACCCTTCAAGCCGCCCCTGGGGCGGCTATCGGCTCTCCAAGATGATGATCGCTCTTACGCTTGTGGGCGCGTGCCCCCATGATGCGGCAGTTCGAACTTGTCGAGAAGGTCAAGGCGTACGATCCGGAAGCGGATGAGGATCTGCTGAACCGCGCCTATGTGTTCGGCATCAAGGCGCACGGCAACCAGAAGCGGGATTCCGGCGATCCGTATTTTTCGCACCCGTTGGAAGTCGCCGGCATTCTGACCGATCTGAAGCTGGACGATGCGACGATCGTTACGGCGCTGCTGCACGATACGATCGAAGATACCGGTATCACGCACGAGGATCTCGAGAAGCTGTTCGGGCGCGAGATTGCGGACCTCGTCAACGGCGTTACGAAGCTTTCGAAGCTTGAGCTGCAATCGGAAGAGACGAAGCAGGCGGAGAACTTCCGCAAGTTCATGCTGGCGATGAGCCACGACGTGCGGGTGTTGCTGGTCAAGCTGGCCGACCGTTTGCACAATATGCGGACGCTGAAATCGATCAAGAATCCCGACCGGCGCAAACGGATCGCAACCGAGACGATGGAGATCTATGCACCGCTGGCCGGGCGCATGGGTATGCAGACGTTTCGCGACGAGCTGGAAGACTTGGCATTCGCCGAGATCAATTCCGAGATGCGCACCTCGATCTTGAAGCGGCTTGAGTCGCTCAAGTCGGAAAGCGGCGCGATCTCGAGCCGCATTGCGGAGACTTTGAAGCGCAAGCTTGCCGACTACGGCATCGACTCCTGGGTCAGCGGACGCGAGAAGAAGGCCTATTCGATCTGGCGCAAAATGGAAGAGAAGCGCGTTACGTTCGATCAGCTGTCGGACATTTTCGCATTGCGGGTCGTGGTCGGCACGGTCGAGGATTGCTACCGGGCGCTTGGCATCATACATCAGTCGTGGCGGCATGTACCGGGGCGGTTCAAGGACTACATCTCGCTGCCAAAGACGAACAATTATCGGTCGCTGCACACGGAGATTTTCGGGCCCGAGAACCAGCGCATCGAGCTGCAGATTCGTACGACCGAGATGCATGAAATCGCCGAACGGGGGATCGCGGCGCACTGGAGCTACAAGGATAAGCTCAATGGCGGGCGGCCGCTCGCAAACATCGACGCTTACGAGTCGCTGCGCTCGTTGATCGAGTCGCTGAAGGTCGGGAACACGCCGGAAGAGTTCTTGGAACACACCCGGCTGGAGTTGTTTCAAGATCAAGTGTTTTGCTTCACGCCGAAGGGCAAGCTGATCGCGTTGCCGCGCGGCGCAACGCCGATCGACTTTGCCTATGCCGTGCACACGGAAGTGGGCGACACGTGCGTGGGGGCGAAGGTCAACGGGCGGCACGTGCCGCTGGCCACGAAGCTCAAAAACGGCGAGAGCGTCGAGATCATCCGCTCACCCAAACAAGGGCCGTCGGCGATCTGGGAAGAGATGGTGGTCACCGGCAAGGCGCGCGCCTCGATCAAGCGTTACCTGAAGAACGCGGAGAAGATCGAGCATCAGCGCATGGGCCGGGCGATCTTGGAGAAGGCGTTCCGGGATGCGGGGCAAGAATTCTCCGAGAAGTCGCTGACGGCCGTGCTCAAGAAGATGAAGCTGATGAAGGCCGATGAGGTTTATGCGCTGCTGGGCCAGGGCGTGGTGACGCCGGTCGAGGTGATGAAGTCGGTGTTCCCGGGATTGAAGGTCGAGGCGTCGCTGCTCGGCTGGACGAATTGGATGACGCGCAAACCGAAAGGTAATGCCATTCCAATCGAGGGATTGGCGCCGGGGCTTGGTTATCATTTGGCACCGTGCTGTCAGCCACTGACGGGCGATCGCATCATCGGCGTGATCACACATGGTCACGGCGTGATGGTGCATACGGCGGACTGCGAGCGGCTTGCCGATTTTCAGGATCAGCCGGATCGCTGGGTGGATCTGAAGTGGTCGCCGGAAGCGACCGAGGACGTGCAGACAGGGCGGCTCAAAATCTCGGTGAACAACGAGGCGGGTGCGCTGGCCAATATGTGCAACGCGATTGCGCGGCACGATGGGAATATTACAAATCTGAAGATCGTGGGGCGCGCGCCGCTGGTCTTCGACATGCTTGTCGACGTCGAGGTGCGTGACGCAAAGCATCTTGCGAATATCATCACGGGCCTGCGTGCCTCGCCGTCGATCAACGGCGTGGACCGGCCACACGGAGAAAGGGAACTGACCGCTCATGACGCCTGATCAAGTGCTCGGCGAATTTCAGAAGGCAGGCGCGCTGCTCAAGGGACACTTTATCCTGTCCTCCGGCCGGCATTCGGACACGTTTCTGCAGAAGGCGTTGGTGTTTCAGTACCCGAAGCGGACAGCGAAACTGTGCAAGGCGCTGGCCACGTTGATCAAGACGAAGGTGAAGAAGCGGATCGACGCCGTGGTATCGCCTGCGGTCGGCGGGATCATCCCGGGGTATGAGACGGCGCGGCATATGGGTTTGCCGGCGATGTTCGTCGAGCGGCAGGACGGCGTGTTTCAGCTCCGGCGGAACTTTCATTTGGATGAGACGATGAACGTGGTCATCGTCGAGGACATCGTTTCGACGGGACTGTCCTCCCGCGAGTGCATTGAGGCGGTGAAAAAGACCGGCGCGAAGGTCGTCGCGCTCGCCTGTCTGATCGACCGCTCCGGTGGCGAGGCAAAGTTCGACGTACCGTTCGTTCCCCTCGCGAAGATGAAGGTCGCGTCGTGGGAGGCGGATAAGCTGCCGAAGCACTTGGCGGGAACGCCCGCGGTGAAGCCGGGGAGCCGGGGGTTGAAGTGAATCTGCTTGAGCTAGACCCGTTCTCGAAGCAGTTTGCGAAGGCGCTGTTCTCCGAGTGGCCGAAATGGCGAGACCTCGCTGTTATTGAGCAGGACGAAGATTCTGGTGGGAAATATCTGATGGTATCGGTACCGAGCCCATCGACTTCAAACTTGGAGCAGCCGCTTAGTGTATCCACCTACGACAACGAAGTTACGGTCTCAATCGATCTATATCACTGTCACTTGACGTGGCCAGTCGATTTTGGTCGCGATTCGACTGTCAGTGATCCGATCCACTTGATTCAGCTGCTCATGAACGAAGAGCAGGCAGCGCTAACGCATTTCGAAGGCGACCGGTTGCGATCAGCTATGTTGATTGCTCGAGAGGAGTGTTTGCGCGGGCATCATCGTAAGCGACTCGACTACAAGTATCTTTCGGAGGCGAACCGGTTTCGAGTGAGGTCCTGGCGTGGAGCGCTTGATGACGAAGGGGAGTATCCGAGTTGACCAAACACCTCCGGCTCGGCGTGAACATCGATCATGTGGCGACTATTCGCAATGCACGGGGCGGCAAGC
>CAZJOM010000023.1:41484-43799 GCA_964547645.1 uncultured Flavobacteriaceae bacterium
CTCGGCGTGAACATCGATCATGTGGCGACTATTCGCAATGCACGGGGCGGCAAGCATCCCGATCCGCTGCGCGCGGCCGCGATGGCGGTTGCGGCGGGGGCGGATGGGATCACGGCGCATTTGCGCGAGGATCGGCGGCACATCAGCGACGAGGATATCGAGCGCTTGGCACGGGAGATCGACAAGCCGCTCAATCTCGAGATGGCGGCGACCGAGGAGATGCTGACCATTGCGCTGCGGCACAAACCGCACGCGGTGTGTTTGGTGCCGGAGCGGCGCGAGGAGCGCACGACCGAAGGCGGGCTCGATGTGGCGGCCGGGCACAATCATCTGGCGCCGTTCGTGCGGCAGCTGGCGGCGGCGAAGATTCGCGTGTCGTTGTTCGTCGAGGCCAATCCCGTGCAGCTCGCCGTGGCGAAGGCGCTGGGCGCGCATGTGGTGGAACTACACACCGGTGCCTATTGCGATGCGCATGCGCATGGCGACCACGCCGAGCGAGATCGGATATTGGCGCGCCTCAAGGCGGGCGCGAAGGAGGCGGCGCGGCTCGGGCTTGAAGTGCATGCCGGGCATGGGCTCACGTTTGAGACGGTTGGGCCGGTTGCTGCGATCCCGGAGGTCGTCGAGTTGAACATCGGGCACTTCTTGGTGGGCGAGGCGATCTATGTCGGGCTCGATACTTCGATCCGCCGGATGCGGCAGCTGATGGACGAAGCGCGCGGCAGCGCTGGAGCGCAGTTCGCATGATCATCGGCATCGGCAGCGATCTCATCGACATTCGGCGGATCGAGCAGACTTTGGAGAAGTTTGGCGATCGGTTCGTGCAGCGGTTGTTCACGGAGGTGGAGCAGCGCAAGTCGGAGGGGCGGAAGAATCGGGCAGCGTCGTATGCCAAGCGGTTTGCGGCGAAGGAGGCTTGTTCCAAGGCGCTGGGCACCGGATTTCGTAAGAGCGTTTACTGGCGGGATTTGGGGGTTGTGAACCTGCGTTCGGGCAAGCCCACGATGGCGCTGACCGGCGGGGCGGCGGAACGGCTGAAGGAAATCACGCCCAAGGGCATGCAGGCACAAATCGATCTTTCGATTACCGACGATTTTCCGCTCGCCCAAGCGATTGTGATCATCTCGGCGGTGCCTGCCGAAATGCCTCAGTAGTGCCGTTTTCGCGGCTTATCCTGCTGCTATTAACCGGCTGTAATTGTCGTCGAATTGACACTTTTGGGCCAAAACCTCATTTGTTGAGGGTTAGAGTTTCTCTCTTCGGAAAGTGCGTATGACGACGGATACCGAAAAGCCCTGGTGGCGGACTGAGTTCGCGGTCGAATCCTACAAGACGCTAGGCATCGCGGCGTTCTTCTTCCTGTTCATGCCGACGCTGCTGTTTCAGCCGTTCCGTATTCCGTCGAGCTCGATGGAGGGGACGCTTGAGATCGGCGACTATCTGTTCGTCTCGAAGTTTTCGTACGGCTATTCGCAGTACTCGTTTCCGTTCTTTACGCCGGTCGCGTTTGCGGGGCGGGTGATGGATCATCCGGCAGAGCGCGGCGACGTGGTCGTGTTCCGCTTTCCGCCCGATCCGACTCAGGATTACATCAAGCGCGTGATCGGCGTACCGGGCGATCGCATTCAGATGATCGACGGCATCCTGCACATCAACGGCAAGGCCGTCACTCTGGAGAAGATCGAGGACCGCGTTGAAACCGACGCGTACGGTGACGAACTGCATGTCGACCGCTACTACGAGACGCTGCCGAACGGGGTGAAGCACATTATTCTGAAGCGGCAAGAAGCGTCGGCTTACGACAATACGCCGGAGTACCTCGTGCCGCCAGGAAAGTACTTCATGATGGGCGACAACCGCGACAACTCCAACGACAGCCGCGGCGACGTCGGATTCGTGCCGGAGCAAAATTTGGTCGGCCGGGCGCAAGTCGTGTTCTTCTCGCATGACGGCTCGGCGGCGCTTTGGGAGTTCTGGAAGTGGCCGTTCGCCGTGCGTTATGGCCGGCTGTTCAATGTGATCAGCTAATCTTGCCGACGCCGGTTGCGATCGCTGAGCGGTTGGTTTGAGGGGGCCTCAATGGAAGACGGAGTGACGGCGTCGTCGTGGCGATCGTCTTGGGTGCTGGAGGCCGTGAAAACGGTGACCTACGCCTTGGTTATTGCCGTCGTCATTCGGACGTTCCTGTTCCAACCGTTCAATATTCCGTCGAGTTCGATGGAGAACACGCTTCTGATCGGCGACTATCTGTTCGTGACGAAGTTCTCGTACGGGTATTCGAAGCATTCTTTTCCGTGGTCGCCTGATGTGTTCGA
>CAZJOM010000023.1:43899-48135 GCA_964547645.1 uncultured Flavobacteriaceae bacterium
AACGACAGCCGCATCCCGGACAGCGGCGTCGGGTTCGTTCCCGAAGAAAACCTTGTAGGCCGGGCGGATATGATCTTCTTCTCCACCGATGGTAGCGCGCAAGTCTGGGAAGTCTGGAAGTGGCCGTGGGCGATCCGCTACGGCCGGTTCTTCCACGGCATCGGCTAAGACGCCGAAGGGCGAAGCAAAAGCCCCACTTCATTTCGGTCATCGCTTCAAAGACATGGAGCTGCTGTCGCGCGCGCTCACGCATGCGAGCATGGGTGGGGCGGATAACGAGCGGTTGGAGTTCTTAGGCGACCGGGTGCTTGGATTCTTGATCGCTGAAATTTTGATCGCGCAGTTTCCGGACGAAAGCGAAGGGGCATTGGCGCTGAAGTTGAACGCGCTCGTGCGAATGGAGACGTGCGCGCGGGTGGCGGAGGCGGCCGGCATCGACAAAGCGCTGATCCTGGCGCCGGCGGAGGATCGCTCAGGCGGGCGGCGGAAGGCTGCGATCCTTGGCGATGCGTGCGAGGCGGTGATCGCGGCGCTCTATCTCGACGGCGGGATCGAGGCGGCGCGCAAGTTCGTGAGCAAGCACTGGCAGCCGTTCATGAGCGAAGTGACCGGCGATTTGCGCGATCCGAAGAACGCGTTGCAGGAATGGGCGCAAGGGCGCAAGCTGGGTACGCCGTCCTATCGGGTGTCGCGGCGCGAGGGACCGGACCATGCGCCGAAGTTCACGGTCGAGGTGACGGTGCGCGGTCACGATCCTGCGGTGGGCGAGGGCATGAGCCTGCGCGCAGCGGAACAAGCGGCGGCGCGGATATTGATGCAAAGGATATTGGCGTGACCGACGACGGAACGCGGTGCGGCTTCGTCGCGATCATCGGGGCGCCGAACGCGGGTAAATCGACGCTGGTCAACCGGCTCGTCGGTTCCAAAGTCTCCATCGTCAGCCGCAAGGTGCAGACGACACGTATGCGTGTGCGCGGTGTCGCGATCGAAGGCAAGTCGCAGATCGTGTTGGTGGACACGCCCGGCATTTTCGAGCCAAAGCGCAATCTCGACCGGGCGATGGTCGATGCGGCATGGGCGGGAGCGACGGATGCCGATCTCGTTTGCTTGATTGTCGATGCGCCGGAATTGACGGAGACGCCGAACGGCCTGGCGGCGCGCGACACGATGCGGATCATCGATGGACTGAACGCGGCGAAGCGCTCCGCGGTTTTGATTTTGAACAAAGTGGATGCGATCAAGCGCGATCAGTTGTTGCCGTTGGCGGAACACTTGGGCGCCAAAGCGAAGTTCGATGCAGTGTTCATGATTTCGGCCGAGAAGGGCGACGGGACGGCCGCGCTAGCGAAGCACCTGGCCGCCGCCGTGCCGCCGGGGCCGTGGGCTTATCCGGAGGAGCAGGCGTCGGATATTTCGCTAAGGCTCTTGGCGGCCGAGATCACGCGGGAGCGGATCTACGACCGGCTGCATCAGGAACTGCCGTACTCGACGACCGTCATCACCGATCAGTGGACGCAGAATAAGGACGGCAGTGCGCGGATCGAGCAGACGATCTTCGTCGAGCGCGACGGGCAAAAAGCGATTGTGCTCGGCAAGGGCGGTGCAACGATCAAGCTTTTGGGCTCATCCGCGCGGGCCGAGATGGAGACGATGTTCGGCCACAAGGTCCACCTCTTCCTGTTCGTGAAAGTGCGCGAGAACTGGACCGAAGATCCCATGCATTATCGCGAAATGGGGCTCGATCCGCCGAAGCGGGGTTAGTGCGGGCGCCGGAGCGTTGTCGCCGGTTTGAGAAGCGCTGCCTTGAATCGCTCAAACTCCTGCGGCGTTGCGAAGACGGGACGCAACGGCGCGGGAGCGTTGCTGCTCAGATAAGCGTTCGATGTGCCGGCGCTTGCGACGACTTCGTTCTGCAAGGCCTTCAGCTTCTGCTGAAACGTCACCACAAACGATGCGACGTTCATAGCAAGGTTTTGTTTCGTTACGCCGCCGTCCACGACCGTCACCCTGCCAAAGGCGATCTTACCATCTGGTCCCTTGATGGCTGTGATGAACAGATTGGACTCGTTCGACTTGTTGATGGTTTCGAGGGGGATGCCGCTTCCGCCGTCCATGATGACGATGATTAGGAGCGCTACGCACTTGCCGGGGCGGAGGTCGCACAGTTCGATGCTGGCGTTGAAGGGGACGTCGCCATCGAAGAAGACCATTCGCTTCGACTTCGCTGTTTCCTCAAGTACCTGAATTTTTTGAGCGCCGAGTTCGGTGAGCAGCGCGGTCATGCCTTCTGCGGATAGGCCATCAATGATTTGCGCCGGATCAGAAACCGTCGGCCCTTCAGCGGCCGAGACCGGTGCTGCAAGCAAAGCCGCGGCAAGCGCGAGGGCGGTGGTGAAGCGCATAGGGTTCTCCAGACGTACGAGCGGGGAGGCATCGATCCAAGTTAGGGTGCATCGATGCCGGATACAACGCACGCGTAACTGGTGGCGGGCGTCGCAGATCGCTTGACACATGTGCGGCGCACGACTTGTGTACGGCTTATGGAATGGATCGACGATGGCATCGTGTTGGGGTTGCGCCCCTTTGGCGAGAACGGCGCCATCCTTGAGGCGCTGACGCGCGAGCGTGGGCGGCACTTGGGTCTTGTCGCCGGTGCGATGTCGAAGCGCATGAAGGGAGCGCTCGAGGCCGGCAACGGGGTGAAGTTGCGTTGGCGCGGGCGGCTTGATCAGCAGCTGGGGAGTTACACCGTCGAACTAGCGTCGGCGCGGGCTGCGCAGTTTTTTGATGATGGGTTGAAGCTAGCGGGTTTGAGTGCGGCGTGCGCGACGCTTGCCGCGACGTTGCCGGAGCGCGAGATGCATGCGCGGGTGTATGAGGATTTCGACGCACTGTTGACGGCGATGGCGGGCGAGCCCTCTCCCCGATGGGTCGAACAATATGTGCGGTTCGAATTGGTTTTGTTGGAGGACTTGGGCTTCGGGCTTGATCTGAGCGCGTGCGCGGTGACGGGTGTGAGTGACGGATTGACCTATGTTTCGCCGAAGACGGGGCGTGCGGTCAGCACAGCGGCGGCGGAGCCTTATCGCGACAAGCTGCTGAAATTGCCGCCGTTCTTGGCCGGTGGAACTTTGTCCAAGCCGCAAGAACTTGTGGACGGTTTGGCGTTGACCGGATTTTTCCTCGATCGTGTGGCGTTCGAGCACGGTGCGGCGGTTCCGCCGGCGCGGGCGCGGTTTACGGATCGGCTTGCGGCAGCGAGCGCGGACCGCTAGTCAGAGCATAATCCAAGCAAACAAAGGGATTCGTGATGGCGGTCGATGACTTCGGACGCGACGTGCAGGTGGTCGACCTGAAGAAGGCGTTGGGCGATCGCTATCTTGCCTACGCGCTGTCGACGATCATGCAACGCGCGCTGCCGGATGTGCGCGACGGGTTGAAGCCCGTGCACCGGCGGCTGTTGTTCGCTATGCAGCGGTTGCGGCTCGATCCGAACTCGAGCTTCAAGAAGTGCGCGCGCGTGGTCGGTGACGTGATGGGTCAGTTCCATCCGCACGGCGACCAATCGATATATGATGCGCTGGTGCGCTTAGCGCAGAACTTTTCATTGCGTTATCCCTTGATCGACGGGCAGGGAAACTTCGGCAATATCGACGGCGATAACCCGGCCGCTATGCGCTACACGGAGAGCCGGTTGACGGCGATCGCCGAGGTTCTGCTCGACGGGCTCGACGACGACGGCACGGACTATCGCGCGACTTATAACGGCGAAGACAAAGAGCCGGTCATTCTGCCGGGCGGGTTTCCGAATTTGCTCGCGAATGGTGCGTCGGGCATCGCGGTCGGCATGGCGACGAATATCCCGCCGCACAACTTGGACGAAATCGCGCAGGCATTGATCCATCTGGTCGGGGCGCCAAACGCGCGCGACGACACGTTGCTGCAGTACATCAAGGGGCCGGACTTCCCGACCGGCGGTATCGTGGTCGAGCCGGCGGAGTCGATTGCTGAGGCGTACCGCACCGGCAAAGGCGGCTTCCGCTTGCGTGCACGCTGGCACAAGGAAGAGGGCGCTCGCGGGACGTGGGTGATCGTCGTCACCGAGATCCCGTTCCAGGTACCGAAGTCGAAGCTGGTCGAGAAGATCGCGGAGCTGATCGGCGACAAGAAGTTGCCGTTCCTTGATGACGTGCGGGATGAATCGGCGGAGGACATTCGCCTCGTCTTGATCCCGAA
>CAZJOM010000024.1:0-47670 GCA_964547645.1 uncultured Flavobacteriaceae bacterium
TTCTGGCGTGGCCGCCGCGTTGTCCTGACCGGTCACACCGGCTTCAAGGGTGCGTGGGCTGCACTCTGGCTTCGCCAGTTGGGCGCAACGGTCACCGGCATCTCATTGGCGCCGGATACTCAACCGAACCTGTTCGAACTCGCCAATATTGCTTCTGACACAGACTCCTATCTTGTAGACATCCGCGACCTCGACGCCGTGTGCGATATCGTCAGCCATGCCAACCCGGACGTCGTCATCCACATGGCGGCGCAAGCCCTCGTCCGGCGCAGTTACCGCGAACCGGTGGACACCTTTGCCAGCAACGTGATGGGGACCGTCAACGTGCTCGAAGCCGTACGCGCGGCAAAGACTGTCAAGGCGTGCTTGGTCGTGACCTCCGACAAGGTCTACGAGAACGATGGCCAAGGCCGCGCCTTCGACGAAGATGCGCGCCTCGGCGGGCACGACCCCTATTCGGCTTCGAAGGCCGCCGCAGAAATCGTCGCCGCGTCGTATCGGCAGTCCTTCTTCGAGGCACGAACCCAACTCGCCACCGCGCGCGGCGGCAACGTAATCGGCGGCGGCGACTTCAGTGAAGATCGCATCGTGCCTGACGTTTGGCGCGCACATCGATCGAACGAACCTCTGGTTCTGCGTTACCCCGATGCGACGAGACCGTGGCAGCATGTGCTGGATTGCATCGCCGGTTACCTCGTGTTTGCCGAGCGCTTGGCGACTGGCGCCACGACGGAGCACGCGCTGAACTTCGGTCCCCGCGAAGGCGGCGTCCTGCCGGTCCGCAATTTGGTAGCGGCGATGCAAGCGGCGATCGGCGCAACGCAAGACTGGGTTCAAGCGCCGGGTGCGCTCCCAAAGGAAATGCCCGCGCTCGCGCTCACTTGCGGTCGCGCCCAGCGCGCGCTCGGATGGCACTCTCTGCTGAACCCGCAGGCTACGATCGATTGGACGGCGGACTGGTATAAAGCCTTCGCGCGAAACGAAGACATGCGCACCGTCACCATTCGTCAGATCGCCGCTCACGGGGCACTGACATGAGCGCCCCATCGCAACCCTGCCGCTTCTGCAAACGTCCGCTGGTGCGAGAACTGCTTGATCTGGGCAAACAACCGTTCTCGAACGCGTATCTCGCCCCCGGCACCGAAGCCCGCGAAAGGTCGTATCCGCTTCGCGTGTCGGTATGCGACGGCTGCCTGCTCGTTCAGACGGATTATGACGCACCGGCAGACGAAATATTCTCCGCCGATTACGCCTACTTCTCCTCCTACTCGACCTCTTGGGTCGCGCACGCGAAGCGTTATGCCGATGCGATGATCGACCGTTTCGGCCTAGGGGCCAAGTCGCTGGTCGTCGAAGTCGCAAGCAACGATGGCTACCTGCTGCAGCACTTTTTGGCCGCGCGCATTCCGGTCCTGGGCATCGAACCTACGCGCGGCACGGCAGAGGCCGCGATCGCAAAGGGAATTCCGACAAAGGTCGAATTTTTCGGCGAACGCTTCGCCAAAGCGTTGCAAGCTGAAACCGGCGGCGCCGACCTCACCGCCGCCAACAACGTCTTGGCGCACGTTCCCGACATCGCCGACTTCACACGCGGCTTTGCGGCACTCCTGAAGCCGAACGGCGTCGCCACGTTTGAGTTCCCGCACGTTCAGCGACTTATCGAAGGCCTTCAGTTCGATACGATCTACCATGAACACTATTCCTATCTCTCGCTCCACGCGGTCGAAACGATCTTCGCCGCGGCGGGCATGCGCGTGTTCGATGTCGAGGAGCTTCCCACCCACGGCGGCTCGCTCCGCGTTTTTGCCGCGCTGAAATCGAGCGCGCACGAGACATCTCCGCGGGTGGCTGCGGTGCGCACCCAGGAGCGCGCCGCAAGTCTCCACACCGCGGACGGCTACGCAACGTTAGCCCCGCGCGTCGGCGCGGTGCGCGAACAATTTGTGGCGTTCCTTTCAAGAGCGAAAGCTGAGGGCAAAACAGTGGCCGCGTACGGAGCAGCGGCAAAAGGCAACACGTTCTTGAACTACTGCCGCACCACGGCGCGCGATATTGCGATGGTCGCCGACGCAAACCCGCAAAAACAGAACAAGCTCATGCCTGGGAGCCACATCCCGATCGTAAGTCCACAGGCGCTCCGCGACCGTAAGCCGGACTACGTCGTCATTCTGCCCTGGAACATCAAGGACGAAGTAGCCGCTCAAATGCAGGACGTCAGAAGTTGGGGGGCGAAGTTCGTCACCGCGATCCCAAACCTGACTGTGTTCTGATCATGCGTTTCATCCCACAAAAGATCGCCGGCGTCTTCGTGGTCGAGGCGCAGTCGCATCGCGATGAGCGCGGTCACTTCACCCGCATATATTGCGAGCGCGAGTTCGCCGACGCCGGCATTGCTTTCGCCTCGCCGCAGATCAATGTATCCGGCAACGCCAAGCGTCACACGCTACGCGGCATGCACTACCAAAACCCGCCGCATGCTGAAGCAAAGTTCGTCCGCGCCATCCGCGGTCGCGCTTTTGACGTCGTCGTCGATCTGCGGAAGGGCAGCCCGACTGAGCGTCAATGGTTGGCGGTCGAACTCGACGTCCGTCTGCAGAACGCCATCTTCGTGCCTGAAGGCTGCGCGCACGGCTTCCTAACGCTGGAGGACGACACCGATATCCTCTACCAAATGGGTCGCCCGTTCGTAGATGGGGCAGGGCAGGGCGTCCGCTGGAACGACCCGGCCTTCGCGATCGTCTGGCCGGCTCAACCGGCCGTCATTTCGCCGCGGGACGCGGGCTACCCCGACTATTCGGCCTAGGAAATAACGCCGAGTTGCGGCCGGATCACAATCCGGTAACTGGACTTGCGCCCCAGGGGCGGGCAACAAACACGACTTGTATCCGATGGTGGAGTCTTTGATGCGCCCGTTGCCAATCCGGCAAGCTCTTTTTGTTTTGCTTTGCCTCGCCGTCGCCTCCTGCACCCAAGTCGGCTCCACACCCACCACCAGCGCGCCTTCCGCGACTACGCGCCCGGACTACGCGTACTGGCCGCAAGAGGTGAGCGATTTGAAGCCTGACGCCGCCGTACGCTATGGCGTGCTGTCGAACGGCATGCGCTACGCCATCATGCGCAACACGCAGCCCGCGGGCACGATCTCGCTGCGCCTGCGCATCGCTTCAGGCTCGCTGCAGGAGCGCGACGAGCAACGAGGCCTCGCCCACTTCATGGAACACATGGCTTTCAACGGCTCGAAGAACGTGCCGGAAGGCGAATACGTCAAGCTGCTTCAGCGCAAAGGCCTCGCCTTCGGCGCGCACACAAACGCCTACACTTCGACGAACGAAACCGTCTATATGCTGGAGTTGCCGAAGAACGATGCCGATCTCGTCGACACCGGCTTGATGCTCTTCCGCGAGATTGGCGATCGCCTGACGCTGGATCCGACCGCAATCGAGCGCGAGAAGGGCGTCGTCCTCTCCGAGCTTCGCACGCGCAACACGCCCGAATACCGCGCCTACGAACAACGTTGGCGCCTTTGGTACGAAGGTCAACGACAAGCGAACCGCATGCCGATCGGCACGCCGGAAACGGTCCAAGGCGCGAACAAGGATTTGCTGACCGACTACTATCGCCGGTTCTACCGGCCGGAACGCACGTTATTGATAGCAGTCGGCGATTTCGACCCGGCCGATCTCGAAGCGAAGGTGAAAGCAAAGTTCGCCGACTGGAAGGGCGAGGGCGAACCGTCAACTGACCCGGTTCAGGGTCTCCCGAAAGAACGCGGCCTCGTCGCAAAATCATACACCGACGCGAACCTGCCGGAAGACGTCACAGTGAGCTGGTTTCAACCGCCCAGCAACGCAACTGACTCCACCGAAGAGCGCACGCGCGATGCCGTGGTCGGCATCGCTTTCGCTGTCGTGAACCGCCGCCTCGGCCGTTTGGCGCGCGCGGACAAGGCTCCGTTCGTTGGCGCCAGCCTCGGACAATCGGAAACCCGCGACCTTTCGAAGATGGTCAGCTTGTCGGTGTCGTCCCGCCCTGGTCAGTGGCAAAAAGCCATGGCCGCCGCCGAGCAAGAATTTCGCCGCGCGCTGGAGCACGGGTTCGCGCAAAGCGAAGTCGACCGCGAAGTGAAAGAGTGGCGCGCCAGTCTCGAAGACAATCTCTCGAAGGTTGCGACCCGCAACACCTCCGGCCTCGCCAACGAAATGGCGTCCAGCTTCGAGGGCCGAATGGTGTTCACCCACCCGCGCGACGACCTAGCCGTCTACGAAAAGTACTTACCCAAGTTGACCGCTGCAGACGCGCAAGCCGCGCTAAAGGACGCCGCGCGCGGGTCGGGGCCCGTCGTGTTCGTGGCCTCCGGGCAAAAGGTCGAAGGTGGGGACACCGCTGTGCTTGCGGCCTTCGAGCAAAGCCAAAAAACGGCTGTCGCCGCGCCCGACTCGATCCAAGCAAAGTCCTTCCCCTACGCCGACTTCGGTAAGCCAGGCCAAGTAGCCGACCGCAAGCAGATAGACGACCTCGGCATCACCTTGGTTCGCTTCGCCAACGGTGTGAAACTTAACATCAAGCCCACCACGTTCGAGAAAGACACGATCTACGTCGCGACGCGCTTCGACGGCGGCTATGTGCACATGCCGCGCAATAAGATCGGACTGAACTTCGCGATGCCGTTCGGTTTCATCGAGGGTGGGCTCAAGAAATTGACGACCGACGAGTTGGAGGAAACCCTGGCCGGGCGCATCGTGTCGACCGATCTCGACATTGACGAGGAGGCCTTCGAATTCAGCGGCCGGACCAATGTGCGCGACCTGTCGCTACAGATGCAGCTCATGGCGGCCTACGCCACTGACCCGGCCTACCGCACCAGCGGCATAGAGCGCCTGCAATCGGCGGCCGAGAATTTCTTGAAGCAATATTCGTCAAGCCCGAGCCGCGTTCTCTCGCGCGAAACCCAGATTCTTCTGCGCTCAGGCGACACGCGCTGGGCCTTCCCGACGCTCGCTCAGATCAAGGCGCTCAAGATCGACGACGTCAGCGCCGTGTTGAACCCGTCCTTGAACACCGCGCCGGTCGAAATCTCGATCGTCGGTGACGTGAATGTCGATGATGCGATCACCGCCGTCGCCGCCACCTTCGGCGCACTGAAACCACGCGCCGACAAGCTGCCGGAGCCCCCAGGTGCGCGCAAAGTCGTGTTCCCTGCCAATCCGCATCCGGTGCGCTTCACGCACGAAGGCCGCCCCGACCAAGCGTCGGCCTACGTCGCGTGGGCCGGCCCTGACTTCTACTCGAACCCGCGCCGCGCCCGCACGATCGCGCTACTACGTGAGATGATGAAGGTGCGCATGACCGACGAATTCCGCGAAGCACAGGGCGCGACCTATTCACCCTCGGTCGGTAACTCGAATTCGATCGCGCTGCCTGATTTCGGCTACATCGTCGCGACCGCGGAAACGAAGCCCGAATTGGTTGAGGGCTTCTACACGACCCTCGACAAGATCGTCGCCGAACTCAAGTCCGGCAGCTTCTCGGATGATCTCATCGCGCGTGCGCGCACACCCATGCTCAAGACGGCCGAAACGGACCGGGTCGCGAACGGTTTCTGGGTCCGCATCACCGGGGACCTGCAAACCGAACCCCGCTCGCTGGCCGCGATCCGAAGCCAGCTCGACGACATCAAAGGCATCACAAAGGAGGAGGTCGTGGCGGTCGCTAACCAGTACCTGGACCCCAAGCGCCGCTTGGAAATCAGGGTCCTGCCCAAGACAGCCAAAACTGCCCAGTCGACGAACTCAACCAAAAGTAGTAGTTCAAATTTCGCACAACCGTGATTGCATCGGAGAGGTTTGGGGTTGACGGCGGTACGACGCCTTTACGCAACCGCCGCACTCAAGCCATAGTCCGCCCCGACCACGAGTCCCGAGGTGTCTGCGTTTCGATGATTAAGTTCTTGAATTGGCTACTGACCTGGTGGAACGGCAACACGCTGGGCACCTGGATTTACACAAAGCGCAACGGCCACTTTGTCGGTGAGGATCTGTTCGGGAACACCTACTTTCAAACCCGCGACGGCGCGCGCCGTTGGGTAATCTACAAGAACCTGGCTGAAGCCTCGATGGTTCCGCCCGAATGGCATGGCTGGCTCCACCACACGGTGTCCGAGCCACCGACCGTCGAACCGCCGAAGGTAAAGCCCTGGGAGAAAGAGCACCAACCGAATTTGACCGGCACGCCGTTCGCCTATCGCCCGCCCGGAAGCCTGCTGGGGACCGGCAAGCGCGCGCCGGCGACGGGCGACTACGAAGCGTGGACGCCGGAGTAGGGGGAACACTTATGCAAAACGGATTTGTCGAAACGCTCATCGGCGCCGCCGTCGTCATCGTGGCGGGCGCATTTTTCTATTACGGCTGGCACACGACCGGCACGGGTACGGTGGCCGGCTACGAAGTCGTCGGCCGGTTCGACCGCGTGGACGGCATCAATGTCGGGACCGACGTGAAGATGGCTGGCATCAAAATCGGCTCCGTCACGGCGCAAGATCTTGACCAAAAAACCTACCGCGCTTTGGTTCGGATGAGCATCAAGCCGGAGATCAAGATCCCCACTGACTCCTCTATCAAGGTCGCGAGCGAGGGCCTCCTGGGTGGCGCCTACTTGGCGGTCGCGCCGGGCGGCAGCGATGAAATGATGGTCACTGGCGGCGAGTTTGACACGACGCAAGGCTCGGTGGATTTGATCAGCCTCTTGCTGCAGACGGCGCTTGGCGGCGGCAGCAGCGACGACAAGAAGCCGGCTGAGGGTGGCAATCCGCCGCCGTCATCTCCGCCAGGCCCGGCTCCCGCCACGCCTTGAAACGGCCTTCGTTCCGGCGTTTGGTCGCGCCAAGATTTGTGAGAGTGACATGAGTATAACCCGCGTGACGCTCCCGGTGACTGCAGCGGCCCTGGCGTTTGCCATGGTGGCGGCGACAGCCCTCGCGCAGCCCGAGCCCGCGCCACCGGTCGAGACGCCCATCCCGAACCCGGTTGAGCCCCTGCCGACAGAGCCGGTTCCGCCGGTCGACACTGTCCCGGGCCAACCGCTCCCGGGCGAGCCGCCCGCCGTCGAAACGCCACCGCCGCCCGAGGTTATCGTACCGGCGCCGCCGACCGGTCCTGCGCCGGTCGCTGTCGGGGTCGTGCTCGGCGGCCTCGACAAGGTGGCGGCGCGCACAGCGAAGTTCGAAGTCAATTTGAAGCAGCAGGTGTTCTACAACACGCTTATCGTGACCGCGCACGCCTGCAAGACCCGCCCGCCGGAAGAGCCGCCGGAATCGGCCGCGTTCCTCGATATCCAAGAACGCAAACCGGACGGCACGATCCAAAAAATCTTCTCCGGCTGGATGTTCGCGTCAAGCCCGGCGCTAAATGCGCTCGAGCATCCCGTCTACGACGTCTGGGTCGTCAGCTGCAAAACCGCCCCGACGCAGACCGCGGCGCCGGCTCCGCCCAACACATAGAAGTCTGCGGACTTCTCTACGGCCTCTGCCAACGATGCCTTGTACTGGGCGCGCCGAATCTCGATGGCGCCGAATTGCTTCAGATGCTCGGTGATGAACTGCGTGTCGAGCAGCGTGTACCCTCCAGCCCTCAACCGCGCAATCAGATGGACCAACGCCATCTTGCTGGCGTCCGTCCGCCGGCTGAACATGCTCTCGCCGAAGAATGCTGCCCCGATCGATACGCCGTAAAGTCCGCCGATCAGTTCATCGCTGTCCCAAACCTCGATGCTGTGGGCGTGCCCCAGCTGGTGCAGGTGACAGTATGAACGCTCGATCAGCTCGTTGATCCAGGTCCGCGGCCGGTTCGCCGCCGATGCCGCGCACGCGCCGATCACCCGCTCGAAGGTACTGTCGGCAGTGAAGCGATAGTTCGTCGCGCGCATCGTGCGTGCCAGCCTTCGCGACAAATGAAACTTATCGAGCGGCAACACGCCGCGAAGGGGCGGATCGACCCAGAAGACATCCCGGTCGTCGCGGTCGTCGGCCATCGGAAAGCGGCCGCTCGCATACGCCTGAAGCAAACTCTCAGGCGAGATCACGACTGACTGCGGACGCTTCGCACCCACGTCACAAGCGCCTCAAGCCGCGCGTTGCTTCAGAAATTTCTCAAGCCAATGGATCGAATAGTCGCCGTTGATGATGTCCTGCTCGTTCACGAGCGATTGGAACAGTGGAATGGTCGTCTCGATGCCGTCGATCACGAACTCGGACAGCGAACGCCGAAGCCGCATCAAGCATTCCGTGCGGTTCTTCCCGTGAACGATCAACTTGCCGATCAAACTGTCGTAGAACGGCGGGATGCGGTAGCCGGAGTAAGCTGCGGAATCGACGCGCACGCCCAGCCCGCCCGGCACGTGGAAGTCCTTGATGAGACCGGGCGATGGTCGGAACGTCGCCGGGTTTTCGGCATTGATCCGGCACTCGATTGCATGTCCCGAGAACGTCACATCCGACTGATCGAACCCGATTGCCGCCCCGTTCGCGACGCGCAACTGCTCGCGCACGAGGTCGAGCCCGGTGATCATCTCCGTCACCGGATGTTCGACCTGCAGGCGCGTATTCATTTCTATGAAGTAGAACTCGCCATTTTCGTAAAGAAACTCGATCGTGCCGACGCCCAAATAGCCGAGCTTCGTCAGAGCATCCGTGACCACCTTACCGATCTTGTCGCGCGCCTCGGCATTAAGGGCCGGCGAGCCGGCTTCCTCCCAAACCTTTTGATGGCGTCGCTGCAGCGAACAATCGCGCTCGCCCAAGTGCACGACCTTGCCGTGACTGTCGGCAAGAACTTGAATCTCGATATGCCGCGGCAGCTCAAGATACTTCTCAAGATACACCGCATCGTCGCCGAAGGCGGCCTTCGCTTCCGACTTCGCGGTTGAAAGCGCGAGCGACAACTCGTCCTCGCTACGCGCCACTTTCATGCCGCGGCCGCCACCGCCAGCAGCAGCTTTCACCAACACTGGGTAGCCGATCGCTGACGAGATGCGCTTTGCGTCTTCATCGCTCGTTACACCGCCGTCGGAGCCGGGCACGACCGGAATGCCGAGGCGCTTAACGGCCTTCTTGGCCTCAATCTTGTCGCCCATCAGGCGGATGTGCTCAGCCTTCGGGCCGATAAAGTTGATCCCGTGTTCGTCGAGAATTTCGGCAAACTTGGCGTTTTCCGACAGGAAGCCATAACCGGGATGCACGGCTTGAGCGCCTGTGATCTCGCAAGCCGTCACGATTGCGGGAATGTTGAGATAACTATCGCGCGCCGGCGGGGGGCCGATGCAGACGCTCTCGTCCGCCATGCGCACGTGCATCGCGTTTGCGTCCGCGGTCGAGTGCACGGCAACCGTCTTGATGCCCATTTCGTGGCACGCGCGGTTGACCCGCATCGCGATCTCGCCACGGTTTGCGATGAGAACTTTGTCGAACATCGCTCTTGGTTACTCGATAATCATCAGCGGTTCGCCGAATTCCACCGGCTGACCGTCGCTGATGATAATCTGCGTGACCCGGCCAGTGCGCGCCGCCGCAATTTGATTCATCGTTTTCATGGCTTCGATGATGAGGAGCGTTTGCCCCTCGGTCACCATGTCACCCACCTTCACGAACGGCGCGGCGCCGGGCGACGGTGCCATGTAGGCCGTCCCGACCATCGGCGAGGCCACGAGCCCCGGATGGCCGGACAACTCAGTCTTCCCGCCCGCAGGGGCCGCCGGCCGCGCAGCCGTTGCCGCCGCCGCAGCGGTAGGCGCCATCGGCGCGCTTGCCACGACTTGCAGATTGCGCGCCACGCGAATGCGCAGGCCCGCCTTCTCGATTTCGATCTCGCTCAATCCGGTCTCTTCCAGGATCGACGCCAAATCGCGGATCAGCTTTCCTTCCAACGGATCAGCCGGTTTTTCTTCTTTGGTCATCCTTGACCCTTCTTAGAAACAGTGGACGCAGTCTTGCCCGCAAACAGCGTCGCGAGAGCCTCAACGGCCAACGCGTAACCTTGAGCGCCGACACCGCAGATCGTGCCGGTCGCCGCAGGCGAGACGTAAGACACATGCCGGAACGGTTCCCGGCGGTAGGGATTCGAGATATGCACTTCTATCACCGGCACGTCGACCGCCTTCAGCGCGTCATGCAACGCGACGGACGTGTGCGTGTAGGCTCCAGCGTTGAGAATAATTCCCGACGCACCCGTGCGCGCGTCCTGCACCCACGTCACGAGTTCGCCCTCGTGGTTGGTCTGCCGGAAGTCGACGGCAAGCCCTAAACCGCTCGCCCGCGCGCGCACCAGCGCCTCGATATCGGCCAAGGTCGTGTGCCCGTAGATTTCGGGCTCGCGCGAGCCCAAAAGGTTCAAGTTTGGGCCGTTGAGGACAAAGACTGGTTTGGCCATCGGAGAGGGGCTAAAGGGTGGTCGAATTGCGCCGTCCTTATAGCCACTCCTGCCAGGGGGCGAAAGCTGCCATATGCCAGGTGGTTAGTGGGGCAGGGACGCGCTATCTCATTGACGAACCGAACAGATTTGGACAGCCGGAATCGCCGCACAATGCGCATACAGCTCAACGGACAAGACCATGCCCTCCCCGGGCCCATGTCGCTCGCAAGCCTGGTCGAGCGTCTGGGCCTCGATACACGCAAGATCGCGGTCGAGTGCAATTTGGAAATCGTCCCCCGTTCGGCTTATGCCGCCACGATGCTGAGCGAGGGTGACCGGCTCGAAATCGTAAACTTTGTTGGCGGTGGATGACAAAATGACGACCCAGCACGATACCTGGACAGTTGCCGGCCGCACCTTCCGCTCGCGACTGATCATCGGCACCGGTAAGTACAGAGACTATGCCGAGAATGCCGCCGCGCTCGAGGCCTCGGGCGCCGAGATCGTCACCGTCGCGGTGCGCCGCGTAAACGTCAACGACCCGGGCAGCCCCAAGCTCGTCGACCACATCGACCCAAGGAAGTTCACGTATCTGCCGAACACCGCTGGCTGCTATACGGCCGAAGAGGCGATGCGCACGCTCCGCCTCGCGCGCGAAGCCGGCGGCTGGTCACTCGTAAAGCTGGAAGTTTTGGGCGATCGCAAAACACTCTATCCCGACATGGTCGAGACGCTCCGCGCCACGGAGATTCTGGCGAAAGACGACTTCCAGGTTATGGTCTATTGCAGCGACGACCCGCTCATGTGCAAACGCCTCGAAGACGCTGGCGCCGCCGCGATCATGCCGCTCGCCGCGCCTATCGGGTCCGGCCTGGGAATTCAGAACCCGATCAACATCAGGTTGATCATTGAAGCGGCCAAGGTTCCGGTGCTGGTCGATGCAGGTGTTGGCACGGCGTCCGACGCGGCGATTGCCATGGAACTCGGCTGCGACGGCGTTCTGATGAACACCGCCATCGCCGAAGCCAAGGACCCCACCATGATGGCAAGGGCCATGCGGCTCGCGGTCGAATCCGGACGGCTCGCCTACCTGTCGGGCCGCATGAAAAAGAAGATGTACGCCGATCCGTCCTCGCCGCTGGCGGGGCTGATCTAGCTCGGCCGCGCCTTCCGCGCGGCGGCGACGGCTTCTTTCAACTCCGAAAGCGACTGCCCGCCGATATGCGGCTCGTCGCCGATGAAGAATGTTGGCGTCGCGTCGATGCCCAGCTTGCGGGCCAGCTCTTGCGTCGAGACCAGCCGTTTCTCCACGCGTGGATCCTTCATGTCCGCCTTGAGCCGCTCGACATCGATCCCAGTCTTCTTGGCGATCGCGAAAATGGCGTCCTTGCTGAGGTCTTCCGCCCCCATCATGGCCATGTGGAAATCCCAATATTTGCCCTGCGCGACTGACGCGATGGCCGCCTGGGCCGCCATCTCGGACTCCGCCGAAAGGATTGGAAATTCCTTAAGCACCAGGCGGATGTTTCCGTCCTGCTTCAGCAGGTCGGCGACGTCCTTCTTCACTTTCTTGCAGTACGGGCAACGGTAGTCGAAGAACTCGACGATCGTTACGTCGCCCTTCGGGTTGCCGGCAATGATCGGATCCGGCTCATTGAAGATTTCGGATTTGAGCGACTTTGCCTTGCCGCGCATTTGCGCGACACGCTGGTCGCCTTGTTTGGCCTGCATCCGGTCGACCGCTTCAAAGATAACCTCCGGATTCTCGAGCAGATAGTTCTTCACGATCTTCTCGACATCGGACTTGGTCATCGCCGCTTCGGGCACGTCGCTAGACGAGTCACCGACAAGTCGTAACGCCGCGAATACGGCAACGACCATTACAAGCGCGCCGACAAGCAAGAGGACAATCGAGTTTTGGGAGTTCATTGAGTCACGTGTTGTTGAGTGGTTGTTTAGCGGTCGCGCTTTTGTGCGGCTTCGGCCTGCGCGACGGCGAGAATGTCGTTCGCACGTTGCCAGTCGTTCGAACCTTCTTTGAGCTTGGCCAGCGCTCGTTGGGCAAACGTCGCAGCCTGCCCATAACCCTGCAACGCAAAGTACCGTTCAGCGGTCGCAAGAGCCGCCATCGCATCGTTGCCGGAACGGCTATGGGCATCGGCCAGGTAGTACCAAGCCATGGCGTTGTCGGGCTCGCTCTTTAGCGCAAGCTGTAGATGTTTCTTGGCTTCCGGAACGGCCGACAGGTCTCCGTCGTCGGATGCTGCAAGCAGCGCCGCACCGAGGCTCGCCTGGATCAGCGGTTCGTTCGGCGCCAACTCGGCGGCTTTGCGATAGGCGGGAAGTCCGTCCTTTGGACGGCTGGATTCAACGTAAATCTGTCCCTTTAATTCCCAGAAATAAGCGTAGTCGGGACGCTCCGCGATCAGACTGTCGATCTCGGGGATGGCTTGATCCAAATCCGCTGCGCGGAAGTAGGCGGCCGCGCGTGCATAGCGCGCCGCAGCGCTTTTGTCGGACCGCGGATAAAGCCGCAGAACCACCTCAGGCGATTCGATGAAGCCGCGAAGCTTGCCCCGCATCAACGCATAATCCGCCACCTCTCGCGGTGTGTCGGTACGGTCCTTGTATTTCGAGCTCTCGACGATGCCTTGAAGGGCGGCGATGCGATCGCGCGAAAGAGGATGCGAGCGCACGAACGGATCTTGGCGGTAGCCGCTCATTGCCTCTTGGTCGGCAAAGCGGTCGAAGACACCCAACATGCCGCGAGGCGACTGTCCGGTTGCATTCAAGAACTTCGCACCCGCTTGGTCGGCAGCGGACTCCTGTGTTCGCGAATAGGCCAGCACTTCGCGTTGAGCAATCGACTGCGACCCCATCAGCAGCGCCATGCCGATATCCGGCGCGCCCGCGGCAATCGCGGCGACGCCGACCAACATGCCAACCAGCATCGGCACCTCGGCCTTCGACATCGCCTCCGGCCCGCGCGCCAAGTGGCTACCCGAGATGTGGCCGGTTTCGTGGGCGATCACGCCCTTCAGCTCGTTCGGTGTGTCGAGCGTCATGATCATGCCTGTGTTGATGAAGACGTTCTGGCCCCCGGCCACGAACGCGTTCAGCGACTTGTCGTTGACGATCATGACCGTGACGGCTTTTTCATCAAGGCCGGCCGCCTTAAAGATGGGGTCGCTATAACCGCGCAGAATCCGCTCGATCTCTGCGTCACGAATGCCGGCACGTGCCCAGGCAGCCTCAACCTGCGTGGCCATCAGGGCAACGGCCGCGACAAAGCCGAAAGTGACGGAACGAAGTAGGCTTGAACGACGGGTGGTCACGATCACTGTCTCCTACGCGACAAGGCTGCCGCGCGCACGATACCACTGCACACGGCGGTTCGGGCGCCCATTTTCCCCAGCGCGGGCGACGGTAAGGATACCCCTCTGCCCCGTCAATCAGATGCTTGTCACGACGCCGTCATGAGGGGCATTGATTTCTCGGGCAATTCCAACTCTAGGCGCTGCATTGTGAACGGCGCCTGTACCGAAATTAAGGCAGTTTGAGCGCCGTGAAACCATCGAACCGCAGCCAAGTCGACGCATTCCTGGCGATGGACGTCCTCCACCGCGCCAACACGCTCGCAAGGGCGGGGCGGACCGTATTCCACCTGGAGGCGGGCCAGCCATCGACCCCGGCACCTGAGCGCGCCCTCGCGGCTGTGTCGAAGAGCTTGCGCCAGGACGTACTTGGCTACACCGAAGCGCTCGGCCGCCCCGTCCTCAGAGACCGCCTCGCGCGATTCTATCGCGAAACTCACCGCGTCGAGGTCGCGCCCGAACGGATCGTCATCACCACCGGCTCATCCGCGGGCTTCATCTTGGCCTACATCGCCCTGTTCGATCATGGTCAGAGTCTGGCGATGGCGGTGCCGGGCTATCCCGCCTACCGCAACATCGCCCACGCGACGGGCATCCGGCCGCACTTCATCGAATGCCGCGAACCCGAACACTTTCGCCTGAGCGCTGACGCGATTGCCGCAGCACCCGGCATCGATGGTGTCTTGATCGCAAGCCCCGCCAATCCCAGCGGCACCGTCATCGGCACCGACGAACTCAAGGCGATCGTCGACATTTGCGCAAAGCGAGATCTGCGGCTCATCTCCGATGAAATCTATCACGGCATCACCTATGGCACGCAGGCCCAAACCGCGCTCGCCTTCTCGAACGATGTCGTCGTGGTCAACAGTTTCTCGAAATACTTTTCGATGACGGGCTGGCGCATTGGCTGGATGGTGATCCCCGACGCGCTCGTGCGCCCGATCGAGCGGCTCGCCCAAAACCTCTACATCTCGCCGCCGACCGTCTCGCAGGTCGCGGCACTCGCGGCGCTCGACGCGACCGAGGAGCTCGACGGCCATGTGAGAGTGTACGCCACCAATCGCGACCGCTTGCTTTCGGCGCTACGCGAAGCCGGCTTCGGCTCGATCGCGCCGGCGGACGGTGCGTTCTACCTCTACGCCAACGTGACGCCGTTCGGCGTCGACGCCACGACGTTCACGGCAAAGCTGCTCGAAGAAACCGGTGTCGCCGCGACGCCCGGCACCGACTTTGACCCGCAACAAGGCAACCGCTGGGTGCGGTTCTCTTATGCAGGGTCAGTCGGTGAAGTGGACCGCGCGGCCGGCGCTCTCAGCACCTGGTGCCGCGCGTTCAAGAAATAGTCCTCAGCTGCCGATGCGCTTCTGCCACCAGCCCTTGCGTTCGGGTTTTGGGGCGCCCGACTCGTCAGTGGCACCGCTTTCCTCCGGCTTTGCACCAAAGCCAAAGAACGAAGCTATGCCAGGCCGCTCCGCTCTTGGCTCCGGCTTGGCGTCTTCAGCCGGCTCAGCTTTTGGTGCCGAATAGCGCGGCTGATCGATATCGCGCGGCACCGGCGGGCGAGCCCCAGGCGTAGTGTCGTAGCCCCCGGTTGAAGGCCAATCCGCCGCCTCAAATGCTTGCGCCGGTGTCGGCAAGTGACCAATGGGGGAGGGCGGGGTAACCCCGGCATTTTGTTGCTGCGGTCCCTGTTGGAAGTCGCCACCTTCACCCGGACGGCGACCGCGACGGCCGCGGCGTCCACGACGGCGGCGCCGCCGTTGACCTTCGCCCTCGCCGAAGTTGCCCGGTGCTTGTGGCGCACCCTGCGCTTCATTGCCTTCCGGCGCGTCGTCGCCGTCAGCGTCGTCGTCGTCAGCGCCGCCTTCCATATGCTGTTCCGGCGCGCTTTCCGACGCGGCGAGATCGGGTTGCGGCCCCATGCCCGGAGCCTGCTGTTGACCTGGTCCACGTTCGCGATCGCGATCCCGTCCGCGACCGCGGCGGCGCCGGCGACGCTTGCCGCCACGGCCGTCTTCGCCGCGTTGACCGTCGCCGGCTGGCGCCACTTCGCGCACGTCGCCGGTCTCGACATCAGGCGCTTCCTCGCCCGCTTCGTCGTCGGCCTCTTCGTGAACGTCGTCGTTCTCCTCGAGTTCGCTCTCGACCGTCACCGCCTTCGCCGAAGGCTTGCGCGGCTCAAACGGAACGTTTGTCCCGCGCTCGATCTCATAGGTCGACGCGGCCAGCGATGGCTTCGCTTCTGTATAGATGTAGACGCCGTGCCGATCCTCGATCGAGGTCAGCTGTGCACGTTTGTGATTGAGGATGTAGAGCGCAATCTCCGGCGGCACGCGCAGTGTGATCGCCAGCAGCTTCTCGCGTTGACAATACTCTTCCACCGCGCGCAATACGCGGAGCGCCATCGAGCCGACCGAGCGAATGACGCCGCGGCCTTCGCAGTGCGGACACGAGATCGTGGCCCCTTCAACCATGCCGGCGCGCAAACGCTGGCGCGACATCTCAAGCAAACCGAACGGTGAAATTCGGCCGAGCTGAATACGCGCCCGATCATGCCGCAGGCTATCCTTCAACCGCTTCTCGACCGCCCGGTTGTTGCGGTGTTCTTCCATGTCGATGAAGTCGATGACGACGAGGCCCGCAAGATCGCGCAACCGCAGCTGCCGAGCGACTTCTTCCGCAGCTTCAAGATTGGTCTTGAGCGCCGTATCCTCGATGTGGTGCTCGCGCGTCGCCTTGCCGGAGTTCACGTCGATCGCAACCAGCGCTTCCGTCTGGTTGATGACGATGTAGCCGCCGGAGCGCAGCCGCACGATCGGATTGAACATGCTGTCGAGCGCCGTCTCCACGCCGAAGCGCTGAAACAGCGGCACGTGATCTTGATAATGCTTCACCGCGTTGGCGTGGCTCGGCATCAGCATGGTCATGAAGTTGTGCGCTTCTTCAAAACCTTGCTGACCTTCCACAAACACGTCGTCGACCTCTTTCGAATAGAGATCACGGATCGTGCGTTTGATCAGATTGCCTTCCTCGTAGACCAATGTCGGCGCCGACGAACTCAGCGTCAGCTCGCGCACGGCGTCCCACTGGCGCATCAAGTACTCGAAGTCGCGCTGAATCTCCTGCTTCGTCCGGTTCGCACCGGCCGTGCGGATGATCACGCCCATGCCTTCGGGAACCTCGAGCTCGCCCGCGACCTCTTTCAGCTTCCGCCGGTCGCTCATGTTCGAAATCTTGCGCGAAATTCCGCCGCCCCGGTCCGTGTTCGGCATCAACACGCAATAGCGGCCCGCGAGCGAGAGGTACGTGGTCAGCGCCGCGCCCTTGTTGCCGCGTTCTTCCTTGACGACCTGCACCAGCAACACCTGCCGGCGCTTGATCACCTCTTGGATTTTGTAGCGCCGCATTGAGCGGTAGTCCCGCCGCGGCAGTTCTTCCATCGCATCTTCGCCGCCTGAGGACTCGGCCTCGCCGGCAACCGCCTCGGCTGCTTCAAGGGGCGTAATCTCGTGGTCGTCACCGCTATTCTCAGCGCTATTCTGCTGGTCGAGCGGCTCGGCCGGCACGTCATGCGCTTCCTTCGCCTCGCCGTTCGGTGCGTCGCCTTCCGTCTCCGGATCGTGCACCCAAACGTCTTCGGCGCTGCTCGTTTCGACCTCGACGATTTCTCCCTCGCCTTCGCCGTTGCCGTTTGAAGGCGTTTCGTCGTGGCTTAGCGACGGCTCGGAGGGCGAGCTCGCGTAGTCGCCGCCGGGCGCGGGCGCCGTATCATGGGAACTGTCTGTTGCCGCCGGCGCCGGAGCGGTGTCGCTCGGCTCATCGTCCTCGTCATCGTGACGGCGCGCAGCGCGGGTCGCGGCCAAAAGCGCCTGCCGATCGGCCGTCGGAATTTGATAATAGTCTGGATGGATTTCCGAAAACGCTAGAAACCCGTGCCGGTTGCCGCCGTATTCGATGAAGCACGCCTGCAGCGACGGTTCGACCCGCGTGACTTTCGCGAGATAGATGTTCCCTTTGAGGGGCCGGCGAGACGCCGACTCGTAGTCGAATTCCTCTACTCTGTTTCCATCAAGTACGACGACGCGCGTTTCTTCCGGGTGGCTCGCGTCCACCAGCATTTTCTTGGCCATTAAAGCATTCTCCGGGACCTGCGCGCTGCAGAAGGCCGCGCACGCAAAAGTCCACTGTGTTTGAAGTGAGAGAGACGCCCATCATGTTTGCGGCACTAATCGGGCGCGGACTGGAAGTCCGTCCTCGAACCGCTTGTGATGTGGCGAAAACCGTCATGGGAAATTCGACCCCTCCGCCGCCGCTTCACCAAGAAACGACGGGCGATATTGGCGTTCCGCGACCATCTTGGGGGTGCCGAAGCACTGCGGGCGCGAGCCGCCGGACCCAGCTCTCCGGACGCACCGCTCGCGATTCGAGCGCGGTCTGCCAAGCCAGTGAAGTTCTTGTAGCCCGCCTGAGACCCAGTCGCAACCGCAGAAACTCCGCAGAATTCTGCCGTTGGTTTGCGCCCCATGGCGAAGGCCGCCACGAACAGGCATACCGTAACCGATTCTTGGCTAACGGGTCGTCAACACGCTTGGGCGACGATTAGCGGAACGAACTAGGCCGGCGCCCGGAATGACCCGGACGCCACCGAAGGTTGTTGGGAACCCTCGATTTCGCATGCGCTTCGACCGCCAATGCCTGACCCTTGGTCTGATGTTGACGTGCGTCGTCAGCTTGGCCTTTGCCGCGCCGCAAACGCTGGTTAGCGACGCCCGCATCGGCCAGCACGGCGACCACACCCGTTTCGTTCTAAACGTTTCGGAGAAGGTGGATGTTGAGGTCTTCACGCTCGCCGATCCCTACCGAATCGTCGTCGACTTCCCAGAGGTGGGCTGGCGCCTCGATCCCGCCGCCACGCCGTCGACTGGCCTCGTCAAAGGCTACCGCTTCGGTCTCTACCGCCCCGGCCGGTCGCGAATGGTTATCGACCTCACCGGCCCGGCCGCACTGGAAAACAAATTCCTGCTGCCGCCCGAAGGCGCCAAGCGCTACCGCCTCGTTCTGGACCTAGTACCCACCGCCCGCACGAACTATTTGAAGACAGCCGGCTGGCCGAAGGATGGCGAGGGCGCTTCGCCCCCCACCGAAGATCCGGCCATCGCTCCAGCAGAAGCCAAGCCCGCCAATGCGAAGCGGGTGATCGTCTTGGACGCCGGCCACGGCGGCGTTGACCCTGGCGCCACCGGGGTAGACGGAACCTTTGAAAAGGACCTCGTCCTGAGCTTGGCCAAGGAAGTCCGCAAGGCATTGGAAAACACGGGCCGCTACACTGTCGTCATGACCCGCGACAGCGACATCTTCTTGTCGCTGAAAGCCCGTGTCGCCGTCGGCCGGCGCAACAAAGCAGACCTATTCGTGTCGCTTCACGCCGACTCGGCCCCAGGGTCCGTTGCCCGCGGCGCGTCGGTCTATACCCTGTCAGAAAAGGCCTCGGACAAAGAGGCCGAGGCGTTGGCCCGGGCCGAGAACCAATCCGACATCATTGCGGGCGTCGACCTGACGAATGAGTCGGATATCGTGACCAGCATCCTCATCGACCTGGCTCAACGCGAAACCAAGAACAACGCGGTGAAGTTTGCCCAAGCACTCGTCCCAGAGTTGCAGCGGGTTAGCAATGTCACAGCGAAGAGCCATCGTTTCGCCGGATTTCGCGTGTTGAAGGCGCCGGACGTCCCTTCGGTGCTGATCGAGGTGGGCTATCTTTCGAACGAACTCGACGAGTCGGCGATGCAGTCCAGCCGGTGGCGGCGCGACATGGCCGAGGCCATCACGAAAGCGATCGGACGGCACTTCAAGCCGGCCCGGCAAGACAACAGAGCCGATTTAGAACGGTAAGTGGGTACGGGTGAAATGTACGAAAATTGCTGGAAAACGCGGCATTCTGTGCGTGCCGAACAGGATTTTTCGCCTGGCGAAACCCGTCACCGTGGTATAACGGCCGCAAGCGCGGTTTAGGCGCAGGATCTTCACGTATGTATCGATTCATAGCGTACACGCTGGGCGGCATCGCGGTCCTAACGATCTCGGTATTCGCGGGCGTCGCCCTGTACCTGTACAAGCTCAGTCAGGATCTTCCCGACTACAGCAAGCTCGCAAACTACCAGCCCCCGATCACGACGCGCGTCTACGCGAATGACGGTTCGCTGATCGCTGAGTACGCGCGAGAGCGCCGCTTGTTCGTGCCCATCGAATCGATTCCGCGCCGGGTCATCGACGCGTTTTTGTCCGCCGAAGACAAAGACTTCTATTCCCACCCCGGCGTCGACATCAACGGCGTCACCCGCGCCGTGGTCACGAACCTGCAGAACTACATGTCCGGTGCGAACCGGCGTCCGGAGGGCGCCTCGACGATCACCCAGCAGGTCGCCAAGAACTTCCTTCTGACCAGCGACCCAACACTTGAGCGCAAGATCAAAGAGTGGATGCTCGCGTTCCGTCTTGAGGACGCCTACAACAAAGACAAAATTCTTGAGCTCTACCTGAACGAAATCTTCTTAGGCTCGGGCTCCTACGGTGTCGCGGCGGCCGCCTACAACTATTTCGATAAGTCGCTGGATCAGCTGACGATCGCCGAAACCGCTTATCTCGCGGGTCTCCCGAAGGCCCCCAGCAACTACCACCCCGTCCGCAACTATCGCCGCGCGATCGAGCGCCGGAACTGGGTGATCGAGCGCATGGCCGAGAACCAGTTCATCAGTTCCGAAGACGCGCAAAAATCGGTTGCCGAAGAACTGACCCCGCACTTCCGCCCCGCAGGCGCGCAGTCGCCGGACGCGCAGTTCTTTGCTGAAGAAATTCGCCGCTGGATCCAGCAGAACTATGGCGATCAGGCGCTCTACGACGGCGGCCTCGCCGTGCGTGCCACCTTCGACCCCCGCCTTCAGCGCTTCGGCACAAAAGCGTTGCGCAAGGGTTTGATCGCCTATGACCGTCGCCATGGCTGGCGCGGCCCCGTGACACGCGTCGACCTCGCGACCGATTGGAAAAAGACCCTCGGCGATATGCCGGCCTTGCTCGATGTGGTCGAATGGCGCCTTGCCGCGGTTACAGGCTACGCCGACACCGCCGTGAAGATAGCATTCGCCGACGGTAGTGAAGGCCGCATCCCGATGGCGGAGCTGAAATGGGCCAGAAAATTCATCGCTGATGAGCGTCAAGGCCCTGAGCCCAAGAAACCATCGGAAGTCGTCACACCCGGCGACGTCGTCTATGTCGAGGCCCTGCCCAAGGCCGCCGACAACAGCACGAACGGCGCCTACGCATTGCGTCAGGTCCCCAAAGTCAACGGCGGTCTCGTGTGCATGGACCCGCACACCGGCCGCGTTCTCGCCCTGGTTGGCGGCTTCAGTTACTACGCCAGCGAATTCGATCGCGCCTGGCAGGCGCTGCGCCAGACCGGTTCGTCCTTTAAGCCGATCGTCTATGCTGCGGCGCTGGACTCCGGCTACACCCCGTCAAGCATTGTGCTCGATGCACCGTTTGTCGCCAGCCAAGGCGTCGGCTTGCCGATGTGGCGGCCGGAAAACTATGACGAAGGTTTCGCGGGTCCCTCGACGCTACGCCAAGGCCTTGAGAAGTCGCGCAACCTGATGACGGTGCGTATCGCCGCCGACATCGGCATGGAAAAGGTCGTCGAATATGCGCGCAAACTTGGCACCTCTGAAAAGATGTTGGCCGTGCTCGCGAACGCGCTGGGTTCGACAGAGTCCACCGTCATCCGTATGGCCTCGGCCTACTCGACCTTCGTCAACGGCGGCAAACGAGTGATCCCAACGCTGGTCGACCGGATTCAAGACCGCAACGGCAAGACAATCTTCCGCCACGACAAGCGCGTTTGCGACGGCTGTAATGCCGAGACCTGGGCCGGCCAAGATGAGCCACTGATCGCCAGCGACGCCGACAACATTTTGGACCCGCGCACCGCTTATCAGATCGTGCACATGCTTGAAGGCGTCGTCGAGCGCGGTACGGCGATCGTCGTGAAGCAGGTCGGCGTGCCGCTCGCTGGCAAGACCGGAACGACGAACGACTACAAGGACGCCTGGTTCGTCGGCTTCTCGCCGAACATGACCGTCGGCATCTATATCGGCTTCGATCAGCCCTCGACGTTGGGCAAGGGCGAGACCGGTGGAACGAACAGCGCTCCAATCTTCAAAGACTTCATGACGGACGCCGTCGGCGGTCAACCACCGGTACCGTTCCGCATCCCGCCGGGCATCCGCATGGTGCGCGTCGATCTGAAGTCGGGCTACCCTTCCGCAAGCGGCGCAGTGCTTGAAGCGTTCAAAGCCGGGACCGAGCCGGGCTCGGGTTACCATGCCCGCGGCGACGCATTCGGCACCGGTCTCGGCGTTGGCGAAGACGCCGACCCCGACGCGCCCGCCGATGGGCAGAGCGCGCAAGGCAACGGCGGGTGGGGCCTCTACTGAAAACCGGCTTGAGCCACCGTTAAGCGCGACCTATAAGTCGCGCCCTTCAATCGTGACCTGAGAGTACCGCAGCCATGCGTGCCGAAATGCAGTCCATCGCCGAGCAGATCCAGCAGACGCTGGCGCTGCTGAGGAGGCATCTTTGACCCGGAGACCGCACGCCGCCGTCTCGATGAACTGAACGCCAAGGCCGAAGACCCGAAATTCTGGAACGATGCCGCCAACGCGCAAAAGCAAATGCGCGAGCGGAACAAGATCGAGAAGTCGCTCGACGACGTCACGCGCCTCGACGCCGACTTCAAAGATGCAGTCGGTATGATCGATCTCGCGGCGGAGGAGGGCGACGCCGCCTTGGTCAAAGAATCCGAGGAAGCGCTGCGCGCCGTCGCCGCCCGGGCCGCCGATCTTGAGATGCAGTCGCTATTCTCCGGCGAGGCCGACGGCAACGACGCCTACATCGAAATCCACGCCGGCGCCGGCGGCACCGAAAGCCAAGACTGGGCCTCGATGCTGTTCCGCATGTACACGCGCTGGGCCGAGCGCCACGGCTTCAAAGTGGACTTCATCGAAGAGAGCCCCGGCGAAGAAGCGGGAATTAAGTCGGCCACGATCTTGGTCAAAGGCGAAAACGCCTTCGGCTGGGCGAAAACCGAATCCGGCGTTCACCGCCTTGTCCGGATATCGCCTTTCGATTCCAACGCGCGCCGCCACACCAGCTTTGCCAGTGTGTGGGTCTATCCGGTCGTCGACGAAAACATCGAAGTCGAAGTCAACGACAAGGATCTGCGGATCGACACCTACCGGGCGAGCGGCGCCGGCGGACAGCACGTCAACAAGACGGAAAGCGCCATCCGCATCACCCACATTCCGACCAATATCGTGGTGTCCTGTCAGAACGACCGTTCGCAGCACAAGAACCGCGCCACCGCCTTCGCGATGCTGCGCTCGCGCCTCTATGAACTCGAATTGGAGAAGCGCGAAGCCAAGGCCGACGCGCTTAACGCGACGAAGACGGACATCGGCTGGGGTCACCAAATTCGCTCCTACGTGCTGCAGCCTTACCAGTTGGTGAAGGACCTGCGCACCGGTGCGCAAAGCTATTCGCCCAAAGACGTCCTCGACGGCGCGCTCGATCCGTTCATGCAAGCCTCGCTCGCGCAACGCCTCAAGGGCGGCGCCGACGCGCCGATCGAAGACCTGGAATAGCTGACAAACGAAAACCGCCCCACAACGGGGCGGTTCGCAAGTCGTTGGAATTGGAAAATCTTACCGGCCTGATTTGATCGCGCCGAGCAGGCTGCTGTTGCTCGAGACGCGCGCGGCGGTGGCGGTTCGCCCGACGGCGGGTTGCGCCGATTGCGAAGCGGGCGGGTTCGACGCCACGATGCCAAGCTCACGCTTCGGCTCGAACGTCGGGCGCGGTTCCGGCTTGCCGGCGACTTCGGCGAGCGGATCGGCGCTATGACGGCAGCTGCCTTCGAAGAACGCGCCGACTTCCACCGACAACGCTTCGTGCAGGATCGTGCCTTCCATGTGGCACGTGCTCAACAAATGAACCTTCCGTGCACGGACGGTTCCCTGAACGCGGCCGCGGATCGTGCATTCCTCGGCGACGATCTCGCCTTCGAAGTTTGCCTTCTCGCCGATCGTCACCGAACCCGAACGGATGTCGCCATCTACACGCCCGTCGATCTGAATCTCACCGGTCGACGTCAGTGTTCCGATGATGACCAGGTCATTCGAGATGATTGACGGTGCCGAACGGCCCCCAAGCCGTTTCTGCGAAGACACCGAAATCGGAAGATTGTCCGTTGGTGTCGGCCCCTTGCTACCCCTTGTAAACATTTCGCCCCGCATCGAAAAACTTGGTTGGATCCCGAACGACGTCGTTGAACCAAATCTCATAGTGAAGATGAGGTCCAGTGCTACGGCCGCTTGACCCCATCGTAGCGATCTTCTGACGGAATTGCACGACATCTCCGGGCTTCACGAAGGTCGATTGCAAATGTCCATAACGGGTGCGGATTCCGCGCCCATGGTCGATCTCGACCATCAAGCCGTAGGGCCCTCGTTTCTCGGCCGCGATGACCCGTCCAGGCGCACTTGATAGGATTGCCGTCCCATAGTCCCCGGCCATATCTGCCCCGGAATGGAAGGCGACCCGTCCTGTGAAGGGATCGACGCGGTAACCAAAACCACTGGTTGAGCGATAGAAGCCCGTCGCGATCGGTGTAACGATCGGAATCCGGGACATTGCTGTGGTCAGGCTGTCCAATCGTCCATAGGACTCGGCGATCTCGGCGAATTGCTTGTCAAATTCGTCAGTAACGCCATCGATCGCCGCGGCGCGGATTTCTGCCCCCAAAGGCAACAGCGGACCGCCGACCCCATTGCGCCGGTTGCTGACGCCCACCTGGTTGGCGACGATATCGACATTGAGGCCGGTCATCGCGATGAGCCGCTCAAAGCGGTCGATTTGTCCGCCGGCTGAATCCCGCAATTCACCCAAAAGCGAGAGCTGTTGTTTCTTGATCGAGTTCAGCCGGTCCTCAAGCGAGGCTATCCGCTGGACCACATAATTTTGCGCCAAAGATTTCTTGCTCGATGCAGCTTCGCCACTACCGCCTACGGCAGCGGCCACGACGCCGATGGCGCTGCTGCTGATCGTTTGCTGCGCCCGGCTCTGACGGATCGCAGGCTCGGCCTCAGCCAACTGCATCATCAGTGTGTTCGTGCCGTCGCCGCTATTGATCGCCTTCGCGTAAGCCGGACCCGCATAGTCGCTCATCACGGCAACTTGCCGCTTCACGTCGCGCACTTGCTTGTCCATCGCCTGCTTCTGCATCAGCAGCGCCGTAAGCTGACGGTGCTTGGCTTCAAGATCGCGTGTCGCGTTCTGGAATCTCTCTTCCGCTAAGACGAGCAACCCATTCAACTCGTCATAGGCCAACTGCATCTGCGAGACCCGGCCCTCATAGGCGGCCTGCATGCTCGCGTACCGCTGATCCTTCGCGGTGATGATTTGCTCTTTGAAGATCACCACGATCGACGCGTAAGCGACCCAACCCATGATGAATAGGGTGGCGGCGGCGACGGTCATCTGAAAGGCGGGCGAGAATTCGAAGAACTGCACCGACCCGCGGCTGCGGAGATAGAACTGGCGGTGAGGGAACAACCGGTGCGCGAGTGACGCCAAACCGGCCACGGGCGAGGTGGACATGCAACAAGCCTCAACTGTCGTAACGCCTGCGGTCCCGGCCGCGACCCGGAACCACCGAGAAACGCCGAAAACCCAGACAACTAGAACCCTGGCTGATTGTTACGGATTTGAAGCTTTTCGCCAAGCCGAAGAAATCCGCAGGTTCCTTACATCTTGTTTAGGAAAACACTCATAGCGACTTCGCGGCGGCCAATACCTCTTCCACGTGTCCCGGAACCCTAACTTTCCGCCAAATTTTGACGACCCTGCCTTTACCGTCGATCAGAAAGGTTGACCGGTCGATGCCCATATACTTGCGGCCGTACATGCTTTTCTCGACCCAAGACCCGTACGATTCGATCATCTCGCCCTCGGGGTCCGAGCCCAAAGCGATGCTTAAGGCGTGCTTTTTCTTGAATTTGTCATGCGAGGCGACGCTGTCCTTGGACACCCCCACTACCGCCACGCCCGCTTTCTTGAACTGGGCCGCCGCCCCCGAAAAGTCGATCGCCTCCTTCGTGCAGCCCGAGGTGTCGTCCTTGGGATAGAAGTAGAGAACCAACGGCTTTCCCGCGAAGTCTTTCAGGGACACCGTTTTACCGCCGTCGGCCGCCAGCTTGAAGGCAGGCGCCTTGTCACCCTCTTGGATACCCATTGATCTCTTCCCTTTTGGTCAATCGATTTTGAAGCAGTTTTCCCGAATGCCGCCAAGTTCCGCCGTTCATTCCCTTATACTGGTGCCCTGCGACCGTGTTACGTTGGCCGCCCGCCTGGGCCGGCCTCAGGTTTCCCGGTTTCATGGCGTTGCGAGGTAGTTGGTCTTGGTCAGGCGTTCGGCAAGCATCGCTTTGCGAATAGCCGCGATCGCATTTGGCGTTCTCGTGGTCGTCGCAGGCTTTTTCGCCTGGCGCATCTTCAGCGGCGGACCGGTCTCGCTCGGCCCACTGAACTCACGCCTAGAGGCCATGATCAACTCAGGCCTCAAAGGCGTGCAGCTGAGCATCGGCGACAGCGTGATCGAATGGTCGAAGGACAACAAGCTCGCCCATCTTCAATTCATCGATGTCGAAGCCGTTGATGGGACCGGCAATGTCATCGCCCGCGTGCCGCGCGCCAACGTCTCACTGGCGGGCCCGGCACTCCTCAATGGCGAAGCCGTCCCGACACGTGTCGAGGTGATCGGTGTTAACGCCTTGATCGTTCGCCGCGCCGATGGCGGCATGCAACTCGGCTTCCAGCTGGGCGACAAGAAGGCGACGGTCGAAGACAAGCCGGATCCGGCCTCCGAAGGCATGACGAAAGCCATGCTCGAGGCGATGCTGAACCCAAAGCCCACCGACACGTTCACGCGCTACCTCACGCACTTCGCAGTGACCGAAGCCAAGCTGACGGTGTTCGACGAAGAGACCCGGTCCTATTGGAATGCCGAGAAGGCCTCTCTGACCTTCGACCGCAAGCCGGACGGCGTCGTCGCAGCGATCGAAGCGCCTGTCCGCTTGGCGAACAAGTCGACATGGCTGTTTACGGCAGCCGCGCACTACAAGAAGGGGGCGGAACAGGTCGCGCTCGAAGCAGCGTTCAAACCCGTCAAGCTGAGCCTCTTATCGGCGAGCGGCACGGGGCTGAAGCTCTTCAACGGCCTCGACATTCCCGTCCAAGGCAACGCCACGTGCGACTTGTCGGTCGCGGGCAGCATGGGGCGCTGTAAATTCTGGCTCAACGCGGCCACCGGCTATCTCAAACTTCCGGCTCTGAAGAAGGAGCCGATCCACGTTAAGAGCGCGGCTCTGACGGTAGAACTCGACTTTCCGACGCAACGCTACTCGATCGAGGAACTTACCTGGGCTGGCGACACGATCCGCGGCAAGGTCAGCGGTGAGGGTGCGTTCTCGTTCACCGGCGACGGTGCGCTGAAAACGCTAACCGCCGATTGGACTGCCGAAAACGTCTCGATAGATGCCCCGAACGTCTTCGATGGCGCGCTGGCCATAGAAACGGCGAAGCTGCGCGCCGCTTTCGATGCCGAACGCAAGCATCTGACGATCGAAGAAATTCTCGCCCGCCGCGACAAATTCGAGCTCACCTTGAGCGGTGAATTGCAAGATCACCCAGTGTCGACCGGCGTTGTGCTGAATGGCGGGTTCAAGGACCTCACCGTTTCGAACTTGAAGCGCCTCTGGCCGGCGAATGCCGCACCGGGTGCGCGCTCCTGGATCGGCGAGAATGTGCATGAGGGCGTGATCCCGACCGGAACGATCGCGGTCAATATCCCAGCAGGTGCCATCACCGGGGATCGTATTCCCGATGAGATGATGAACATAACGCTCGCACTCGATGCGGCGAAAATCACGTACCTCAACGGCTTGCCGGATTTGACCAATGTCAAGGGCACCGCAACCTTGCTCGGCGATACGTTCAAGGCCGAGATCGCGAACGGCCGCATCGGCGCGGTGACGTTGACGAATGGCACTGCCACGATCGCCGAGTTGCACCGCCATGGTGCCATCGGCACCATCAGCGGCGTCGCCGCCGGTCCGACCGGCGAACTGCTCCAGGTCCTTGATCGCCCACGGCTCGGCTACCCCTCGCGCTATGGGATCAAGGCAGCCCAGGCCGGCGGCACCTCCAACGTCAAATTCACGTTTATTGTCCCGATGTTGAAGGACCTGAAGGCCGAAGACATCGGCATCGACGTCGACGCTGAACTCAAGGACGTCAGACTGCCCGTCAACGATCAGCTGAAGATCACCGGCGGTATCTTCGCGATTAAGCTCGACATGAAGGCGATGAAGGCGCACGGCGCCGTCCAAGTTAACGGCGCCCCAACCGGCTTTACCTGGACCGAAGACTTCACCGGAACGCAAGCCGTCGGCACCCGCATTGATGTGACGGCAACCCTGAACGACGAGCAACGCCGCAAACTCGGTTTTGACACGAGTGGCTACATTCAAGGCAAGACCACGATCGTCGCCAACTTTGTCGGCCGCGGCGGCAAATTCCAGAAGGGTCACATCGACACGAACTTGACCTCGGCACGGCTCGCGGTTCCGGAATTCAACTGGGCAAAGCCTGAAGACGCGAACGCCACGGTGAAAGCCGACGTCGGTTTCCGTTCCGACGGCGCCATCGAAATCGCCAACGTCGATGCGGTCGGTCAAGGCATGAAGGCACAAGGCCGCATGCTGGTCGTCGGCGGAAAGCTGCGCGAAGCCGACTTCAAGAAGCTGCAGCTCGGTCAACGCAACGACTTCGCCGTGCTCTACAAGCGCGACGCCGCCGGCGCCGAAACTATCGAAGCGAAGGGCCGCGTCGCCGATGTCGGCGGTCTGCTGGACAGCGACGACCAGCCAAAAGCGCCAAAAGCCAAATCGCCGTCCGTCAAATCGCCTGTATCTGTGAAGGCGGACTTCGACCTAGCCTACCTCCAGGGCGATGTGTGGTTCACGGGCTTGCACTTCGAGTACGCGAACGACGGCCAAAATCTGACCGCGTTCAAAGTCGACGCTTCCGCCGATGCCGCCAATGTTCGCGGCGAACTCGTGCGCAACGCCGACAACACCCGCAAGATGAAGCTGCAGACCGCCGACGCGGGACGGTTGATCCGCGCGCTCACCGGCTTTCGCAGCATGATCGGCGGGGATCTCATCTTGACCGCCGAGTTATCGCCCCTGCCGGCACCGGGTATCTTGGCGGAGCCCACCTTCGACGGCACGCTGAAGATTGAGAAATTCAAGATCGTGAATCAACCGTTCGTCGCGCGCCTCTTGTCGGCCGGTTCTTTCACCGGCATCGACGATCTCCTGCGCGGTGAGGGTATTACCTTCACCAAACTCGAGCAGGTCTTCCAAGGTCGCGGAGATCTCATAACACTCACGAACGGCCGCGCCGCCGGCCCCTCGATAGGGTTCACGGTGCAGGGTCTCGTCAATCGCGGCTCCGATCGCATCGATCTGAACGGCACCATCGTGCCGCTCTACGGCCTAAACAGCGTCTTCGATGGGGTGCCCGTGATCGGCGACATCCTCACCTCGAACGAAGGCGAAGGGATCTTTGGCGTTACCTATGGCGTGAGCGGCCCCGTCGACGAGCTGAAGGTCGCTGTGAACCCGATCTCCATGCTGGCACCGGGGTTCTTGCGTAAGATCTTCCAGATGGGACCAACGCCTCAGGCGGCGGCTCCGATGCAGGCGCCCTCGCCGAAGCCGCAGCAGAACGCGTTCCAGCCGCCCGCGAAAGCGAACTAAACCGGCCGCAGTAACACGTGCTTTTTCTTGCCGAGCGAAAGCTTGACGACACCGTCACGCAAATGCGCTTCCCCAAGCGTCAGCTTCTCGTCCGCCACCGCATCGTCGTTCACGCGCAACCCGCCACCGGCGATCTGCCGCCGCGCGTCGCCGTTCGACGACGTCAGACCGGCTCGCGTAAACGCCGCCAACACGCCGATGCCACTCGCGAACTCAGCCCGCGGAACGTCCACGGTCGGCAAGTTCGCCGACATGCCGCCACCTTCGAACGTCTGCCGAGCCGTATCCGCAGCACGTTCGGCCTCTGCCCGGCCATGGCAAAGCGCCGTCGCCTCATTGGCGAGCGTCTTCTTTGCGTCGTTCAGCTCGGCGCCCTGCAGCTCCTCGAGCCGCGCGATCTCCGCCAGCGGCATATCCGTGAACACGCGCAAAAAACGCCCAACATCCGCATCTTCGACGTTGCGCCAGTACTGCCAGTATTCATAAGGCGAGAGCATATCGGCCGAGAGCCATACGGCGCCCGACACCGACTTGCCCATCTTCGCGCCCGACGACGTCGTGATCAGCGGCGACGTCAACCCGAAGAGTTCCACGTTGTCGGTGCGACGCGCGAGATCGATGCCGGAAACGATGTTGCCCCACTGATCCGAGCCGCCCATCTGCAGCCGGCAGCCGTACCGCCGGTAGAGTTCGGCGAAATCGTACGACTGCAGGATCATGTAGTTGAATTCGAGGAACGTCAGCGGCTGTTCGCGGTCGAGACGGAGCTTCACGCTGTCCATCGTGATCATGCGGTTGATCGTAAAGTGCCGCCCGATATCGCGGAGGAACGGAATGTACTCGAGCTTCTCAAGCCACTCCGCATTGTCGACCATGATCGCATCGGTCGGTCCGTCGCCGAACGTTAGAAAGCGCCGGTAGATCTCCATGTGGCGCAGCTTATTTTCCTGGATCTTCTCGTCCGTCAGCAGTTGCCGCGTCTCGTCCTTGCCTGAAGGGTCGCCGATCTTCGTCGTACCGCCGCCGACCACCACGATCGGCTTATGTCCGCCCCGCTGCAGGACGCGCAGCCGCATGATTTGCGTCAGGTTGCCGATGTGCAGGCTCGGCGCCGTGCAATCGAAGCCGATATAGCCGGGGACGCGTTCCTTCGCCAAAAGCTCGTCAAGCCCGTCGCTGTTCGTGCACTGGTGCAAGTGCCCGCGCGCGGCGAATTCGTTCAAGAAGGGGGAGCGGAACGCGCTCATCGTCGATATAAAGCCTTGTGGATTCGAACCGAAGGGGCGGGTGTTAGCACGAAATGGCGCGTGTCCTGAAGGCGCTTGGGCTGATGAGCGGCACGTCGATGGACGGCATCGATGCCGCGATCCTCGACACCAACGGCGAACGCATTGCGGCGTTCGGTCCGACCCACTTCGAACCCTACCCGCCGGAAATGCGCGCCAAGCTCGCCCGCGGACTTGAAGCCGCAGCGGCGTTGCCGGTGACGGGCCCGCTGCCGCTGGACCTCGCCGAGCTTGAGCGCGAATTGACGCAGGCGCACGCGCGAGCGGTGAACGCGCTGCTCGCGCGCGCGAGCCTCGCGCCCGCCGACATCGACCTCATCGGCTTTCACGGCCAAACGCTGATTCACCGGCCGGAAGCGCGCATGACCCTGCAGATCGGATCTGGCCCCTTGCTCGCGCAGCTGACCGGCATCGACGTCGTCAACGACTTCCGCTCGGCCGACATTCGCGCGGGCGGGCAGGGCGCTCCCATCGTACCGATCTATCATGCTGCGCTGGCAAGTGAGCGCGCACCAGTCGCCATCCTCAACATCGGCGGCGTCGCCAACGTCACCTTCGTCGGCAACAATGGCACGCTGATCGCGTTCGACACCGGCCCCGGCAACGGCCCCATCGACGACTGGGCACTCAGGCATACCGGCCATCCGATCGACAAAGGTGGAGTGCTCGCAGCGAGCGGTAGAGTGAACACGAATGTCCTGCAGCAACTCCTCCAGCAGCCCTACCATGATAAGCCGCCACCAAAGTCGCTGGATCGCCAAGCCTTCAATCTCGACATGGCGCGTAACCTGAACGCAGCCGACGGCGCGGCAACGTTAACCGCCTTCACTGCCCGCGCGGCAGCGACGTCTCGCGCGCATTTCCGCGAAACACCTTACGAGTGGATCGTATGCGGCGGTGGCCGCCTGAACGCGACGCTCATGCGAGAGCTTCGCGCCGCACTGACGGATGTCAAAGTGATCACCGCCGAAGACGCGGGATGGCGCGGCGATTTCATAGAGGCGGAAGCGGTTGCCTATCTGGCCGTTCGCGGCGTGCGCGGCCTACCGTTCACATTTCCCACAACGACAGGCGCACCCCGCCCATCATCCGGCGGCGTGTTCTCCGGCGCAGATCGCTAACTCGCGGGCTCTTCCACTGGCGGCATGCGCATATCGAGATAGTCCTCGATCGCCTTCACAAGATCCGGCGTGTTCTGGTCGAAGAAGTGGTTCGCGCCTTCGATCTTGGTCTGCGTGATCTTGATCCCGCGTTGCGCGTTCAACCGGTCGACCAGCTTCTGCACGTCGGCCTCCGGCGAGACCTGATCATTGCGTCCGTGCACGATCAAGCCGGAAGCGGGGCAGGGCGCCAAGAAAGTAAAGTCATAGATGTTCGCCGGCGGCGCGACCGAGATGAACGCGTGAATCTCCGGCCGCCGCATGAGCAGTTGCATCCCGATCCACGCTCCGAACGAGAAGCCCGCAACCCAGCACGTCTGTGCGCCGGGGTTCATCATCTGCAGCCAATCCAATGCCGCCGCCGCATCCGAAAGCTCGCCGATGCCACCATCGAATGAGCCCTGGCTTCGCCCAACCCCACGAAAGTTGAACCGCAAAACCGAGCAGCCGCGCCGCTGAAAGCAGTAGAACATCTCGTACGACACGCGATTGTTCATCGTGCCGCCGTGCTGAGGGTGGGGATGGAGGATCAGCGCGATCGGCGCCGACTTGTGCTTCTGGTGCTGGTACTTCCCCTCAAGGCGGCCAGAGGGTCCGGCAAAAATCACGTCAGGCATATCGTTCGTTCACCTTGTTCCGCACCCAGGCCTGATTCACACAAACCAGATGTAGGATTCTGCAGTCGCTCGGAAAGGGCAGAAGTGCCCAAGTTATTGGCCTACCACGAAAAATTCGCTTGGGCCGAATACTTGACCTCTCCACTGGGGAAATCTATATCGCGCGAAGAAAGCTACAGGGCGGGCTTTCTAACACGGGTGCCGGGCGCCAGATCAAGAAAATCGCGAAAGCGCATTTTCGACGCACCTTAAGAAAAGGAAATCGACCCCATGAACCTAAGCACCAAGGGCCGCTACGCCGTTATGGCGATGGTCGATTTGGCTCGAAACGGCAACGGTAAACCCGTCGCCCTAAACGAGATTGCCCAGCGCCAGGAGATTTCGCTCTCCTATTTGGAGCAGCTTTTCGCACGTCTGCGGCGTGGCGGCTTGGTCGTCAGTGCCCGCGGCCCCGGCGGGGGCTACAAGCTGGCCCGTCCGGCCGAAGAAACCCGGATCGCCGACATTATGATAGCCGTGGACGAACCGATCAAAGCAACCCGTTGCGACCTCGCGTCGTCGCTCGGCTGTACAGGGCAACAGGGCCGCTGCGTGACGCACGATCTCTGGGAAGAACTCGGACGCCAGATCCACCTCTTCTTGAGCGCGGTCACGGTCGCCGACGTTGTCAATAAGCGTGTGGCCGGCATGAGCCGCAGCGTCGACAAGCGGGAGCATGCAGCGGCCTAACGATGCGCGTCTATCTCGATCACAACGCGACCTCACCGCTGCGCCCGGAAGCAAGGGCGGCAATGCTCATGGCGCTGGATGTCGCCGGCAACGCCCAGTCGGTGCATGCCGAGGGCCGGCGCGCGCGCCAACTGATCGAGACCGCCCGTCGCCAGGTCGCCTCACTTGCCGGTGCTCGTGCCGAAGACGTCGTCTTCACCAGCGGCGGTTCGGAAGCGAACGCCCTTGCTTTGCGCGGCGCAATCCAAGGTGCTGCAGCGGCGGGCGAGCGCATAACGCGCATGATCGTCTCGGCAATTGAACACGACTCCATACGCACTACCGCGCGCGCGTGCGAGGAAACCATACCGGGATTGCGCGTATTGGAATGCCCGGTGACAAGTGCCGGGACTGTCGACCTCGCGGAACTCCGGCGGCTTCTGATGGAAGGCAAGGGCCGCGCCCTGATCTCGGTCATGGCGGCCAACAACGAAGCCGGCGTCCTGCAGCCGGTGGCAGAAGTCGTAGGTCTAGCGCGAGCGAGCGGCGCGTTGGTGCATTCTGATGCAGTACAAGCCGCAGGAAAGATGCCGCTCAGCACGCAGGGCGTCGACTACCTAACGCTGAGCGCGCACAAGCTCGGCGGTCCGCAGGGTATCGGGGCGCTGATCATGCGTGAGGGCGCGCCCCTCACGCCGCAAATGCTCGGCGGCGGACAAGAGCAAGGTCGTCGCGCGGGCACTGAAAACGTGGCCGCCATAGCAGCCTTTGGCGCTGCGGCCGCGATCAATCCAAACCCGAACCACGCCGCCTGGCGCGCAACGCTCGAACGTCAGTTGCAGGCCGCATCGCCGGACGTCGTCATCATCGGCACCGATGCTCCACGCCTGCCCGCCACGATCTGTGTCGCCGCGCCATCCGTACCGTCGGAGAACATGGTGATCGCGCTCGATCTCGACGGCTTTGCGGTGAGCGCAGGCGCTGCCTGTTCGTCGGGCAAAGTGACGCGCAGCCACGTGTTGACCGCGATGGGGGTGGAGCCTCAAGTGGCGGCGTCCGCCATTCGCGTAAGCTTCGGCTGGAACACGACGGAAGACGAACTCAAGGCCTTCGCTGACGCGTGGACGCGCATTGTCAAGCGCGCCGCGTCGCGTGCGGCGGCCTGAAGGACACGACGATGGCCGAACAAGCAACGATCGATGCAGTCACCGACAGCGGCGGCGATCGCTACAAGTACGGCTTCGTCACCGACATCGAGAGCGAGAAGGCGCCAAAGGGTCTTAGCGTCGACACCGTGCGCTTCATCTCGGCCAAGAAGAACGAACCGGCATGGATGCTCGATTGGCGCCTTGCCGCGTTCGAGCGCTGGCAGGGCATGAAGGAACCGCGTTGGGCTCGCGTAAACTATCCGACGATCGACTATCAGGACGCCTACTACTACTCGGCGCCTAAATCCAAGCCGAAGCTCGACAGCCTCGATCAGGTCGACCCAAAGCTGCTCGAAACCTACAAGAAGCTTGGCATTCCCTTGACGGAACAGAAGATGCTGGCCGGCGTCGCCGTCGACGCCGTGTTCGACAGCGTCTCGGTCGCGACCACATTCAAGGGAAAGCTGAAAGAAGCCGGCGTCATCTTCTGCCCGATCTCGGAAGCGCTGCAATCGCACCCCGAACTCGTGCGCAAGTATCTAGGCACGGTCGTGCCCGTTACCGACAACTTCTTCGCGACGCTGAACTCCGCCGTCTTCAGCGACGGCTCGTTCGTCTACATCCCGCCGGGCGTGCGCTGCCCGATGGAGCTATCGACGTATTTCCGCATCAACGAGGCCGAAACCGGCCAGTTCGAGCGCACGCTAATCATTGCCGACAAAGGCTCCTACGTTTCGTATCTCGAAGGCTGCACCGCCCCGATGCGCGACGAGAACCAGCTCCACGCCGCCGTCGTCGAACTGATTGCGCTGGACGATGCCGAGATCAAATACTCGACCGTGCAGAACTGGTACCCCGGCGACGAGAACGGCAAGGGCGGCATCTACAACTTCGTCACCAAGCGCGGCGATTGCCGCGGGTCGCGCTCGAAGATCAGCTGGACGCAAGTCGAAACCGGCTCCGCCATCACCTGGAAATATCCAAGCTGTATCCTGCGCGGCGATGAGTCAGTGGGCGAGTTCTTCTCGATCGCCATCGCCAACCATCATCAACAAGCCGACACCGGCACAAAGATGGTCCATCTCGGCCGCAACACCCGCTCGCGCATCATCTCGAAGGGCATCAGCGCCGGCCGGGCGCAGAACACCTATCGCGGCCTGGTCAGCGCCCATGCCAAAGCCGAGAACGCGCGAAACTACACGCAATGCGACTCGCTGCTGATCGGCGCGAAATGTGGCGCTCACACGGTCCCCTACATCGAAGCGCGCAACCCTTCAGCACAATTCGAACACGAAGCGACCACCTCGAAGATCAGCGACGACCAACTCTTCTACTGCCTGCAGCGCGGCATCCCTGCGGAGGAAGCGGTAACGCTCATCGTCAACGGCTTCTGCCGCGACGTGCTCCAGAACCTGCCGATGGAATTCGCCGTCGAAGCGCAGAAGCTGATCGGCGTGTCGTTGGAAGGGAGTGTGGGATGAGTGACCCGCGCGACATGCCCCGCGTGTACATCAATTGGGACCACATCCGCCCCAGGACCTGGCGCGATTGGTTCCGCGTGACCATTATTGTGGCGGCCGGAATCGCGATGCTCGCACTGATCGCTATCATTGCCTCAACGCTTCTGATTGTCGCCGCCATCGTCGGCCTCGTCGCAGGCGTCTACCTCTACATAGCCAACCTGTTCCGCCGCCGCCGTTCCGGCCGCGAGGTTGGACCCTACCAAGGCAACTATGATGCTTGAGATCAAAGACCTGCACGTCACCGTCGACGGCAAGAAAATTCTGAAGGGCCTGACGCTATCGATCGGCGAAGGCGAAGTGCACGCGATCATGGGCCCGAATGGTTCCGGCAAGTCGACGCTGTCCTACGTTCTCGCAGGTCGCGCGGGTTATGAGGTCACGAGCGGCTCCATCACGTTCCGTGGCCAAGACATCACCCCGATGAAAGCCGAAGAACGCGCCGCCGCCGGCATCTTCCTCGCGTTGCAGTATCCGGTCGAATTGCCGGGCGTCACTACGATCAACTTCCTGCGCACCGCGCTCAACGCGCAACTGAAGGCGCGCGGCGAAGCAGAGGTCGACGCCGTCACTTTCCTGAAACGCATCAAGGAAGAGCGCGAGAAGCTCTTCATGTCGGACGAGATGATCAAGCGCGCCGTCAACGTCGGCTTCTCCGGCGGTGAGAAGAAGCGCAACGAAGTCCTGCAAATGGCGATGCTGCGCCCGCGTCTCGCGATCCTCGACGAAACCGACTCCGGCCTCGACATCGATGCCCTGAAAGTCGTCTCGAACGGCGTCAACGCTTTGCGAGCCCCCGACCGAAGCTTCCTCGTGATCACCCACTATCAACGCCTGCTCGACCACATCGTGCCCGACCGCGTGCACGTGCTGGCCGGCGGCCGCATCGTCAAATCCGGCGGCCCGGAACTCGCCAAGGAACTTGAGGCTCACGGCTACGATGAGATCGTGAAGGCAGCTTAATGGCCGCGCTCGAAACCAAACCCGTCGCGACACCGGAGAGCGCCATCGCCGCGCTCTTCGCGACCGTGCGCGCGGAGTTGCCCGGCGGCGCATGGCTACAGCCCCTGCGCGCGGAAGCGATGGCGCGCGTGCAGCGCGACGGCCTCCCGCACCGCCGCGTCGAAGCCTGGAAGTACACCGATCTTCGCAACAAGCTCGCGCCGGGCGTCGCACTTGCGGTTCCAGCAGAGCCAAGCCCGTCGACTCTGTTCGCCGATCTGAGGGCGCATCGCCTACAACTCGCCGGCGGCAAAGTCCTCTCCGCGCCAGGCACGGACGATCTTCCCGATGGGGTCGAAGTTCTCAGCCTCGCCGAAGCGCTTGCGATGCCATCGCTCTGGCTGCGCCAATGGTTGCAACCGACGGCCAACGCTATCGAGAACCTGAACCTTGCCTTCGCGAGCGACGGCGCCCTGATCCGCGTCGGTCGCGGCATCCACGTGGCCGCCCCCGTGATCGTGCGCTCGACGTTCGGTCCAGGCATGGCGCACTCGCGCAACGTGATCGCACTTGAGGAAAACGCTGAACTCACGCTCATCGAGATCGACGACGGCCACGCCGAGACACAAGGCTTCGCAAGCACCGTCACCGCGATCGCGCTGGAACCCGGCGGGCGCCTGCGCCACCTCCGCGTGACGGCGAGCGACGGTCAAAGTCTTATCGTGCGCTCCGACAGTATCGAACTCGCCCGCGACGCGTCGTACCGCGGCATCGTACTATCCTCCGGCGCTGCACTGGCGCGCCAGCAGTCGACGGCGCGCCTCACCGGCACGGGCGCCGACTACTCGCTTGCGTGCGCCTACGCCACCGGCGAAGCGGAGCACACCGACTTCACGCTGGACGTGACCCACGAGGCGCCGCACACGGTGAGCCGTATCGTTGCCAAGGGTATCGCGGCCGGCGACGGTCATGCGGTCGTGCAGGGCAAGGTCACGGTCAAAGCCGAAGCGCAAAAGACCGACAGCCATCAACTCTCCCGCGCGCTCCTGCTCTCGCCGCATGCGGAGATCGACCAAAAGCCCGAACTGGAAATCTTCGCCGACGACGTGAAGTGCGGCCACGGCGCCGCCATTGGCGCGCTCGACGCGGACCAACTCTTCTACCTGCGCTCGCGCGGCATCCCGGAGGCCGAAGCGCGCAACCTACTCGTCGCCGCGTTTCTGGGCGAAGTCACCGATCGCCTGCCGGACCCGTACCGCGCGCCGGTTGAAGCCTGGCTGACGGGCCGCATGGCCAAGATCGGAGCCGCGTCATGAGCCCGCGCGCGTTCGATGTGGAGCGCATCCGCGCCGACTTCCCGATCCTGCACACGTTGGTGAATGGCAAGCCACTCGTCTATCTCGACAACGCCGCTTCGGCGCAAAAGCCCAAGGCCGTCATCGAAGCGATGACGAACCTGATGCAGAGCTCCTATGCCAACGTCCATCGCGGCCTGCATGCGCTGTCGTCCGCCGCGACAGAGGCTTACGAGAACGCGCGCGAAAAAGTACGCGCCTTCATCAACGCCCCAGCCGCGGACCAAGTGATCTTCACTTCCGGAGGCACCGACTCGATCAACCTCGTCGCCAACGCGCTGGGCCAATCGATAGGTGAGGGCGACGAAATCGTGCTCAGCCAAATGGAGCACCACTCAAACATCGTTCCCTGGCATTTCTTGCGTGAACGCAAGGGCGCCATCATCCGCTGGGCGCCGATCACTGACGACGGCGCGCTAGACCTCGCGGCCTTCGAAGCACAACTGACGAAGCGCACGAAGCTGATCGCGATCACGCATATGTCGAATGTGCTCGGCACTGTGACGCCCGCGAAAGAGATCGTCCGTGTCGCGCACGCGCGCGGCATCCCCGTTCTGTTCGACGGCTGTCAATCGAGCGTGCATATGCCGATCGACGTACAGGACCTCGGCTGCGATTTCTACGTGGCGACCGGCCATAAGCTCTATGGCCCAACTGGCATTGGCATTCTCTACATGTCGAAACCCTGGGCGGAGCGCCTACCGCCGTTCCGTGGTGGCGGCGAAATGATCGACGAGGTGCACTTCGATCGCGTGACCTACGGCCGCTCGCCCATGCGCTTTGAAGCCGGCACACCGCCGATCGTCGAGGCGGTGGGCTTGGGTGCAGCAATCGACTACGTTCAAAGCTTCAATCGCGCCGATCTCATCCGCCAGGAACACGACTTGCTCGCGCACGCAACCGCACGACTGAAGGACCTGAACTGGATACGCGTGCAAGGCCAGGCGCCGGGGAAGGGGGCCATCATCTCCTTCACGATGGACGGCGCCCACGCGCACGATGTGGCCACTCTCGTCGATCGCCAAGGCGTTGCCGTACGCGCCGGCCACCACTGCGCCCAACCGTTGATGGAACGCCTCGGCGTCACCGCCACCGCGCGCGCCTCGTTCGCGTTCTACAACACGCGCGCCGAAGTGGATGTTCTGATCGAAGGGCTCAAAAAGGCGAGGGCCATCTTCGCATGAGCGATACGATCGAAACAAAAGTGCCGGTCGCGGCTCCGGGCCTGAAGCCTGAGGAGTTGGAGGAACTGACTCAAGCGCTGATCCGCGAACTGAAGACCGTGTTTGATCCGGAAATACCGGTCGACATTTACGAGCTTGGCCTCATCTACAAAATCGACGTGTCCGACAAAAAGGACGTCGCGATCGACATGACGCTGACCGCACCGGCCTGTCCCGTCGCAGGCGAAATGCCGGGCTGGGTGAAGGACGCAGTGGCAAAAGTCCCGGGGATCGGCGAAGTGACGGTAAACATGGTCTTTGACCCGCCCTGGACGCCCGAACGCATGTCCGAAGAAGCGCGCCTTGAACTGAACATGTTCTAAACCCAGATTCGAGTGACCATGAGCGAGAGCCAAACCCCAACCCGCCCGCGCCGCGAACGTCCGAAGGCGCTCCGCCTGACCGACGCGGCGGCCGAACAGGTGAAGGCCGCTATGGCGAAGGGCGACAAACCCTATGTCGGCATCCGCATCGGCCTAAAGAACGCTGGCTGCGCCGGCATGTCCTACACGATGGACTACGCCGAAAAACAGAACCCGCTCGACGAAGTCGTTGAAGACAAAGGCGTGCGCATCCTCATCGATCCGAAGGCGATCTTGTTCCTGATCGGCACCGAGATGGACTTTATCCGCGATAAACTCCAAGCCCGCTTCGTCTTCAACAACCCCAACCAAACCAGCGCCTGCGGCTGCGGTGAGTCAGTCGCGCTCAAGGCAGCGGTGCAGTGAGTCAGTTCTTAAAGTCTCCTTAACAGGCTGCGAAAGATTCCTTCGCCCGCTTTGATCGAGATCAAAAGCCCTCGCCACCCGATCAAACACAATTCTGCACGCCGTCAACCACCTCTGCGTCAGAGTTCGAATGGCTCGTCCAACCCTCGTACCCACCGGCACCGAACGGACATTTTCCGAATCCGAGATCATCGTCAGCAAGACCGATGCGCGAGGCATAATCACCTACGCGAACCACACGTTTCTGGAAGTTGCGGGTTATGACCTGAGAGAGGTGATCGGCAAACCGCACAATATGATCCGCCACCCGGCAATGCCGCGGACCGTCTTCAAATTTCTCTGGGACCGCATCGCTGCCGGATTTGAGGTCTTCGCCTACGTCATCAATCAGGCCAAGAATGGCGACCACTACTGGGTCTTCGCTCACGTAACGCCGACGTTCGACCTGACCGGGAATGTCATAGGGTACCACTCGAACCGCCGTGTACCCCGACGCGATGCCGTAGCGGCCATTGAGCCCGTCTACAACATCCTGCTCGACCTCGAGCGCAATGAGACGAGCCCCAAGGCCGCCCTCGAAGCCGGAACGAACACTCTTCACAGCTTCCTAAAATCCAAGGACGTCGACTATGACCGCTTTGTCTTGGGAATCTAGGACGCTCTATCTCTTGGTGGCGGGTCTCGTCGTCGCAACGGCAGGTCTTCTGTGGAGCCTCCTGGCAGGGACCACGCTGAACCTCGTTCTATGGTCCGCCGTTGTCGTCAGCCTATCGCTTGCCGTCCATTCGCATCTGCAGACGCGCGTGATACTGAGCAACATCCGCGAAACCGCCGCGAAGGTGAAGGACGGAGATTTCGATCGTCGCATCGTTGACTTTATGGCGCGCGGCGAGATGCTTGACACCGTAAACGGCGTCAATGCGATGCTCGACAACGCGGACGCGTTCTTCCGCGAAGCGATGGCGATGTTTCAACATGCGGCGCAAGAAAAATACTATCGCAAGATCATTCTGACCGGCATGCCCGGCGTCTATCGCACTGGCGCACAGGCATTGAATCAATCTGTCGAAAAAATCCGCGGCAATGTTGTGAACCACCTCCAGGACGCCGCTGCGCGTCTGGAGGCCTCGATCAAGCGGATGGCAGAGCTCATGACCCAGACCGCCGATGCGCTTGCCGGCACCTCCGACACGCTGACGACATTGGCCGTCGGAAGCTCGCGCCAGGTCGATGCGTTGAACACATCTTCCGGCGACGCAGCGCAAAGCGTTTCTGCGGTGGCCGCCTCTGCCGAGCAAATGGCGGCGTCGGTCCAAGAAATCATGAACCAGATCAACCGCGCCAATGCGGCCGCAAAAACCGCGGCCGATCAAAACCGCGATGCGGAGCGGGCGCTCGGCGCGCTGGCAGAACGTGCGACACAGATCGGTACGATAGGAGGGATTATTGAAGACATCGCGTCAAAGATTAATTTGCTGGCGTTGAACGCGACAATCGAATCCGCCCACGCCGGCGAGGCCGGGAAGGGCTTCGCCGTGGTTGCCAACGAGGTGAAGGCGCTCGCGCGTCAAGCGTCGCAGGCGACGGCCGATATCAACCAGCACGTCAGCGCTACACAAAGCGACATTTCGAACACGATCACTGCAGTCGGCGCCATCAGCGCAACGATTGCCGAAATCAGGGAGGTTTCGACGGTCATCGCTGCCGCATCGGAACAGCAAACCGCCGCCACGGCGGAGATCGCGCGCTCCGCGCAGCATGCCGCCACGAATACGGCCACTGTCACCGACGCCGCGTCCGAGGTGGCGCAGGCCTCCGCCAAAACCGAACAAGCATCGGCGCAGGTGAAGCGGTCGGTAACCGAACTCGGCGAACGTGCGTCTCAGTTGGACGCTGCGATCAACGCATTCATTGCCGATATCAAGAAGCTGGCGGCGTAGGCGCTACCGTTTCAGGCTGAGGCTATCAAGGCCCCCGACCGTCAATCGCTCGCCCCGTCGCACCAGCTTGCCGATCGTTGTCTTTACGGGGTGGCCGCGCCGAGTGCGTTCCATCGCCCAGTTGCGCACGGCGACGGTCAGCTGCAGCGAGAAGTCGAGTGGCCATATCTTCTCCAGCGCCGTCGGGTCCGCGCAGCCACCCTGGACACCCGGCGGAAACCCGAACGTGTAGCGCGCGTCCAGATTTCGGAACCAACACTTTGCTGCCGTCCAGTCGGCGGGCGCCGTCATCGGCGCAACGCTCGGCCACTGCGCCGCCATATGGCAGGACGAGCAAGCCGACGCGCGCTCGTCGACAATCCCATTCATCCGCCCGCCGCGGCCTAAACCAGCACCCGCATCGAACACCACACTTTGACGCGGCTTCTCACCAGCAGCAGCCGCCGCATCGCTCAGCTGCGGATCGTTGCCCCACATGAGTCCCATCGGCACGAGCTTCGCCCATGGATCGTCACCGGCAATCGTCCCGTCGTAGCGAAAGCTGCCGAACACCCAGCCGGTCTTGTAGCTCGCGCGCGTCTCCCGCGCGGCCAGATCGACTTGAATGAGCCGTAACATCTGCGGCGCCCGCGCAGTAGGCCTTCCACGCGCATCGGCCGCACGAGAACACGCCGTACCCGCACTGTCAGCGTGAACGTTCGCCATCAGCTCCGGTGCACCAACCAATCGCGGATCATCGATCACGGATGCCTCCGTGAACACCAGCTTCACTGCCAGCGTTCCAGGCGGAAAGGGCAGGGCGTTGAGATCGGGATCGCGCCCACCGCGTCCCCAAATCTTTCTCAACACCGCGCCGCCCTGATCATTGTAGAAGGCGAGCGCCCAATTTTGCCGGCAGCGCGTCTGCGTCGCACCAAGCTCACCCGGCGCAAAGTCGCGCGCCCGCGTCAGCCCATGAATGAACTCACGCCCGTTCGCGCCGGGTCCAAGCCAAGGCACGTGATACCAACTGCGCACTGAATTCGCCTGCAACCGCCAATGCATGCGATCCTGACCCGCCAAAGCGTAGTCGAGCATCACTTGCAGATAGCGTTCCGGTTCGTTGCGAAAATTCACCGCCTGCCAAGGATAAGCCTCAGCCGCCGCTGCCTTCGGAAAATCGAACCGCGGCACAAATACCGGCCCCGACCAGCCAGGCGGCGGCGCCTCAATCCGATCGAGTCCGCGCACAGCCTTCGCGCCGGCCGAACCGCCAAGCAGCAGCAAAGTCAGAAGAGCGAAGAACACACGCGCGCACATCGACGCGAATGTTCCACGCCGCCGCGGGCTCAACAAGCTGTCTGAATTAGACCGGAATCGCGCTAAGCGCCGCTTTGCGCAGCCGTTCCAGATTGCATTCGCCGTGCTTGGCGAGTTCGACCAAGTGCCGCGCAACCTTTGCGCGCTCGCCCTCGGGCAACGCGCCGAGGCCGCGCCGCGCTTCAAGCTCTTTCACCGCCTCGTCAAAGGCCTCGCGGATTGTCCTCACGACGATCGGCTGCAATGTGTTGAAAGAGGTGATGTCATGGTCCTGCATGCGCCTGGCTCCCGTACCCGTGCGCGGCTCTCCGTCCGCTTCGAGTGTCATCCTGCGCCGGTTCGTTTCGACCAGCTTTGATGAGAATCAGTTTACCCGATTTGCCGTCGAACGGCGTTCAAATCTGCACGCACGGCACGCGTCTGTGATCTTTGCACGAACATGGGTAACGCCACGCTGCACCGCCGCAATTTTGACGCAAGCGCGAAGAGAGCCTCAGCCCTTGGCAGAATTCCGCGCCTGATGCTATCTCCTGCACCGCAGCAAAGACGGATGGGTGGTCGAGTGGTTTAAGGCACCGGTCTTGAAAACCGGCGACGCGCAAGCGTCCGTGAGTTCGAATCTCACCCCATCCGCCACTCCCGATTAGGCTATGCTCCGGCTCTAACCCGTTCGGTCCAGTCCGCTTGCACGCTGCTACCCACGTCGACCCGCTCCAACTCTCTGCGCTCATCGGCGACATCTACGAATGCGCGCTTGCGCCGTCACGCTGGAACGACACGCTGACCCGCTTCGTCTCCGTCTTCAGCCCGCCGGATTGGGATGTCGCCGCGCTAATGTGGGAGGGGATGAACAAGCCCGCAGTGCGCTGGGTGGGAACCACTGGCCTCGTCGCCCACGCGATCCAAGCATACGAGATGGTCTTCGCCGGCACGAATGTGTGGAGCTCGCGCGCCGTCGGCCTGCCGATGGGACAGGTGATCGACACTGACGAACTCCTCACCCGCGCGGAGTTCCTCAAGAGCGACCTCTACCAAAAATTCCTGAAGACATGGCGAATGGAAATGGCGCTGTTCGTGATCTTCGAACGCGCTGACGACGAGCAGCTGGCGCTTGCGATGCCCGGCCCGCCGGACCGCGAAATCAACGGTTTAAAGCGCGGCCTCCGCCTCATCGCGCCACACGTTCAGCGCACGATGCGCATCAGCCATGGCCTGGCTGAAGCGCACCTGCGTGCGGCGGGCGCCGAAGCCGCCCTGAACCTCGGCCACGTCGCCATCCTCGCGCTCGATGCCAGTTTGCGCGTCATCAGCCACAACGCCAAGGCGGATGAATTGGAACAGCTTGGCCTCTACGCAATGCACAACGGCCGCGCGCTCTTCGCCAGCATGAACGTGCAAAAGCGACTGTCGGCGCTCGCCGCGCAAGACACACCCGCCAGCGACGCGTTCAACATCGACAGTGCCGCGGGCGACCGCTACGCCGCACTTGCCATGAACGTCCGCCCGCAGCGCGAACAAGTCCTCGGCGGTTGGATCGAAGGCGCCAAAATCATCCTCTCGATCTCGATGCCCCACCCGGCGCCCCTGATCGAGGTCGACCGCCTGCGCGCCTGGTTTGACCTGACCCCCTCAGAGGCGCGCCTCGCTGCCGCGCTCGTGAGTGGAAAGACGCTCGCCACCTACGCCTCAGAACGTGGAGTCAGCGTCGAAGCGGCGCGCTTTCTCCTCAAAGGCGCCTTCCGCAAAACCGGTGCCGAGAGCCAAACGCAACTTGTGACACTGATCAAACGGGTCCCTGAAAGCTGACACGCGCTACCCAAACGGGTAGAGCCCGCGATCCCTCGCCGTGACAAGCCTCGCTGCCACATCTCCAGTGAGGAAACGATGTCGTATCGCCAATCGTACCTGCCGTTCGCTCTTGCAGTTGCCGTCGCATTCTCTGGCGCATCGCCGATCTCGGCGGAGCCGGACGCCAATCCCTGCGCTCAAGGCTATGTGCACCGGCGGGCAAGTCCTAGCGATTCAGTCTGCGTTACGCCGGCAGCGCGCGCGATGGCCGCGCAGGAGAACGCTGAAGCTGGCTCCCACCGTGAACCGAACGGCGGGGCCTACGGACCGAACACCTGCCTTCCGGGGTACGTCTGGCGTGAAGCATTCCCCGGCGATGTCACCTGTGTGACGCCGGAGTCCCGCGCGCGCGTTGCCCGCGAGAACCGCGAGGGTCCTGGCTTCGTCGCCGGGAGCACACCGCGGCAACCCATCGGCACGATGACCCCGCCGAACGGCTTCGACGTTCCGGTAAACACCCCGGGCATCGGCCCGGGTAGCTTCCAAGCCGACCGGATCGATGCCGGCCTGTACAAGCTTCGCTCGGTCCTGTCGGGACTTTGCATCGGCTGGCAAGATCGCGATAACGGAACGCGTTTTCTTTCAGCCACGCCGTGCGGCACACAGGGGCCGCTTTTTGCCGTCATTCGCGAATCAACTCAAGCCGAGCAGGCGGTCAACCCTCTCTTCTCGCTCCGCCCGATCGCCAATCGTACGAACGTGAACCAGTTTCCCAATGGCTCAGACTGTGCGGGGGAAGCTCGCGGGGTTGTCATCGGACCAGCGGCAGTCGACGTGAACCCTTGCGGTCATCCGGACGGACCGCCGCCTGGCGACTACTGCACACGAACGCGCCCCTATTTCGGTCAAGGGTTCTCGTTCGAGCACGTTACCAACGCACCCAGGATTTATCGACTGCACCGCTTCGCATCGAATCGCTGCGTGACCCTTCGCGGTTCCGGCACCGACGAGGGCACAGAGCACATCGTGTGGGATTGCCACGCGGCCGGCTCGGACGACTACGAAGATCAACTATTCGAGATGATCCCCGTCGCAGCGCTACCGCCTCGCCTCGCGGCATGCTCCAAAAATTAATCCGCCGACACACAGGAACAAAACCTATGTTAAAACGAATTGAGTGCGCGACGCTGACCGTTGTCGTGCTGGCCGCGGCGGTCGCCTGGCCGGCGGCGGCCGATCAAGTTCAGGTCAGCGGAACCTGCGAAGTCTCTGATCGAATTCCCAACTCGCAGTGGACAACCTGCGGTGCTCGAGTCGATGCGACCGTGAAGTTCTACTCGCGCGGTCCCGATACGACCTACACGGCGACGTTCACCGCACCGCCTGCACATTGCTCTGCGGTGAACTATCAAGTTTGGTCGCTGAGAGATCCGAACCTCATGCACGGCAAAACCAGGCGGTTCCTAAACGCGGGTGAGAGTGAAACCGTCTCCATCGGCAATGGTTTCCCGCGGGGCAATCAAAATGTAGCGATCCGGGTGCTGGGCCTGATGGGCGGTTGCAACGAAGGCCGCATGGAAAGCTGGGCCGCTGCCGTCAACATCATGCCGACCCCATAGCGTGCAACGTGACTGGCAGGCCCCACGCCTGGTCGCGCTCCCGATACCGCGGCGGCTTTTCGTCATGCGGATCAAACAATCGACCAAATCGAAGGCGCTACCCAAACGGGTGGAGCGTCGATCGAGCAAGCGCCGCTATCGTTCAGCGGCAACGAAGAGGAAGGCTGCAATCATGAAGTGGCAATTGACCAAGCTCGCGCTTATCGCCCTGATCGCCACCGTCAGCACCGCCGCGGCCGAGCCCGCGCAGCCCCTCCAGGGCACCTGCCAAACGAACAACACCGTTGCCGGCGGACTCGTGAACGAGTGCCTGGGCCCGCAGGCAACGCCTGACCTCCGCTTCATCTCGGCCGGGCCGCAGTTCAACTACGCCGTGACGCTTCAAGCCTCGCCAAGGCATTGCTCCAGCGTCGTGTTCCAGGTGTTCACCTACGACCTGCGGCGCGAAATCGCGGGCACGCATCTTCTGTCGGCGGGTCGGTCGGAGACGATCAACCTGGGCAGCGGCTACGCCGCAGGCCTGCAGATCGCGAAGGTGAAAGCCTTTGGCTGGGTCAGCGACGTAGGCTGCAACCGCGGCTTCCTGCAAAGCTGGGCCGCGACGGCAACGGTCGTGCAGCAATAACGGCCAAGG
>CAZJOM010000025.1:0-14902 GCA_964547645.1 uncultured Flavobacteriaceae bacterium
TTGCGCGTCAGGTCGTAGATGTAGCGCTGATGGCGATACATCTGATCCATCGCCACATGGGCATTGGAATTCATCAGGCCGCCTTCAAGCTATAGATGTGGAAGCCGCCGTAGATCGAAGAGCGGTCCTTCTCGAAATAGGTCTGTGCGTCTTCGGCCTCGTAATGCCAGCGCCCGATCAGCTCCGCCGGCAGCTTGCGCTCCAGCGGCGAGTCGGGCCCGGCGGTGCGGAAGATCACCCGCGCGCCCGGCGCTGCCGTGCGCGTGATCTGCTGCCAGAGTGCCGTGATCTGCTCTTCGTTCATCCAATCCTGCGCGTCGAGCAGAATGTAGCGATCGAGGCTCCGTTCCGGCTTGTTCGACAGAAAGTCCGTCATCGACGCCAGGTGCGTCTCAACACGGTCCGTCCGCTGGCGGACGATCTTGTAGGTCTCTTCCTGCAGGTAGGCCGGAACAGCGCCGCGGTCTTCGGTGTCGTAGCGGCGGCCGAACGCCTGCCATGCGAAGTAGTTCTCCGTGATCGGAAAATCGCAGGCGAGCTTTTCGATGCGCCGCCGGATCAGGCCCGCCGGATCGCCGCCCGAAGCCTTGTTCAGCTCTTCATACTGCGCGGGCGGGATGCCCAGCGCATAGAACGACACCGGCAGCTTCGACAATGCCTTCACGAACTTCGAATCGAAGAGCGGCGCGATGGTCCGGTTGAAGATCGCGCGTTGCTCTTCCGGCGTGCGCGCGGTCAGCATGTCTTTCAGTTGCTTGCCGTGCAGGCGCGCGACGGTCTGCAATACGCCGAGGAACCGGCCGAGCAGGCCATAGCGGTAGAGATTGCGCGCAAACATGTTGATGCGCCGGCCGCGCAGCGGGATCCACTGCTCCCAATACTTGCGCGACGTCTCGTCCAAGCGTTCGACCAGGAAGCTGTCGTAGTTCGCGCGATTGCCCTTGTTGTTCGCGTAACCGAAGAACTGGAAGAAGTCCTCGTACGTCGGCAGATAGTTAAGAGCGGCGAGTTTCAACCGCGTCAGCGCGATGTGGTTCGGATTCAAGTCGACCGCGATCACCTTCGCCGGGTTCGCGGCGAGATAGTTCACCACATTGCATCCGCCGGACGCGATCGTGATGATCCGACTTGACGGCTCGATGCGCAGCGCCGCCATGTCAACGTCGGGATCTTCCCAAATCTGGTTATAGACAAACCCTTGGAACATGAGCGTGAAGAGCCGCTCTAAGACGCCGCGCTTGGAGGTCAAACTGTGGTTGACCGCGGCTTCCTTCAGAAGTTTGTTACCCATGATGTCGTGCGAGTTCCGATCGATGGCGCCAAGCGGGCCGCCCGAGACGGGGGAGCCGAAGCGCGAAACGGCTATTTAATGCGGGGGCCTTCGGGTTGCAAACCATCAGACCAATGAAAAAGCGGCAGAAACCCCAGAATCCTCGGGCCGGCACAGCGTCGCCCCCGGCAAAGACGGTAGCTGGCGCGAAGACCTCGCACTCAGCCCTTGTGTCGCAGGCGGTTGTCGCCGCCCTGCTGCAGCAGGAACAGGGCGCCTCGCTCGACATGGCGCTCACGCGAACGCTCAAGGACACCCGCGACTTAACCGCTGTCGAGCGCCGTCAGGTTGTGCAGCAACTCAACCACATCAACCGGCATCGCGCCCGCCTCACCTGGCATTTGACGCAAGTCGGCTCGCGCGTATCGCCGCACCACCTGCTTCTGGCCCGCACCGCTCTCGAATTGGGTGCCGAGGTCAAAGGCCTGCGTTACAGCGAAAACGACCTCGCACTGGTAAAGCTGTTGAAGAACCGTACGCTCGACGATCCGGAGATGCCGGAGGCGGTGCGTTACGAGTGCCCGCCCGCGTTCGAGACGCCGTTGCGCAAGGCTCTCGGGCCCGCGTTTCAAGACGAGATGAGTGCAAGTCTGCTGCCGCCGACTGTCGACCTGCGCGTGAACCTGCTCAAAACCACCGTCGCCGAGGCTCGCAAGCGGCTGCGCGCGGAGGATCTCAACCCCCGTCAAACGCCGTTCTCGCCCTGGGGCCTGCGCTGCGATGCCGGCGCGAACGCGTCGGCGACGAAAGCATTTCAGGACGGCCTCATCGAGTTTCAGGACGAGGCCTCGCAACTCGCGGCGTTTCTCTGCGACGCCAAACCCGGCATGCAGGTCCTCGACTTTTGCTCCGGCACCGGCGGCAAGGCGTTGGCGCTCGCTGCCGCGATGGAGAACAAGGGACACCTCGTTGCCTGCGATATCAGCGAAGTGCGCCTTTCGCGCTCGAAGCTGCGGATGAAACGCGCCGGCGCCGAGAACGCGGAACGCAAGCACCTGCCCGCCGTCGACGACAAGTGGATGAAGAAGCACTACGCCCGCTTCGACCGCGTGCTCGTCGATGCACCGTGCTCGGGCACCGGCTCGTGGCGGCGCAACCCGGACGCCCGCTGGTCGCCGCAAGCGGCGAAGCTCGACGAACTCACCGCGCTGCAGGATGAAATCCTTGCGCGGGCCGCAAAGTTCGTGAAGCCCGGCGGCATGCTGATCTACGCAACCTGCTCGCTGCTGCCGCAAGAGAACGACGCCCGCGTCGCGAACTTCTTGAAGTCGCAAAGCGAATTCTCCGCCCGCGACGCGCGAACGGTTTGGCGCTCGCTCACCGACCGGGCGTGGCCTTGCGCGGACGAACCGGTTCTCCGCCTTTCGCCGGCCAAGCACGGCACCGACGGCTTCTTCGCCGCGATTTTGAGCCGCGCCACAAATCCGGCATAGTTCGGCGGCTACGATACTGGGACAGCTGAGGATTCGATGCGCCCACCTTTCTACATGCGCCAATTGAAGCGCGATCTCGACATGTGGATCGCCAAAGGCCTGGTCTCCGCCGACAGCCGCGATGCAATCTTGGCCAGCGTCGGCGGTGGTGCAGCCCGCCGGCTTGACGTCATTCTTGCGGTCTTGGGCGTCATCCTGGTCGGCGCGGGCGCGATGTCGTTCGTCGCCGCGAACTGGGGCGCGCTCGGCAAGCTCGAACGGCTCGTCGTTCTGTTCGGCAGCATGTGGGCCGCCTACGCCGTCGCGATGTGGTTCATGACAAGCGGCCGCGGCGCGATCGGTCAGGCGTTCGTGCTGCTTGGCACGATCCTGTTCGGCGTGAACATCTGGTATGTCGCGCAGACCTACAACATCTCCGCCCATTACCCCGACGGCACAATGATGTGGGGTTTGGGCGCACTCACGGCCGCCGCACTTGTGCCATCGCGCGCGGCGCTCGCGCTCGCCATCGTTCTCGGCGGCCTTTGGACGTGGCAGGAGACGCAATACTTCGACGCGGTGTTGCACACGCCCTACCTGCTTTATTGGGCAGCGGCTGCGATCATTGCCGGCACGATGAGCTGGCGTCCCGGCGTCCACCTCTCGGCGTTGGGGCTCATCTTCTGGTTCGTCATCAACTACGAAGGCCTGCAGCGCCTTTTGGGTTGGGGCGACGCCGAGATTTTGACGCTCTACATCTTCATCCCGCTCGCGATCTGGTCGGTGGCGCAGCTGTTCGACAAGGACCCGATGGGTATCGGCCTGCAGGTCGGCCACTACGCGTTCTTCTTTTTCCTGGTCGCTTACAGCCTGCTGCACTTTCCGACCAACGGCGGGCAAGACCCTTCGACCAGCTGGCTGGGGTTCGCGATGATCGCAAGCGTCGTGGCGCTCGGCAGCGTGTTCTATGGGATCACCCGCAAGCTGTTTAACGGCACGGACCTCGCCGGCACTGCGTTCGTTTGCGTGACGACGATCGCCTATATCCTTCTGCTCCAAGGCGGCGACGACCGGCTCGACGTGCCGTACCTTGTCTTCACGCTGATCGTCATCATCTGGAGCATCAGCCGCGGCGTGCGCAACGACGACCGGTTCGTGATCAACCTCTCGACCGTCGCCTTCGGCGTTTGGTTCCTGTACGTCTATTTCGACCTGTTCTCGGGGCTTATGGACCAAGCGATCTTCTTCACCGTCGGCGGCATCCTCTTGATCGTGATGAGCCTGACGCTTGAAGGCATCCGCCGCAGTCTGATTGCGAATACCGCCAAAACCACCGACGAAAAGGAGGCCGGTCAATGAGCGTCCTCCTGCGCATCCTCGTCGTCGTGGCGCTACAGACCGTCGCGCTCGCCTACATGATCGTCGACCGTCAAGCGATGCTGAACGGCTCACGCACGGTCACGCTCAAGGTCATTCCGGTCGATCCGCGCGACATGTTCCGCGGCGACTACGTGATCCTGCGTTACTCGATCTCAGACCTCGACCTCAGCAAGCTCGACGGCGAAGACAAGTTCGACTACGCCGACACGATCTTCGTGACACTCGAGCAAAAGGGTGAGGAGTGGGTCGCCGTCGCCGTCGCACGCGGCCGCCCCATCGCCACACAACGCGGCGTCTTCATCAGGGGCAAGGTGAACACGATGACGACGGAGGCCGCAGGCACGCGGCTCACCGTCGACTACGGTATCGAAAGCTATTTCGTGCCCGAAGGCACCGGTCGCGAGATCGAGCAGCAACGCCAAAAGGGCGACCTCAGCGCCGACATCGCGCTAGACGGCCAAGGCCGCGGCGCGATCAAAGCCATGCGCCGCGGTGGTCAGGTTTTCTACGTCGAAGGGATATTCTGAAGACGGCTAATCCGCCTTCGGCAGCGGCCCCAGCGGGAACGGCGCGTCGTCGTGCAGCATCACCACATAGGTGAGGCATTGGCCGACGTACTTCGCGCAGCCAGCGACGAAGCCCTTGAACTCCGGCTGCAGGTCGCGATTGAACGCCATCATGATCCAAAGAATGATCGCGAGCACGATCGTCGCCCAGAAGGCGCACCACGCGAGCACCGCGAACATCACCGACAGCAGCAGCCGCTGCCACGGAAAGTCCTTCTTCACTTCGATCTGGCGGGGCTCGTCCTGGGGAGCGCTGTAGGAGGCGTCTGACTGGCTCATGCGGAAGTCCTCCGAATCGTCATCTCACGTCACAGCCCGATAAATGGGGACTGTCCGTCGCACATCAAGAGCGCGGCCCGTTAACTGATCCAACTCCGCTGACGGTCGAACAGCGGAAACAGCAGCAAACCGGTAAAAAAGCCGCCGAGATGCGCTTCCCAAGCGATCGCCCGGCCGAAGCCTTCGGGCGTGAAGCCGCTCACCCCCATCACCACGTTCAGCGCCACCCAAACCGCCGACGCCAAGAGCACGGGCCTGCTGAATAGTGGGAGGAGCGCCGGCGGCCATACCATCCGCGCATTCGGATTGATGAAAATGAAGCGGAACGCCGCTCCCATCAGCCCGGAAACTGCCCCCGACGCGCCGACGACGGGCACCGGCGAATCCCAATGAAAGACCAGATGCGTAATCGCGGCGCCTACCGCGGTGATCAACGAAAACCACAAGAACCGCGACGTCCCGATCCGCCGCGCCACGGCGGTCGCAAAAATCAGGAACCACAGGCAGTTGAACAACAAATGTACGAAGTCGCCGTGCAGAAACGCGTAGCTGACAAACTGCATCGCCGAGCGAAGCGTCACCAAATTGAAGCCGATGCCGCCTGCGGCTTGCAGCTGCGCCGGGATCAAAGCGAAGTTCGCGATCAGATATTCGTACTGCTCGTTCGTCAGAAATTGCGTCGCGACGTGGATGACGACGAAGATGATGATGAAGTTGGTCACGATGCGTGGCGAGCGCAGGATCGGCTCGCGGGATTCATCCCACGGCGCACGCGGACCAAGAGTGAACCACATCAGCGGCCGCGCATCAGCGCCGCTTCGACGAGCGGTAAGCGGTCGTTCCCGAAATACATATCGTCTCCGTTCACGAACATCGTTGGGGATCCGAACCCACCGCGTGCGATTAGCTCGTCCGTGTTCGCTCTCAATTTGGCTTTGAGCGCCGGATCTTCAACCCGCTCCAAGAACCCGGCGGCATCATAGCCCACGCTGGCCGCAACCCGGCCCAATACGTCCGGCTGCGAAATATCCTCTAGATCGCCCCAATAGGCTTGAAACACGGCCGTCGCGTACGGCACAAGCTTGCCGTCGTCGAGCGCGACAAACGCGCCGCGCATTGCCTTTACCGAGTTGACCGGAAACACCGGCGGCCGGCCGATCTCGATACCCGCAAACCGCGCCCAGTCTTCGAGATCCTTCACGTAGTACTTGCCCTTGCGCGGATCGGGCTTGGCACGCCGTTCGTAGACGTCTTGGTTGACGGCATTGAACACGCCGCCGACCAAAATCGGCTTCCACACAATTTCCGCCCGCGTACGCGCGATCACGTCGTGGATGCGCGTGAACGCGAGATAAGTCCACGGTGAGGAGCAGTCGAAGTAAAATTCGAGACGTCTGGTCATGCCTTAGAGGCCCAACACTTGTTTCGAGATCACGTTCTTCTGAATTTCTTCCGTGCCGCCCTCGATCGTGTTCGCCCGCTGGCGCGCATAGAGCGGCATTGCGTTCTTCGCATAACCGGGACCGATCGGCGGCTGGTTCCAACCTGACTCCAGCGCCTCCATCACCCACGGCGACGAATAGTAGCCTACAGCTTCGAGCAACAATTCGCTCAGTGCCTGACTGACGAACGTGCCCTTCGACTTCAAGATCGCGCCGCCATTGCCGGCCGTTCCCGTGCGCGCTTCGAACAGCACGCGCTGGTTCGTCACGCGCAAGGCTTCAAGCTCAACCTCGATCGCCGCCAACTTGGACCGAAAGTCCGGCTCGTCGATGATCCCCTGCCCGTTCGACAGCTCCTTCGTGCCGACTTCCTTGATCCGCTTCACCAGCTTCGTCGACTGTGCAATCTGCGCGATCAACGCGCGCTCGTTGCCTAGAAGAAACTTTGCGTAGGTCCAACCCTTATTCTCTTCGCCGATCCTGTTGTCGACCGGCACTTCTACGTTGTCGAAGCGGATCTCGTTCAGGATATGCGAGCCGTCGATCGTGATGATCGGCCGGTGCGAGATGCCCTTCGTCTTCATGTCGATGAGAAGGACGGTGATGCCTTCCTGCGATTTGCCGTCGGTCGACGTGCGCACCAGCGCGAACATCCAATCGGCCTCGTGACCGTAGGAGTTCCAGATCTTCATCCCGTTGACGACATACTTGTCGCCTTGCTTGACCGCCATTGTGCGCAGCGTCGCGAGATCGGACCCGGCATTCGGCTCCGAATAGCCCTGACACCACAGATGCTCGCCGCTACGCGCCGGCGGCAGAAAGCGCGCCTTTTGCTCAGGCGTGCCAAAGGCCGCGATCACTGGGCCTACCATCTTCACCGCGAAGGGCGACAGCGGCGGGCACCCGGCCATCGCCATCTCTTCTTCCCAGATGTATTGGCGCCCATGCTCCCAGCCGCAGCCGCCGTGCTCTTTCGGCCAACCCGGCGCACCCCAGCCGTGCGCTGCCAGAATCTTGTGCCAACGCTGCCCGTCGGCAACGTGCATGCGATAGCCCGCCTCCGACTTCTCTTTCAGATCTTTGGGCAGGTTCGCGGCAATGAACGCGCGCACTTCGTCGCGAAATGCGCGGTCTTCGGCCGTCTCTCTGAGGTCCATGGCGACAAATGCTCCAATCAATAGCGATGGAGCGAAACTAGCGGCAGAAGCTTCCGCCTGTCACCTGAAGAACGCGAAACCCCTAGTTGTTCGCTTTGTTGTCCGGTGCCTTCTTCCAAACCTTACGGATTTTGGCATCCGGCTCCGGCCCCAGGTTGTACCAGGCGGTCTTGCCGTGATTGGCGTCGACGATGAACAACGAGTCCGTGCTGCCCAGTTGCGGCACCAGTTCATTCCGTAGCGCCCCCGCCGACTTGTCGGTGTTCAAAATCCAAACCAATTGGTTCAACCGGTAGCTCTCCCCAAGCTTTGCCAGCGTCGCCTCGAATTGGCCGGTCCCACGTGCCCGCAAATCGGCCACGATGACGAAATTCGCGTGCTCTCCGTTTGCCGCCGGCTGCAGCGACCCGACGGCCGGCGTCATCGGACGGGCGGCGGGGGGCTGTTGCTGCGGTTTGGCGGCTGTAACGAAAAGCTGTCCCAAGATCGGGTCGTCGATCGCCGTGATCCAGGGGCCCTGCTCGCCCGCCTGAACGATCGAATGCGGCGCCAACCGCCCCTCCTCGGCGAACGCCCTGATCTGGTGCCCTGTGTAGGGCCCATAAATCTGGCCGCTCACGTTGATGCGCCACATTCCGTTCAAGGCATCGCTCACGAAAGACGCTATGAGAGACATGACCGAACCTGCTCCGACCTATACCCGGCCGCGCCACGGCACTTAACCGAGGCTGCTTTACGGGTTAACAGATGGTTACGCAGGAACCGTGCCATTTCGTTTTGAGACAGGATCAACCGATGAGCGACTATGAGTTTTGCAAAGTTGAACGTGAAGGCCGCCTCACCATCGTCACCATGAACCGTCCCGACGTGATGAATGCCCTTCATCCGCCGGCGAACTTCGAGTTAGCGAAGGTGTTCGACTCCTTCGCGCAGGATAGCGACCAGTGGGTCGCGATTGTAACTGGCGCAGGTGACAAGTCGTTCAGTGCCGGCAACGACTTGAAGTACCAGGCGTCCGGAAATCCGATCACGGTGCCGCCGACAGGCTTCGCGGGACTCACCTCTCGATTCGATTTGAACAAGCCCGTGATCGCCGCCGTGAACGGACTCGCGATGGGCGGCGGCTTCGAGATTGCGCTCGCGTGCGATATCATCGTCGCTGCCGAAACCGCCATGTTTGCGTTACCGGAACCACGCGTCGGCCTCGCCGCGCTTGCGGGCGGTCTGCATCGCTTGCCGCGCGAGATCGGCGAGAAGCGTGCGCTTGGTATGATCCTCACCGGACGCCGCGTAGGCGCCGCTGAAGGCAAAGAACTCGGTTTCGTGAACGAGGTGGTGAAGCCCGCCGAACTGATGCCGGCTGCCAAAAAGATCGCGGCGCAAATTCTCGAATGTTCGCCGATGTCGATCCGTGCCTCGAAAGAAGCCGTACAACGCGGCCTCGCCGAACCGTCGCTGAAAGCGGCGATTGAAAACCAGCGCAACTATGACGCCGTGCGCGCCATGTTCAAAAGCGAAGACTTGATCGAAGGCCCGATGGCGTTCGCACAAAAGCGACCGCCACAGTGGAAAGGCCGTTAGGCGGCCGAGCGCTCCGACGACGCCAAGCGTTCAGCGAGACTCCCGCGCGACGGCGGGATCTCGGTGAACTCGATCGCGATGCCCATCTCGTGATGACGGACAACGCGCCCGCGCATCTTGCCGACGACGACTTGTTCGCCCAGCGGCGGCCATTCGGCCGTCTCAACCGAGACGCCGCCAAGCGACAGGTCGATCACCCTGCACGGCAACTCACGGCCGTCAGCGCGCTGAATGCGGGTCAAGCTCGCGGCTGTTCCGGCGGCTTCTCGTTGATGGCGGCGGCCTTCGGCGCCGGTCGGCTTGCGACCCACGCCAAGACGCTCTTCAAGCTTGTCACGGCGCAGGGCCGACAACGTCAGTCGCACCGCAAATCCATCCGGTTCCATGCGGGAGACCAACCCCTCAAGGCGCCCCAGATCCTGGACATAGGCGATGATGATCGAACCTTCTGCGGGCCGCGCATCGGCCTTGATCGCCATGCCTCCGACCGAGATGTCGCGCACCATGCCGTTGTGCTCGCTGCCGTCGTGCAGAAGGAAGCGCACGCTGAGTTTCATGGGGGCGCGACGATGCCGGCGACGGTCGCTGGCCTTCGCATCCGTAACGTCAGAACCCTGTCTCATCGCGCACCCGAAAAAAGTTGGACCTGAGTCGAGACCCAATCGTTCAAATTCGACTCAAGTTTAGCGGGTTCCTGGTTAATGTACTGTTGCGCTGCCGAACGTTGATAATCCGCCCATTGCGACCTTGCGATGCCGACATATATTGGCGCGCTCAACCCCTTACCCGCTCCGGAAACAAGAATGACAAAGGCTGAAGTCGACTACGTGATCGCCGGCGCCGGTAGCGCCGGCTGCGTTCTGGCCAACCGCTTGTCCGCGGATTCGGCCAATGAAGTCCTGCTCTTGGAGGCAGGGCCGAAGGACAACAGCGTGTTCGTGCGGATGCCTGCCGGCGTCGCCAGCCTGATCACGACGCGCAACAAGTACAACTGGGGCTTCGAAACCGAAGGCAGCGCAACACTTAACAACCGTAAAGATTTCTGGCCGCGCGGTAAGGGCTTGGGAGGTTCGTCGTCCATCAACGGCATGGTCTATATCCGCGGTCACGCGCGCGACTACGACCACTGGCGGCAGCTCGGCCTTGAGGGCTGGTCCTACGCCGACGTCCTACCCTACTTCAAACGCTCGGAAACGAACGAAGCGGGCGGGGACGATTTTCGCGGCGATTCCGGTCCGCTCTACGTTAGCAATGCGTCCAAGTCGGGCCCGCTTTACCAAGTCTTGCTTGATGCCGGCCGCCAAGCCGGCTTTCCGCTGACGCCCGATTTCAATGGCGAGCAGCAAGAGGGCTTCAGCTTCTACCAACTGACGATCAAGAACGGTCAACGCTGGAGCAGCGCGAGCGCCTATCTGAAGCCCGCAATGTCTCGGCCCAACCTAAGCGTCGAGGTCGAAGCGTTGATCGCACGCGTGCTGGTCGAAGACGGCCGCGCCGTCGGCATCGAATACCGCCAAGGCGGTCAAACGCACCAGGTGCGCGCCCGTAAAGAGGTCATTCTGGCTTGCGGCACGATCGGCACGCCGCAAGTGCTGATGCTGTCTGGCATTGGCGACGGCGAGTATCTGCGCCGCTTCGGCATTCCGGTGGTCGCCGATCTGCCCGGCGTCGGCCAAAACCTGCAGGACCATCTCGACGTCAACGTCCAGTACGAGTGCACGCAGCCCGTCACAGCCTACGCACAGGTCTCCAATCCGCTCAGCGTCATGCGCATCGGCTTGCAGTATTTGCTGTTCGGCACCGGCGAGGGTCGGACACAAGGTCTTGAAGCTGGCGCTTTCATCAAGAGCCGACCAGAACTCGAGGTGCCGGACCTTCAGCTTCACCTGTTCAACGCACCGTTCAGCGATCACGGCCGCAAGGTCCTGCGCCAGCACGCGTTCGGCCTCCATCTCTGCGCACTCAGGCCTGAGAGCCGCGGCCACGTCGCGCTTCGCTCCACGAACCCCGAGGACCCGCCGCTGATCCAGCCGAACTCTCTCTCCAGCGAAACCGATCTGCGCACGCTGCGCGAGGCCGTGAAGATCGCACGCAAGATCGTCGCTCAGCCGGCGTTCGATGCCTATCGCGGCGAGGAACTAAATCCTGGCGCGAAGGCGACCTCCGACGCCGACATCGACGACTTCATCCGCAGAACGGCGATCACGATTTATCATCCGGTGGGCACCGCAAAGATGGGCACAGACCGCATGGCCGTGGTTGACGCCGCCTTAAGAGTACGCGGCGTCCGGAACTTAAGAGTTGTAGACGCCTCCATAATGCCCACGCTCGTCGGTGGTAACACCAACGCACCCGCGATTATGATTGGTGAAAAGGCGTCAGATCTGATTCTGGGGAAGCAACCGTTGCCCCCAGAGCACAGGCGGGTGGCGGAAGACAAATCCGAGGGGTTTGCGGCAGCCCGTTAAGGGGATTTTGGCGGCAACTGGCCTATGCAGTGCATGGCTTGGCGTCTATCGTGGACGCCAAGAATTAAAGGAGCCGCAAATGCGGAAGCGTGGGGTCATACTGGCAACAGCCGGTGTTGTTTTTGCGTCACTACTCGCGTCGACGCCTGCGAGTGCTCGCAATCTCTACTTCGATATGTGGTGCCAGGAGCAGGGCTACGACAAGGACCGGTGCGACAAGCGGCTGCCGGCGGACGTTGCAGCGTTTGAGGACTACTGGCGCCAAGTCGAAAAGTATGAGGAGCGCTATTACGTCGAGCGCCAAGATTACGACAATTTCCGCGATGAGCTGAACAAGCTCGACACAAACCCGGAACCGGGCTTCCACGATTACGATCCTGAGAAGTCGCCGCGCCCGTACTAGGCGCGAGGCTCAGGCTCAACAAAAAATAGGGCGCCGCGAGGCGCCCTTTAGTATTTCTGGTGTAGGCGTAGTCGAAGAGGCTGCAAGAAAACTCTAGCGTGACGACACGACCTTGAGGTGCCTGCCACCTTTGCGTTTGTCGTCTTCGAAGGCGATTTCGCTGGGACCGTGCTGGTCGCCCGTCAGGATCGCATTGGCTGTCATGCGCATGCGCACCAGCTTTCGGCCAAGCAAGCGGCTCAGCGGCTCCAGGGGCTGGAAATGGCCCAGCACATAGGTCGTCTCGCCGCGTTCGTCTGCGTAAGGCAGCAGCACGACTTCCGCCGTCATCGGCTTCTGGTCTGCGGTCTCCGCGGTGCAGAGAGCCACGGTCGGCACCGCGAGGTTCGTCACCCGCGTCAGGGCCGTCACCGCGGCATTGCGCGAATGATCCGCCCACAGATGGACAAAGCTATGCCCCTTCAGTTCTTGCCCGAAGAGATCGCAAACGCCGGTGCCGGCCAGCACGAAAGAGAACTTGCCGTCGGCTTCGCGCTTCAACAGAAACGCAAACGCCAGATGATCTTTGATCGCGCGCGGCTCGATCGAAGCCTTGCGCGGTGCCAGCTGCTCGCCGCGCGCCTGACGCCAGTGATCGAGCAGACGCTGCGTGTGTGAGTGGCGCATGGCTCTAGGCCCCTTCTTCGCTCTAAGGCCCGCTACCGTCGTTCTGTGCCGCCCTGGCGCAGACTGAAACAGCTTCGGGCTCCGTTGCGTCTGAAGGAGCGAAGCGCATGCCAACGCGAAACCCGCGAAAACGCTTGGGTATCAAGCGTTTCCTGAGCGGGCTTTAAGCTGAAGAATCTCTAAACGCGGGAACGTGGTTAGAGTGGGGTTAATTCGCGCGCAAACCGCTTCCAGTTCTCGACATAGTGCTCGGCCGACACACGAAGCATGGCGCGCGTGGCGTCATCGGTCTGCCGCACGATTTTGCCCGGCGCACCCATCACGACCGAGTTGTCCGGTATCTCCTTGCCCTCTGTGATCAGCGTGTTCGCGCCGATCAGGCAGTTCTTCCCGATTTTCGTCCGGTTCAAGATGATCGACCCTATTCCGACCAACGATCCGTCGCCGATCTCGCAGCCGTGCAGCATCACCATATGCCCGATCGTGACCCCCTTGCCGATGGTCAGCGGGGCCCCCGGATCTGTGTGACAGACCGATCCGTCCTGAACGTTGGAGCCCTCGCCGATCGTGATCCACTCGGTATCGCCGCGCAGCGTGGCACCGAACCAGACGCTGGCGTCCTTTAGCAACCGCACCCTGCCCAGCACGACCGCATTGGGGGCAATCCAATACTGTCCCGCCGACGGCAAATCCGGCTTCATCTCGCCCAACGCATAGGTGCTCATGACGGTCCTCAATAGCTGGTCGCTTCTGCTTAGCGTTTTGTCCCCCAATAGCGCTAGAGTCCCGCGCATGGAGGAATTCGCATGACGAAGGAAGAACTGACCACATGGGCGTTGTCGAACGGCTGGCAAATGATGGGCGAACACCCATCGCTGGTCCGCCCGACGAAGCCAAACGAAGCGATCGTGCGGATGGTGTTCAAGGCGACCGTCGCCCAAATCGAGATCAAGAAACCATCAGGTAAATGGGACAAGGTGGCGGCCGAGAGCTACGCAAAGATCACCTTCGACGAACACGCCGAGTTACCGACAAACCTGGGACTTTCGACGATTTCGGGCCTGACCGCGCTGATGCGCGACAACAAGGACCGTCTGGCCTTCGCCAAGTTCGGGAAGGGCTGAAATGGAGACCGAACTGATCGGTTCAGTCGCAGCCGTGCTGACGACGCTCTCGTTCCTGCCCCAGGTTATCAAGACTTGGAACAGCCGTTCCGCCGCCGACCTCTCTTGGATATGGCTCATCGGCTTCAGCGCGGGTTTGAGCCTGTGGCTGGTCTATGGCTTTGCCTTGATGTCGTGGCCACTGATCGCCGCCAACGGCATCACGCTGTCCCTTGTTCTCCTGATCACTTACGTGAAGTGGCGCGAGAGCCGCTGAAAATTGCCCGCGAAGTGTTGCAGCAACGCTACGGCTCCTCCAACTGACTGCAAAGATAGCTAACGCGGAACGCGCACCCGCATGAGCGTGCAACGGCGTCCGTTCAACCGAATTTTCCGCCACTGTCCTATGTGTGCGCCGCCATCTCTAACCACAACAGACATGGTGCTTGCTCGCACCAGGTGGTGAAAACGCTCACCGCAACTTTCCCGGCATCACGTCAAGAATGGCGTCGGTTAAGCGTCCGCCGCCACGCGCCAAAGTTGATGAAGCGCATACACCAATAATAACTCGCGTGGTTCCCATCCAAAACCGTTGTGCCAGAGTTTCACTGCGATGGGCGTATTGGGAACGCTCGCAAGCGGAAGTTCTGGCCCCCTGGAACGACCGCGCATGGGTTGGGGAACATCATGAGACTCGGAGCTGCTCTGTTGGGAGCCGCAGCTGCAGTCGCACTGGCGATGCCGGCGGACGCCGCGCGGTTGAAAAGCTGGTACGGCGTATTTGAAGGCGGCGGCAACTCGCTCGAAGACTTCGACATTGAGCAATATGTGACACCGGCCCCCGTGCCGGCGAACAACATGCTCGCGACCGATATCGGTTGGGTGGCGCTCGCGGCGCTTGGCTACGCCTACGACAACGGCTATCGCCTCGAGTTCGAAGGCGGCTATCGCCACAACGTGCTCAGTCGTGTGATCGACGGCGCCGGCGTAGCGACGCCCGCCGTCGGCGACTTCGATCAATATACCGCGATGGTCAACTTCCTTTATGACATGTCGCTGTCGGACGGGCTGACCTTTACGCTGGGCGGCGGCGTCGGCGCGGCCTACGCGAACAT
>CAZJOM010000025.1:15002-25881 GCA_964547645.1 uncultured Flavobacteriaceae bacterium
GTGGCGCCGGTCGCCTCGGCACCGCCGCCGTTGCCGGCCCAGATCGCGCGGCAATACGTGATCTACTTTGGCTTCAACAAGTGCAACATTACCGCCGATTCCGACATGGTGCTTAGCGAGGCGGCGACCGCCGCGCGCCAACTCGGCACCGTTTCGATCCGCATCGTGGGCCACACCGACACCGTCGGTTCGGTCCGCGCCAACCAACGCCTGTCCGAGTGCCGCGCGGAAGCCGCCAAATCGAACCTGGTCTCCAAGGGGGTCCCGTCAGGCTCGATCTCGGCAACCGGCGTCGGCGAAACCCAACTCCTGGTCCAGACCGGGAACAACACCAAGGAACCGCAAAATCGGCGGGCAACAGTCGACCTGAACTAACGCGCCACGGAACTTCAGGTTATGTGAGGGCGGTGCGGTGGGCGCCGCCCTCTTTTTTCGCGCTCAAGGCGACTCGGCGCCCGGTTCCTGCACCCATACTTCCATGCTTAAGTCCGCTCGCAAATCGAGGATCGGATGCTATCGCGGCTGGCGCTGGTGCTGCTGTTTCTGACGGGCGTGGGGCTCTACCTCGCCTGGACGACCGGCATTGGCTTCACGATCCCGATCGAGAAAGCGGTCCAAGCCGATCTCGGCGCGGCCGCCTCGCCGTCGCTGGTCAACAAGAAAATCCTTGATGCCTTGGAGCGCGACGATATCGAGGATGCCGACATGTACCTCGAGATCGCGAAGTTCATGAACTTCCAAATGCCACCCGAAACGATGGCCAAGCTAGACGACGCCCATGCGCTCTCGGCGACTGTCGTGCGCAACACTTGGCAATTCGGCGAAGGGTTTGCGACCGGCGAGGGTGACACGAACGCCGGCATTGCCGGTGCGGTCTCATCGGACCTTACCGTGATCGGCGACCTCCGCGACATCGCCGCGGAGGGCGGCAAGATGTTGGCGGGTCAAGAATACAGCGAACTGATCCTCGGCCTCTCCGTCGTGGGTCTTGGCGTCACGGCGGCCACGATCGCAACCGGCGGCGGCGGCATTGTCGTCAAGGCTGGCGTTTCGCTCATGAAGGCCGCGAAGCGAACGGGGCGACTGACGAAGGAATTCGCAACTACATTGACGCGCCTGACAACCGAGGCCGTCAATATGCCCCTGCTCCGCCAGACGTTGCGCGCCACCGATCTGCGCGACATCAACAAGACTCAGCGCGTTTTCACCGACTATGGCCGCAACGTCCGCGCCGCGAAGCTGCTGCCGGTGCTTGGCCGCTTGGGCGAGATCAATAATGTCGTAGGCCCCGCGGAGACGATTCGCCTGATGAAGTTCGTCAAGTCCGGCGAGAATCTCGACGATGTCGCCGCCGTCACCAAGCGCTTCGGCGTCAAATCGCGCGGGATCATGGAACTGACCGGCAAGGCGGCGCTCCGTTCATTCAAGACCTCGTTCAAATTGGTTGAGTGGTTCGCCGAAGGTATCTACGGCTTGATCACTTGGATCGCAGGCCTGATCGCCGTGGCCGCCATGCGCGGCGTGCGCATCTTCCGCCGACGGCGACCGGCCTAGCCGAACCGCTTCAAACTCAAGAAGCCGATATCGACCGCTTGCTCGCGTCCAAGCGCAAGATTGGCGAGCGCCTCGCCCAGCATCGGTGCGAATTTGAAGCCATGCCCCGACAAGCCCGCACCGACGACGATCGGGCCCAGCCGATCGACGATGAAATGGCCATCCCGCGACATCGGATAGAAGCAGACTTTCGATTCAAGCGGCGGACCCAAGTCGCCGAAGACGCCGCGAACCAACCTCTCGATCCGGACGATATCGATGCTCGTCACCGCGCGTTCCGCGATGTTGCCAGCGACAGGATCGCCGAACGAATGCTCGGCAATCTTCAATCCGCGGTCGTCAATCGTCGGAAAACCGTAAAGCGCGGACTCGCCGCCGATATCGACCAAGAAGGGCTTGAACCCGCCGTCGAGCGAGAACCGCCGGTCCTCACCTGCAAACCAATGGAGCACCTTGCGCTCGGCGAAGAGGTGAGGCGCAGCTTCCGGCACCAGATCGCTGGCCCAAACGCCCGACGCAACGATTGCGCAGTCGGCATGCACGGTTCCGGCCCGCGTCTCCAACGCTACGCCGCGACCGCGGGGCTCGATTGCCGAAACCGGTGTCTCGAACATAACGCGCGCGCCCAACCGGACAGCTTGATCCGCCAAGGCCGCGAGCGCCCGGTCGGATTCCAGGAAACCACCCTCGGTCTCCAAGAACGACGACCAACCGCTTTGCATCTGCAGCCGATGCGGTGGCGTTATGCCCTCTTCCAATCGCACATCGAATGACCGGGCCGACGCGAGCGACGATGCGATGAACTCGCGCGACGTCGAGCCCGCATAGAAGACACCCGTGTTGTGAAAGATCGTGGTGCCAGACGCTTGTTCGAGTTCGCGCCACAACACAATCGCGCGACGTACCAGCGGCACATATTTCGCGCCCTCGGCATAGGCGACCCGCAAGAGCCTCGTCTGTCCGTGCGAGCTTCCTTCGGCATGCGCAAGCTGCGCCTGCTCGATCCCGACCGCGTCGCAGCCGGCCCGCGCGAGCGCCCACAACGCCGACGCCCCCGCTGCGCCCAGCCCCACCACTGCTACTTTTGTCCGGATCGTTTCCGCCATCCCCGCAAACCTGCGCCAGGCGACCACACCCCGTCAAAACAAAAACCCCTCAGTCCCGAGGGACCGAGGGGTTGAAGTCTCTAACCTCGCGAAAGGTTCAGAATGGGTTGAAGCTATAGTTCAACCGCGCCGTCACGGTCTGCAGAGTCACATCGATGTCGTTGACGACGGTGCCACCGCCAGTGGCCGCGCCGCTGTGATCTTGATTGCCCAGGTCATAGTAATTGTACTCAAGGCCGAGTGACACATTGTCACCGATCTGATGCTCGATGCCGGCGCCAGCGGTCCAACCATTGTGGTCTTCATCCGTGCTGTAGCTGCTGACGCCCGGATCAATGTGATCGGTGTTCACCTTCGACATCGCGTAGCCGCCCTTGAGGTAGACGACAGAGTTGTCCCACGTCCATCCGGCGCGAAGCGCCGCACTCGCAAGCCAATTGATTTCCGAACTGACGCGCTCGTTGTTGTCACCTGGGTTCGTATTCAGCGTCGTTTCATCGTAGTCGAGGGCCGACCAGCCCACTTCCAAACCGAACAACCAATTCGACATTTCATAGTTATAGCCAAGCTGCGCACCGCCGCTGACACCGTCGACGCTCTGGTCGATTGTCTGGCCTGCCGTGAAGTCAATGTCACCGAGCGTCGTGTTCGACACGTTCGTCCAATCCGTGTCGCCGAACGCGCCGCCGGCATTGAGCCCGATGTAGAAGCCGTTCCATGTTCCGGCGCTGGCTGGCGCAACCACGGCGCCGAACGCAAATACTGAAGCCAAAAGCACTTGCTTGGTCATGAGCTTACCCCACTGTGTGTTTTTGTGAGCCTACGACGCAGCCTTTTGGCTTTACGTCGAATCGTTATGAGCCCCGAAATTATCGAGCGCACGCAGGACCCAACACCAAGGAGAGCGCGAACCGGCGCGCCACCTCAACTTGCGCATCGGCGAATCAGCGAATCGTAGGAATTTCCTCACATGCAAGCGCGCTGCGCATCGCATGCGAGTCGCAGAGAACTGCGAAAAAGACCGAAATGGAGCGCGGCTTAACTTCTCGTCACATCAGTTCCACAGCGAGCGCTGTCGCCTCGCCGCCGCCGATACACAACGACGCCACGCCGCGCTTCAGCCCTCGGCGCTGCAACGCATTGATCAGCGTGACGACGATTCGCGCCCCCGAAGCGCCGATCGGATGCCCCAACGCACACGCGCCGCCGTTCACGTTCACAACGTCTTGCGCGAGCGACAAGTCGCGCAGCGCAATCATCGCCACGACTGCGAACGCCTCGTTGATCTCGTAGAGGTCGACGTCGCTCTTCTTCCACCTCGCGCGTTCGAGCACCCGCTCGATCGCTTTGACCGGCGCCGTCGTGAACCAGCGCGGCTCAGCCGCGTTGCTGGCTTGCGCCACGATGCGCGCTATCGGTTTGAGTCCGTGTCTTACGACAGCATCGCCGCGCGCCAACACCAACGCGGCCGCGCCATCCGAAATCGACGATGAGTTTGCGGCGGTGACCGTGCCATCCTTCGCGAACGCAGGTTTCAAGGTCGGTATTTTCGCCGGATCAGCCTTGCGCGGCTGCTCATCGGTCGAGACCGCAACGTCACCGCTCTTGCCGCGCACAGCGACAGCCGTGATCTCGCTTTCGAAGCTTCCATCCTGTTGCGCCCGCTGTGCGCGAGACAGCGACTCGACGGCGTAGGCATCCTGCTCGGCACGCGTGAACTGATAGTGCCGAGCCGCATCTTCCGCATAGGTGCCCATCAACCGGCCTTCGTACGCGTCCTCAAGCCCGTCAAGGAACATGTGGTCCTTGGCCTCACCATGGCCCAACCGGAATCCTCCTCGCGCCTTGAGCAGCAGATAGGGCGCGTTCGTCATCGACTCCATGCCGCCGGCAACGACAATCGATGCGCCGCCGTTTGCGAGTTGATCGGTGGCCAGCATCATCGCCTTCATGCCCGACCCGCAAACCTTGTTGACCGTCGTGCAGGGCACCGTGTTCGGCACGCCGCCGTGAATAGACGCCTGCCGCGCAGGTGCTTGCCCCACACCCGCAGGCAGCACGCAGCCCATGTAGACATCGTCGATTTCTTCGGCCTTGGCTCCCGACCGCGCTACCGCTGCCCGGATCGCGGCCGCGCCAAGCTGCGGCCCCGTCAATGCCGAAAGCTCGCCCTGAAACCCACCCATCGGCGTGCGTGCCGCGCCCGTGATCAAAATGTCCATATCGCCGGCCCTTTCGTTGAGCGACGGGTTCTACCACTGCCCCGGCAAAGCGTCGAACGCCGCAACCAACTCGTCATTCGGGCCTTCGCTGTGATCGGAACGTAATGGTTCGCGGCGAAGAACCTCACGGCCGCAGGTGCCAACGTGACAGCTTGAGGCAATACAGCGACAGCGCCGAACACATCGCCGCCGCCCGGGGCGAGCGGAACTAGGGTTGGGGTGCAGCGGTGTGATCGCGGCCGACATGTAGGCAGGTCAGCCGACGAATCCCGTCGACAGGGCATCCCGGCCACATCCGCCCTGTCGGCGCCAGCAGTATAGTTGGCGCAACAAAACGCAGCGTGGGGTTGTCATGAAGCTCTTATCATTCGCGCCGCAGGCGCTGGTCCTCGCCGGACTCGTTTCGTCGCTTGGCGCCGTCAGCGCCTACGGCAAAGCTGGCGACAATGGCCAATATTTCCTCATCGAGGGCCTCTATCTCTCGAAGGATGACGGCGACGTCGTCGCGTTGACGACGAATGATCTGGCTGGAGCCTTCAATCTCGTCACCAACGATGCGATCGAGATTGACGAAGGCTGGGGCGCGCGCGCAGCGGCCCAGTTCCAAGCCTTTGGCACGACCTGGCAGGCAAGCGCCTTTGCAGCGACGTTTTCCGACCAAGACCTGCTGGTCAGCGGCCTGGACGGCGGACCGGCCAATACCGATGCCACCTACGCAAACTTTGTAGGCGGCACCGACCCAAGCAGCGCGGCGCCACCGAACTCGGATGTCCTCCATGCGATCAGTGCCGAACAAGGCGGAAGCCTCTATGGCGCGGAGTTGTCATGGGTGAAGAACTTGAGCGGATGGGGTTGGCGCAACGTCGATTTCCTCGCCGGTGTTCGCTACATCCACTACGGCGAAGAGCTGCGCGGCGCAGCATTCGACGAGGCGAACGACCTCGCCGGCGCCGACACTGAAATCGACCGTTTCGGCATCGAGGTCGACAACGATCTCGTCGGCGTCCAGATCGGGCTTCAGGCGATGTGGGATATAACGCCCAGCGTCGCGATCGGGGGCACTTTGAAAGGCGGCGTCGCCGCGAACTTCGCTAGCCGCGATCGCTCATTTGCAGCCGACAACGGCAACTTTCCAGCCTATGCCAACAGCAGCGACGACACGGACCTGGCCGAGTTCGCCGAATTCAACCCGCGCATCGACATCGCACTGGGCCAATCGGCCAGCCTGACCATCGGCGGCACGGTGCTGTGGATCAACGAAACGTCCCGCGCCGTCTCGCACTTCGAGACCGTGGCCAACAGCGCCGACTCGAACCTGCGTGCCGACGACGACCAGCTGTTCTATGGCGCCTCGATCGGCCTGAAGCTGGCGCTGAACTGACCTCCCACAGGGGGCGGCGACTTTGCCGCCCCCGCTCATTTGCCGGGCCAAGCGCCCCGCCCTTCACAAGCCCCCGCCCATCTGTTAAATGCCCGCCCCTTCCCCAAGACGTTGCGGTCATGGCGGAATTGGTAGACGCACTACCTTGAGGTGGTAGCGGGGCGACCCGTGGAAGTTCGAGTCTTCTTGACCGCACCATTTTGGCCCTGCCGGCCGGGGACCAAGTTCAGACATTGTTGAGTGGCGCCCGGTATCCTTGCGCCGCCCTCAACCCAACGACAGTTCCCGCCCATGGCCGATACCGCTAGCGACGTGAAGTCCGCCGCGCCCAGAGAGGCGCGCGACGTCGTGACGTCGGAGTTCCTGCGCGCCGTTCTGGATGCCTTGGAAGGCGGCGACCGCTCTGAACTGATGGGACTGATCGAGCCGCTCCATCCGGCCGACGTCGCGCAATTGCTCGGTGCCATGGACGCCGCCGACCGGCGGACCTTGGTTACCACGCTCGGCTCCAATTTCGATCCGGAAATTCTCTCCGAGCTCGACGAAGATCTGCGCACCGAATTGGTCCGCATTCTCGGCTCGAAGTCGCTGGCCGAGGCGGTCAAGGAGCTCGATGTCGAGGACGCGGCCTACGTCCTCGAAGACCTTGAGGACGCCGAGAAGCGGGAAGTCCTTGCCCAAGTCCCACTGGAAGATCGCGCCCAAGTCGTCGATGCGTTGCTGTTTCCTGAGGACTCCGCCGGCCGCCTGATGCACCGCGAGTTCGTCGCCGTACCCCGGACTATGACTGTGGGCGAAGCACTTATCCGTCTCACAATGGGCGACGTGCCGGACGAATTTCAGGAACTTTATCTGCTCGACGCCGACCAACGTCCGACCGGGTTCGTGGCGCTAAGCCGTCTGATCCGCGCCGACGCCGCAACGAAGCTCGCCGATATCGCTTCCAGCGAAATGAAGTTGATCCCGGCAGACACCGACCGCAACGCGTTTGCCTACTTGTTCGAGCACTATCATCTGAACTCGGCACCCGTGACCGACGATCAAGGCCGCCTCGTCGGTTTGTTGAGCGCAGGCTCCGTCGTCGAAGTCCTTCAAGAGATGCACAAGTCCGAGGTCCTGGCGCTCGGCGGCGTCGCCGACGGCGAAAGCCTGTCAGCGCCGATAATGAAGACCACATACCTCCGCTTTTCCTGGCTGTTCGTAAATCTGATGACAGCGATCATGGCCTCGCTCGTGATCGGCTTTTTCGAGGCTTCATTGCAAAAGGTCGTGGCGCTCGCGATCCTCATGCCGATTGTGGCTTCGATGGGGGGTAACGCCGGAACGCAAACGCTCACCATTGTGGTGCGCGCACTTGCAACAAAAGAGCTGAACGAGGCGAATCTCTGGCGCGTGGTCAACCGCGAAATGTTGATGGGGAGCCTAAACGGCATCAGTTTCGCCTTGATCGCCGCCGGGGTAACATGGGTCTGGTTCCGGGATTGGCCTTTGGCCGGTGTGATCGCTGCCGCAATGACGATAAATCTGGCGGCTGCGGCTGCGGCAGGTATCTTGGTACCAGTGGGACTAAAGCGGGCGGGCGTAGACCCGGCCGTGTCATCGCCTGTATTCGTAACAACGGTAACCGACGTCGTAGGCTTCCTCTCGTTCTTAGGGTTGGCAACGTGGCTTCTTCTGCGCTGACGAATTTCTACGGTGTCCTCGCGCTGCTCATCGCAACAACCGTCCCGGCAGTCGCGGGAAGCTGGTCCGCCTCCGAACGCCTGGACACGCCCCGCGCCGGGCTCGCGGCGACGGCGAGCGGGGATACGATCTATGTTGGCGGCGGGGCCGCCGCGGGTGACCCCGCCAATGCGTTCGATGCGTTCGATGCCGCGAAAGAATCCTGGCGTCCGATGCCAGCCCTCCCAAAAGGCCTCACCAACTTCGCCATGGCGGCGACGAACAATCTCGTCGTAATCGCCGGGGGCTACGCGGCGGACACGCCGGGTGAGGCGCGCAAGGAAGTGTGGGCGTTCGACATTGCCAGCGCGTCCTGGTCGCGCAAAGCCTCGATGCCGACACCGCGTGCCAGTCACGCGATGGTCGGCCTCGGCGGCCGCATTTTTGTCATCGGCGGCACCGGCCCCGACGCCGACAAGACGCTGATCTACGATCCGCAATCCGACAAGTGGCAGACCACGACGGCGTTGCCGATACCGCGCCGCGCCCTCGCTGCTGCCACAGATGGCAAACGCATTTACGTGATTGGCGGCATCAAGAACGACAACAGCGTATCGGCGGCGTTCGATGTTTTCGATCCCGCCACAGGCGTCTGGTCAACCTATCCGTCGATGCCCGGCGCGCGCGGCGCGCTGACGGCCGGCGTTATCGACAATCGTCTGCATGTCGCCGGCGGCGCGACTTGGAAGCCGCTCAAGACCTACGCGAGCCACAACGTCTTTGATCTCGCGTCGAAAACTTGGACGAACGGTCCCCCGCTCCCAACCGCTCGCCAAGGACTGGCCTCCGGCGTCGCGGCCGGACGCTGGTGGGTCATCGGCGGCGGTGCCGGCGCCGGCGTCTTTGGCGTCTTCACTGCATCCGACGTTGTCGAAGCCTACGAGCCATGATCCCAAACGCCTTTCGCGGACTGAATTTCGACCTGGGCGAAACCGCTGACGCTCTGCGCGACACGGTCGAACGTTTCACCGCCGACACGATCGCGCCGCGCGCCGCTGAAATCGATCGCACGAACCAATTCCCGCGAGACCTTTGGCCGAAGCTCGGCGAGCTTGGCCTGCTCGGCATAACCGTCGAAGAAGAATATGGCGGCGCGGGCCTTGGCTACCTCGAGCACGTCGTGGCCGTCGAGGAAATCAGCCGCGGTTCCGGCGCGGTCGGACTCTCATACGGCGCGCACTCGAATCTTTGCGTGAACCAGATCCGTCGCAACGGCGATCACGCGCAGAAGAAGCACTACTTGCCGAAACTGCTCTCCGGCGAACACCTCGGCGCCCTCGCGATGTCGGAGCCGGGCGCGGGATCTGATGTGGTAGGCATGCGCACGCGCGCCGAGAAGAAGGGCGATCGCTACGTTCTCAACGGTTCGAAGATGTGGATCACGAACGGCCCGACCGCCGACGTGATCGTCGTGTACGCAAAGACGGAACCAAACGCCGGCTCACGCGGCATCACTGCCTTCATCGTCGAGAAGGGCATGAAGGGTTTCACCACCGCACAGAAGCTCGACAAGCTCGGTATGCGGGGCTCCGACACCGGCGAACTCGTCTTTACGGATTGCGAGGTGCCGGAAGAAAATGTGATCGGCCGCGTCAATGAAGGCACACGCGTGCTGATGTCCGGCCTCGACTACGAACGCGCCGTGTTGGCCGCCGGTCCCTTGGGCCTCATGCGTAACGCCATGGACATCGTCCTGCCCTATGTCCACGAGCGCAAACAATTCAACCAACCGATCGGCAGCTTCCAGCTCATGCAGGGCAAGCTCGCCGACATGTACACGCGCATGAACGCGGCGCGCGCCTACGTCTACACGGTTGCCAAAGCCTGCGATCGCGGCCAAACCACCCGCAAGGATGCCGCCGCCGCAATTCTGTTCGCCTCAGAGACCGCAACATGGATGGCGCTCGAAGCTATCCAAACGCTGGGTGGCAACGGCTACATCAACGACTACCCAACTGGCCGCCTCCTGCGCGATGCCAAGCTTTACGAAATCGGCGCCGGCACCAGCGAGATTAGGCGCATGCTGATCGGGCGGGAGTTGTTTGAAGAGACAGCTTAGTCTTTCGCGGGCCGCCACAGCGGTCCAACGGCAATTAGCAGAACAACTACATTGAACGCGGCGTTCGACGCGTTGCCCGAAGCGATGGATCCGGCACTATCCAAACAGAACCACGCGAGCGTTCCCGTCAATACGGACCGGCGCACTTGCTCGGGCGCCAAGTCGTAGACCCACGCCGACAGGCACCAAATCATGACACCCCAGCCGAGCAGGAACCCGCCGGTAAGCGCCGACAGGAAGCGCGTGTCGGGGGAGTCGTAGGTCGTCGCTCCGTCGATCGGCCAACTCAGGATGTCGAGCGTCAATCGGGCAGGCTCCAACGTGGCCGCCATGGTGCCAAGAAAAAAGATCGGCCCGAACGACCCCACGACAATGGCCGTGACCTTCAACCAGAACTTATGAAACTCGCGAGTCATGCGCCGCCCTCATTTGAATGCGCGCAGTAGAGACGCGGTCGAGCGACGGGGCAATTACGTTGCAGGTAGTGGCGGCGCCACTAAATCCCGTCGCCCTCGATGTTCTCGTGGATGCCGCATTCGTCCTTGTCGACGCCGGCCCAGCGGCCGGAGCGGTAGTCTTCCCCCTCTTTGACACGTTGCGTGCACGGCATGCAGCCGATCGAGAGGAACCCGTCTTCCACCAGCGGATGCCGCGGTAGATCATGCGCGAGGATGTGTTCCTTCAGGTCCTGCAGCGACCAATTCCAGAGCGGGTTGATCACAAACCGCGAACCATTGAGCTCGACCGGCGCCATGCCCGTGCGCGCTTGCGTCTGAAAGCGCTTACGCCCGGTGATCTCCGCGTCGAACCCGGCCAGCGCGCGCCGGAGCGGCAG
>CAZJOM010000025.1:25981-32565 GCA_964547645.1 uncultured Flavobacteriaceae bacterium
GGCGGCGCCGCTTTGCGCTTTGCCGGCCGCAATGCTTGAAAGGCCGCTTCGCCGCTCATGCCGGCTCCTTTGATTTCAGCCAGCCCTCTCGCTCGATCAGCTCGTGCGTGCGTCGCGTGATGTCAGATTTCGTGATCCCTTCATCACGCCATTGCTTGCGCAATTCGCCGACGCGGCGAATGTGTTGCGTCCATTCCGGCCCGAACTGCTCCTGCAAGTGCTCCCTAAGCTTCTGCGCCAAGCCGGGCGTCCTGCCGCCGGTCGACACCGTGATCAGCAAGTCGCCCCGCCGCACGATCGCCGGCACATGAAAATCACAAAACTCGGGTTGGTCCTCGGCATTGACGAGCGCGCCAACTGCACGCCCAAACGCAGCGATCTTCGCGGTCTCGTCCGGCGGCAATCCTGCGATCAGCACCACCGCCGCGCCTTCAAGATCGGCACGAACCGGCAAGCGCTCATAGATCGCCGCCTCCGCATGACAGGCCCAGCCATCTTGATCGATTACATAGAGCGCGAGCTGATCGGCCCCCGCATCGCGCGCATACTCATAGCGCTGCTGCGCCACGAGCCCGCGGCCAACAACGACGATCCTGCGCCCACGCAGATCCAATACCAGGGGAAGCATGCGCCACCTTGCCTATTTACAAGCAGATAGCGTCTCGGGCCGATTTACTCAAGAAGTGAGCGTAAAATAAATTAATTACCGAATATAAGCGTGAATTACCCATTAGCCTTCAGGGTGTCCGTGATCGAAACCCCTATTTTGTCGCCCTGGACGACGATTTGCCCGCGCGCGATCGGCTTGTCGTTCGCTAGCACCCAAACCTCGTCCGCCTGCTTGGAGTCGAGTTCGATGACGGCGCCGCGGCCCATGCGCAGAAGCTGCTGCATCGGAAGCTTCGCCTTCCCCAGCACCACGGAGATTTCGACTTTCACGCTATCCAATGACGACACGCCGATGGTCCTTGATCCGTTGGCCCCTGCGCACACACTCTAGGAGCGGAGGCCTTACGTGTTCGTTAAACCTGCGGAAACCATCGCCTGGCGCGTCAGCGACGGCCTTGTCGCCTATCCGGACGCCGTCGCCGCCATGGAAACGCGCGCCGCTGCAATTGCCGAGGGCCGCGCCAGCGAACTTGTCTGGCTGCTCGAACACCCCCCGCTCTACACCGCTGGCACGAGCGCCAAGAACGAAGACCTGCTCAGCCCCTCGCGCTTCCCCGTCTACCCGACCGGCCGCGGCGGCCAGTTCACCTATCACGGGCCCGGACAGCGCGTCGGCTATGTCATGATGGACCTGCGCCGACGCGACAACGACGTGCGCCGCTTCGTCCGCGATCTCGAAGAGTGGCTCATCAAAACGCTAGCCGCATTCAACGTCCGCGGCGAACGGCGCGATGGTCGCGTCGGCATCTGGGTCGCGCGCAAAGGCGGTCGTGAAGACAAGATCGCCGCCCTCGGCATCCGCGTTCGGCGCGGCGTGAGCTTCCACGGCGTGTCGTTCAACGTCGATCCGGATCTGGAACACTTTAGCGGCATTGTCCCCTGCGGCATTCAACAGCATGGCGTCACGAGCCTCGCCGACCTTGGCCTGACCGCCACAATGGCCGATGTCGATCTTGCCCTTCGCGATGCATTCGAAAAAGTGTTCGGCAGCACCCGGTTAGAAGTGAGATAGCTTGCGGCAAGATGCTGGCCCCATCCGAAAGCGACATATGAACCAAATCACGATCCAGCCTCTAGCGCCCGGCGACTTGGATCGCTTCCTAACCTTTTTTGATGGCCCCGCATTTGCGGACAACCCCGCCTGGCGGCACTGCTACTGCAACTTCTTGCACCATCCGCATGCCGAACGTCCGTGGAAGTCGTCGACGGCACAGGAAAACAGAACCGCGACCTCCGATCGAATTTGCGCCGGACGTATGCATGGCTACTTAGCGTTCGACGGAGACCACCCCATCGGTTGGTGTCACGCCGCGCCGCGCCAAACGATCCCAGCTCTTGCCGACGCGCCAGATCCTGACAGCAGAGCCGCAACAGTCGGCTCGATCGTATGCTTCGTGATCGCCAAGGACGCGCGCCGCCAAGGGCTTGCGCGGCGCCTGCTGGCCGCAGCATGCGATGGCTTTAGGGCCCAGGGCTTGCAGATAGCCGAAGCCTACCCGCGACAAGACGCACAAACTGACGGTGAACATCACTATGGCCCACTGTCGCTATATCTCGGCGCAGGCTTTGTGCACGTCGCAGATGATCCAGACGGCGGTGTTGTCGTGCGCAAGATACTCTGACAACCAGAAGGCCAAAGGAATCTCCATGCCGACAGTTCAAGTCGAACACATCTTCAACCTTCCCGCGCACGAACTGTGGGACCTGCTCGGCGATTTCGGTGACACGGGACGGTGGTCCGGTCGCCCGCCGGAAGCTTGCGTGCAAGAGGGCCAAGGCATCGGCGCGCTCAGAACACTAACGCTCGACGACGGCCGCAAGATCGTCGATCGACTGGAGGCGCAGACCGCCAACAGCTACAGCTACTCGATCGTGAGCGCTCCACTGCCCTACAAGTCCTATCGCGCGACCATGGCCGTCACGCCCATCGACGCCGCATCGAGCAAATTCATCTGGACCGGCGTCTTCGAACCTGCCGGCATGACCGACGAGCAAGGCATCGAGTTCACAAAGGGCGTCTATCAAATGGGCATCGGTCTGATGACGAGGACGATCGAGAAGCGAGGATAACTGCCGCAACGGCGCAACTACTTCGTATCGCTAACTCTCTTCCACAACTCTCGGATTCGCTCCCGCGGCGGCTTGTGCTGCCATTCCGTTACGAACCGGTCGTACCCAACTTCTTTCTGTAGGTGGTGTAGATTCAGAGCGATCGTTCGGCACCCTGACCGGAAGTCCGCTTCAACACGCGCGCGCAATGATCCGTCTTTGCTCTTCAGCGAAAGGGCCAGCTTCTCGCCAGACTTCTCGACAGTGAGAATAGAGACTAGCGGTTCCTCATTGATCCACACGTCAAACCCGTACCCGCGCTCGAGCACGGCCTGCACCGCAGTCACGAACTCATAGAACGGGTCATTCGGCACGTTTGATGCAACAACATCGATCTCGCCACCGTCGCCGGTGAAGCGAAACCGTATCCATCCGCTTTTCGGTTGTTCAATATTGGAGTGGAACCTCATGCCCTACCCCGCCGCGCGGTACTCGCGTACGAGGTTCGCGACGATCTCCGCCGCCGGTTCCACCTTGCGCACGAGGTCGATGCCCTGCCCCGCGGCCCAGGTGTCTTTCCAGCGTTTGTAGGCGTTCGTGGCGTCGGAGAAATTCGGCGCCTCGCCTTTCGCCAAGGCCGAGGGATCAAGCCCCGCCGCGACCAGGCTCGGTTTCAGCCAGCTGCCCTTCACGCCCGTGATCGCGTTCGTCACGATCAAGTCCTCATGCGTCGAGGACACGACCATCTTCTTGTACCCGTCGGGCGCGAGCGACTCTTCCGCCGCGATGAACGGCGTGCCGATATAGGCGAGGTCCGCGCCCAGCATCTCGATCGCGCGGATCGCGCGCCCGCTACCGATGGCGCCGCCCACTACGATGGGCCCATGGAAGATCCCGCGCACGGCATGCACGAACGCAAACGGACTCAGCGCCCCGGTGTGCCCGCCCGCACCAGCGCAGACCAGCACCAAGCCGTCGACGCCGGCGTCCAGCGCCTTCTTCGCGAACGACATCTCGATCACGTCGGCGAAGATCAAGCCGCCGTAGGAATGCACTGCGTCCACGACCGCACGCGGACTGCCCAGCGCCGTGATCACCAGCGGCGGCTTGTGCTTGACGACGAGTTCCAGCTCCGCATGCAAGCGTTCGTACGAGCGATGCGCCACGATGTTCAGCGCCCACGGCACGTCGGCCTGCGCCAGATCATGGCTGATCTCGCCCATCCATTGGTCAAGCACCTCGATCGTGCGCGCGTTCGGCGCCGGAAACGCCGCCGCCATGCCAGCCTTTGCCGTCGCGACGACAAGCTTCGGCCCCGACACCAAGAACATCGGCGCTGCGATGGCGGGGATTTTCAGCTTTTCCTTGAACGCAACCCAAGCCGACGCCATCAAAGACCTCCTATAGGATCAACCCGCCGTCCACCGGGATCGTCTGCCCAACGACATAGGCGGCCAGCGGCGACGCCAAGAACAGTGCGACACCCGCCATGTCATCCGGCGTGCCCAGACGCTTCAGCGGAATACCTTGCAGCGACGCTTCAAGGCGTTCCGGATTTTCCGTGGTGACTTTCGTGAGCTTCGTGTCGACCAGGCCCGGCGCGATCCCGTTCACGCGGATGCCGTCGCCCGCCCAGGCCTCCGCCAACGTCCGCGTAAGGCCCACCGCGCCCGTCTTCGACGCGTTGTATGCCGGATTGCCGCGCGTCGAATGGTAGGCCGCCGTCGAAGACACCGTAATCAACGAACCTTTGCTCGCCGCCAGCATGTCGTGAAACTTGATCGCGCAAGCCATCAGGCTGTTCAGATTGAGGTCAATGACCTTTTGAAATCCGTCCATCTGAAACTCGCCGCGCTTGTAAAGCACAGTGCCTTGGCTGAGCACGAGTACGTCGAGTTTGCGGAAGTTGGGCCGCCACGTCTCGACGGTCAGAAAGTTCGACACATCGACCTGCGCGTAGTGCAACCCGGTCAAGTCGGAGCCTTCTTCGGTCTTGTACTCCGAGGCGCTCAGCCGCGTGCCCCATACATGCACGTCCGCGCCCTGCCGGCGAAAGCCCTGCGCAATGCCGTTGCCGATGCCGCTCGATCCGCCGACGACGAGCGCCGTCTTGCCGGTGAAATCGAGTGCGTCGGCCATGCGCTATTCCTTTGCCCGCTCGACGTAGGACCCGTCTTCGGTGTTCACGACCACCTTCGTGCCCACGCCGATATGCGGCGGCACTGCGGTCTTCACGCCGTTCGAAAGCTTCGCCGGTTTGAACGACGAGGACGCGGTCTGGCCCTTCACCACAGGCTCGGTCTCGACGATCTCAAGCACCACGCGCGACGGCAGCTCGATAGCGATCGGCACGCCGTTGTGCAGGCTCAACGTCACTTCCATATTTTCCTGCAGGTACTTGGCTTGATCGCCCAGGATCGAGGCCGAGACATGAACCTGATCGAAGTTCTCCGGATCCATGAAGACGTACGCGTCGCCATCTTGGTAAAGATAGTTGTTCGTACGCATGTCGACGAACGCCTTCTCAAGGCTGTCGGTCGTTTTGTAGCGGTCGTTGATCTTGACCCCGTCGCTGATCCGCCGCATTTCGATCTGCGTCGTCGGCGTACCTTTGCCGGGATGGAAGTTTTCAGCTGTCAAAACCACATAGAGCTTGCCATCCTTGTCGATGACGTTGCCTTTGCGCACATTGCTAGCGATGACCGAAACCACGAGATACTCCTTGAATGAAAGCGCCCGGCGCCGCGCTGGCCAATGGGGCTGGCGCACCGGGCTCGAATTCGCGCGTGGGTGTAGCAGCGCCAGGCGCTGGCGCCAAGGTGCCAACGCCCCCCAAGGTGCCGCAGGCCCGCCATGGTGACACCCTCGCCCTGGTGGTCGAAAGACAGGCACGCCGACCGCCGCCCATTCCTCTTGGCGCGGAATCGCATCAAAGCCGCCATTCGCCAGCATTTCGAGACGCAAGGCTTTACCGAGGTGGAATGCGCAGCGCTGCAAGTATCGCCAGGCAACGAAACCCACTTGCACGCCTTTGCGACCGACGCCTTCGGCCGCGATGGCTCAGCGCGCTACTATCTGCACACCTCGCCCGAATTCGCGTGCAAGAAATTGCTGGCCGCCGGGGAACACAAGATCTTCGATTTCGCGCGCGTCTTTCGGAACCGCGAGCACGCGCCCATCAACGTCCCCGAATTCACGATGCTGGAATGGTATCGCACGGAAGAGCCTTATGCGGCGGTGATCGCTGATAGCATCGCGCTCATCCGACTGGCCGCAGCGACCGCCGGTGCAACGCACTTCTTCTATCGCGGTCATAGTCTACTCGCGACCGCAGAACCCGAACGTCTGACCGTTGCAGATGCCTTTCGACGATACGCCGGCATCGACCTACTGGCGACGCTGACACCTGAGACTGGCGACCGCACCTCCCTCGTCGCGCAGGCGATAGGCGTCGGCGTTGCCGTGGCCAGCGACGATACCTGGTCCGACATCTTCAGCCGCGTGCTGTCGGAACGCGTCGAGCCGCATCTGGGCTTGGATCGCCCGACAATCCTCGACGAATACCCGCGCGTCGAAGCCGCCCTCGCCCGCGGCTGCGCGCACGACCCGCGCGTCGCCGAACGCTTCGAACTCTACGTGTGCGGCGTCGAACTGGCGAATGGGTTCGGCGAACTTACCGACGCGTCCGAACAACGCCGCCGTTTCGAACACGAGATGGCCGAGAAGCAACGCATCTATGGCGAACGCTACCCCATCGACGAAGACTTCCTCGCCGCTCTTGCCCACATGCCGCAAGCGAGTGGCGTCGCGCTAGGGTTCGACCGCCTCGTCATGCTCGCCACCGGCGCGCCGCACATCGAGCACGT
>CAZJOM010000025.1:32665-47565 GCA_964547645.1 uncultured Flavobacteriaceae bacterium
CGCCAGTTCCTGCCCGACGTGCGCGAGCTCGACCGACGCCCCGAGGAATCTGCCGACCCCATCGGCGACAAGCGTCATATGCCGGTTGAAGGCATCGTGCACCGCTATCCCGATCGCGTGCTGCTGAAAGTGGTCCACGTTTGTCCGGTTTATTGCCGTTTCTGCTTCCGCCGCGAAATGGTTGGCCCGGACCGCGAACCAAACCTCTCACCGCAAGCACTCGACAACGCCATCGCTTACATCGCCGCGCACCGCGATATCTCTGAAGTCATCCTCACCGGCGGCGACCCGTTCGTCCTGACCGCACGCCGCGCCGCCGATCTGACTGCGCGCTTGGGCACCATCGACCACGTGAAGGTCCTGCGCTGGCACACGCGCGTGCCCGTCGTCGATCCCGAGCACGTCACCTCAGACTTCGTAGCCGCGCTGAGGTCACCCCGCGTCGCAACCTACGTCGCGCTCCACGCCAACCACGCCCGTGAGTTCACCTCGGCGGCCCGCGCCGCAATCGCCCGCGTTGTCGACGCGGGCATCCCCATGCTGAGCCAGTCGGTTCTATTGAAAGGCATCAACGACGACGCGGACGCGCTTGCCGACCTCATGCGCACCTTTGTCGAAAACCGCATCAAGCCGTATTATCTGCACCACGCCGATCTTGCGCGCGGCACAGCGCATTTCCGGACCACGATCGAGCAGGGCCAAGCGCTGATGCGCGAACTGCGCCGGCGCGTTTCCGGAATCGCGCTGCCGTCCTATGTGCTCGACATCCCCGGCGGCCACGCCAAGGCGAACCTGGAAACCTGCGACATCGAACGCGACGCCACGGGCGCGCTGCGCGTCCGTGACGACGAAGGCAGCTGGCACACCTACGCCGGTTAGCTACTTCGGCAACACCCGAATATCGATCCGGCGCCGGTCGCTGAGATAGGCCTTCGCCGCGTCGATCACTTCGACTGCAGTGATCGTTCCGTAATCCTCCATCGCACTCTGCACGCGTTTCAGATTCCGCGGCTCCAACTGAATCTCTTGCAACGCCTCCAGCCAGTACGAATTCGTCGATTCCGCCGCATAGTGCTGATAGAGCAGCGGCTTGCGCGCTCGCTCCAACAAGTCGTCGGAGAGCTGACCGTCTTGAAGTTCCTGCACGATCTTATCCAGCGTCGTGAAGAAGAGATCAACTTGATCCGGCTTAGGTTCGACGCCGGCGAAAATGTAGCCGAAGCCGGGCAACGCCGGGGACGAGTACGCGTTCCCAAATGGTGTGTACGTCCCGCCCTGCGCCTCCCGCACTTCGTCCAGAAGCCTGAGCTGCACAACCTCGTTTAACACCTCGACAACGCGCTCGCGCCGCGTGTCGCCGAAGCGATCGGGTCCAGGCCACGCCGCCGCCACCGCCGCCTGATCGGCGCGGCCCGCATGACGAAGATCGACCTCGCGCGCCTTGGACGGAAACTGCACGCCGTCAGCTGTTTGCGGTAGCTGGAAAGCTGAAGGTCTTGGCGCGAACGCCCCGAAGGTCTTTGCGATGGCATCGATCGCGTCGTCAACCTTCACGTTGCCGACAACCGTCACCTCGATCGGCGCACCAGCCAGTGACGGTGCGATCGCTGCCTTAACATCATCCATCGTCAGCGCGCGCATGTCCTCCAGCGACGGTGCCGCCCATCGATCGTCGTCGTTGCGCACGAGTGCAGGGAGCGCGCGCGCCAGCACCCCCATCGGTGATGACTTTTCTTGACCGATCTGCCCCTCGCCCGCCGCCTGAATGCGCCGCAGACCGTCTGGCCGGTAGGCCGGGTCGGTGAAGAACGCCGCGAGCACCTGCAATTGCAGCAGCACGTCGCGCTGAACAGTCTCGCCCGAGAGCTGGAACGCCGCCTCATCGACGTCGAGTGAGATGCCCGCGAAGTGACCCGGCTCCGTCTGCTCAAGCTCTTGAATGTCAAGCTTGCCCAATCCGCCCTCGACGAACGCGAAAGGTAGGGCCCATGCGATTCCGCGCTTCGCCTTCGGCAATGCCATGTAGCCGCCCGGGAACCGGACGATCACGCTGACCTTATCCTTCTCAAACGAGGTCGACTTGACGTTTCCCCGTACGCCATTCTGAAAGCGCACGAGGGTCGCATCCAAGTCGGAGACAGTCTTGCGCTCGGCAATTGCCCCCTTCGGACCGAAGTCGCGATAGCTAAACGCCTTAATCGCGCTCTCGGGCGCGGCCTGGACCGGCACCTTCGTGCTGTTCACGTAAGCCGTGCGGATCGCCGCGTCGCCACCGCTCAACTCTTGATCGCTGGTCAGAAAGATCAGTGGACCGGCGCCGCTGACCGCGGCCTTCAGCGCTGCGGTAACCCGCGCCGCCTTCATGTCCTTGGTGCTGGCGGTGTAGAGGTCCAGGTCCGTCTTGGGATCTGTCGGCACCCGGTTGGCGTCGATCGATGCCAGCACGAGATCCGCGACATCGGCGTTCGACTGCGTTTTTGAGTTTGCTTCAAACAACAAATAGGGTGACCGCTGCTCTAGCGCCTCGCGCGTCACCTCGCTTTGCTGCAGCCCGTGTCGTAGCGCCCGCCGCAGTTCCTGCTCGGCCGCCGCCAGACCCCGCGCCCACTGGCCCGCCCGTGTGCGTACCGACAACGAGGTGACGATGCCTGCCCCGCCGACCTGCTCGCGGTCGATCCGGGCATCGATGAACGGCGGATTCTCTTGCCTCGATACCTTTGTTAGCCGCCGGTTCAGGACCGTAAAGGCGATCAGGCGGTCGTGAACTTCCCGTCGCCGCACCTTGGAATCGGGCCGTGTTTCCTCGGCAATCACCCAATTGATTGCGACGTTCTCTTCAAGACCGGGTTGGACCACGTGCGCAGCTTCGAGCCCCCGCGGCTTTGGTTTGCCGAAGTCCACTGGGGCCGGCGGCGGCCCGGGCTGGCTCCACGTGCCGAAAACCGTGGCGATCTTGGCCGCCATCGTCTTCGGATCGACATCGCCAACAACCACCAACAAAGACCGTTCCGGCCGGTAATATCGCTCATAGAAGGAGCGCAGCTGCGCCAAGGTGGCGTTGCGTATGAAGGCCGTGTCGCCGATTGGCGCGCGGTCGGGGTATTTCTGCCCGGCAAAGAGAAGCTTCAGCTGCGCCGTGCTCGCCTGCTGGTTAGGCGTGTCGCGTGAACGCTCCTCGGACAGGATAACCCCGCGCTCGCGCCCAATCGCTTCCGACGACAGGGTCAGCCGGTCCGCGATCTCCCTCAGAATGTTGAATCCGGTGTCGAGCGTCTGCGCCCGCACGCTGGGCAGCGACAGCAGAAACGTCGTGTTATCGAAATCGGTCGCGGCATTCGCATTGGCGCCGATCTGCATGCCCATCCGCTGCAGGGCCTTGAACATCTCCCCTTCCGGGTAGTTCTTCGACCCGTTGAAGGCCATGTGCTCTAAGAAGTGAGCAACACCCCGCTCGGCGTCGGTTTCGTGCAACGACCCTGCTGCCACCCGCAGCTTCAGCGTCACGGTACCTTCGGGGTTCGAGTTTGGCTTGATTGCGTAGCGCAGGCCATTTGGCAGGACGCCAAACACGATCTCCGGGTCGGCTCTGAGATCGCTGTTGTCCTGAGGCCAGAGCCCGCCGCGCGCCTGGGCCGGCAAGACCGCCACGAACAAGGCAAGTAGAACCCAGCCCGCAACGAGCCCGCGCCGAACGAACCGCTCTCGCATCGAATACTCCGAAAACTGAAACCCGAAAGGACGGCGGGCGCGTGAAACGTGAGGTAGTGATTCCATTATGCTTTTTCTGCCGGCGTTGTCGCTGCACGGATTCGCGACCTTTTCCGCCATTCGCGAGAATCGTTTTCCACAACCTCAGATCGGTGCATCATCTGACTGTCACATCGCGATTCGGACTGGCCATGCAGCGCACGTTCTGCTGTCGGACACGGTGAGGCATGCGAGCGATTTTTCATCGCTCCTTGTGGGCAACCAAAAGCCCTCGCCTGCGCAGGGCGGCACCTGCGCCACTATCCACAGAGTTTGGAATCGCGAACCACAAACTGTAGTGTTTCCTAACGCCGATTAACACAAAATCTATTGCGACGATCAAAATCTAGGTACTAGATAGGGGTCCCTGTTGGCCAAGAAATTTTGGGCGTCAGGGACCGATGCGCGGGGGACTAGGTGAAGCGCGCATTGAGGTCCCGAGAAGCTCGAAGACGCCAAGGCCCACGGGGAAATCAGTTGGTCCAAGGGCAATCCGAGAGGGGCTTCATTCCATGCGCATTGATCGCGTCTTCACCGTTGAAGGGCAATCCGCTTACGAAGGCATTCCGTTCCGCACGACCGCGAGCGAGATCCGTAATCCGGACGGCTCCGTCGTGTTTCGCCAAGACAGCATCGAAGTGCCTGAGCGCTGGTCGCAAGTCGCCTCCGACGTGCTCGCGCAAAAGTACTTCCGTAAGGCCGGCATCGCCGCGCGTCTGAAGCCCGTCGCGGAGGACAAGGTGCCGGAGTGGCTGTGGCGCCACGCGCCCGACGACTCCGCGCTCGCAAAGCTCAAGGACCAACCCAAGACCGTCGGCGAGACCAGCGCCCGCCAAGTATTCGATCGCCTCGCCGGTACCTGGACCTACTGGGGCTGGAAGGGTGGCTACTTCGACGAGGAAAGCGACGCCCGCACCTTCTTCGACGAGATGCGTTACATGCTCGCCGCCCAAATGGCGGCGCCCAACAGCCCACAATGGTTCAATACCGGCCTGCACTGGGCGTACGGCATCGATGGCCCCGCCCAGGGCCACCACTATGTCGACCACTGGACCGGCGAACTGACCGCCTCGGCCAGTTCGTATGAGCATCCGCAGCCGCATGCTTGCTTCATCCAGGGCATCAAGGACGACCTGGTGAACGAAGGCGGTATCATGGACCTCTGGGTTCGTGAGGCGCGGCTGTTCAAATACGGCTCGGGCACGGGCTCGAACTTCTCTGAACTGCGCGGCGTCAACGAAAAGCTATCCGGCGGCGGCAAATCGTCGGGCTTGATGAGCTTCCTGAAGATCGGCGACCGTGCGGCCGGCGCCATCAAATCGGGCGGCACCACGCGCCGCGCGGCGAAGATGGTCATCGTCGACGCCGACCATCCCGATATTGAGGCCTTCATCGACTGGAAGGTTACGGAGGAGCAAAAGGTTGCTGCCCTCGTCGCCGGTACGAAGCTTCTGAGCAAGCACCTGAACGCCATCATCAAGGCCTGCGTGAACTGCTCTGGCGACGGCGATAGCTGCTTCGATCCGCAACAGAATCCAGCCCTGAAGCGCGAGATCAAAGCCGCGCGCAAGATGCAGATCCCGGAGAACGCGGTGCAACGCGCACTCCAATTCGCCCGCCAAGGCTACACCTCGATCGAAATCCCGAACCTCGATACGGATTGGGACGGCGAGGCGTACTACACGGTGTCGGGCCAGAACTCGAACAACACCGTTCGCGTCACCGACGACTTCCTGCGCGCCGTCGAAGCCGACGCCGACTGGAAGCTCAACCGCCGCACCGACGGCAAGGTGCACAAGACGGTCAAGGCCCGCGAACTGTGGGGCAAGATCGCCGAAGCCGCATGGCAGTGCGCCGACCCAGGTCTGCAGTTCCACACCACGATCAACGACTGGCACACCTGCCCGGCGTCCGGTCCGATCCGCGCTTCGAACCCATGCTCGGAGTACATGTTCCTCGACGATACGGCGTGCAATCTCGCGTCGTTGAACCTGCTCGCCTTCCGCAAGGACGGCGCCGACGGCCGCAAAACCTTCGACGTCGCCGCTTATGAGCATGCCGTCCGGCTCTGGACCATCGTCCTGGAGATCTCGGTGATGATGGCGCAGTTTCCCTCCAAGGAAATCGCGCAGCTCTCCTACGAGTACCGCACGCTCGGCCTCGGCTACGCCAACATCGGCGGCCTGCTCATGACTTCGGGCATCGGCTACGACTCCAAGCAGGGTCGCGCCGTCGCCGGTGCCCTCGCCGCCCTGATGACCGGCGCCTCCTACGCAACGTCGGCCGCCATGGCCCGCGAGCTCGGCGCCTTCAAGGGCTATGCGAAGAACGCGGAGCACATGCTGCGCGTCATCCGCAACCATCGCCGCGCCGCGCATGGCGCCGTCGACGGCTACGAGAAACTGGCGATCAAGCCAGTGCCGCTGAACGCGATGGAAATGCCGGCGTCCGGCTTCGAAGGTCTTGTCGACCGTGCCCGCACGTCGTGGGACGAAGCGCTCAGCCAAGGCGCGCTCTACGGCTATCGCAACGCCCAGACGACTGTCATCGCACCGACCGGCACGATCGGCCTCGTCATGGATTGCGACACGACCGGCATCGAGCCCGACTTCGCACTGGTCAAGTTCAAGAAGCTCGCCGGTGGCGGCTACTTCAAGATCATCAACCAGTCGGTGCCCGAAGCGCTGCGCGTTCTCGGCTACCGCCAGGAACAGAGCGACGCGATCATCAACTACGCGGTCGGCCGCGGCACGTTGAAAGGCGCACCCGGCGTGAACCACGAGTGGCTGAAGCTGAAGGGCTTCACCGACAAGGAACTCGACGCCGTCGAAGCGTCACTCTCGACCGCCTTCGACATCTCGTTCGTGTTCAACCGCTGGACGCTGGGCGAAGAGTTCTGCGTCAAGACGCTCGGCATCGCGCCCGAGCGCCTGGACGCGCCGGACTTCAACCTGCTTCTCGACGTCGGCTTCACGAAGGCCGAGATCGAGGCGGCGAACATCTACTGCTGCGGCGCCATGACCCTCGAAGGCGCCCCACACCTGCGCGAAGAGCATCTGCCGGTGTTCGATTGTGCGAACCCCTGCGGCAAGCTCGGCAAGCGCGCGCTCTCGGTCGACAGCCACATCCTCATGCTGGCCGCCGCCCAACCGTTCATCTCGGGCGCGATCTCCAAGACGATCAACATGCCGAACGCGGCGACGGTGAAGGACTGCGCCGACGCCTACATGAAGTCGTGGAAGCTGGCCCTCAAGGCGAACGCTTTGTACCGCGACGGCTCGAAGCTCTCGCAGCCGCTGGCCTCGACGATCCTGGCCGGCGACGACGAGGAAGACGAGTTGCCCGAACAGCTCGCCGAGATGCCGCAAGCCGCTCGCGCGCAGGCGATGGCCGAACGCGTCGTCGAGCGTGTGGTCGAAATCACCAAGCGCGACCGGGAGAAGCTGCCGCACCGCCGCAAGGGCTACACGCAAAAGGCCACTGTCGGCGGCCACAAGGTCTACCTGCGCACCGGCGAATACGACGACGGCCGCATCGGCGAAATCTTCATCGACATGCACAAAGAAGGCGCGGCCTTCCGCAGTCTGATGAACAATTTCGCCATCGCGATCTCGATCGGCCTGCAATACGGCGTGCCGCTGGACGAGTTCGTGGAAGCCTTCACGTTCACGCGCTTCGAACCAGCCGGTATGGTCACGGGCAACGAAGCGATCAAGAACGCGACGTCGGTTCTCGACTACATCTTCCGCGAACTGGCCGTGTCGTATCTCGGCCGTCATGATCTGGCGCATGTCGTGCCCGGTGGCGGCGACGGATCGGAAATCGGCGGCGGCGACGGCGAAGGCCGCCGTCCCGCGGCACCCGCTCAAAGCACCGCGCGCATCGTCTCGGCCGGTCTGGTCCGCGGTCAGATCCCGCAGCAGCTGATGGTCGTCGAAGGCGGCGCAGCCGTCCGTATGGATCCGGCGCAGATGATGCTGGCAACGGCAAGCGAGCTTGCGCTCGACGCCCAAGCGGCACGCCGCCCGATGGCGAACCCGGTCGCGCAGCAGATCGAGATCGTCGAACGCGAAGTGACCGTCTCAACCGCAAGCCTGCGCGCCCGCAAGGTCGCCGAGGCCCGCATCAAGGGCTACGAGGGCGATGCCTGCTCGAACTGCGGGAACTTCACGCTGGTCCGAAACGGCACCTGTCTGAAATGCGACAGCTGCGGCACCACGACCGGCTGCAGCTAACCGATTGACGCGGGTGGGCCCTTGGGGCCTGCCCGCGTGGGCCTAGACGAAGCGCGCGAGAAGAAAACTTCCGCGCGGGTGGGATCCAAACACATGGGACGCGAACGATGATCATCTGCTCCAAGGACGAAGGTAACGGCACCTATCGCGAGTTCATGCTCGACGACGCCGCCATGGGCGATAAAGCGGCGGTGAAAACCCACGTCGCGCAACGCGCGAACGGCGAAACCATCGCCGAAGACGACTGGCGCGAAGCCGGCGTCATCACCCGCGCCCAAAACGGCGTCGAAGTCGCGGTCCTGCGCTCCATCCGCCGCGGCCGCAACAGCGACTTCGTGAAGCTCGATCAGGTATTCCCGAACGAAATCGCCGCCCTTCAAGCGATCGCAAAGCACTACGTCCCACAAAGCACGCTCCAGAATTAGAACCTTGCGGGCAAGCGCTTGGCCCAGGTGCTTGCCTCGCCCCACTCGCGTGATGCAGTCTTCCCGCAAATAAGGGACACGACATGCATCTCTTCGGGGATCCCGCTCGGATCGACCTGGCGCTCGACAGCCGCTCAATCAGCTTTGAGAACCCATCCGGGCGGCGCGGCGGCGGCGGAACCGTTGCCGGCGGCCGCAAGGGGGCGCCGAACCGGCGCATTCAGCCCGGCGAAGCGGTCGTCCTCGCGGAGATCGATGGGCCGGGCCGCGTCCGCCATATTTGGATGACGTTCATGGCGGCGCCGCCGGAAGAGATGCGCGCGGTCGCGATCGAGGTCTTCTATGACGGGCGTTCGGAGCCCAGCATCTCGGTCCCGGCACTCGACTTCTTCGGCTTGCCGCACGGGCGAACGGTCGCGTGCACGACGGCGCTGACGGCGGTGCAGGAAGCGCGCGGGTTCAACGCCTACTACCCGATGCCGTTCCGGCGGCGTTTCCGGCTTGTGCTCACGAACCACGGCAAGCGGCCTATGAACCTGTACTACCAGGTCGACTACACGCTCGAGCCAATCGCCGACGACGCTGGCTACCTGCACGTCATGTTCAGGCGCGAAAACCCGACGGTTCTCCGCCAAGATTTCACGATCGCCGAGGGGATCAAGGGGCCGGGCCGCTTCTTGGGCTGCGTCGTGGGCGTGCGTGTCCTGCCGGACGACATGGTTTGGTATGGCGAGGGCGAGTTCAAACTCTTTCGCGATGGCGACACTACCCATCCGACTTACTGCGGCACCGGCCTTGAAGATTATGTCGGCACCGCATGGGGAATGGGCGCGCACACGACGCCCTATCAGGGCTCGCCGCTGATCGTGGCGCCGCCCGCCGATCCGCAGTCGCCGATGCCTTCGAAGCCGGACTTCGTCGGCTTCTATCGGTGGCACCTTCCCGACCCTATGGTGTTCGAGCGCGAGATGCGCGCGACGATCCAGCAGATCGGTGCGCTGATGGTGCATAAGGGGGCCGAGCATCTGATGGCGGAATGGGAGCGGCGCTACACGCTTGCCGGCAACGGCTGGGTCACCGGCGAGGTGCTCGCGAACTCGCCCCTGCATGCGTTCGCTATCGCCGAACGCGTGGACGATTATTGTGCGGCTGCGTTTGTCTATGCGCGGGAGGCGCAAAGCGTGCCACGGCTCGACGTCGCCGCGGCGCTCGCCGATATCGGGCGGCGGGAGTATGAGCGCAAGCCTCGCGGTCTTGTGGCCGGTGCCTGAGGCCCTCTCATGATCGTCGCGCTCGGGTCCATCACGATCGATTTGATCACGCCGGTACCGCATTTGCCGGCGCGCGGCGAGACCGTGCTGGGGCGCGACTATGCCGTCGTACCAGGCGGTAAAGGTGCCAACCAAGCGCTTGCGGCCGCGCGGGGCGCGCAAAGCGGACAGCGTGTCGTTCTCGTGGGCACGGTCGGAAGCGATGCGTGGGGTGAGGCGGCTCTTGAGCATGTGCGAGCAGCAGGCATCGATCTTTCCTCGGTCGCTCGAGGGCGCCTGCGGACAGCGTGCGGGTTCATTTCGGTCGACCCACAAGGGCAAACCATCATCACCGCCGCGCCAGGCGCCAGCATGGAAACCCGCGCCGCGCAGCTTGACGAGCTTACCCCGCGTTTACGCCGCGGGGATTGGCTAATCCTGCAGATGGAAATTCGACTTGAGGAGAATTGGCGGGCGCTTCGAGCCGCGAAGGCGACGGGCGCGCGGACGCTTTTGAATCTGGCGCCTGCAATGCCGGTGGATGCCGCGGTGCTTGGCGATCTCGACATGCTTGTCGTCAACGAGCACGAGGCACGCACACTTGCCGACCTGTTCGGCGTTCCTGCCTCCGCATACGAGGATATCGCACGCGTCCTGGCGTCGCGCTTCGACCTCACGTGCATTGTGACCTTGGGCGCGGCGGGATCGATTGCCGTCGAGGCGACGGGCGCGACATGGAGTGTTGGGGCGCTGCCGGTTGCGGTGGTCGACACGACAGGCGCGGGCGATGCGTATGTCGGCTACCTCACGGCAGCGCTCGATAGCGGCGCGCCGCTTCGCGAGGCGATGCGATTTGCGAGCGCGGGCGCGAGCCTCTCCTGCGAGGTCACCGGCGCGCAGACGGGCTATCGTGCGCGAACCGAAGTCATTGCGCGTATGGCCGAGCTAGCGCCGACGCGATCTTGAGCCTTCAGACCCGCCACATCAAATTGGCCAGCGCCAAACGCGCAACACGCCGCCACGGCGCGTCATCCTGCGGCGCTAGCGGATCAAACGTTCGCCGCGCCGTGACAGCAACTGCAATCGCCGGCATTGCCTTCAGGCGGAAGCGCGAACGGTTCGCGAGATCGAGTGCGAGCGCTGCCTTCGCCCTCGCCCGCCGGAACACGGCTTCAAGCGTTGCCGTTGTTGTCTCGGTCGCGAACGCATCCTCGGCGTTCAGCCCCACCTCATTCAACCAGGCCAACGGCAGGCGATAGCGGCGCAATCGGCGCGCCGCCGCGAACTCGCGCAACGCTGCGCCATAGGCCGCCGCGCGTCCGGCATGAGGTGCAACGTCGTCGACGCGATCGGCGCCCAAAACCCGCGCGGCCGCCAAGAACAGGCCACCGCTTGTCGCATCAGCGTGAGCTTCGAATGCGGCTTCGTCCGCGAACGGCGTTTCTTCAAGGTCGTGCGCCCGGCCATCAATGCAGCCGTCTAGAAGCGCTCGCGGCAGTTGACACCGCCTCGCCACGCCGGCCAACGCCACAACCACTGGCGCCTGAACCGGCCGGCCCTCATAGATCGCGCCGATCTGCTCTCGCCACCAGGCGAGCCGGATGTGCCCGACCATCGGCTCGCGCACGGTCAGCCCGATCCGCGCCAACTCATTGTCGAACGAATAGAGCGCGGTCAGCGCCGACCGGGCGGCAGCAGGCGCGAAGAAGTTCGCGACGTACCGGTCGGGGTCCTGCTCTGCCAGCGCGCTCTCAAGCTCGTCCACGGCCGCTCACCAACGAAAAAGGGCCGTGCTCATCGCACAGCCCCTCATTCCTGTCATCCGGGGTGTCTCAGCCCAGGTTTTGCGCGCCGACCATGGCGAACAGCATCGGCACCGACAGCATAAAGTTCGTGCGCGAGAACAGCATGGCCGTACGCCCGTGCGCTGCGCGTTGATCCTTGCTGAGATCCGGGAAGCGGTTCTCGATGTTGAGCGCGCGTTGCTGATTCGGCCAAATGACGAACCACACGTTGAACCACATGATCGCACCCAGCCACATGCCGATCCCGATCAGCGTGTAGGACGGTGTTGAGAAGCCCGACGTTGCGCCCAGCGTTATCGCGTCCAACAAATACCCGTTCAACGCCGCCAGGATCAAACCTGTCGCGATCGTCGCCATCGCCGCCCAACGGAAGTACCAGAGCGCTTCAGGTGCGATGAATTTGGACACCGCTGGTTTCTGATCGTCGGGGATCTTCGGCATCATCGGGATCTGTACGAAGTTGAAATAGTACAGCAGCCCGATCCACAAGATGCCCGACAGCACGTGCAGCCAGCGGAACACAAAGGCCCAGAACAACTGCCCACGGAGCGTATCCGTCACCGAATACCCACCCACGATGATGAAAATAACGAACACCAGCAGCGCTAGCACGAAGCCCGCGATCACCGTGTTACGGACATTGGTCAATAGCGGCGCCATGGATCCGGACCTCCCCTCAATAAGCCGACTCAATCGGCGGAGAGTGAAGGATACACGCGCGCCCGGCGTCAATCGACCTGAGCGGGTATAGACCCATGTGAAATGAGGGTTTTACGCCCTTAGATCGACAATTCCGTGCGCCGGCCGCTCCTTAACCACCAGATCACCTGCAATCGGGTGACATATACGGCCGTGAACACCGAGGTCACGATCCCCAACGACAACGCCACGGCGAAGCCGCGAACGGGGCCGGTACCCATCATCAGCAGGATTAAACCAGCCAGGAGCGTGGTCAGGTTCGAGTCGATAATCGTCGACATGGCACGCTCGAACCCGGCGTCGACCGCGGCCATGATCGACTTCCCGTTGCGCTGCTCTTCGCGGATGCGCTCATAGATCAGCACGTTCGCGTCGACCGCCATACCCATCGTCAACACGAAGGCGGCGATACCGGGCAAGGTGAGCGTCGCGCCGATCGCGGTCATGATCCCAAGCAGCAACATCAAGTTCGCCAACAACGCCACGTCCGCAAACACGCCGAATAGCCGATACTGCAGGATCATAAACGCGACGACCAGGATCAAGCCGCCAAGCGCAGCGTATTGCCCCGCGTTGACCGAATCTTGGCCGAGCTCCGCACCGACCGTGCGGTTTTCTTCGGCCCTCAGCGGCACGAAGAGCGCACCGGAATTCAACAACACCGCCGTCTCGTTCGCCTCTTCGATCGTGAAGTTGCCTTCGATCTGCCCGGTGCCGCCGAGGATCGGCGAGCGGATTACCGGCGCGGTTACGACCTTGCCGTCGAGAACGGCAGCGAAGCGTTTACCAACGCTGTTCTTCGTCACGTCCGCGAAGCGGCGCGAGCCCTGCGCATTGAACTTGAATGAGATGATCGGCGACTGCGTTTGTGAATCGAACGTGCCCTGCGCCTTTTCCAGCATGTCGCCGGTAATGATCGCGCGCTCTTTAATCACGATGGGTTGCTCGGTCGCGTTCGGTCCGCGGCCCACCTTTTCCATCAGCAACTTTGAGCCGGGCGGAATGCGCTTGGCATCGATGTCGGCTTGCGACACGCTTTCGTCGACCATGTGGAATGTCAGCTTCGCCGCCGTTTCCGCCACGTGAATGATCTTTTGCGGGTCGCTTTCGCCCGGCACCTGAACGATGATGCGATTGGCGCCCTGGGGCTGGATCGTGACTTCCTTGGTGCCTTCCGGGTCGATGCGCTTGCGCAGGATCTCAACCGACTGAGACATGGCATTCGCCCGGATCTGTTCCCGCCCGGCAGCCGTCACTGTAATCGTTGCATTGCCTTCATCCGACACGCGCACTTCGTAATCCGACGTGCTGATGCCGGCGATGCCGCCACCGATCGGCGACGCCAACCCGCGCAAAAACGTCCTCGCCTCGGCCAGCTTTTCCAGTTCGACGATCTTCACCGAAACGGTGTCGGCGGTGGCGCTTAAGCCCGAATAGGTAATTTTCTCCTTGCGCAGGCCCTTACGAACATCGTCCAGCAACCCCTGCATCTTGTCCTTGATCGCAACCTCGATCTCGGCCTCAAACAGAACGTACGAGCCGCCCTGAAGGTCCAAACCCAGCGTCACCGGCCGGTGCGGTACAAAACTCGCGTTGCGCGCGATCCACGTCTGCCAGGCGACCGGCATGACATTCGGGAGCGCCGTTACCAGCCCCAGCAGGCAAACGAGCAGTACGAGCGCAATCTTCCAAGTTTGAAACTGAAGCATGTCGGCGTGATCCGTGCGCTAGCGCGCGTCCTTATTTCTTATCTTCGTCGTCGCCCTTGGACTTCGCGTCCGCGGCGACCGGTTCCGTCTTCGAGCGCACGTCCGCGATCGTAGACTTGATGACTTTGATGCGGACGTCTTCGGCGATCTCGACCATCACCTCGTCGTTCTCAAGCACCTTCACCACCTTGCCGATGATGCCGCCGGAGGTCACGACCACGTCACCGCGCTTGATCGCGGCGACCAGTTGCTGATGCGCCTTCATGCGCTGCTGCTGCGGCCGGATCACCAAAAAATACATGACCGCGATGATCAGAACGAACGGCATCAACTGCAGGAAGATGTCGCCGGCGCCGCCTGGTCCAGGTGCAGCTTGCGCGTAGGCAGGAGAGATGAACATGGGTGCGCGGGTCCGTTAACTCTTTTGGAGGGCGGGGCTGATTTCGGGGCGGACTATAGCGGCCAAAAGTGCCAATGCAACCAAGCGAAAGCCCTCCATTTCCGCCCCACTGGCCCATCCGCCAGCCATCTTGTAGTCAGTGCGAATGAGCAACGACCAGACTGCGCTGTTGGAGCGCATCGCCAGTGCCCTCGAACGCCTCGCGCCGGCACCGCCGCTGGAGCCGCAATGGCCGTCGTCCGAAGGCTTCGTCTGGGATGCCGCCCATCAAGCGCTTCAGCCGTTGGCCAAGATCGCCTGTGTGCCGCTCGCCCTTCTGAAGGGTATCGACCGCCAGCGCGACCAACTGCTGGCCAACACCCAACGCTTCGCCAAGGGCCTACCCGCGAACAACGCGCTCCTCTGGGGTGCGCGCGGTACGGGCAAGAGCGCGCTGGTCAAGGCCGTCCACGCTACCGTCGCAAAAGAAACGGGTGTGGCGCTCAAACTGGTCGAAATCCACCGCGAAGACATCGCAACGTTGGGGTCGCTGCTCACGCTCATCGCCCGCGCGCCGATCCGCACGGTGTTGTTCTGCGACGACCTCTCGTTCGACGCACACGACGCCGCCTATCGCCCCTTGAAGACGGT
>CAZJOM010000026.1:0-9458 GCA_964547645.1 uncultured Flavobacteriaceae bacterium
GTGAACTGCGTCACCTCCATGCCGTCGCACCAGACTTCCCAGCCCAGGCCCCAGGCGCCGAGCGTCGGGCTTTCCCAATCGTCTTCGACGAAGCGGATGTCGTGTTCGTCCGGGTTGATGCCGAGTGCCTTCAACGAACCCAGATAGAGGTCGAGCACTTCCGGCGGCGACGGCTTCAGGATCACCTGGAACTGATAGTAGCGCTGAAAGCGGTTCGGGTTGTCACCGTAGCGACCGTCCTTTGGGCGGCGCGAGGGTTGGACGTAGGCCGCCTTCCAGGGTTTGGGGCCGAGTGCGCGGAGCGTCGTTGCGGGGTGGAACGTGCCCGCGCCCATTTCCATGTCGAACGGCTGCAAGAGGACGCAACCTTGATCCGCCCAATAATGCTGGAGCGTCAGGATCAGGCCTTGGAAAGAACGGTCGGGAGCGGTCATGGGTGCGCGCGTAGTTTGCGAGAGCGGCGGAAGCTAAAGAGCGGGCGGGAGGGGGTCAAGGCGAGCGCGGCCGAGGGTCAATTCGCGCCGCGCTGCCTTTCGAACTGAATTTTGAGCCGATGGCCGGTGGCCGCAGCGAATCGTTCCAGGGTTCGCGTGGAAGGCTTGACCCGGCCGCTTTCCAAGCGGGCGACAACCGCTTGTGTCGTTCCCATACGTTTGGCGACCTGCTCTTGCGTGAGTTTGGCACGGGTGCGTGCGGCGATGAAGGCCTCGGCAACCGCATATTCCTCTTCGAGCGCGTCATAGGCGCGACGAAAGGTCGGGCTCTTGAGCCACTGCTTCGCCACTTCGGCGACGGGGATCATCTTTCTTTTCATAGCACTTCCTTGGCGCGCTTCAGCGCTAGTTTGATTTCGTCGTTCGGCGTCTTCTGTGTCTTCTTGGCAAACACCCTGACAATCACCACACGCCTTCCTTTGGCGGTGATATAGAGGGCGCGGGCGACCCCATCCTTGCCCCGGAGGCGAATCTCCCAGAGCTTGCCCTCGACGTGTTTGACGTAGGGCTCGCGCATTACCTCAAGGCCATATGCTGCAATCAGCCCGGCGATACGCAAGAAGTCGGCGCGGATGTCGTCGGGTTGTTCATCCAACTCACCGCGAACCGTGTCGTTGAGGAAGAAGACCGCCCATGGATCAGCCATAAGGCTCTATACCAAATTTGCAATATCGGCGCAATTGGTGCCTATTTGTAGGGACAACCCGGCTTGCCGCAGTTCTTTTGCTGGCTCGGGGCGGAATAGGTGCCGCAGGTCGGGCACTTGGTCATTTCTTCGGTGGCGATGGGTTTCTTCGCGCTGCCTTTGGTGGCGCGGCGCATGGCGGCGTCGAACTCTTCGCGCAGGCGGACGATGCGGCCTTTGACGCCGAAGTAGATGAGCGCGCCGATGAGGCCAAGGATGAGGAGCGTGCCGAGTCCCATGCGCGATTATAGTCCGAAGCGGGACCAGAGCGCACGCTCTTCGACGGCGGCGAGCAGGCTGCCGGCCCAGTCGGCGCGGGGTTCGATGTCCGCGCGGCTGTTGAACGCGTCGAGGCCGAACCAGGAGCGGCGCGGGGTAATGACGTGGAATTCCACCTTGTCGCCGAATTTCTGGCGGCAGATCGTGCGCAGGTCGCCAAGGCCGTCGATCAGGCCCATGTCCTTGGCCTTCGCGCCGGTCCAGAAGGCGCCGGAGAAGAGATCGGCTTCGTCGCCCTTCAGCTTCTCAGGGCGGCGGTCGCGGACCATTTGCTTGAAGCTCTCGTGGACCTCGCGTTGCAGGTCTTCGAGATGGGCGGCGTCTTTCGGATCTTCGGGTTTGAAGGGATCCAGCATCGCCTTGCGGTCGCCCGCGTGATGCACGCGACGCTCGACGCCGATCTTTTCGATCAGCTTGTCGAAGCCGAAGCCGGCGGAGACGACGCCGATGGAACCGACGATCGAGTTCGGGTGGGCGTAGATCTCGTCCCCCGCGAGCGCAAGCATGTAGCCGCCGGAGGCCGCAACGTCTTCGGCGAAGGTCAGGACCTTCACGCCCTTTTCCTTGGCGAGCGCACGGACGCGGTCATGGATCAGGGCCGCCTGAACAGGCGAGCCGCCGGGCGAGTTAATGACAATGGCCACCGCCGCGACCGAGTTGTCGGCGAAGAGCTTCGCGATGGGCAAGGCAACCGTGGCCAGAGCGAGGCCTTTGCGGAAGCCCGTCGACATGCCGATGGCGCCGCTGAGGCGAAGGACCGCGACCACCGGTGGGGTGGTTCCGCCGATGCGGCGCCAGATTCGTTTGATCCAGTCGATCATGATGGTTCTATCTAATCAGCGCTTGGCCCTGCCGCAAGACGGCTTCGGCCTCAAGCGCGGGCTTTCCCGCGGCTGTGTGGAGGACAAGTCCTGCGTGCAGTTGCAGCGGCGCGTTCGAGTTCATTCGTGTACGGATGATTAGGCGCTTCGCCGGTTCGCCCGGTTTGGGCCAGAGAGGCACGACCTCTACCCCCTTCCCTTCCGGTGCGAGCGCCGTCAGCGCGAGAGCGAGTTGATCGGGCGGCAGGATCGCCGTTAGCGTTCCTTTCGGGCGTACGAGCGCGCGGGCGAAGCGGAGCCACGCGACGAGTTCGCTTGTATGGGCTGAGGTTGCGGCCGCTTTCGATGGCAACGGCGCGCGGGTGCTGCGCGCGTCGTGAAAAGGCGGGTTGGTGAGGACGTGGTGGAAGCGTTGGCGTGCGATCGTGCGCGGGCGCTTCAACACGTCGGCGACGATGACTTCCATCGTTGCTTTGTTGCGCGCTGCGTTGGCGCGGGCGAGGTCGGCGAGGCCTTCGTCGATCTCGACCGCCGTCAGGTGCAGGCCCTTCACGCGCGCGGCCAGACACAGGGACGCGGTGGCGACGCCCGCGCCCAGATCGCAGACGTGCTCGCGCGGGCGGGCGGGGATGGCGGCCGCCAGCGTCACCGAATCCATCCCGGCGCGGAATCCTTCTGCCGGTTGCCAGACCTGCACCAGGCCACCGAGGAACGCGTCGTCGGTCAGCGGGGTTGCGGCGTTTGGACGCTGATCAGCGTTTGAGTTCGTCACCGAGACCTGCATCCTTCAGCAGCCACTTGGCGCGCTGAAGATTGACGTCATCAACCATCAAGCGGCGTTGGATCATCGCGGCGCTGCCATCCATCACGCTGGCGTGCTCATCGAGGTTGATCACGCGGATGTTCTCCGCGCTCAACAAAGCACGAACGAAACTGATTAACACGATGTCGTTCGTGCGGAGCAGTTCAACCATTTGAACACCTCACAGAAGCGTGGCGGCGTGTACTCTTGACCTGCATTTAGGACGGTTCCTATTTTGAGCGCAAACTGGCGGTCGGCGAGCCACCAAAACGGGAGCTTCAGAGCTTTGCGCGGAGTCCAATCGTTGCTGAAGGGCGGACCGAAGCCGACGGGCGCGGTCGAGCGACTGTTCAAACTCGTCGAAACCGATCTGGCGCACGTCAACGCATTGATCCTGGAGCGCATGCGCTCCGAGGTGCCGCTGATCCCGGAGCTTGCGGGGCATCTGATCAATTCGGGCGGCAAGCGGCTTCGGCCGATGCTCACGCTCGCGGCCGCACAGCTGTGCGGCTATCAGGGGCTTGCGCATATTCGGCTGGCGACCGCGGTCGAGTTCATTCATACGGCGACGCTGCTGCACGACGACGTGGTGGACGAGAGCGAGCTTCGGCGCGGCAAGGCCGCCGCGCATGTGATCTGGGGCAACTCGCCCAGCGTTCTTGTCGGCGACTTTTTGTTCTCGCGATCGTTCCAGTTGATGGTGGAGACGGGCAGCCTGCGCGTGCTCAGCATTCTCTCGAATGCGTCGGCGGTGATTGCCGAGGGCGAGGTGATGCAGCTCTCCACGCAAGGCAATATCGGCGTCAGCGAAGACACCTATCTGAAGATCATCGCGGCGAAGACGGCGGCGCTGTTCGCGGCTGCGGCGGAGTCGGGTGCGGTGATCGCGCAGACCGACAGTCTTCGCGAGGCGGCGCTGAAGCTCTATGGGCACAATCTCGGCATCGCGTTTCAGCTCGTCGATGACGCGCTCGACTATTCGGGGCGCGAGGCAATGATGGGCAAAGCCGTCGGCGACGATTTCCGCGAGGGCAAGCTCACGCTGCCGGTGATCCTGGCGCTGGCGCATGCGAACACCGACGAGGCCGAGTTTTGGCGGCGCACGATGGGGCAGCGGCAACAGACCGACGCGGACCTCACCCATGCGATCCACCTGATCGAGAAACACCACGCGATCACGACCACGCTGACGAAAGCGCGCACATATACCGACGAAGCCTGCCGCGCGCTCAATGTGTTCCCGGATAGCCCGATGCGGCGCGCTCTGGTCGACCTCGCGGAGTTCTGTGTTAGCCGGGCTTATTGACTGCAGCCTTTGTCCCTTGCCGGCGCGGTAAAATGTGACCGCGCGATCGCGAAGGGACTACGCGAGTCAGCCTCAGATTGGGCGAAGGCAGGCGTTAAACCTACAATTCTCGTGCGTCTGAGAAACAGCATGGGCCGGCGTTCCGCGACGCCGACATGAATGGGGATCGGGCGCCGCCAGCTTCGCGGCACCCAACCGATGGCGCCCACACGCTAGCGCACGTAAACGCGAACTTGCGCACCTTGGCCAAAGCCGCCAAAGCGGTCGTCGTGACGGCGGCCGTCACCAAACCGCACGCCGGCCACCGACTTGTACACGAACGAAATCGAGCGAATGTCGCGGCGATGCCCCTGCAGATCGATCGCACGTGTGCACTGACCAGCGCCGATCACGGCGCGGACGTACAAGTCCTGTCGACCGCCATTCGCGAACCGTATGTCAGCGTCGAGCAAACGAATCGGCTGCCTGTAAACGCAGATCATGACCTGTCGGCTACGATCGTTGCCGCGAACCTGGATCGTGTCGCGCTCTACGCGAAAGCTCACGTCGCGCGCGCCCACTAGTTGCCAGGCGACTTGTCGGGCGTGCGGGAAGCTGGCGGGACTCGGCTGAAAGGGTTGTGCAATGGCCGTCGATGCAAGGGTCGTTGCGAGTACGGCGCCGGCGAGTGCGAGTTTAAGGGTCATGAGACGCTCCTATCTGCATTCGGTTCGACCGCAACGGCCGACCTTCAATGAACGAGCGGGAGTTTGACGCCGCCTTGCTGAATGCGTCGGGAACAGACCGTTCACGGCAGGTTCAGCCCTGTCACCGGAAATTGAGCGCCATCGGCCAATTGGCCGGCGAATCCGCTGCGGCAATGCCCGGCGTTCACCACGTACGAGGTGAAATTTTGGACACACTCTCGACAGATCACGGCCATCGCCCACATCAGGGTTCAGTTGCCGACGGCTCGACGCGAGACGATGATTTACCTCAAACGACGTCGCTTCGGCACGGCGTACGCGATCGGCATATGATGATGCGCTCTTCTAGGTGGCGCTATGGCGACAACCCTTCGGCGTGGCGAATGACCAGAAATTTGCGAAATCGAGCATTGCTGGCTATCGGCGCGGCCGCGTCGGTTGCGCTGCTGCTTTGGTACGCGTTCGCGGGCGCGGCAGGCGGCGACGGTCTCTATGAAACCAAACCGGTCGACAAAGGAACGATCGAACGGGCGGTTTCTGCGTCGGGGCCGGTGAATGCGGTCGTCACCGTGCTCGTCGGCACGCAAGTGTCGGGACAGGTCGCGGTGCTGGATGTCGATTTCAATGCCAAAGTCAAAAAAGGTCAGCGGCTGGCGCTGATCGATCCGCAGAGCTTTCAATCGCGCGTCTCGCAGGCGGAAAGCGATGTCGCCGCTTCGCGCACGCAGCTGTCGCTGCAAACGGCGAACCTCGCGCGGGCGGACGCTCAATTGGTCAAGGAACAGCGCGCGCTCGAACGGCTACAAACACTGCTCGCCAAGGGGTTCACCTCGACCGCACAGATGGACGCGCAAAAGGCGGTGATCGCCTCGGCACAAGCCGACGTTTCGGTTGCCAAAGCCCAGGTCGACAACGCTCGAGCACAGATCGCGGCACGGGAAGCGGCGCTCTCCCAAGCCAAGATCGACCTCTCGCGCACTGAGATATTCTCCCCGATCGATGGCATCGTGATCGAACGCAATGTCGATCGCGGTCAAACGGTCGCGGCGAGCCTCCAAGCGCCCACCTTGTTCAAGATAGCGCAGGACCTGTCGCAAATTCAGATCGAGGCGCAAGTCGACGAAGCCGACATCGGCAGCGTGAAGGAAGGCCAACCCGTGACATTCACCGTGGGCAGCTATGCCCAGCGCGAATTTCGCGGTCGCGTCGCCCAAGTGCGCGTAGGCGGGCTTAACCAGCAGAGCGTGGTAACCTACACGGTGGTCGTGTCAGCCCCGAACGCGGGACTTGAACTTCTGCCGGGCATGACCGCAAGCGTGATGATCCAAACCGGTCGCCGCGACAACGTACTGCGTTTGCCGAATGAGGCTGTCCGCTTCAAGCCGCCGGCATCGCTGCAATCGTCCGTTTCCACCAATACCGCCGCGAACCAGGGCACCGCCCGTCGCGAAGAAACCATCGTGGACCTGACGCAGGCACTAAGCCTGACACCAGACCAACAGACCGCGCTTCGCACGGCGCTCGAGGACCGTATGCGTCGCAGGGGCACTGGCGCGCGCCGGCAAACAGACGGCGAAAACGCGGTTGGCCCAGACACAACGAACGACGGAGTCGGTCGGCGCACGGGGGCAGGTTTCGGCGGACAGGTTGGTCGAGGCTTCGATCAAATAATCACTCAGACACTGGAGCCGACACTTTCGGCGGATCAAAAGAGCAAGCTCGCCGCGTGGCAGAACGCTCGCGCGAGCAGCAAACGCGCGCAGGTTTGGGTCATGAACGGGTCCCGACCGATGCCGGTTCGTGTGACGCTCGGGATCGCGGACGACCGGTTCACCGAAGTCGTCGGCGGGTTGAAGCTGGGCGACGCGGTCGTCACGCGTTACGTCGAACCCGGCTCATGAAACCGCAACTGCCACTCGTCGAGTGCGAAGGCGTGACGAAGCTCTATCGCATGGGCGGACAGGAAGTTGCGGCCGTCCGGGACGTAACGCTCAGGATCAGTGAAGGCGAATACGTCGCCGTGATGGGCCCATCCGGGTCTGGCAAGTCGACGTTTATGAATTTGTTGGGTGCGCTCGACGTTCCCACACAAGGGCGCATCAGCATCGCAGGCAAGGCACTGAACGGGCTTGACGGCGACGGCCTGGCAGCGTTGCGCAACAAGACGATTGGCTTCGTATTTCAGCAATTCAATCTGCTTGCGCGAACCACCGCGCTTGCAAACGTGATGCTGCCTCTTGCCTATGGCAGCCTTTCGAACGATGCCGCCGTAGCCAAGGCGCGCGCTACGCTCACTCGTGTCGGCCTCGCCGACCGCATGGAGCATAAACCCACGGAACTGTCCGGCGGACAGCAACAGCGCGTGGCGATTGCGCGTGCCCTCGTCAACGACCCGAAGCTTCTGCTCGCAGATGAACCCACCGGCGCTCTCGACAGCACGACCTCCGATGAGATTATGCGCTTGTTCGACGACTTTAACCGCATCGGCCTCACGATCGTTTTGATTACGCACGACCCCGACGTTGCTGCGCAGGCGCGACGGCAAATCCGCTTCAAGGACGGGCGCATTGTTTCCGACACGGGCGGTGCGGCATGACCCTCGAACAGCACTTTCGCACAGCGCTGAATGCCTTGCAGTTGAACCTCGTTCGCTCGATCCTGACAACGTTGGGCGTGATCATCGGCGTCGCCTCATTGATCATCATGGTATCGATCGGCGCGGGCGCCCAAAGCGCGATCGACAAGCAGATCGCGAATTTGGGCAGCAATATGCTGCAAATCCAATCAGGTCCGGGAAGCCTCGGCGGTGGCAGGCGCGATGCGATCGGTTCCGTTTCATCGTTGACAGAGCGCGACATCCGCGCGCTACGCGAACAAGTGCCGTCGATCGCACGAATTTCGGGGCAGGTTTCCGCCTCGTCGCCGCTCGTCTACGGCAACGCGAATTGGACGACGCAAGTTCAGGGCGTCGGCGCCGACTATCTCGAAATCCGGGATTGGCCGATCGCGTCGGGTCGCGGCCTCGAACCGGGCGACATGACGATCGGGGCAAAGGTCGCCGTCATCGGCCAAACCGTGGTGAAGTCGTTGTTCGAAGGCTCCGATCCCGTTGGGACGGAATTGCGCATTCGAAACGTGCCGTTCATCGTTGTGGGCGTGTTGGCCGCGAAAGGACAAACCGGATTCGGCCGCGACCAAGACGACGTCGTGCTCGTACCCCTGCCTGCGGCCCGGGCGCGATTGCAGGGCGGCCGCTCGCGCACCGCGCCGGATGCGGTCAACCAAATCTACGTCGAACTTTCGAGCGCCAAAGACCTATTGCGCGCGGCAGAAGACATCGACGCCGTGTTGAGGGCACGCCGTCAGTTGGGACCGACGGACGAAGCCCAGTTCTCCGTTCGTAACACAGCCGAATTGATCCGTACGCGCACCGAGGCCCAAGCGACGATGGCATTTCTCTTGGGTGCGACGTCGGTGATTTCGCTGATTGTGGGCGGCATCGGCATCATGAACATCATGCTCGTCTCGGTGACGGAGCGCACCCGCGAAATCGGCTTGCGCATGGCGATCGGCGCGCGCAAGCGCGATATTCTCGCGCAGTTTCTGATCGAAACGGTGACGCTTTGTTTGATCGGCGGTCTCTTGGGGATCGCGCTCGGCATTGGGTCGTCTTATCTGATCGCGACATTCGCCGACTGGCCGATCCTGCTGCGCGCCGACACCGTTGCGCTGGGCATTGTCGCATCGATTGCGGTCGGCGCGTTGTTCGGTTTGCTGCCCTCCCGCCGCGCGGCCTCCCTCAACCCGATAGACGCGTTGAGGCATGAATAGCGATCGAACTCGACGATGGCAGTCGTCCTGGACTAGTGCTTCGGTTCTGTGGCCTTGACCCACCAGGTGGGGTGTGCCTGCGCGATCGTCTTTGCTGCCGCTTCGGCGCTTTCTTCGGAGGCGTAGAGACCGAAGGTGGTGGCGCCGCTGCCTGACATCCGGGCGATGAGGCAGCCGTCCGTTGCGACGAGGGCGTTTTCGGCGGTCATGATGATGGGGGCGATGGCTTTGGCGGGCGCTGCCAGGTCGTTGCCGGTTTGGTCGAGCCGCATCGCGAGCTCGCGGGCCGACGATGCCGTGATCGTGGGAGCAAAGGCGTAAGAGCGGACTGTTAGGGCCTTGAAGATTTCGGCGGTCGAGACGGCGACGCCGGGGTTCGCGAGGACGAGCCAGAACGGCGGCAGGTTGTTGACCGGTGTCAAGCCTTCGCCGATGCCGGAGACGAGTGTTGCTTTCGCGCGCAGGCAGACGGGGACGTCGGCGCCGAGGGTTAGGCCCAGTGCTTCGAGTTCTGTTGGTGTGATCGGGAGCGACCAGTATTGCGTCAATAGCTG
>CAZJOM010000026.1:9558-47536 GCA_964547645.1 uncultured Flavobacteriaceae bacterium
ATGTCGGCGAAGACGATGAGGCTCAGAAGGTTGTGGTAGCCGTCGGCGCGCTTGTCGCCGACGTGCAGGAAGAGATTGACCTTGGCGGGCGCGAGACGGCTGGTTGGATCGGGCGTCGTCACGGGCTCGATGGCGGGTTCGCGGCTTGCGCCGGGGACTTAGGCAGTTCTTCGAGACCCGCTTCGATCTTGCGCTTGATCTTCGGCTCGTCGTCCTGGTTCGGTTTCAGCATCAGGGCGTGCTGCCACTGATACTTCGCTTCCAGGCGGCGGCCGACGCGCCAGTAGGCGTCGCCCAGATGGTCGTTGATCGTGGCCTCGCCCGGCTCGAGCAAGATCGCTTGTTCGAGATACTTGATCGCCGATTGATAGTCGCCGAGCCGGAAGTATGCCCAGCCGAGGCTGTCGATGACGAAGCCGTCTTCGGGGCGCAGTTCGACCGCGCGCTTCAGCATGGCGAGCGCTTCGGTCTGGTTCACGCCCTGCTCCACCCAGGTGTAAGCGAGGTAGTTCATAACCAGCGGCTGCTCGGGCTTTAGCTTCAACGCCTGCTTCAGGTCGCGTTCGGCCTCAACCCAGCGCTTGGAGCGCTCGTAGGAAATTCCGCGGGTGTAGAACAGCGTCCAATGACGTTCCTGGGGTTGACCGATCAGCGCGATCGCCTTGTTGTAGGCTTCGGCGGCGTCGGCGTAGCGCTCCTCGGCGCGCAGTACGTCGCCAATCGAGGCGTAGATGTCGACGTCGTCAGCGGTGCCGGTCAGCGACTCGTTCAACACCTTCAACGCTTCGTCGGATTTCTTTAGGCGCTGTAGGTTCTGCGCGATCTGCATGCGCGCGTTGTTGTAGAGCGGCGAGGTCTTGGCGATACGGCCGTACATGGCGATCGCGTCGTCGTAGCGTTCCGCGGTCTCCAACCGGTCGCCGAGCAGCGAGAGCGAGAGGTCATGGTTCGGATCGAGCGCGATCGCGAGTTGGAGATAGAAAACCGGGATTTCGACTGCGCGTTCGTCGCTGAGGCTGGAGGCGATGCCGTAGAATGTTTCCGCGATGCCCTGTTTGGCGTTACCGATCACGCGATCGGGGATGCCGGCGTCGAGGCGGGCGAGCGCGCGGCGGACGACAGGGTTCGCCGGCGCCTTCTTGAGGAAGTCGACGTAGACCTGCTTGGCCTTGGCCACGTCGCCGGTGCGCGCGAGGTGTACGGCGTAGGCTTGGAGAATGCGCAGCGACTCGCCATCGGAGAGGCGGTTCGCTTCGTCGAAGTGAGCGAGTGCTTCCTTCGATCTGCCGGAGAGGTCTTCGATGACGCCCTTGTGGTAAAGCGCGAAAGCACGGACGCTGGCGATGTCGGCGATCTTGTCGATGACGGCGAGCGCTTCAGTCGCGTTACCCTCGGAGAAATGCGCGTAGGCGCCACCGAGTCTCGCGCCGATTTCGGCGGCGGCGTTGCCGGACACCTTTTCGAATTCTTGGCGGGCCTTGGCATAGCCGCCGTCGCGCATGGCGCGAACACCGATCACGAGGCGCGGGATGCGGGCGCTGGGTGCCTTGGCAATCAAGTTCTCGGCATGGTTGGCTGCGCCGTCAAGGTCGCCGCCCGCGACCTCGCTCATGATCGCACGCTCGAGGAGTTCGGGGTTGTCGGGGTCGAACTTCAGCGCCTTATCGAAATAGAGAGCGGCAGCGTCGGCGTCGCGCTCACTCGCGGCGTATCGGCCGGCAAGGTAGCTCCCGTATTTGTTCGAGCTGGTGCGGCTTTGCTCGACTTGATCGATGGTCGAGCATTGCGTGAGGCCGAAGACCAGCCCCGCGCCCAGAGCCACGACCACTGCGCCAACCTTGAATAGCGATGCCACGCGCACGTCCCGCTCTCGTTTCACATATTCGGATAGTTCGGGCCGCCCCCGCCTTCCGGTGTCACCCAGTTTATGTTCTGGGCGGGGTCTTTGATATCGCAAGTTTTGCAGTGCACGCAGTTCTGTGCGTTGATGACAAAGCGCGGATTTCCGCCAGAGTTGTCGCGAACGACCTCATAAACGCCCGCCGGGCAGTAGCGCTGCGCCGGCTCGTCGTACTCGGGAAGGTTACGCGAAATCGGAATAGTGGGATCTTTCAGCGTCAGGTGGATCGGCTGGTCTTCCTCATGATTCGTGGCAGAGAGGAAAACCGATGACAGCTTGTCGAAGGAGACGATGCCGTCAGGCTTTGGATAGGCGATCGGTTTGCAGTCGCGCGCGGGCTTGAGCGAGGCGTAGTCCGGCTTGCCGTGTTTGAGGGTGAACGGGCTGGTACCGAAGATCTGGTTCACCCACATGTCGATACCGCCGAATCCTACGCCGAGCACGGTGCCGAGGCGGCTCCAGAACGGTTTGACGTTCCTGACGCGCTTCAAGTCCTTGTAGACATGGCTTGCCTCGTACGCGGCGGTGTAGGCGGTGAGTTCGTCGCCCGCGCGGCCGTTCACGACCGCATCGAATGCGGCTTCGCCCGCGAGCATCCCCGTCTTCATTGCGTTGTGGCTGCCCTTGATGCGCGGCACGTTCACGAAACCTGCCGAGCAGCCGATCAGCGCGCCACCGGGGAAGGTTAGCTTCGGCACCGACTGGAAGCCGCCTTCGGTGATCGCGCGTGCGCCATAGGCGATGCGCTTGCCGCCTTCGAGATAGGGACGGATCGCCGGGTGGGTCTTGAAACGCTGGAACTCGTCGAACGGCGAGAGGTAGGGGTTCTTGTAGTTCAGGTGGAGCACAAAGCCGATCGACACGAAGTTGTCGCCCCAGTGGTACATGAAGGAGCCGCCGCCGGTGTCGTTGGGTAGTGGCCAGCCCATCGTGTGTACGACGAGGCCCTTCTTGTGCATCTCGGGCGGCAGTTGCCAGAGCTCCTTGATGCCGATGCCGAACTTCTGCGGCTCTCTTCCTTCGTCGAGTTTGAACTTCGCCATAAGCTGCTTGGCAAGCGAGCCGCGGACGCCTTCGCCGATCAGCGTGTATTTGCCGTGCAGTTCCATGCCGCGCGCGAAGCCGGCTTTGTGCTTGCCGTCGCGCCCGATGCCCATGTCGCCGGTCGCAACACCTTTGACCGCGCCCTTGTCGTCGTAGAGCACTTCGGCGGCGGCGAAGCCCGGATAGATTTCGACCCCGAGCGCCTCAGCTTCTTTGGCTAGCCAGCGGCAGACGTTGCCGAGGCTCGCAATGTAGTTGCCATGATTGTACATCAGCGGCGGCATTAGGAAGTTCGGCACGCGCAACGAGCCCGATGGCCCCAAATAGAGGAAGCGGTCGTCAGTGACTGGCGTGTCGAGCGGTGCGCCTTTTTCTTTCCAATCCGGAATCAGTTCGTTCAGGCTAATCGGGTCGATCACCGCGCCGGAGAGGATATGTGCGCCGACCTCTGAACCTTTCTCGAGGACACAGACGGTGACCTCTTTGCCGGCTTCTGCCGCGCATTGCTTGATGCGGATGGCGGCCGACAAGCCCGCGGGGCCTGCCCCCACGATCACGACATCATATTCCATAGCTTCACGAGGCGCGGCGTTGCTCATTTGGTCGATTGCTTCCCTGCGGCCGAGCGCTTGCGGAGGGCTATAGTGTCCCGGCGCGATGTTGTATTGAGGGCAAACTAGGGGGCCTTGTGGGCCTTGGTCAACGCTTGGGAGTTGCTGTGCTCGATCCGGAGCAGGCGCGCGCGATGTTGAAATGGCTGGTCGATGCCGGTGCCGATGAGGCGTTGGCGGACGAGCCTATCGACCGCTTTGCCGTAGCGGCAGAACCAGCAGATGCCGTTGCGATGCCGGAGGCGGCGGCGCATCGCGTCGAGCCGCGGGCTCCCGTACGTGCGGCGGAGCCGTTGCCGACGCGCGCACCGGCATCATTCACCGCCGCGCCAGCGCCCGCTGCGGCCAAGAGCGCGCGCGAGGTTGCGGCTGCGTGCACGACACTTGATCAGTTGCGCGCGGCGGTCGAGGCGTTCGACGGCTGTGCGTTGAAGGTGACGGCGAAGCACACGGTGTTCGCCGATGGGCATCAAGGTGCGTCTGTGATGCTGATCGGTGAAGCGCCGGGGCGCGATGAAGATTTGCAGGGATTGCCGTTCGTCGGGCGCAGCGGTCAGCTGCTTGATCGGATGTTGAACGCAATCGGTCTCGATCGTGCGTCGAGTGCTTACATCACGAACGTCATCTTCTGGCGGCCGCCGGGGAACCGTCCGCCGACGCCGGAAGAGGCTGCGATCTGCGCTCCCTTTTTGCTACGCCATATCGAGTTGAAACAACCCAAGGTTTTGTTGCTGCTCGGCGGCACACCGGTAAGGCATGTGCTGAATGTGGAAGAAGGGATCACGAAAATACGGGGACGCTGGGGGCGTTATGTGTTGAACGGCGTTGAGATTCCGGTACTTCCGACATTTCATCCCGCCTACCTGTTGCGACAGCCGAGCGCCAAGCGCCAGGCATGGCAGGATTTGATGAGCTTAAAGTTGAAGCTGCGCGAGCTGGGGGCGCCTTAGCGGGCAGCTTGTATGCGACAGCTTCGGCCCCTATGAGTCGGGCGTGGTTTTCCGGAGTTCCGGCATGCTTTCCCGCGCCGCTCGCGTCCTTATCATCGCCGTGTCATGCGCCGTCTCGCTGGCTTCAGACACGAGCTTTGCGGCGCCGAGTTCGTTCGTGCGCGTGCTCAGCGACGACGATGTCGCAAACTACAAGAAGCTGTTTGCGGCGGCGGCAGCCGGCGACAAGGCTCAGATTGCGGCAATCGCGCCGCTGATCAAGAACCGCTCGCTCATGGGGCACGTGACGGCGCGTGGTTATTTGAGCCCGAGCACCGTGGCGGAGTTCGGCGATCTCAAAGCGTGGCTGAAGAAGTACGACGACTATCCGGAAGCGGCACGTATCTATGCGCTGGCCGTGCGTAAGGATCCGAAGCGCGCGGGCGAGCTGGAAGATCCCGACCGGCGGATCATTCGCGGCAATTCGGACGAGTCCGAAGGCGGGGTCGATTTCACGAGCCCTGCGGCGGAGGCGGCAGCGAAGAAGCTGAAGAGCTTGATCGCCGGCGGCAAGTTGGAGGCGGCGGCGTCTTATCTTGAGAGCGCCGAGTTGCGGGGGCAGTTGCCGCGCGGCGATCTGGGGCGGCTCGCACATCAGGTGGCGGCCGGTCAGTACTATCTCGGCGACTCGAAGTCGGCGCTCGCTCTGGCCGACCGCGTGTCGGACAGTGTGCGCTCTGACGTGCCCGATGCGGATTGGATCGCGGGGCTGGCCGCGTTTCGGTTGAACAAGTTCGATGTGGCGGCCAAGCACTTTGCGGCGCTGGCTGAGAACCCCACGGCTTCGTCGTGGATGAAGTCGGCGGCCGGGTTCTGGGCGGCGCGGTCGTATTTGATCGCCAAGCAGCCCGAGAAGTTCTCGCGGATGCTGGAGATCGCGGCGGACAAGCCGCGCACGTTCTATGGGTTGATTGCGCTGCGACTGCTCGGGCGCGATCCGCCGTTCAGCTGGAACGAGCCATCGCTCGACAAGGCCGGCTTCCAACGCATGATGAAGGTGAGCGGGATCGAGCGCGGCGTAGCGCTCTATCAGTGCGGCGAGATGGAGGCGGCGGAAGGTTCTCTCGCGCGCAGCCACGGGCGGCTCAACCCGGAACTCGACCGGCCGTTCATTGCGCTCGCGCACGAGATGGGGTTTGCGCATGTGCAGCTGTTGGCGGCAGGCGCTGCGAAGGCACCGGATCTGAAAGCCGCGGCCTATCCGGTGATGAGTGTGAAGCCGTCGGACGGGTGGCAGGTCGACCCGGCGCTGGTGCACGCGATCGTGCGGCAGGAGAGCAAGTTCGAGATGCGGGTGACAAGCTCGTCGGACGCGCGCGGGCTGATGCAGCTTTTGCCGTCGACGGCGGCGGGCACGATGAAGGACACGACGCTCGACAATCCCGGCGCGAAGGCGAAGCTGTTCGATCCGGCTTTCAATCTGAGCGTGGGGCAACGCTACGTGAAGAAGATGTTTGAGTTCGCGGAGCCGGACGGGAACCTGTTCCATATTGTGGTCGCCTATAACGGCGGGCCGGGCAACCTGCAGAAGTGGCTGCGCGAGGTTGAGCATCGCGGCGATCCGCTGCTCTTCATCGAGAGTATCCCGTCACGCGAGACGCGTGGCTATGTCGAGCGGGTGGTCGCGAATTTCTGGATCTATCAGGACCGGCTGGGCGAGACGAAGACAACGCTTGACCAAGTTGCCCGCGGCGAGTGGCCGGTGGTGAAGTGGAGCGAGCATCAACGTGTGGCGGAGCTTCGTCGCTAAATGTCCGTAAGCCGCATTGACGAGACAAAGCCGTTCACGCCCATCCGCATTGCCGTGTTGACGGTGTCCGATACGCGGACGCGGGAGAATGATACGTCGGGAGATACGCTGGTCGAGCGCTTGACGGGGGCGGGGCATGTGCTCGCGGACCGGGCGTTGCTGCGCGATGACGTGGAGCGCGTTCGCGAGCAGCTGAAGCGCTGGATCGCGCAGGCTGACGTTGACGCGATCATCACGACCGGCGGCACCGGGTTGACCGGGCGCGACGTGACGGTCGAGGCGATGCGGCCGTTGTTCGAGAAAGAAATCGACGGGTTCTCGGTGATCTTTCATCAGATTTCGTATGAGAAGGTCGGCACGTCGACGATCCAAAGCCGCGCGTGCGCGGGCCTTGCTAAGGGGACGCTGCTCTTCGCCCTGCCCGGCTCGACCGGCGCGGTGAAGGATGGGTGGGATGGGATCTTGAAGTGGCAACTCGATTCACGGCACCGGCCGTGCAACCTGGTCGAGCTGATGCCCCGGTTCGAAGAACATCTCGCGGCAGAGAAGCGGAAGAAGTAGGGGCGGCGGGTGTTTCAGTTTCTTCAAGGAGCCGTGTTGGCGTTTGCGGCGGCGACGGCGCAAGTCGGTCCAACGGACGCGCTGAACGCGTGCAAGTCGACGCGGACGACCTACGAGGAGGCCGTCCGGCTTTGCACCGCGGTCGTTGACGACGCCAAGGCATCGGTCGATCAGAAATACGAGGCGCTGCTCCTTCGCGCGCATCGGTCGTTCTCCGAGGCCGGTGGTTATGAGCGCGCGCTGGCGGACCTTGCCGCCGCGATTGCGCTCAAGCCCGGCGACCCACGCGCCTTTGTTTCGCGTGGCCAGCGTTACAATTCGTACCTTGAGTTCGACAAAGCGGTCGCGGACTTTACGACGGCTTTGCAGTTACGACCGGGGCTGAGAGACGCGTTGACCAACCGGGCATACTCTTACTTGGAGCTCAAGAATCCTGACGGCGCGATCAACGACTACAACGAGTTCTTGCGCTCGTCGCCGGACGACGCCGAGACCATCGCCAACCGTGGCGGCGCCTATGAGCTCAAGGGCGAGATCGAGAGCGCGCGCACGGACTACAACCGGGCGATCAGTTTGAAGCGCGAGATCGCCCAGAACTTTCCTGCAAAGTGTTTCGCCATGGCGAAGCCATGGGAGACGCCGGCACCGGTGCAGCTGGTCAATTGGCCAGCGTGTCAGGAGGAGTAGCGGGCGCCGCTTCCGGTGGGCCACGCTGCGCCGACCCGTGCAGCAGTTGAACGGTCACCGCGTCCTCGGATGCGCCGCCATCCATTGCTCAAGAACCGCGACTGCTCTGAGCCCTTGCTCATGCTCGCGGCGATCTCGCCATCGCGCTGTCTCGCCCAGCCGCTCTGTCGTCGCTTTCAGACTTTCTATTGCGGTTCGGCCGTCCTTGTCCCGCAGCGATGGGTCCGCGCCCGCTTGAAGCAGCAACAAGATCGTCTCCGGATTGTAGGTCGCCATCAGCGCAGTATCATTGTCGCCGACTCTCCGATTGACGTCCGCGCCGTGTGCAATCAAGGCGGCGACGACCTCTGGTCGTTCGCCTAGCGCTTCGGTCAGCGGGGTGTATCGCAGCCGATCGTAGGCATCGACTTCGGCGCCCGCTCTCACAAGGAGATCAACCACCGCCCGGCGGTTCATCGCGGAGGGCTCAAGTCGGTCAAACGGTGCGTCTTTGCCGACCCAATGCAGCGCCGTTTCTCCGTCTTCGTCGACGTCACTCACACTCGCGCCTGCCGTGAGCAAGAGTTCCACAATCTCCGGTACGCCCGATTCCGCGGCGCTCATCAGTGCCGTCTTGCCCATCGCGTCTCGTGTTCGGAGTTCCGCTCCGCGGTCAAGCATAGCACGGCAAAAGGCGACATCACCGAAGCGGGCGCCCGCCACGAGTGCATGTCCGAGAACCAACGGACTCCAAGTGGCGTTCGTTCGAAGGAGAGCGTCAACAATGTCGAATGCGCCGCGATTGGCCGCGCTGACCAGTGGATTGTCTCTTACGAGAAGCCACTCCTCACCGGCTACGGCATCGATTGCCCCGAGTGGCGCGTCCGCAGAGATGAGATCTGCTACTGCAGCGACATCGCCAAGGCGGGCCACGCCCGCGACCATGGACGTGTTGGCAGTGTCCTTTCGTTTGAAATCCCAACCTTCCGCCCGCAGGGCCGTTAGAGTACCTGCGTTTCCTTCGGTCCACCGGCGGCCACCGGCTGTCTCCATGACAAGCAATTGCAGAAGGTCGATCGCGTCGGGCTTGTCGATCCCTCCGCGGGAAAACTCCTCGACCGACTTTTGGAGGTCGTCAAAGCCAATCGACGTGCGGATCAGGGGTCCGTGCGAAAACCCTCCGCGATACTTCTCATCCAAGCGGAGGAAATCCGCCGCCTGGAACGCTTTGAACAGGCGCGCGACAGCCGCTTGTGAGATGCGCGCGCAGTGCCTGCCAAGCAAGGCGACATCGCTACGGCCAAGATAGGTCACGGTGCCGTCACCCCGGATCTCCAGTTGGAAACGCTTGCTGCCGCCGATCCAGTTTTCCGAGTAACCGATCCGAAGCGATTGCCAGTCTTTGGGCATGGGAAGCGGATGAGGTTCGGCCAGCCGACGCTCCGGCGGACCGATGCCCACGAGAAAATTGTCAATGCGAATAAGAACCGGTTTGCCATCGCGGATCACTGGATCAATCTTCGTATCGCGCACAGCTCCGAGCGCCTCTTGGAACAGTTCGGAAGGTCCCGCTGTCGGGAGCGCAAACAAAACATCACCGCTTGTGCCGATGATCAGCGTCAGGCTGACGTACTTGCCGTCGAAGTCGTGGGCATTGGGTCGGCGCAACGTTCGCCGTGCCACACGAAATCGGTCGACCGTCAGGGTGAAGCTCGGCGGCACCGGCACCGCCGCGACAAATTCGGCGGGTATGCGGTCGGCAGTCGCGAAGGTTGGTTTTCCCTTGGGGGTCAATGCTTCTGGTACCGGCAGTTCAATGAGCTGGGCCGACCCAGCTGGGCATGGGATGAACCGTTCCTCCGGTACTGGCACGCGCCGCGGCCCTTGCCACCAAATTGCGGCCACCACCAACCCGACGAGTGGGGTGCTACCGAGGGCAAGGATGAGCGTGCGATGTAGGAACATGGGTCGCGCCCTTTTCTTGCGACGCTACCTTATGCAGTGCGCCGCCACTCGTACAGAATATCCGGTTCCCTCGCTTCGTTCGCGGAGCCGTCGCCGTATTCGATGGCGGTGAAGCCATGGTGTTCGTAGAAGGCGCGGGCTCTGGTGTTCATTTGGAAGGCGTAGAGGGTGAGTTTGGTGGGACTCAGTTCCTTCGCCTTGTTCAGGAGCTTTGTGCCGATGCCGCGGCGGTAGGTGCCCGGCAATAGATAAAGGTGATCGATGTGTTGGCCGACGAGCGCCATCATGCCGATGATACGGCGGGCTTCCAGGGCGATCCACATTTGGCTGTGCGGGAAGACTTGGTTGGCGATGAAGGCGCGCGTTTCTTGCGGGGTGTGGAGCGCGGCCAAGAACGGGAGCGCGTCGCGCTGCGAGGCGATGAACAGCTCCGCAATTTCGGCAACGTCGCCGGCGGCGGCTTGGCGGAGTTCGACTTGCATGGGGCGACGCGAGAGAGAGGGTTTCGGGTGCAGTATGGCGCGGACTGGAAAACCGCGCCACGGCGGCCGTCACGTTTTGGGGACTGGCGCGCCGGGGCGGAACCTGCTACGAGCGCGGCCCATGATGGCACAGCACACCTCGAACCGACGCCGCGCGCTCTCCTTGAAGGGCGGGTAGCAACGCGTTCGCACGACGTTTGCTGAAGTTTCAACCCCGCCGGTCCGCGCGGGGTTTTTTGTTGCCATCAACGCCCTCCGTCGTCCGGCGATCTGATGGAGGAAGACTTGGAGACGACCCCACCCGATCCAACGACTGCCGCGCTCGCGGCGCGAATCGAAGAGGTGTGCTTGAACGCCTGGCCGGCGTTGCAGGAGATTCACTACGACGGTTGGCTGATCCGGCTCGCCGACGGGCAGACGCGGCGGACGAATTCCGTCAACGTGCTGCACGACGGCGCGCTGCCGCCGCACGAGAAGATCGCCTATTGCGAGGCGGTCTATCGACGGCATGCGTTGCCGCCGCACTTTCGCATTCTGTCGACGTCAAACGGCGCGCTAGATCGGTTGCTCGCTGCAAACGGTTATGTGGCGCAGGACGAGACCAGCACGCTGTTCATGGACTTCCGGCGGCATGCGCCGGTTGCGACTTCACGTGCGGTCGAGTTGGTGGCGGATGCGCCAAGCGCCGAGTGGCTGCGCGCGCGGTCTCGGATCAGCGGACAGACGCCGGGCGAGATGCACCGGGTTGAGAAGATTCTGCATCAACTCGCCCTGCCCGCCGTGTTCGCTTCGGTGCGCGACGAGTGGGGGCAGATTTGCTCGATCGCAAAGGGGGCCGTTCACGACGGGGTCGTGTGTCTCAACATGGTGGCGACCGATCCGGTTTTGCGCCGGCGCGGATACTCGCGCGATTGTGTGTCGGCGATCCTGACCTGGGCAGCGCGCCAGGTTGGGGCTTCGGCCGCGTGTCTGCAGGTTGTGTCGGACAATACGCCGGCGATCGCGCTTTATCGGCAATTGGGGTTTTCCCAAGAACTCTACCGCTATCACTACCGGTCGCTCGTGAATGCGAATGCGAAAGGAAACTCACACGATGACACGATGGGACGATGAGGTTGCTCATTCCGCAAGCGCTTCCCCCCTCGAGGGGGAAGCTGGCGCGCCGAAGGCGTGACTGATGGGGGGCCGCTGAGCGCGTGGCCAGCCCCCCATCCGTCTCGCCGCTTACGCGGCGATCCACCTTCCCCCTCAAGGGGGGAAGGGCTTGGATGATGGGTTAGTTCTTGATTTGTTCCTTGACCCTGATATGCTCGGGCGATGGCGAAGAACATCGTTGGATTTGGGCCGCGGCCTGCGGGCGAGGGCGAATTTGCGGCGCACCCGGGCGGGGTGAACGGGCGCGGGACGCTGTCGAACGGCAGCGGGCGGTTCGAGCGCGAGCACCGGGTTTTGATCGACGACGGCTGGGGCACGCTCGACGAGGAACCGCCGGCGCTTAGGACCAGCGTTGCGATCGACGCAACGCGCACGATCATCGCACGCAATGAATCGCCTGACATTCCATTCGACCGTTCGATCAATCCCTACCGCGGGTGCGAGCACGGCTGCGTCTATTGTTTCGCGCGGCCGACGCATGCGTATTTGGGTTTGTCGCCGGGGCAGGATTTCGAGAGCCGGTTGTTTGCGAAGCCGAAGGCGGCGCAGCTGCTGGCTCAAGAGTTGCGCAAGCCCGGCTATGTGGTGCGCTCGATGGCGCTGGGCACGAATACCGACCCCTATCAGCCGATCGACGAGCGCTATCAAATCACGCGCAAGATTTTGGGTGTGCTGCGCGACTTCGGGCATCCGGTCGGGATCGTGACGAAGTCGAACCGAGTCGTGCGCGATGCGGATATTTTGGGCGAGATGGCGGCGCGGAACTTGGCGCGGGTGGCGATTTCGATCACCACACTCGACCGCAAGCTCGCGCGGGCGATGGAGCCGCGCGCGCCGACGCCGGAGCGCCGGCTTGACGCCATTCGCCAGCTGACGGCAGCGGGCGTGCCGACCGCCGTGATGGCAGCGCCGATGATCCCGGCCCTCAACGATCATGAGTTGGAAGCGATCTTGGAACGCGCTTATGAGGCTGGAGCGCGGCAGGCAGGGTATGTGGTTCTGCGGTTGCCGCTGGAGATCAAAGATCTGTTCCGGGAGTGGTTGGAGGCGCATCAGCCGGGGAGGGCGAACCACGTGATGTCGCTGATTCGCTCGATGCGGGGCGGCAAGGACTATGACGCGGAATGGGGAAAACGCATGAAGGGGACCGGCGTTTACGCGGACCTGATTGCCAAGCGCTTCAAGCTCGCTTGCGATCGGCTCGGTCTCAATAAAGAGTGGGTGCCGCTCGCGACTGATTTGTTCAAGGCTCCACCGATGGCGGGGGATCAGTTGCGGTTGCTGTAGCGCCGTGTCGAGATTCGGTTATCGGGATTCGGGAATCGTGTTGCCCGATAACCGAATCCCGAAACCCGATAACCTCATAGAGGCGCTAAGTCGGAGTCGCCTCAATGCCCACTTTCGCACGCGAACGGAAAGTCGATGGCCATGTCGCCGGGATCGACGAGGTCGGGCGTGGACCTCTGGCGGGGCCGGTATATGCGGCGGCGGTGATTTTGGATCCGGCGCGGTTGCCACGCGGAATCGACGATTCCAAGGCGATGACGGCAGAGGCGCGCGAGAAAGCGTTCGGGAAGATCATGGAGCGCGCGCTCTCGGTCGGTATTGCGTTCGCCAGCGTTGAGGAGATCGACGAGATCAACATCCTGCAGGCTACGATGCTGGCCATGCGGCGCGCCGCCGATCAGCTTGCGATCGCGCCGGTGCAGGCGTTCGTCGATGGCAATCGGGCCCCTGCCCTCGCCTGCCCGGTCGAGACGATTGTCGACGGCGATGCGAAGTCGCTGTCGATCGCCGCGGCATCGATCGTCGCCAAGGTGACGCGGGACCGGTTGATGCAGGAACTCGACGCCGCACATCCCGGCTACAATTGGGCCAGCAACAAGGGCTACGGCACCCGGGATCATTTGGAGGCGCTTGGGCGGCTTGGCGCGACGGTGCACCACCGCAAGAGTTTCGCGCCTGTGGCGCAGCTGAAATTGCCGTTGGTCGGATAAGCCCCTAATCCTTGAGCGGTTTGTCGGGAGGGGTTTCGCTTGCTCACGCTCTTGGGCGTTGCCGTCGTCATTATCGGCTTTGCGCTGCGGTTCAATCCGCTGTTGGTGGTGGTTGTGTCGGCCTTCGTCACGGGTTGGGGCGCGGGGATGCGGCCGGACGAAGTGCTTGCAGCCTTTGGGAAAGCGTTCAACGAGAACCGGTTTGTTAGCGTCGCCTGGCTGGTGCTGCCCGCGATCGGTGTGTTGGAGCGCGCCGGATTGCAGGAGCGCGCGCGAGCGTTGATCGGCGGGATCAAGGCTGTGACGGTCGGGCGGTTGCTTCTCGTCTATATGGCGATGCGGCAGCTCACGGCGGCGATCGGGCTCATCTCGATTGCGGGGCATGCGCAAACGGTGAAGCCGCTCGTCGCGCCGATGGCCGAGGCGGCGGCGGAACTTGCGGATCCCAACATCACGGAGGCTGAGCGCGAGAAAGTGCGTGCGATGTCGGCTGCGACCGACAACGTGGCGCTCTTCTTCGGCGAAGACGTGTTCCTCGCCATCGGCTCGATCCTCTTGATGGTGGGCTTCATGGCGCAAAGCGGGATCGAGGTGCAGCCGTTTGCCCTTTCGATGTGGGCCGTTCCGACAGCGATCGCCGCCTTCGTGGTGCACGGCGTGCGGCTGCTGCTTCGCGACGCACGCGCGAAGAAGGCGGGTGCGAAATGATCACGATCCACGCGGTCTATGTGCTGGTCGGCGCCCTCTTTGTCGTCTTCGCTGTCCTAAGCGTGCGCGACGCGGCCAATCCGCGTCGCTGGACGACAGGGCTCTTTTGGGCGCTGTTCGCCGCGAGCTTTCTTGCCGGAGATTTTCTCGGCGATCTGGGGAATGGCGTGCTCGTGCTCACGATGGCGCTGATCGCCGGGCTCGGGGGCTTGAGCACGGGCAAGGTTGCGACAACCACGGCAGAAGAACGCAAGGCTGGCGCCGTGCTGCAAGGGAATGCGTTGTTCGTGCCGGCGCTTATCATCCCGCTCGTCACGGTCGCGGGTACGATCTTAATCAAGGGCATCCAGTTGCCGGGTTTGGCACTGGGGCCGTGGAAACTCATCGCACCCTTCTTCGAGGCCAAGCAAGCGACGCTGATCTCGCTTGCCACCGGTGCGATTGCCGCGACAGTGGTGGCGCTCGCGATGTTCAGGCAGCCGGTCGCGAGCCCCTTCCAGGAAGGTCGCAGGTTGATGGATGTCATCGGCTGGGCCGCGCTGCTGCCGCAGATGCTCGCCTCGCTCGGCGCCGTGTTCGCGGTTGCCGGCGTCGGTAAGGTCGTCGGCGATATTGCGGCACAGGTGGTGCCGGCCGACAATCTACTTATCGCGGTCACCGTTTACTGTGTTGGGATGGCCGCGTTCACGATGATCATGGGCAACGCATTCGCGGCGTTTCCGGTCCTGACGGCCGGCGTCGGCATTCCGTTTCTCATCCAGCGCTTTGGCGGCGAGCCCGCGGCGGTGGCGGCGATCGGTATGTTGGCCGGCTTTTGCGGGACGCTGATGACGCCGCTGGCAGCCAACTTCAACATCGTGCCGGCGGCGTTGCTTGAGCTCAAAAACCGGAACGCGGTGATCATCGCGCAGATACCGACGGCGCTTCTCATGCTCGCGATCAACACGATGCTGATGTACGTGCTGGCATTCCGGTGACTCTTTGAAACTTATGCACAGCGCGTTCGTTACCGCGCTCTAGATGTAGTGGGTCCGAGTCTTGAGGATTCAATATCGATTCTCGCGTTAACTTTCTGATTCAAAAGACTTATTGACGGCGAGTCACGCGTGATTCAACGTGACGATGTCTGGCGGCGGTTTTGTGTAGGGCACGTTTAGGGGCTGCCTCCGGACTTCAGGATTCAAAACAGGTTCTGACGGCTCGCCGGCAGCGATTTGCGCTCGCCTGCAACGCCACCAGACCGTCAAGATTTGGGGGCCTCCATGGGCGTACTCACGCGCGCGATCACGCATTATCACGACCAGATTCTGCAGGGCGACACGATCGCCAAGATGAACGAACTGCCGGCCAAGAGTGTCGATCTGATCTTTGCCGATCCGCCGTACAACCTGCAACTCGAAGGCGATTTGCACCGCCCCGATCAAAGCAAAGTCGACGCCTGCGACGATCAGTGGGACCAATTCGGGAGCTTCGCCGAGTACGACAAGTTCTCGCGCGAATGGCTCGCCGCCGCTCGGCGGTTGTTGAAAGACAACGGCTCGATCTGGGTGATCGGCTCGTACCACAACATCTACCGCGTCGGCTCGGTGATGCAGGACCTGGGCTACTGGTTCTTGAACGACATCGTTTGGCGCAAGTCGAACCCGATGCCGAACTTCCGCGGCCGCCGCTTCACGAACGCGCATGAGACGCTGTTGTGGTGTGCGAAGTCGCGCACGCAGAAGAGTTATACGTTCAACTACGAAGCCATGAAGGCGCTGAACGACGACCTGCAGATGCGCTCCGATTGGGTCATTCCGCTGTGCACCGGCGGCGAGCGGCTGAAGGACGACAAGGGCGTCAAGGTTCATCCGACGCAAAAGCCGGAAGCGCTGCTGCATCGCGTGCTGCTCGCGACGTCGAAGCCCGGCGATGTGGTACTCGATCCCTTCTTCGGTACGGGCACCACGGGTGCGGTCGCCAAGAAGTTGGGCCGCCGCTTTATCGGCATCGAGCGCGATCCTGCCTATATCGCCGCGGCGAAGAAGCGCTTGGCGCAAGTCTCGCCGACGGCGCCCGAAGATCTTGAAATCATGCGTTCTAAGAAAGAGGAGCCTCGCGTGCCGTTTGGAATGATCGTCGAACGTGGATTGTTGGAACCTGGAACGAAGCTGTTCGACCCGGCGCGTCGGTATTCGGCCCGGGTGCGGGCGGACGGTTCGTTGTCTTGCCGCGACTCAACAGGGTCGATCCACCAGATCGCAGCACGGGTGCAGAACCTGCCGGCGTGCAACGGCTGGACCTACTGGCACTTCGATGCGCAAGGCGTGTTGAAGCCGATCGATCTGCTGCGCCAACAAGTGCGCGCAGAAATGCACTAAAAGTTGAACGTTGCGGTCCCCGCCATTGCGTCTGTCATGGGGCGCAGAGCGGGGACCGGACGTTGAGCGGCGCGCGAAAGCCGCTTAGTCTGCGCACTGAGTTCCCTTCGGAAGGCGCGGCACCGCTCTATGAATATCAATACATCTTGGATCGTCGGTGGGTTGGTCCTGCTGCTCGCGTTGGCGGGCGGCCTATTTTGGCTTTCGGGTCCGAGCACTCCACCGCAAGCGGCCGAAGCGAAGGTCGCCACGAAGGAAGCGCCGCCCGCGGCCGCCGAAACGCAGCCTGCGGCTTGCGTTGAGAAGGGGACGTTTGAAGTCGAGGCCGATGACTTCGTCGTCGGCGACGCGAAAGCGCCGATCACGCTCGTTGAGTTCTTCTCGCAGACCTGCAGCCACTGCGCTGCGTTTCGCACCGAGACATTTCCGAAGCTTTATGAAACCTACATCAAGAAGGGCGTGGTTCGCTTGGTGCTGCGCGACTTCCAACGCAATCAAGTCGACATCGCGGCATCAGTGGTTGGGCGTTGCCTGGGCCGCGAGAGGTTTGTGAAATTTACCGACACTCTGCTGGAGCGGCAGGCCGAATGGCTTGAGCGGCCGGATCAAGATATCCGCCTCGGCCTAAAGGAGATGGCGAAGCGCGCCGGATTGGCCGACAAAGACTTTGAAGCCTGCATGAAGCAAGAGGATCAGGCGAAGCAGCTTTTGGCGAAGTCCATCAAGGCGCAGAAGGACTACTGCATCGAAGGCACGCCGACGCTGTTGCTCAACGGGAAGAAGATCGAGAACGCAACGACGTTCGACGAACTCGACGCGTATGTTCAGGCCGAGATCAAGGCGAACGCGCCCGCGGCTGCACCCACGAAGGCCACGCCGTAAACCACGCGAGTTGGTGGCGTTTCTAGTCGGGCTTTAAGGGTTGTCACGCGGAGTAGCGGAGGCGCGGAGTATGGTGAGAGAGATAGCTCCCTCGGCGGCTCCGCAACTCCGCGTGCAATTTCTTACTCAGCGCATCTTCTTCGCGGCTTCGCGGCTTCGCGTGAGATACTTCACTTCGTTGAACAATGGGCCCGCGTTGCGGTCGGATAGGGCGTGGTCGATGACCTTGCGCATGACGCTGGGCAAAGCGAAACGGGCAAGGTCGGTGATCGGTGCCCACTCCCCTGCCCCACTTGCTTTGCTACGGGCGATGTCTTCAGCGCGATAGACTTCGAGTTCCAGTTCGAAATGCGTGAAGCCGTGGCGGACGAGGCCCGGGAGTTTGCGGTACTTCGTCTTGACGGGCGCGAGCGTGAGGGGTTCGGCGGGGAAAGACTCCTGCCACGGGCTCATCGGCGGTTCGTGCATGCCGCCGAGCAAACCTTTCGGCGGGCGGCGGCGCAGCAGGACCTCATCGCGCTCCGAGATCAGGACGAATGCGACGCCGCGCCGGAGCGGACGGTTCGGCTTCGCTTCACGGGCGGGAAGGCTTGCCGCCATACCCAAGGCGCGGGCGTCGCAATCGTCCGTCCACGGACAGTTCCCGCAGGCCGGCGACTTTGGTGTGCAGATGGTGGCGCCGAGGTCCATCATGGCTTGCGCGAAGTCGCCTGAGCGTTTGGCGGGTGCGAGTGTTTCGGCGATGGCGCGAAACTCGGGTTTGGCGGCGGGAAGTGCCGTCTTGATCGCGAAGAGACGGGCGAGGACGCGCTCGATGTTGCCGTCGACGGGCGCGGCGCGCTTGTCGAAGGCGATAGCGGCGATCGCGGCGGCTGTGTAGGGTCCGATGCCGGGGAGCCCTAGAAGTTCTGCTTCGTCAGCCGGGAGCTTGCCGGCGTGGCGTTCGGCGACGACTTGCGCGCAGGCGTGCAGATTGCGCGCGCGGCTGTAGTAGCCGAGGCCGGCCCAGGCGGACATCACCTCTTCGACCGGTGCGGCGGCCAGCGCTTTCATCGTTGGCCAGCGTTTGAGGAAGTTGTGGAAATAAGGACCGACGGTGGCGACCGTCGTTTGCTGCAGCATGATTTCCGACAGCCACACGCGATAGGGATCGGGCGTTTCGCCCGGCAATGCGCGCCAAGGTAGACGGCGGCGGTGCGTGTCGTACCAATCGAGCAGGCGCTTCACGAGCGCCGTGCGCTTTTGCGGCGTGAGTTCGAGCGCGCTATGGTGCAGCTTCGATTTCGAGACGGCCATGTCAGCTGACGACGCGAACAACGACCAGAATCGGCGATCCGGGCGGCGCGGGCCCCGTCCGTTTGCGCAAGATGCCGGGTCGTTGCTGAAACATCATTTGCAGTCGCGCGGCATCGCGCAGGTCGAGCTTGTGACGCGGTGGGCCGAAATTGCAGGAAAGACACTCTCCGAGCATTGTTTTCCCTACCGCCTGTCGGCGGGCGGCGCCAGCGGCGCGACGCTGACACTTGTGGCCGACGATCGCGCCGCGCTGGAACTGCAGCATCAAACGCCGAAGCTGATCGACAAGATCAACACCTATTTTGGAACCGCGCGCGTCAGCAGAATCAAGGTCGTAGCTGGGGACATTCCAAGACCACCTGCGGTTCGTGCGGCAAAGCGCCCTCTCAGCGTCGCGGAAGAAGCCGAACTGAAAGCCCGCATAGAAAGCGTGGAAGACCCGGATTTGCGCGCTGCGCTGGCGCGACTCGGGCGCCACGCCCTGTCCGAAAGCCGTAAACCTGTTGTTTACAAGCGTTGAGGTGGCCGCCGCGTCCGCCCTATAGTCCGGCGAGATTCAGTGCTTCGCGGGGGTTCGCGTGAATTTCGACCGGAATACTCTTATCGCTGGGGGTGTGGCTGCGGCGCTCGTTTTGGGCGGGCTTGGCTATTGGTTTTGGGGCAAAGGTCCCAGCGCGCCGACCCAGGTCGCCGGCGACTGCGTGGCCAAGCCAGTCGAAGTCAGCGATAGCGACTATTCGATCGGCAAGGCCGATGCGCCTGTGACGATCGTTGAGTATGCCTCGATGACCTGTCCGCATTGCGCGCGCTTTTCGCGCGACGTCCTTCCCACCGTGAAACAGAACTTTGTCGACAAGGGTTACGTGCGTTACGTGTTCCGGGAGTTCCCGCTTGACCGCGTCGCGCTGACGGCTTCGGTCGTAGGGCGTTGCCTGCAGAAGGATGCCTATATCCCGTTCATCGAGATGATGTACAGCGAGATTGAGACTTGGGGCCGCTCGGAAGACCCGCGCGCGGCGATCAAGGAAATGGCACGGCGCGCCGGTATGTCCGGGGACGACTTCGAAAAGTGCCTTTCGACCGACACCGACGCCAAGAAGCTTCTTGCCAATCAGGAAACGGCGATGAAGGACTATTGCGTCGGTGGCACGCCGAGCTTCTTCATCGATGGGAAATTCTTCGTTTCGCGTGAAGTTCCGTATGAAGAAATGGACGCGAAGCTGCGCGAGACGCTGAAGGCCAAGGGCGTCGAGGTTCCTGCGGCGGCTGCAACGGCGACGCCTGCGGAAGGCGCGGCAACGACTGAGGGTACGACGGCGGCTCCGGCGGAAGGTGCGGCGACAGCACCGGCTGAGGGCACAACAACGCCGGCAAGTGGTGCGGCATCAACGCCTGCGGAGGGCGCGGCGAAACCGGCGGAGACACCGCCGGCGGCTGCGACGCCGAGCGAACCCGCAAAGGCGCCATCTGCGCCATAGCGAGTTCGCCTGAGCGGCTCCCCCCAGCCCTTACAACGTTAGGAATACCCCCGTGAAGTTCTCAAGACTTCGACTCTCCGGATTCAAATCGTTCGTCGAAACCACCGAACTGCCGATCGAGCAAGGTTTGACCGGCGTGGTCGGACCCAACGGCTGCGGCAAGTCGAACTTGCTCGAAGCGTTGCGCTGGGTGATGGGCGAAAACTCCGCCAAGTCCATGCGCGGCGGCGCGATGGACGACGTGATCTTCGCGGGCACGAACAACCGGCCCAGCCGCAACACGGCCGAAGTGTCGCTCGTCATCGACAACAGCTCGCGCTCGGCGCCTGCCTCCTACAATGAGGCCGAAGCGATCGAGATCAGCCGGCGTATCGAACGCGAGATGGGCTCGATCTACAAGATCAACGGCCGCGACGTGCGCGCGCGCGACGTGCAGATTTTCTTCGCCGATGTTTCGTCGGGCGCGCATTCGCCGGCGCTCGTGCGTCAAGGGCAGATCGGCACGCTGATCAATGCGAAGCCGATCGCACGGCGCGCGATCCTGGAAGAGGCTGCCGGCATTTCGGGTCTGCATGCGCGGCGGCACGAGGCAGAGCTGAAACTCAACGCGGCGCAGACGAATCTGTCGCGCGTTGCCGACGTCATTCAGGAAATCGAGGCGCAGCTTGCGAACCTAAAGCGCCAAGCGCGGCAGGCGGCGCGGTATCGCAACCTCTCCGGTCACATTCAGCGCGCGGAAGCGTTGGCGCTCTATGTGCGCTGGCAACTGGCATCAACGGCGGCGGCGGCCGCGGAAGAAGAGCTTGGCCGCGTTCGCGCCCAGGTCGAAGAACAGACTTTGAAGGCGGCACAAGCGTCGAACGCGGTTTTGGAAGCGGACGAGAAGTTGCCGCCGCTGCGTCAAGCGGCGGCCGAGCGCAGCGCGGCGCTGCAGCGGTTGACGGCCGAGCGATTGGCGCTCGACGGCGAAGAGGCGCGCGCGAAGGCCGCCGCGGAACGGCTGAATGCGCGGATTGCGCAGATTGCGGAAGATCATTCGCGCGAGACCGTTCGGGTCGACGACGCGCGCGGGATGATGGCGAAGCTTGAGCAAGAGCGCGGCGAACTTGGCGCGGCGGCAGCCGGCGAGAGTGAGGCGACGGCGCAAGCGGCCGACGCGTTACGGGTTGCCGAAGAGGCAATGCGCGAGTGCGAGCGTGTGAGCGATAAGGCAACGGCGGAGCTTGCCGAGGCCAAAGCGAAGCGTTCGGCGCTTGAGCGGCGGCATGAGGACGGCAAGCGCGCCGCTGGGCGACTTCGTACGGAGTTGGACAACATCGCCGCCGAGATCGAGCGGCTGGCGCGCGAGACAGCCACAGCGCCAGTGGTCGACGAAGCGCAACTGCGCGTGGCGGCGGCGGTGACGGCGGCCGAGACTTCGAAGGCGACGCACGCTCATTCGGAAGATGCGCTGCGCGCTGCGCGCGATGCGGAGACGGTAAAGAAGCAGGGTCTTGAGACGGCAGAGCGCGACCTTGAACGATTGAAAGCCGAAGCGAAGGCGCTCAGCGAGATGCTGGCTACAGGCGTGGGCGAAGGCTTCACGCCGGTGATCGATCTCGTCCACGTCACGCCAGGCTTTGAAGCTGCACTCGGCGCTGCAATGGGCGACGATCTGAACGTGCCGATTGATGCGCAGGCATCGATCCATTGGCGCCAGCTGCCGATGCGCGATCTGCCTGCATTGCCGGCGAGCGTTCAGTTGCTGACGAACTTGGTGCAGGCGCCGGACGCCTTGGCGCTGCGTCTGTCGCAGATCGGCGTGGTCGAGCGCGATCAGGGTGCGGCTCTGCAGAGCGAGCTGCAGCCGGGGCAATGTTTGGTCAGCCGCGAGGGTGACCTTTGGCGTTGGGACGGGTTCACCGCGACGGCCGAGGCACCGACGGCCGCTGCCGTTCGGTTGCGGCAGCGCAATCGCTTGGCGGATCTCGAAGGCACGATCGCATCGGCGTTGGAGCATGTCGCCGGTTTGCAGGCGGTGCATCAGGACGCACGTGAGGCGCGAGAGGCGGCGGAGATCACCGAACGCACCGTCCGCAACGCTTGGCGCCAGGCTGAGACGGAAGCGGCATCCGCGCGCGCTGCGTTGTCGGAAGCCGAGAAGCGGCACGCACAGACCGCGGCGCGGACCCAATCACTGAACGAGCGGCATCAAAGTCTGAGCGCAGACGAAGCCGAAGCGCACGAGCTTATCGGTTTGATCGCGGCCGAGACGGAGGCACTGACACCGCTGAGCGTGTTCGAAGGGCAGCTGGCAGCCGCGCGCGAGGAACTGACCGGCGGGCGCGGCGCCTTTGCCAACGCGAAGGCGATTCACGACAGCGTCGAGCGCGAGGCGCGGGCGCGGCAGCAGCGGCTGCAAGCGATCGCGGCTGATCTTGAGGCGTGGAGTTCGCGCATCGCGACGGCAACGGCGCAGATTGAGGCGCTGCAGGCGCGCGAGGCTGAAGGACGGGCCGAGTTGCAGGCGCTGGAGCACATTCCGGCCGAGATCGCGACGAAGCGTACGAGACTTTTCGAACTGCTGTCCGAGGCAGAAGCTGCGCGATCGGCGGCTGCGGATACTCTCGCGCATGCCGAGACCGCGTTGAAGGCGTCGCAGTCGGAGTCGCGGATGGCGGACCACGCGCTTTCGCATGCGCGTGAAGAGCGTGCGCGGTGTGAGGCGGTGCTGGCGGCGCAGCAAGAGCGCTTGACCGAGTCGGTCACGCGCGCGCGCGACACACTCGACTGCGCGCCGGAAGAGCTTGCTGCGAAGGCGGAGCATGCGCCGGGCGATGCCATGCCCGCACTCGATGCGGCGGAGCAGCGAGTTGAAAAGCTGAAGCGCGAGCGCGAACAGCTTGGTGGCGTCAACCTGCGCGCCGAAGAAGAGGCGGAGGAGTGCGAGACGCGCCTCACCGCGCTGCAAACCGAGAAGAACGACCTTGAAGAAGCGATCAATCGTTTGCGCCAAGGGATCGGCTCGCTCAACCGCGAAGGGCGCGAGCGGCTGCTTGAGGCGTTCGACCGGGTGAATGCGAACTTCCAGAAGCTGTTCACATCGCTGTTCAGCGGCGGCGAGGCGCGGCTAACGCTGACCGAGTCCGACGATCCGCTGGAGGCCGGTCTCGAAATCCTCGCACGGCCGCCGGGCAAGAAGCTGCAGACGATGTCGTTGCTTTCGGGCGGCGAGCAGGCGCTGACGGCGATGGCGTTGATCTTTGCGGTGTTCCTCTGCAATCCGGCGCCCGTCTGCGTGCTGGACGAAGTCGACGCGCCGCTCGACGACGCGAACGTGGAACGCTTCTGCAATCTGCTCGACGAGATGACGCGCATGACGGAGACGCGGTTCTTGGTCATTACCCACCACGCGCTCACCATGTCGCGCATGGACCGGCTGGTCGGCGTGACGATGCAGGAACGCGGGGTCAGTCAGCTGGTTGCGGTTGACTTGGCGGGAGCGGAACGGGTGCTCGCGACGGCGGCGGCTTAAGCGGCTTCGATACCGGCTTTGGTGAAGTCGTTGCCTTTGAACAGGAGAGGCTCGCCCCGCTCCCGCGAAAGTGCGTAGGCAAAGCAATCGCCGAAGTTCAGTTGTGCGGGATGGCCTGAGCCTTTTCCGAAGTTGCGATACGCCTCCCTGGCAATGCGGGCCTGCGTTTCCGTTACAGGTTCGATCCGAATTTCCGCACGCACCAGAAAGTCGTCGAAGCGGGCGCTGGCGAGCGGGTCGCGCATGCGATCGAAAACAATGGCAGCTTCTAAGTAGCTCGCCGCCGAGATGCGGCGCTCTGTTGCGGTTGCAATCGCCACTCTGAATTGCTCAGCCACCGGCTCTTCGCGAAAAATCGCGACAAGCGCCGATGAGTCGATGATCACTTCGGCATTCCGAGTTCGTCGTACAGGAGTTCATCGATATCGAGCGCTTTCACCTCCGGCGACATGCGCGAGGCAATATCGTGCGCGATCCGCTGCAGATCCTCGAGGAGCTTAGGATCGGGTTCGCGCTTCTTCACCCGCGCAAGCTTTTCGCGCAGCGCCTCTGTCACCGCTTCGGTCAGCGAGACCCCCGACAGCTGGGCCAACTCGGTGGCGAGCTTGTGAGCTTCCGGATTCTTGATGTTTAGGCTCATGGTAGAAAGATAGCGCAAGAATGGTAGACATTCAACGAACGATCGTTGCGCGACGGAGTGCCACGCAACGGCTTCGGGGCTGTTTTCGGCCAGTTTTCCCCTCGTTGCGGCGCAGCAATCGGCTTGACCCCTTGGGTTTGCGCTCATATGGTCCGCGCGGTTTTCGGAGGGGGTTTCGTGCGGCCCTTTAGAGCCTGCCCGTGGTGAATCACTCATCTGAGCAGAGCGACGATCCAGATCAGAGGCGTCTCGACGACCTCGGAAAACGGATCGATGCCGTACGCGGACAGACGCCGGAAACCAAGCCTGCCCAGCCGTCCGGTCGTCTCAACGTCATCTACCGGCTTTCAACCGAGTTCGTCGCCGCGGTCTTTGTCGGCCTGGCGCTCGGATGGGGGTTCGATGCCGTGACCGGGTTGAAACCGATCGGGATTCTCCTGTTCTCGGTTCTCGGTATCGCGGCGGCTTTCTACACCGTGGTTCGCGCGATGCGTCAGCTGAACGCCGAACAGGACAACGAAGGGAAGTAGCGCATGGCCGCCGGCCACAGCCCAATGGCGCAGTTCGAGATTCACAAGATCATCCCGATCGAGATCGGGGGCTATGACCTCTCGTTCACGAATTCGAGCTTGTTCATGGTGTTGGCCGTCGCATCGGCGTCGCTGCTGATGCTGTGGGGCGTGCGGCGCGACGGCGTGATTCCCGGCCGGACGCAATCGATCGTCGAGATCATCTATAGCTTCATCGAAAAAGATACCGTGCAGGCCGTGATGGGCGAAACGGGACGCAAGTTCCTGCCGTTCATTTTCACGCTGTTCTGGTTTGTGTTCTTTTCGAATTTCTTGGGGTTGATCCCCTACTCCTTCACGGTCACGAGCCACATCATCGTGACGTTCGCGATGGCGTTCTGTGTGTTTCTGGTGGTGCTCGGCGTCGGGTTCTGGACGCACGGTTTGCACTTCTTCAGCCTGTTCGTGCCATCGGGTGCGCCGGCGTGGATCATGCCGCTGATCGTGCCGATCGAGATCATTTCGTTCCTGTCGCGTCCGATCAGCCTGTCGGTTCGTCTTGCGGCGAACATGCTGGCGGGTCACACGATGCTGAAAGTGTTCGCGGGCTTCATCGTGACCATGCTGGGTGCGGGCGGCGTTTTGCAGTTCCTTTCAATCGCGCCGTTGCTGGCCGGCATCGCAGTTACGGCGCTCGAAGTTCTGGTCGCGGGTATCCAAGCCTGGGTGTTCGCGCTTTTGACCTGCATCTATCTCAATGAGGCCGTGCACCTGCACGACCACCACTAGTCTTTTCGGTTCACACGAACGTCTCTTAACAGGAGTTCTACCAATGGAAGTCGCAGCAGCTAAGCTCATCGGCGCCGGTCTGGCCGCCATGGCCCTCATCGGCGCCGGTATCGGCGTCGGCAACGTGTTCGGCAGCTATCTCGCCGGCGCGCTCCGCAATCCGTCGGCCGCCGCCAGCCAGCAAACAAACCTGCTCCTCGGCTTCGCACTCTGCGAAGCGACCGGTCTGTTCGGTCTGGTCGTCGCGTTCATTCTGATGTTCGGCTTCTAAGACCGGACGAAAGATCGAGATTATGGCAGCTCAGCAGTTTCAGCTCGCGGATGTCGCGCCGGAGGAACCAACGGTTCCGGCCGAGCAACCGCCAGTGGATCACGGTGGCGAGGAATTGCACACCGGTACCGAGCACGACGCTCACACGGCGAAGCCGGGGCTGCCGCAACTCGACACCACCACGTTTGCGAGCCAGCTGTTCTGGCTCGTGATCTCGTTGGTGGTCCTCTACAGCGTGCTGTCGCGACTCGCGCTGCCGAAGATCCAGGGCGTGCTCGCCGACCGGGCCGGCCGCATCAAGGGCGACCTTGATTCGGCGGCGCAGGCGAAGCGCGACAGCGAAGCGGCGATGGCGGGCTACGAAAAGGCGCTCGGCGATGCCCGCGCGAAGGCGCTGAAAACCAGCGACGAGATGCGCAATCAGGTGCAAAGCGAGGTCAACGCAAAGAGCGATGCCGCGTCGAAGCAACTGGCGACCGACACTGCCAAAGCCGAAGCGCGGATTGCAGAGATGCGCAAAGCTGCGATGGCCAAGGTCGGCGACGTGGCACGCGACACTGCAGCTGAGATCGTGGCGAAACTCACCGGCAACGCCGCCAATGCGGACGAGCTGGCTGCGGCTGTGCGCAACGCGCTGAAGCCGGCATAAGGAGAAGCATCGTGTTGGAAGATCCCACCTTTTGGGTTGCCGTCGGCACGGTGTTGTTCATCGCGCTACTCGTTTGGCAGAAGGTGCCCACCATGGTCGCCAAGATGCTCGACGACCGCTCGGCTGCGATCAAGAACGAGCTCGACGAGGCGAAGCGTCTGCGTGCCGAAGCCGAAGCGCTGCTCGCCGAGTACAAGAAGAAGACCGCCAACGCCGCCCAAGAAGCGCAGGCGATCATCGATGGAGCCAAGGCGTCGGCCGAGCGTATGGCCGCCGATGCACGCACACAGCTTCAGGTGCAGATCGAACGCCGGACGAAGATGGCGGAACAGAAGATCGCGCAAGCCGAAGCCGAAGCGATCGCCGATGTGCGCGCCGCTGCAACGTCGGTTGCGAGCGCTGCGGCTAGCGCAGTGATCGGCAAGCAGATGACAGAGGCTAAGGGCGATGCGCTGATCGATGGCGCGATCCGCGACCTCCGCGCGAAGTTGCACTGACCGCCGAGATTTTTGATTGCGGCTCGGGCTGCCTTATTGACGTGAATCAAGGCGCCGACCCGCCAATCGAGCAATACTGCGCGTGACGCATGGAGAGTGCGAGCGTTGTCACCGACTCGTCCCTACGATTCACAATTCGCGAATTTGCCCGCGGCAAACGATGACTTCGCAGCGGCCGACTTGCGCTTGGCTACGGCAGAGGATTTACGTCGTCTGTTCGGCAACCTCCGTGGACACGATGTGGCTAATCTGCTTGCTGGTCGTCCGACTGTGCGAGAGATCGAAGCGGCGGCGTCGTGGCTATCGCACCGCACGAAGCCTCAAGGGATCGCGGCAGTGCTTGCCTACATCCTGGACGGCTTGGCGTGGCGTGCTTCGTAAAGCTCAAGCGAGCTGACGCCGCTACGCCGGTCGGACCGCACGGCGAAGCATCGGAAGCGGGGTGCCGTAGGTGGCGCGCCGCCAAATCCATTCCAGCGGACCAAAGCGGAAGAGGCTTAGCCAAACCGCGCTCACCAGGCACTGAAGCGCGAAGAGTGCGAGCGCAAACATGGTGCACTGGGCTAGGCCGATGCTGCCGTGTAGACCCCAGCCGATCCCATAAAATACGGTCATGCAGATCAGCGTTTGGCTGACATAGGTGGTCAGCGCCATACGGCCGGCCGGTGCGAGATGGCGCAAGAAGCGACCGAGCGGGCGCTGCCATGCTAGCGCGAACGCACTTGCATAGGCCAACGTCATGGCGGGCACCGCGACGGCGAAGAGGACCTGCTCGATCGCCCACATTGTCGACGGCGGATAGTCCGGCGTCGCGCCATGGAGGGGCACAAGCGCGGCGTTGCCTACGATGCCGAGCGGTGCTGCAACGTACAGGACGCGGCGAAGCAAAGGTGCATTTGCAGTGAGATTGCGATAGAGGCGCCGCTTGCCGACATAGGCGCCGAGCAAAAACATGCCGAACACCGAAATTGCCTTGCCGTCGTAGATCATCTGCAGCGCTTTGAGCTTGAGCAGATCAACGTTCGCGGCAAACACGGCGATCACATCGTTCCCTTCGAGCGCCCTTGCCAGCACGGCGAAGTCGTCTCCCGGGTTGGCGTCTTGCTTGAGCGGCGCGAGCCAGGCGACCAAAGCAAAGACCGCCAACGGCCAAATCGCACGAAAGATCAGTATCGAAGCCGCGGCCCAGCCAGTGCTGCGAGCGCTCCACCGGGCCGTTACGATCAGCAGCAAGCCGATCAACGCATAGTCCTTCAGAATATCACCGTACCAGACAAGCGCGTGCGTCACTCCGATCATGAAGAGAACTGCGAGGCGGCGTGCGAAGTGGCGCGTGAAGTCGGCGCCGCGCCGCATGGCGCTCTCCAGCTGCACCGCGAAACCGATGCCGAACAAAAGCGAAAAGAGCGAGAAGAACTTCCCGCGGATGAAGAACTCCGACACCGCAGCGAGCGGTGTGTCGATGCCAAAGCGGTCGAGCAAGGCTTGCTCGCCGGGCGCCATCCATTCGTACCCGGAAAATCCAGGCACGTGGGAGATGAGTATGCCGAGCAGCGCGAAACTGCGGAGCGCATCGAGCACATCGGCGCGTTCCAGATCGGCGATGGGCGTGTTGTGCGTCATGGCGCGAAGGCTCCGCGGATTGCTGCGCGCAGTTCCCGCTCCCAGGCGGCTCGCGCAACGCTGCGACTGCGCTTCGGTTCAAGGCTTGCGAGCAGGTAGCCAAAGGTTGCAGGGCGGATCAGCACAGCACCCATGAGCAGAACGATCGATTCCGGCGCTTCCTGTTTGCGCAACAGCCCTTGGCGGGCGCCGCGATCTAACCAATCGCGCAAGAGCGCAAGCATCTTGCCGCCGGGCCGGCTTTGGTCACCAGCAGGCACGGCAACCTTGAAGTCACCGCTCACGCCGCCCATCGACATGATCCAGTGCACGATCAGGCGGGCCGCCGCCGGATGATCGAACAGATGCAAGCCCACGGTGACGCAAGCATCTTCGAGGGCTTTCAACGAAGCGGGCTCTGCGAGATCGAGGCGCGCGCCGATCGCCGAAAGGACGTCACCCGCGACCCGGTCGAGTACTGCATCGACCAAGGCAGCCTTGCTGGGGAAATGCCGATAGAGACTGCTGTTGTCGAGACCGGCGGCATCGCCCAATTGGCGCATCGTCATCGCGTCGAAGCCGTGGCGTGCGAAGAGCTCCACTGCGCTATCGAGGATCCGCTCTCGCGTCTCGCGTCCGCGTTCTCGCTTTGGATGGTGCGTCTTCCTCATGCCAAACATGAAAGCAAGCGCTTGCTTTCATGTCAAGTGACGCCTTTTCCCAAGCCGTATCGGGCTTCGTGGTCGATGAGCCAGCGCTTTCGTTCGAGGCCGCCGCCGTAGTGGATGAGGGAGCCATTCGCGCCGACGAGGCGGTGACAGGGGACGACGATCGAGATCGGATTGAAGCCGTTAGCGGCACCGACGGCCCGGGAGGCGTTCGGCCGGCCGATCATGCGGGCGTGTTCGCCGTAGCTTCGCGTCGTGCCGGGCCGCACGCGGCGAAGCGCCGTCCAGCAGAGCCTCTGAAACGCCGTGCCGAAGTCGATCACCGGCAACTTATCAATGGCATAGATGTCGCCGTCGAAGTAACCCGCCAAGGCTGTCGCGAAATGCGTTGGCTTCGGCGCGCGCTTCACTTGCGCGTCGGGAAAGTCGCGGGCGAGTTCCCCTGCTCTCCTCTCTTCGCGGTCGGCGAAGGCAACATTGGCGAGCGCCTTGCCGTCAAGTGTGATCAGCAAGGGTCCGATCGGCGTCTTGATGCGTTCGACGAAGAGCTGCATGTCAGTCGCTCAAAGACGCCCAAAGATGCATCGTTGCGTAGGCGCGATACGGGCGCCACGCTTCGGCAAGGCGCAGCACTTCTTTGTCGCTCGTCGTGTTGAGCGCCTTACGCACGCCGAGGTCGGCGGCAGGGAAGGCATCTGGGTAACCCATGCGCATCGCCATGTAGTGGGCGGTCCAGGGTCCGAAGCCCGGGAGGTCGGCAATACGTTCGACGAAAGCCTCAAGCGGCTGGTCTGCCGACAGCAGCGCTGCATCGTTGGCGACGGCACGCGCAAATGAGACAATAGTCGCGGCACGGCGGGAGGTAATGCCAAGTCCGTCCAAGTTCGCGTCCGCAAGCGTTTCGGGATTGGGGAACAACCGGTTCAGCGTCGCACCATTCTTCGAATGTGTCTTCCCGAATTCCGTTCCATATCGGTAAGCCACGCGCCCCGCGAGCGTCGAGGCTGCGGCAACGCTGACCTGTTGGCCGAGGATCGCGCGTACGCCCAGCTCGAACGGATCCCAGACACCGGGAACGCGCAGGCCGGGGCGCATCTTGAGCGATCGTTTCAGGGCCTCATCGCGGCGAAGGTGGGCAGCGATCGTCTTTCCGGGCGCGTCGAGGTCGAAGAGGCGGCGGAGTTTATGTTCAATGCCTCGCCCAACTAATCGACCTGCCGCTGGCACTTCCGCAGACAGGGTGCCGCTTACGGGTGCGACTGAGACCCGGCCCCGGTTCCGGCCAAGCGTAAACGTCCGGCGATAGGTCTCGCCCTCAACTTCATCGACGCCAGGGATAGCCCGAGCCGCGAAGAACTTGAGCAAAGCCGACCAGTCGTAGGGAGGGTCCCAGGTCAGGCGCAAGGTCGAAGTTGGCGCCACGCCTCAGTCGCCGGCGATCAGCGTTTGAATGACCCACTTGCCCTTCCGCTTTTCGAAGATGGCGCGGTACTCGATGGGGCTGCGGATGTCCGACGAGAGTACGTAGCCGCGTTGACCCGTGGCGGTCTTGACTTCGTCCCAATCGTTCGGGCCGGCTTCGTGTTGCATCTTGCCGGCGGAATTGACGACTTCCAGAATGTCGTAACTCAGCTTTGCGATTACGCGAGCGTCGATGTTCGGCTTCTCCCGCAGAACCGCGGCCGGGTTTGTGGCGACGACGTACGAGAAGGCGTCGAGGCTTTCTGGGAATGCGGCGAAGGCGTAGGGCGCCGCGAAGCCGCCGGGGACGATGAACTTGCCACCGTTGTCTACGATCAGCGTAAGGACGCTCCAGACCTTCGTGTCCTTGTCGAACGGTTTCCACATTTGGTGGAACTCGGGGCCACCGTAGTGGCCTCCGAAACTGAGATGAATGTCGGAGGCGAGATAAGTGAAGAGTTTGGCGGCGTCCTTGCGGGCGATCACGTCTTTGAGCTCGTTGCGGAACTGGACGAAGGACGGATCCTTCGTTGCTTCGTCGATCGGTGGAAGGCGCGTCGGGGCCGGGGGTTCCGCTGCGTGAGCTGCGGCGGTGAGTGCAAACACGGCAATGCAAAGCCAACGGGCGATCATGCGGCCTCCTCTTTCGCGAAACGGACTGTGGGCCAGTCTTGCATGTAGCGTGCGGCCTTTTCCAGATAGCGGGGGCGCGGCGGGCCTTGCCACAGTGGGTTCGGGCGGATCAGCCGATCGAAGATGTCCCCAAGACCTAGCGGCGCGAAGATATCAACGCCGCGCGCGGTTGGGCGGATGCCGACCATACAGGCGGGCATCAGGAACTGCTTGATACCGTCGCAGGACGAGTGAAGTTGCGGATAGGGGATGTCGAACTTCTTCGGGTACCATAGGTGGACGCGCGCTTGATTTCTGAGTTGGACCTCGCGCTCGGCGAAGGCGAAGTGTTTCGCCGCGCGTTTGATCCACCGGTCTTCGGCTTCCTCGGACGTATCGGGGTCGAAGTAGAACAGGTCGTAGTCGAGGATGCCGTGGCCGTGCGGGCGGCCTTCGAGCTTGTTCCAGACAGTTTGGAACAGCACGCCGCTGACAAGCCAGAGGTCAGGTGCCTCGAACGTCCGCATCGCCGCAAGGAGCGCGGCGATGTCTGGGTCGCTTGCAACGATTTCGCGGAATGCAGCCTCGCGCTGCGTCATCACGACTGCGTCAGGAATTGCGCGAACGCCATCCAAACTGCCGGGCTGGCGAAGGCCCAGGTGACGGCGATGTGGGTCGCGACGAGTATGGCGGCTGCGTACCAGTAGGCGGGATGGATTCTCTTTGAGTGAACTCGATCGTACGCCATCGCCACGACGAGCAGCAGTTCGGTAACGAACATTCCGCCTTGCGGACCCCACGCGGCCACACCGAGTGGGACGGCGATGCGGCCGGTGCCGGGCCCCGTGACCGAGAACATCGCAGCAAGCATCAGGCGCTTGTGCCAGTCGCTGTGGCTGCGGTTCCAAAGCGCCATCGCCACCAACAACAGCGAACTCGTCATGCCGATCAGGGGCAACGCCATGAAGGCGAGCGGCGGCGGCGCCTCCGGCGGTACATGGCCGAGTTCGCCGGCCTTGATCGCCGTCCAGAAACCCAACATCGCCATGAGGCCGAACAGCAACGCGCCCATCATGCCCAATTGGCGGTGTAGGGCGGCGTTATTGTTCAAGATCAGCGCGGCTTGGGTGACGAAGAGCACCATCCAAAGCGTGCCGACGACACCGTGCGCGAACGACAATGTCGACAGCGGCGGTACGGGGGCTTGGATGACCGGCTTGAGGTAGAACGACGGGGCGAAGCCCAAGAAGAGAATCGCCACCGAGACAATCGACATGATGAGGAAGAAGCGCGATTCCGATTGGAACCGGCTCTTGCCCGCTGATGCGTCGACTGTGGTCATGTGCCTACTCCGCCGCTTGGGCCTTTGTGACTGGTGGGCTCCAACGTAGCACGGGTTTGCGGGCGGCGGCGGTTTCGTCGAGCCGGCGGCGCGGGGCGAAGTGCGGGGCGCCTTCGAAGCGCGCCGTGTTGCCGGCTTTCGCTTCCGCCGTTAGGCCGCGCATGACCTTGATGAACTCGTCGAGCGCGTATTTCGACTCCGTTTCCGTGGGCTCGATCAGCATGGCGCCGTGGACGACGAGCGGGAAGTACATCGTCATCGGATGGTAGCCCTCGTCGATCAGCGCCTTGGCGATGTCGAGCGTTGTGACGCCGGTCTCCTTCAAGAAGCTATCGTCGAATAGTGCTTCGTGCATGCAGGGGCCGTTGCCGAACGGGGCGGAGATTTCGTCCTTGAGCGAAGCGAGCACATAGTTCGCGTTCAGCACCGCATCGCCCGCGACTTGGGCGAGGCCGTCGGCGCCGTGGCTGAGCATGTAAGTCATCGCGCGGGTGAACATGCCCATCTGGCCGTGGAAGGCGCTCATGCGGCCGAACGGGGCTGCGTCGTGTGTTTTGGCGGCGCGCTCATCTTCGATCAATTCGAAGCCGCGTTCGCCGTGCACGATCAGCGGCAGCGGTGCGTAGGGCGCGAGCGCTGCCGACAGCACAACCGGGCCGGCGCCGGGGCCGCCGCCGCCGTGCGGAGTCGAAAACGTCTTGTGCAGGTTGATGTGCATGGCGTCGATGCCGAGATCGCCGGGGCGGACGCGGCCGACGATGGCGTTGAAGTTGGCGCCATCGCAGTAGAAATAGGCGCCGGCCTTGTGAACCGCCGCGGAGATTTCGAGCATCTCGTTTTCGAACAGGCCGCAGGTATTCGGGTTCGTCAGCATAATCGCGGCGACATGCGGCCCGAGCTTCGCCTTCAATGCTTCGAGATCGACGCGGCCGCGGTCGTTGGCGGGGACCTCTTCCACCGTGTACCCGACGAGCGCGGCCGTGGCGGGGTTCGTGCCGTGTGCGGATTCGGGGACGAGCACGACGTTGCGCTTCTGGCCGTGCGCTTCGTGCGCGGCTTTGATCGCCATCAGGCCGCAGAGTTCGCCGTGCGCACCGGCCTTCGGGCTCATCGCCACCGCCGGCATGTTCGTCAGCATCTTCAGCCAGTGCGCCAGGTGATCGATCAGCCCGAGCGCGCCTTGGATCGTCGAGACGGGTTGCAGCGGGTGGATGTCCGCGAAACCGGGAAGCCGCGCCATCTTTTCGTTGAGGCGCGGGTTGTGCTTCATCGTGCAGGAGCCCAGCGGATAGAAGCCGCTGTCGATCGCGTAGTTCTTGCGGCTCAGGCGCACGTAGTGGCGCACGACTTCGGGTTCGCTGAGACCGGGTAAGCCGATCGGGCCGCGACGGCGCAGGCCACCGAGCCGATCGTGCTTCAGTTCGGGTTCCGGCAGGTCGACGCCGGACTTGCCGGTGCGGCCGAGTTCGAAGATCAGGGGTTCTTCATGATCGAGCCCGCGGTGGCCGGAGATCGTGGCGAGTTCGGCGTGCGGAACGGCGGTGCCCATCGTCGGGCGGCCTTGCTTGTTCATCATGAGAGCACCTTGGTCAGGGCGGCCGCAAAGGCATCGATGTCGGCGGGCGTTGTGGTTTCGGTGACGGCGACAAGCAGCAAGTTCGCCGCTTGTTTGTCGTGCGGCTTCAGGCGCGAGACGGGGACGCCGGCGATGATTTCTTCTTCGGCGAGCGCGTCAACGATCGGCGCGGCGGGCTTCGGCAGTTTTAGCGTGAATTCGTTGAAGAACGTCGGCGTCACCAGTTCGACGCCCTTCACGCGGGTGAGTTTGTCGGCGGCCTGGACGGCGCGATCATGGTTCAGGGCGGCCAGTTTGTGAAAGCCTTCTTCGCCGAGTAGCGACAAGTGGATTGTGAACGCCAGCACGCAGAGGCCGGAGTTCGTGCAGATGTTGCTGGTCGCCTTTTCGCGGCGGATGTGTTGCTCGCGGGTCGAGAGCGTCAGCACGTAGCCGCGGCGGCCTTCGACGTCCGTCGTCTCGCCGCAGAGGCGGCCGGGCATTTGGCGCAGGAATTTTTGGCGCGTGGCGAAGAGGCCGACATAAGGCCCGCCGAAGTTGAGCGCGTTGCCGATCGACTGCCCCTCGCCCACCACGATGTCGGCACCCATTTCGCCGGGCGGTGTGATCGCGCCGAGAGAGACAATCTCCGTGACCACCGCGATGAGGAGTGCGCCTTTCGCGTGGGCGGCGTCGGAGAGCGGCGTCAGATCGCGGATCGAGCCGTAGAAGTCGGGGTTCTGGACGACGAAGCAGGCGGTCTTGTCGTCGAGCGCGGTTTCGTTGCCTTCGACGATTTCGAGGCCGGCGGATTCAGCGGTCGTGCGGACGGTTTCGACGTAGTGCGGGTGCAGGTTCGGCGAAAGGACGATGCGCTTCCGGTTCGTCACGCGGGCGGCCATGAGCACGCCTTCGGCGGTCGCGGTAGAGCCGTCGTAGAGGCTGGCGTTTGCGACTTCCATGCCGGTCAGCATCGCGACCTGGGTTTGGAATTCGAACAGATATTGCAGCGTGCCCTGCGCGATTTCCGGCTGGTAGGGCGTGTAGCTGGTCAGGAATTCGGAGCGCTGGATCAGGTGGTCGACCGAGGCGGGAACATGGTGGCGATAGGCGCCGGCGCCGCAGAAGAACGGCACGCTGCCGGCCGCGACATTGCGGGCGGCGAGCTTGGCCATTTGGCGCTCGACCTCAAGTTCGCCGGCATGCATCGGCAGGTCGGTCAGCGTCGTCAGGTACGCCGCGCGCGGCACGTCGCGGTAGAGGTCGTCGATCGACTTGGCGCCGATCACGCCCAGCATGGCTTTGCGGTCGGCGTCGGTGAGCGGCAGGTAACGCATCAGAGGCCCTTTACGTAGGTTTGGTAGTCGGCCTCGCTCATCAGGTCGTTGAGCTCGGCGGCGTTTTTGATTTTGAGTTTGAGGAACCAGCCGGTGCCGGCGGCGTCGGCATTGACCTTCGCGGGTTCCGCTTCGAGCGCGCTGTTGACCTCGACGACTTCGCCGGAGATCGGGGCGTAGACTTCGCTTGCGGCCTTGACGCTTTCGACGACGGCGGCCTCACCGCCCTTGTCGACCGCTTTGCCGACGGCCGGGAGCTCGACGAAGACGACGTCGCCGAGCTGTTCCGCCGCGTAGGCGGTGATGCCGACGGTCGCGACGTTGCCTTCAACGCGAACCCATTCGTGGTCTTTGGTGTATTTCGTGGTCATCGGTGATCTCAAGGTTTGTGGAAGCGTTTGGGAACGAAAGGCATCGGCACGACGCGGGCCGGAAGTTTTTGGCCGCGGACGATCAGGCCCAACTCCGTGCCGTCGTTGGCGACGTCGGGTCTGACGTAGCCCATGGCGATGGGGCCGTTGACGCTGGGGCCGAAGCCGCCGGAGGTGATGCGGCCGGCGGGGGCGCCGGAGCTGTCGACGATCTCCGTGCCTTCGCGGGCCGGGGCGCGGCCGTCGGGTTTGATGCCGACGCGGACGCGTTTCGCGCCGTTGAAGAGTTGGTCCATGATCTTGTCGGCGCCGGGGAAGCCTTTTTCCAGCTTGCGGCGTTTGCCGATGGCCCAGGTGAGGTTTGCCTCGACGGGCGTCGTGGTTTCGTCGATGTCGTGACCGTAGAGACAGAGGCCGGCTTCGAGGCGCAGGCTGTCGCGGGCGCCGAGGCCGATGGGGGCGACTTCGCTTTGCGCGAGGAGCACCCGGGCGAAGGCAACGGCCATCGCGCCAGGGACGGAGATTTCGTAGCCATCTTCGCCGGTGTAGCCGGAGCGGGAGACGTACAGATCCGCACGCTCCCAGGCGAAGTTTGCGATTGTCATGAAGCTCATCGCCGCAACACCGGGCACTATGCGTTCCAGCACCTCAGCCGCTTTCGGACCCTGCAACGCGACGAGCGCGCGATCGTCGAGACGTTCGAGCTTGGCGCGGCCCTTGAGGCTCGCCGCGATGTGAGCGAAGTCGGCGTCTTTCGTGCCGGCGTTGACGACCAGGAACAGTGTTCCCGCGTCTGTGGGCGCGACCGGGCGGCTCACCATGAAGTCGTCGCGGATGCCGCCTTCGTCGTTGAGCAGCAACGTGTAGCGGATCTGACCGGGCTTTAGACCCTTGATCTCGCCCGGCGTCAGCGTTTCGAGCAGCGCGGCGATCCCGTCGTGGCCGCCCGGACCTTCGAGCCGCAGGAACGCCTGGCCCATGTGCGAGACGTCGAACAACCCGGCCGCCGCGCGGGTGTGAAGGTGCTCCTTCATGATGCCGGCTGGGAATTGCACGGGCATCTCGTAGCCGGCGAACGGCACTATCTTGCCGCCGAGTTCGACGTTCAAGGCGTAGAGCGGTGTGCGCTTCAGATCGTTAGGGGCCGGATCGGCCATGGTGTCTCCAGGTCTCGCAAATAGTTCCCCGCGCTCCCGCTTCGCCAAGTGGCTTCGCGGGACACAGCCCTATCTGTCATGAGGACCTGAGAGATTTCGCGAGCGGTTTCCCCCTCGCCTACCCCGTCGGTGGAGCGCCGAAATCGTGGGCGCTCGCTTTCCAGACTGTCATCGCCTTTGCGGTCCCGGGTGCCTGAGAGATTCCAGGGCGGTTGCTCCTTCGGCGGCCCGCCTTCGCCCGCGTGGGCTATGGCGTGGCTCTCTTCCGCAAAGGGTCGAATGGTTGGCCATTTGAGCAGCGCCATCGCGGCGGGCCCCAACGTTGAACCGAACGTGGCGCGCGGGCGGTCCCAAGTCAATCAACACGAGCGCGCAGGCATGGGGAAAGCGGCGGTTTCCGCGGTTCTGAAGGCGGACACGCCGGACAGGGGTCTTTGTCCGCGATGCACTGTCCGCAAAGCGCAAGAGCCCACAAGAAGCGCGCCCAAATAACGAGCAGCCCGGCCGCCGAGGGGCGCCGGGCGCACGTCCACCAATACTTATTTTGAGCGCCGAATATCGCCGAAAGCGCCGAGAACATAAAGCGAACAAATTGTCGCGGGTCCAACAAACTCAACACACACTGCGAGCTCGCTGCGCGCTGATTTCGTCGCCGGGCGTTAGCCCCGGAAGAGCCCTGTCATGGCGCGCGCCGGTGTGCTCTCCGGGAACGCGACACGTTCCACAAAGGCGGCGGGAACGCCGAGATGATCGATCAGTGCTGCTTTCATGAGCGAGCGTAGATCGGAGGTCGGCTTGAGATCGCGACCTTCATAGAGATTGGCACTGCCAAGTCCGGGCCAGTCGGCGATGACGCGTCCGCCTGCGACGGCGCCGCCCAGCAAGAACGCGGCGCCGCCGTTGCCGTGATCCGAGCCTGCGGTTCCGTTCATCGCGACGGTGCGGCCGAACTCTGTGACGATCAACACGGCGGTCTGCTTCCACCGGGGCCCAAGACCGGTGGCGAGCGCGTCGATGCCTCTGTCGAGCGCCAGCAGATTGCGACTGAGCACGCCGTATTGTCCCACTTGATTGGCGTGTGTGTCCCAGCCGGTGGACTCGACCATAGCGACGCACGGCCCTTGCGGTTCGGACAAGAACTTCGCCGCCGCACTCATCAG
>CAZJOM010000027.1:0-2146 GCA_964547645.1 uncultured Flavobacteriaceae bacterium
TTGATGACGTGCGGGATGAATCGGCGGAGGACATTCGCCTCGTCTTGATCCCGAAAAGCCGCAACATCGAGCCCGATATGATGATGGAGCAGCTGTTCCGTCAGACCGATCTCGAGACACGCTTTCCGCTCAACATGACGGTGCTGGATGCGAACCAGACGCCGCGAGTGATGAGCCTGAAGCAGACGCTGATCGCGTTCTTGGAGCATCAGCGCGACGTGCTCATCCGCCGGGCGAGCCATCGCTTGGCGAAGATCGCCGATCGGCTGGAGATTTTGGAAGGCTATCTGTCGGTGTTCTTGAACATCGACAAGGTGATCAAGATCATCCGCACCTCGGACGAGCCGAAGCCGGAGCTGATCAAGGCGTTCAAGCTGACGGAGAACCAGGCCGAGGCGATCCTCAACATGCGGCTGCGCAGCTTGCGCAAGCTGGAGGAGATGGAGATTCGCCAAGAGCACACGGCGTTGCAGGCGGAGCAGAAGGAGCTGAAGTCGCTTGTGAAGTCGGAAGAGAAGCAGAACGACAAGTTGAAGGCGAGCTTCCAAGAGCTGCGCGCGAAGTTCGGTGCTAAGACGGCGCTTGGCAAGCGGCGCTCTGCGTTCTCCGACGCGCCGACGGTCGAGGACGTGCCGATGGAGGCTTTGGTCGAGAAGGAACCGATCACCGTCATCTGCTCCGACAAGGGCTGGATACGGGCCATGCGCGGCCATATCGAGCCGAACGACGACCTCAAGTTTAAGGACGGCGACAAGGGGCGTTTTGCCATTCAGGCGCAGACGACGGACAAGCTGGTGCTGTTCGCCACGAACGGGCGGTTCTTCACGCTCGACTGTTCGCAGTTGCCGGGAGGACGCGGCAACGGCGAGCCGGTGCGCTTGATGTGCGATCTGGAGAACGATCAGGACATCGTCTCGCTGTTCGTGCATCAACCGGGGCGCAAGCTCTTGATCGCGTCGAGTTCCGGCCGGGGGTTCGTGGTGCCGGAAGACGAGGTGATCGCGCAGAAGAAGGGCGGCAAGCAGGTGATGAACGTCGATCCGCTCGAGGAGGTGAAGGTGTGTACGCCGGCCGTTGGCGATCATGTCGCGTTCATCGGCGAGAACCGGAAGATGGTGATCTTCAAGCTTGCTGACGTGCCGGAGATGGCAAAGGGCAAGGGCGTCACGATGCAGAAATATAAGGATGGCGGTCTGTGCGACGCGACGTCGTTCGTCTATGCGGACGGTCTGCGCGACTACAACGGGCGGACGTGGGAAAAGAGCGAACTCAGCGATTACCGCGGCGAGCGAGCCCAGGCTGGGCGCTTGGCGCCGAAGGGCTGGCCGAAGAACGGTAAGTTCGCGCCGGGGTTTTAGGGGGCGTTTTCGTGAACCCAGGTGCGGGCGAGCATCACCGGTCGGAAGCCTAAGCGCGCGTAGAGGTGCTTGGGTGCTTCGGTGCTAAGGGCGCCCAGGAAAATCGTGTGGCAACCTGCGGCACGTAAGCGATCGGCGAAGGCGGCGATCATGGCTGTCGCTATGCCCTTGCGCCTCGCGGCTTGCAGCGTGAACAGGTCTTCGATCATGCCGGCGCCGTTGGGGGCCGCCGCGTGGGCGCCGTAGGCCACGGGCTTGCTGCCTTGGATCGCAAGATGAAATTGGTAGGCGGGGCTTTTTGCCTGATAGCCGGCAACCATGCCTGCGCTGACTTCCGGCGAGACGTCGAGACCGCTGGTGCGCCGGCCTTCGGCGTGGTCGGCGAGCACGAGCTCCAGAAGTTTGTCCCAATCGGCATCGCTCTTGACCGGGTGCAATTCGATCGGTGCGCCGCGATCGGTGACGTCGCCGTGCAAGGCCATTTGGATCGTGACCGGCCGCTCTTCAAAATTGTTGAGCGCGAGGCGGGCCAGGAAAGCATCGGGCGTAAAGCTGTCGGTGTGAACGACGCGCCAATGCGTATGGGCCAAGTGCTTGTTCATCGCTTGGAACACGCCGTCTATTTCGGTTTCCGTCTGCGCCGTTACCTGGTCGGCGTGATTTGAGTCCCAAACATCGGGGTGAGCCGGGTTGGCAACGATGTGGCAGTGCGGGGCTTCGATCTCAGCGTTCCCTAGCCGGCGCTGCCAGCGGTAGGCCTCGGCGATGATGCGAGCTAGATCGGTCAT